>JACZJC010000010.1 GCA_014860745.1 Anaerolineales bacterium
TATTTAGGGTTTGAAAGCTGAAATTTCACTTATAGCGATAAATACATGAAAAATCAAAAAGCCAGCCCCGCAGCGGACTGGCTTTTCATTTACGCTCTCACCAGGTTGACAAGACAGTTAGTTTTGCGAGTTATAATTGCAGCATACTCAGGAGCTAGACTATGATTACCCATATTGCTTATGACAATGAAATCCTCAGCGGTAAACCTCATATTGCTGGTACGCGTCTTAGCATCGAGTTCATTCTTGAACTCTTTGCCAGTGGCGCGACAAAGGAAGATGTGATCAAGTCTTATCCGCAATTGACTACCGAAGCCGTTGAAGAGGTTTTGAAGTATGCCGAGAAATTTTCAGAAACCGCTGAACGAGTTTTGAGCAAAAATACTGACCTTTACAAACGATTGTCTTGAGATTTATGGAGATAAAAAATGAAATACAAAATCCGACTTGAAGAAACAGATGAAGGGTTTGCCGTCTGGGTACCTGGCTTACCAGGGTGCTGGTCACAGGGACAAACGGAAGAAGAGGCACTTGAAAATATCAAGGACGCCATCAAGACCTATCTTGAAACAATTGAAATCTTGAATCAAAATAAAGAAACTCGAATGGTTGAGGTTCCCATTTAATCATGCCCAAATTGGCGGGAATTCAACACCAGCGAGCTGTGAAAGCCTTTGAGAAAGCAGGATTTCGCGTCATCCGCGAAGGGAAACATATCTCCATGGCGAAAGATGACCGAATTATCATTATCCCGCGTAACAATCCGATCAATGCATTTACGATGGCGGGAATTATCAAGGACGCGGGATTGACCATCGAAGAATTCAAGAAGTTGTTATAAACGTGCCGGCAGATAAACGCCCCCTCAAAGTCTTCCCTTCGACAAGCTCAGGACACCGCCTCTGCCATATCATGCCCGTAGGGTACGCCCGCGCGGATACCCTGTCGGGGCACTCCGCCGTGACGCTGTTCGCGGACTCTTGGTGGTTGAGTAGCCCCGTGCTCTTCGGGGCGTATCGAAACCACACCCGCCTGACCCAAGACGGCGTGAACGCATAGTTTGATAAAGCCAAACTCCCCTAGGACAAGATTGGGAATTGCAAATTCGCAAGAGTATACGGTGGTAATATGTTGGGTTGTTTGTATTGATGAAACAAAGGTAAAATAAGAAAAAGTTGATGGTCATTGCATAAATATGTATCTAAAAACCAACTTGAAATTAAGGCTAGATCATATATTCGCCAATAGTGCAAAGGGCATTGTTGCTTATGGGATTATGCCCTCAGCCCTTGTATTCTTAGGAGTACTAAAAATCGAAAAACTACAGTTGCCAGGGGCATATGGCTGGTTAGAAATAGCATCTCTTATTTTTATCGTGAGCATTCCATTTTGTATACTTTGTTATATTCTTGGTAGAAGACTGGAAAGATATTATTTGTTCAAGGATTATTTATGGGCCAGATCGTTTATCGTGACATTTGAAATACTAATTGGAGTTACTGCGGTGGGTTTAGCTAGCGGATTTTTAACAGGTAATTTAATAATTACTAACAAACTCACCACTTGGATATCTCCTCTGTTGCATTCTCTAATAGGTGGGATTGCGACGTTATCTTTAAGCTCAACTCTATTTGCAACACTCCTTACTGAAAACACTAATTTGCCTGGACTGCCATCAAAAGAATATGCCGATCTTCTCGCAGAAATTAAATTCTTAATAGCTTCGTTGCAAGAAGGGAAATCGGCTTTGGTATGGAAAAAGAAACCATTATTAGATAAGACCAAAACCGTATATGTTCAAGAGATTCTTATCAAACTAAAAGCTAAATTCGATATTTTGCAAAAATTAATTGAGGACAACCGAATTTCTGGCGATTTTTTTATCACAGTCGATAAAGATATCGAAAATATTCTGAAAGCTCTTGGCGAGATAGAAAATGGTGCTGGGTGGGAAAAGTATTTTTCCGACACCAACGATTTCAAAAGGGATAGTAATGAGATGTTGATTATGGTTTCTGTTTCCCGCTTTCTTAACGCTAGGTGGAGTAAAAGATGAACAACAAAATTAATTTAGTTGTATTAGCTATTACCAAGGATCAAATACCGCGCCTCTCTGAGTTTAGTCAAAGCTTCGTACTGACATCGGGAGGAACATTAGGAGCCCCTAAATACGGAGATCATAGTCATGAATGGTCCCCGTTTGGCGATGATACTGGAACTATAGGAAGTATTATAAGCAGTTTAGCACCTAAGTTGGCTTCTGAAAATTTGGAAGTTCAATTACAAAGCACAGATTTTTTGAAGAATTCCAATGACGAATCGTTCCTTATTAAGTTCCTAGATGAACCTTGCGTTTACATAATTGATTGTCTTGCATTGGAAATACCTGAGATTGCTAATTTGGCGGTTGAAATTGATCGCACGTATTTCCTAGCTAGTTGTATTACTCCTGTTTCTGGTGATTTTGGTTTGGAGTTGCGTGACCATTATATAACCCTCAGGAACAGTTATTTAAAACGGTTGCGATTTCAATATGAAGAATGCGAAAGTCCCTTGGTACGATTGGATGTAACTACAAAAATACAATTAGAGAGAGAATTGCTTGAAGTTATACGAAATGTAAATCAACTAAAGTTGATAAAAACGGTAAAAGGCAAGCCTCAAATGACGGTGTTTTTCTTTGTATGGTTTACAGAGCGATTTGGTTCGGAAAAAAGCACCTTCCCCACTTTGTATTGATAAATGAGAGTCAAACTATGATAGTTACTTTTTATTCTTACAAGGGGGGGGTTGGGCGATCTATGGCTTTAGCCAATATTGCTGTTTCTTTAGCCAAAGAGGGGAAAAAGGTGTTGATCGTTGATTGGGACTTAGAAGCACCAGGTTTATCCAAGTTTTTTAACAATACTGCTGAAACCCAAAAAGGGTTGATTGATATTTTTTATGATTATCAGACGGCTGCAACTGGCAAGGATGAAAAGTTCATAAAAAAGGCCTTCCCGCGATTAGACAATTACATATCCCAAGTTAAGGGTTACAAGAACATAAAGATTATTGGGCCTGGTCTCGATGATGGCAAATACAATATACGGGTAAATGAGTTTGATTGGGAAGATTTTTATTCCAGATGGAATGGCGGGGCATTCATTAAACTACTTAGGCAAGAATTTCAAGATGCCGCCGATTTTGTTCTAATTGACAGCCGAACTGGAATTACAGACATTGGTGGAATATGCACTCTGCATTTGCCAGATGCAGTGTTGTTATTCTCGGGAATGAACGAACAAAATCTTCAAGGCGTTGCAAAAATAGCAACAAGGATTAAAAATGCGGGGGATAGCAAAGAGATTATTAGAGACATTTCTTTGCTTCCTGTTCTGTC
This sequence comes from Anaerolineales bacterium, assembly GCA_014860745.1. GTDB lineage: Bacteria > Chloroflexota > Anaerolineae > Anaerolineales > Villigracilaceae > Villigracilis. Next base: position 3,383 of record JACZJC010000010.1, read on the forward strand.
TCGCGTTGAGATGTCTCTCGATCCTAAAATATTGGATGAGTGGTTTAGTAAATCGGTGGATCTCTTTAAATTATTCTTACCTGATTCGATGTTGAAAAGCGCAAATTATTATTTCGAGAAATCTCTGCTTAAATACATTCCCGCCCTTGCATTTGGAGAAGAAATAATCACAACAAAAAAGGCGACAGCCATAAATGAATTGGCACAAGCTTATGAATATATAAGCAGTCGCCTTATTGAACTTGAGGGCAAACCGAAGCAAACCTACAAAACGTCATTAGGAGAAATTGTAATCCATTTTCAAAAAGTATCTAAGAATCTTCCCGAGGATGCTCCTGTGCCCATCAGCATCCATTTTGGCGAACAAGCTACAAGGACGTATGATTTTGTCAATCCTCTAACCGAAAAGGATTTGGGAGAGATTCGCTGGTATCTTGAGAAGTATCCGCTTTGGCCAGTTGGCCCGGATCGCGAGCGTGCTCATGAAATAGAAGGTAAATTATCAAAATGGGGCAGAAACCTTTTTGATGCTATATTTTCGAACCAAGATGCTATCGGGCTTTTAGATGAATTCAATGCATTGCATTCAGGCGGGAGAGTTTTGACCATTGATACAACAGAATCTCGCGTTTTGAGATTGCCGTGGGAACTACTGCGTGATGATAGCGGGTATCTGTTTAGCAAGAAACCACCAATTAGTATACGTCGTCGCATGCATAGAGCGATTGGTAAACCAATCCAATCTTTTGATTTACCCGTAAGAGTTCTAATGGTAACCTGCCGCCCTGATGGGGTTGAGTTTATTGACCCACGATCCATTGCTGAACCGTTGCTGGATGCGCTGGATGATATTCCCGAAAAAGTTGAGGTTGAATTTCTGCGTCCACCTACGCTTGTTGCTTTGGATAAACGCCTTCGCGATCCTGACTTACCTAGGGTGCATATTGTGCACTTTGAGGGTTACGGTATTTATGACAAAGGCATGGGCTTGGGCTTTTTGCTATTTGAAGACGAGGATCACCAGAAACATGCTGTAGATGCAGAACAGCTAGGGACCTTACTTAATGAAAGCGGAATTCCATTAATGGTTGTCAATGCTTGCCAGAGTGCTCAACCTGATGAGCTTAATCCGTTCGCGAATGTGGCTTCACGATTAATAGAATCAGGTCTAGGGGGGGTAGTGGTAATGAATTACAGTATGTTGGTTGAAACAGCCAAACATTTCACCCGATATTTTTATGGTGAACTAGCACGTGGAAGTACTGTTGCAGCAGCAATGGATGCTGTACGTCGTGGGTTGTTCACCAATCCCAAGCGTATTTCATCGCAAGATAAACGCGAGATTATCCACTTACAAGATTGGTTCCTACCCGTACTTTATCAACAAGCAGATGAGATAACCCCCTTTAAAGCAACAAAAGGTTCTGTTTCTCCATTAATTACTGCTAAGATCACATCCCGCGTTAATAGAGGGCTAGAAGGTGGTTTTCCGCCAGCTCCCCTTCATGGATTCCATGGGCGTGCTCGTGAATTACTAAATTTAGAGCGCGCCTTTGCTACAAAACGAATCGTTGTTTTGCATGGTTTTGGAGGACAGGGCAAGACTGCTTTAGCTACTCAAGCCGCGGAGTGGTTTACTCGTACTGGATTATTTGAGCAGGTGGCTTTTGTGCCGTTTGAAAATGGTGCGGGGTTGGAAAGCACCGTAAATGAGATCGGCAGGATTCTCTTCCAAAATAGCCTAAATAATAACATTCTTGAAAAAGTTGATGCCATTACCAATTATATGTTAGATAAACCTACGCTTTTAGTTTGGGATAATTTTGAGAGCATATTACCAGGTGGCAATTCACCGCTTAAACCTCAAGATTTACGTGAGCTATTGGATGCTGGGGACAGATGGACTGCGCGCGGAGACTCACGCCTACTGATTACCACCCGAAATACAAATATTCCTCATTTTGCATTTGAAACGGGAAAAGATTGCTTGCGAATTGAGCTTGATGGCCTCGTACTTAGCGATGCTTTTGATTTAGCTGGTGCAATTATTGAAGACAACAACATTTCTCGTCCACAAAGAGACTCTTTAGAGAGTTTGCTTCGCTTTCTAAGAGGGCATCCACTTTCATTACAATTGGCATTACCGCAATTAGTTCGTTATAACGCCGAACAATTGGTTGAACAATTCCAAGGAATCCTGCCGCAAATTAAAATAGGCAAGGGCACAGATCGAAACGAATCGCTAGAAGTAAGTTTACGCTTCTCGCTTGAACGCCTCGGTGAAGATGCCAGCCGATGGCTGGCGCGACTAGCCATATTTGAAGGCGGAGCTTTAGAGCCCATTTTGCTTGCTGTGACCGAAATCCCATCAGAGACGTGGAATACTCTCAAACAGCAACTTGCCGCTACTGCTTTAATTCGTTTAGAGGATATTCCTGGCGTGGCAGTACCATATATACATTTTCACCCTACTCTTACCCCCTATCTTCGTACTCAGATGGAACCAGACCAATTTATACAGGAACGTTATTGGCAAGTCTACTACCAATTTTCCAATCAACTTTACAACGATGATACTCAACATCCGATAGAAGTACGTGCTATTGCAATTCGTGAATTGCCGAATCTGAGATATGCCCTACGATTGTGTGTAGCTACAGGAACACTGGATGCTGCTGCTGATTTCGGTAATAGTATTAATCGCTTCTTAGATATCTTTGGTCGTTTCCGTGAACAAAATGAGCTATTAGCAGAAATAGAGAAAGCAGTTGGCCAACGTAAGACAGATGAAAATCAGCCGCTTACCAGAGCTGAGTATTTGATGGGAAACCAGCGTGGAGTCCAGTTACTACAATCAGGTCGCTCAGTTGAGGCAGAAAAAATATTCAGGCAGCTTTTGAATCGATTAGAATCAAGCACTGAAAATGATGCCTCTTTTGATCGTGTAATCCTACTTGGCTATTTAGGTCGTTCTCTTCGCGCTCAGGGAAGGTTAAGTGAGGCGGCGAGAGTATATATTGATGCGATTGATGCCACTAATAAGGCTGTGGAGTTAAAGGATAAACCATCCCAAGCTAGCGTCTTGCACGCAGATTTTGCTGATGTATTGACAGACCTGGGTGATTATTTGCAAGCAAGACGCGAATATGAACTTTCTCTCCAAATTGCTCGTGGCAATGGAGATGAGCGAAGCGTTGCAGTTCTTTTTGGTCAGCTGGGTACGCTTTCCCTGCTCCAAGGAGACTTAAAGGATGCTCGTCAGCGGCATCAAGAGGCACTGAATATTTCTCGTAGTATTGGTGAAAGTCGACTTGAAGCGGTCGCTTGTCACCAATTAGGTCGGGTTGCTCAAGAAGAAGAAAAGTGGGATGAGGCTGAAAATTGGTATAAGGAAAGTATTTCGATTTCCGAAAAAATAGGGGATCTAGACTACGTTGTATCTGCTTCTAATCAATTAGCTCGTGTTGCCGAAAATGCTGGCAGGCTTCAGGACGCTGAGCGCTGGTATAAACAGGCTATCAATTTAGGAGAAAAATTAGGTGACCACAGAAGCCAAGTAATTTATTATCGAAATCTGGCGAACTTAAATGTAACCCAAAAAAGATTTGATCAAGCCGAAACATATGCTCGTCGAGCTGTTGAAATTGAGGAAACGCTTGGTATAACTTCTCAATCTTGGAAGACATTCTCTTTACTGGCCGAAATTGCCGAAAAACGCGGGAACGGCGATGAAGCGCGTGATTGGAGAAAAAAAGAACAGATGGCTCGTCAATCACAAACCGAGGTTTCGGAACAGGAGGGTATAACCTTTCCTCAATTGCTTGAAATGGTTGAGCGCGCTGCCGGAGGCGATAAAGAATTAGGAGCACAGTTGTTTCCAGCGATGCAAAAGATGGCATCAGATTCTAGCGCTCCACCCGAAATACAAGCAATTGGCAAAGTATTAGCAATTGTTTTGGCGGGTGATCGTAATCCTAGTTTGAATGGCTTACCAGATGAACTTGCATCAGCTATTCGCGGGATGTTAGGGCGGTTGAAACAATAAGCGTACAATTGATTTGGGATAACGGAACCAACCTCCTCCATTGTTCACATCGCTTGTGCCCCCTCAAAGCGGGAAATATGAATCGGGTACGGTATAATCTTATCGCTTGGGTTTCGTTAAGTCCCTCTAAAAGCAGTCGGGACTACTCGACCACTAATCCAAAGTCTGAAATCTAAAATCGAAAATAACTATGCCTTCCTCCTTCCAATCCATCATCCTCAAACTCCAATCCTTCTGGTCTGACCACGGATGCCTGATCACCCAGCCCTACTACAAACCAGGTCGGCGCAGGGACGATGAACGCCGCCACTTTCCTGCGTGTACTTGGGAATGCTGTTGAAGGAATATTCGTTCCTCCTTCGTTCCTCAAGAACGAATGGCATTCCACTTCTTGTCTGCGTGTAGCTGCAGTTCCTGAGTATTCGAATTGTTCCTCGATTGTTCCTCAAAAACAATTCGGTTTCTAAAATTTGCAATCGAAATCCGATAACCCAACATGACCTCTCACTCTTCTTTCCAGGAAATCATCCTCAAACTACAAGACTTCTGGGCATCGCACGGATGTCTCATCACACAGCCTTACTATACCCAGGTGGGCGCAGGGACGATGAACCCTGCCACCTTCCTGCGCGTGCTCGGACCCGAGCCGTGGAACGTGGCGTACGTCGAGCCGTCTGTCCGCCCGGATGATGGGCGCTACGGCGAGAACCCCAATCGCTTCCAACTGCACACCCAATTTCAGGTCATACTTAAGCCAGATCCAACGAACCCGCAGGAACTCTACCTCGAGTCGCTCAAAGCCCTCGGCATCGACCCGCGCCAGCACGACATCCGCTTCGTGGAAGATAACTGGGAACAGCCCGCCATCTCCGCGTGGGGCTTGGGTTGGGAGGTCTGGCTCGACGGGCAGGAGATCACGCAGTTCACCTACTTCCAACAGATGGGCGGCGTGGCGCTCGACCCCGTCTCGGTCGAGATCACCTACGGGCTTGAACGCATCCTCATCGCGCTCAACAACGCCAACGCCATCTGGAATGAAGAGTATGGTGCGGGTGTAACGTATGGTGAAATTCGCAGACAAGAAGAGTTCGAACACTCCAAATATTATTTCGAGACCGCCGACGTCGAACGCGTCCGCGCCATGTACGACCTCTTCTCCGCCGAAGCCGACGCCTGTCTCGCGGGTGGTCTCATCGTCCCTGCGCACGACTACGTCCTCAAATGCTCGCACTGCTTCAATATTTTAGATACCCGCGGCGCAATCAGTGTTGCCGAACGTCAGGCATTTTTTAGACGCATCCGCGAATTGGCAAAGGGCGTGGCGGTGGCGTATGGCGAACAGCGCAAGGGACTTGAATATCCACTGCTCAAGACCGAGGACAAAGGACCGAAGACCAAGATTGCGCCCAAAGCTCCGTCCTCCGTCCTCCATCCTTCGTCATTCTTGCTTGAAATCGGCGTCGAAGAACTCCCCGCCAATGATGTGGATGTTGCTCACGCGTATCTCGTAACCCGTATCCCGACTCTCCTCTCCGAACTTCATCTCACCCACGGCGACATTCGCATCTTCACAACCCCGCGCAGGATCGTTGTTTCTATCGACTCTCTCTCCCCGAATCAGCCAGACCGCGAAGACCTCGTCAAAGGTCCCCCCGCTGATAAAGCTTTTGACAAAGACGGCAAGCCCACGCAAGCTGGTTTGGGATTCGCCAAGAAAAACAATCTCGATCCTGCCACGCTCGAAGCCCGCGAGATTGACGGTGGAAAATATGTTGCCGCGGTCGTCAAACAAAAGGGACGCCCAACCCCCGAAGTCCTCGTGGATGCGTTACCCAAATTAGTCGAAAGCATCAAGTTCGAGAAGTCCATGCGCTGGAATGAATCAGCCGTTGCCTTCTCGCGTCCCATTCGCTGGTACGTTGCTCTGCTCGGTGACATGGTCATCCCGTTTGAATATGCAGGCGTGGCATCTGGAAATATTTCCCGTGGCTTACGCCCCTACGGCTCGCCCGACATCACCATCCCATCCGCTGATAAATATTTTGATGTGATCCGCGCAGCAGGCATTCTGCTCGATAAAGAAGAACGCAAAGCCTCCATCGTGGAGCAGGTCAATCAAGCCGCAGCTCTCATCGGCGGCGAAGCCATCATCGAAGAAGGCTTGCTCAACGAAGTCACAAACTTAATCGAAATGCCCACCGCCGTCATGGGCGGCTTCAATGAAGAATTCCTTTCATTGCCAAGAGATGTTCTGATCTCGGTGATGAAGAAACACCAGAGATATTTCCCCGTCCAAAGCGTAGGGGCGGATCTTGCGTCCGCCCAAAATTCGGGGCAAGCAGGATCGGGGCAAAATACTGGATCGGGGCAAGCCCGATCCCTACTGGCGCATTTTATCGCCATCCGCAACGGCGACGACATCGGCGTGGACACCGTCCGCGAGGGGAATGAACACGTCCTCGGCGCGCGTTTTGCGGATGCGAACTTCTTCGTCCGCGAAGATGTGAAGAATCCGCTTGAATATTATCGTTCACAACTTTCCGGGCTCACCTTCCACATTAAACTCGGCTCGATGATGGACAAGTCTACCCGCATTGAGAATCTTATCAACGAATTAATTCCCATATTGGGACTCGAAAAAGACGAAGCAATTTATGCCCGCCGCGCCGCACATTTGATGAAAGCCGACCTCATGACACAGATGGTCACGGAGATGACTTCCCTGCAAGGCATCATCGGCGGAGAATATGCTCTTCGTTCTGGTGAACATAAAGATGTCGCTGCTGCGATCAGCGAACAATATCAGACCGTTCCGCAATCGAAGATCGGTCTTGTTGTTGCCCTTGCTGACAGACTCGATTCGTTGGTTGGACTCTTTGCCGCGGGACTTGCCCCCACCGGCGCGAAGGATCCCTTCGGTCTGCGCCGCGCGGCGATTGGCGTGGTCCAACCGTTGATCGAGCATGATGTTGACTTTGATCTCGCTGAAGCCATGAAGAAATCCGCCAAGGCCCAGCCCATTGATGTCAAAGACGATGTGCAAAAACAAATTTTGGAATTCATCTCGGGCCGCTTGAACGTTGTCTTGAAAGACAGCGGATTCAAACATGATGTCGTCGAAGCGGTGCTTGCGGCGCAATCAAACAACCCTGCGGGAACTGTCCGTGCGGTGAAGCAACTGTCCGCCTGGGTGGGACGCGAAGACTGGTCATCCATTTTGGACGGTTTCGCCCGCTGTGTCCGTATTCTGCGTTCACAGACCGAGGACGGAAGACCGCAGACCGAGGTTGATGAAAAGTTTTTGATTGAAACAGAGGAGAAGGAACTTTACAAAGCAATTCAAAACTCCGTCCCCCGTCCTCCGTCCTCCGTCGATGAATTTTTAGAGATCGTCACCAAACTCATCCCATCCATCACCGCCTTCTTCGAAAAAGTGCTGGTGATGGCTGAGGATAAAGCTGTAAAAGAAAACCGGCTTGGCCTGTTGCAAAGGATATCCAGCCTTGCGAACGGTATTGCAGATTTAAGTAAACTCGAAGGGTTTTAGGGGAAGACGAAGGACGGAGGACGAAAGACCGAGGTGGAAAACTCGGTCTTTTTTATCGTCTATAATTGGCATTATCTTTCTTCGCCCTCTTGTCTCTATTCAAGGAGATACCATGCCATTCAAGTTTGAAAAATTGGAAGTTTATCAATTGGCGTTGGCATACATTGATGAAATTTACGACCTCTCATCGCAACTGCCAAAAAGCGAAGAGTACAACCTGAAATCTCAAATTGTCCGCGCGGCAACATCTGTGGCTTTAAATATCGCCGAGGGTTCGACCGGACAAAGTGATGCGGAACAAAACCGCTTTTTAGGAATGGCAGTTCGTTCTGTTTTGGAGACAGTGGCATGCCTGCATATTATTCGACGCAGAAAATTCATTACAGATAATGTGCTGCTCGATAGGGCTGAAGAAGATGCCCGTATCCTGGCGTCGAAGTTACACGCTTTTCGTAATTCACTGAAACCCACTCGCCAAGTCAAAGAATCAGAATCGCCTTACAATATAGACGAAATCTAGCTGTCATCCTCCATCCTTCGTCTTTTGTCCTCTGTCCAAATTATGTCCACCATCGACGAAATCAAATCCCGTATCGACATTGTCGACCTCGTCTCCGAGGCCGGGGTGAAACTGCGCCATGCGGGCAAGAACTACACCGGCTTCTGTCCCTTTCACGATAACAAGCACACACCCGCATTCGTGGTCTGGCCCGAGTCTGGCACGTGGCGCTGCTTCGGTCAATGCAATGAGGGCGGCGACATCTTCAAGTTCGTGATGAAGCGCGAGGGACTTGATTTCAAGGACGCCCTGCAAAAACTTGCCTTGCGCGCAGGCGTGGAGTTAAAGGAATACCAGCGCGAAACGCCGGAGATAAAAGAAGCCTACGACCATCTTCGCAAATTGCTCGAGGATGCCGTTGTTTTTTACCGCAGCCAGCTTTTCACCAACAAAGAGATGCTTGCCTACCTGCGTGAAAAACGCGGACTGACCGACGCCTCCATTGAGACCTTTGGGCTGGGATATGCTCCGAGCGGCTACGACAACGCCTTGAAATATTTCACCCAACGCGGCTACTCGGAACAGGATTTGCTGGATGCGGGCCTGCTCACCGAACGCGAAGACGGCAAACGTTACGACAAATTCCGCAACCGCATCATGATTCCCATCCGTGATGAAAACGGACGAATGGCAGGCTTCGGTGCGCGCATCGTGGACCCGAACGACGTTCCGAAATTTTTGAATTCACCCGAAACCCCCATTTTTTCAAAAGGACGAATACTCTACGGCCTCGACCGCGCCCGCAAACCCATCCGTGCCGCTGACCAGGCGGTGATCGTGGAAGGCTATCTCGATGTCATCGCGCTGCATCAGGCGGGCTACGAGAACGTCGTCTCACCGATGGGTACGGCGTTGACGGAAGACCAATTGCGGCTGTTGAAAAGATCCACCCGAAGAATTGTTTTAGCTCTTGACCCCGACGTAGCTGGGCAGAAAGCTGTCCTGCGCGGACTTGATGCCGCAAGGTCCGCGATGGATCGCGAAGGGGAATTGGGCTTCGATGCCCGCGGCTTGCTAAAGAATGAAGCGCGTTTGCAGGCCGATTTGCGCGTGGCCGCCATGCCCGACGACCTCGACCCCGATGAGATCGTGGCACGCGATAAGGAGGAATGGAAGAAACTTATCGAGAACGCCAAGCCCATCGTCACGCATGTGATGGATTCACTGGCGGCGGGCCAAAACTTGAGCGATGCCAAGGTGAAGAGTCAAATTGCGGCGCAGGTGCTTCCTTTAATCGAAGACCTGCCCAACCCGCTGGAACGGGATACCTATCGCCAGGCATTGTCGCGAATGTTGAAGGTGGATGAACGCTCCTTGATGAGCACCCAGGCTCCGGGTCCGGTGGTGAGGCGCAGGCCGCGGGAGACGGGTCAACCCCAAAAGGTGGAATCTTCTACATCAGTGGTCAATCCCCGCTTGAGGATCGAATCCTATTGTTTGGGCATTTTGTTCCGCAGGCCGGAGTTCCTCTACCGATTGGATCGAAGGTTGGAAGAATTCGGGCTCAGCCCGCTGGCGGTGGAGGACTTCGAGTATACTGACCATCAGTTGCTATTCGGCATTATCCGTTTGGCTGTACAGCAGGATGAAAAGGAACACCAGAATTTTTTGATGAGCCAATTGCCCGATGCGGTGGATGCGCTTGCGAAAGAACTGCTCGCGCAGTCAGACCCGCTCGACTCAGTGGAGGACCGCCTGCTCGATGAATTGGTCCTGCGTTTCCTCGACCTGCGCCGCACGCATGCCATGCTCAATGTCAATCAGCTCCGTTTCCTGCAGGAGGAAGAGCAGCAGCAAGGCGGCTCGAATATAAAAATGTATCAGGAACAGGCCATTCAATTCACCCGCCTGCTCCATAGTTTAGACCAGGCGAAGCGAAAGTTATCGAAGCGGTAGTCGTGCAGTTTTAGTGGTTTGGGTGTTAGATTCACTGAACGATAGGGAAAAGGATCCATGCCGGCGAAAAGCAAACCAAAAAATAAGGCAAAGGCGAAACCGGACGTAAAACAAGTGAAACCTGCGCGCAAGGCAAAGCCGCAGAATACATTCCTTACGGTGGAGGCAGTTTTGGGCTCTTTGGTGGAGGAAAACAACCATTCGATCATGGATGATGCCATCGAGCCGGATGAGACTCTGCTTACCCAACAGGAAGAGGAATTTGACGATTCCGTGCCGGCGCATTCGCATGAAGTAGCCGCCGAGCTTTCTGAAGACCCGGTGCGTTTGTATTTGCGCGAGATCGGGCTTGTAAAACTTCTGGATTCCGACAGCGAGTTTCGGCTCGCCACGCTTATCGAAGCCGACCGCATGATCGGCACGCTCCGCAAGCTCAAACAGCGCAAAGGGGTTTCACTGGCTTCATCCATTTATCATTCGCTTATTTCCGAAATGCTCACCTCATGGGACCGCCTCATCGAAGACGCCGAGCGGCTCGACCACGACCTTCCCAACCTGGCGTTGCTGGTGGCTGAAGCCCAATCGCTTCATGCGGGTTGGGAATTTGATTCTCCCTCCTATCTGCGCGCCTATCTGGATAACGGCCATTGGGGACTCGACCATCTTTGGGATAACCTTGCCCGACATGCCTTCTCGGTCTATCTTAACCTGTACCTGCTTCCGTTTAAATATGCAGAGTGGCTGCTGATCCATGTCCGTGCGCAGAATGCATTGCCCGCCCAGCGCACCATGTTCCGCAACCTGCCCGTGGATGAAGACCTGCTCACCGAAATGGACGCCTTACGCATGCGTTCGGTGGAGGCCAACCAGGCTCTCATCCGCGCCAATTTGCGCCTGGTGGTGAGTGTTGCCAAGCGGTATCTTGGGCGCGGTATTTCCTTCCTCGATCTGATTCAGGAAGGCAACATGGGCCTGCTGCGCGCCATCGGCAAGTTCGACCCGCGGCGCGGATTCAAATTCAGCACCTATGCCACCTGGTGGATTCGCCAGTCGATCAACCGCTCCATCGCCGAGCAGGCGCGCACGATCCGCATTCCTGTGCATTTGTTCGAGTCCATCTCGCGGATTTTGCGGGCGCAGCGGCATCTCACACAGGTATTGGGACGCGAGCCGAATAATGAAGAGCTTGCGATGGAGGTTGGTTATCTTTCCGCGGCCGATGTGCAGGTGGTCCTGCGTGCCCATGCCGAGGGAAAAACGGTCAACCCGGAAGTGCAGCAAAGGCTGGATACCGCCTCTCAAAAGATCCATCGCGTGCTGCGTTCCGCAGAAGAACCTGTTTCGTTGGAAGGCCCGGTGGGGGACGAGGATTCGAGCACGCTGGGCGATTTCATCGAAGATGAAGACGCCCCCTCGCCAATGGATGCCGCCGCCAAAGAAATGCTGCGCGAGCAGGTGCAGCATGCGCTCGCCTCGCTTTCAGAGCGGGAACGCGAAGTGCTGGAATTACGCTTCGGCTTGAAAGATGGCAAGGAACACACGCTCGAGGAAGTCAGTCGTTATTTTGACGTTACCCGCGAGCGCATCCGCCAGATCGAGGCCAAGGCGCTGCGGAAGTTACGTCACCCCGCGAGGAGCAGGGAGTTGCGCGATTATTTGGGAGATTAACTGACAACCGCCTTTACCCTTCCAAGGTGTTGCGCAACGGTGATCATCAGTTTTTTCAAGGGAAACTAATAATTCAGGTACAGAATCAACAGTCGGGGAGAGGGAGGCGTAATCGTTTTCATGACCCGAAAATCACACATCATGACAAATATCATCAATTTTGTGAAAAGAGACACTTTTACTAGTCTTCAAAAGTCTCTTATGATATACTACGCCGAACGTGCCAGATTTCACGCATCAATGAGGTGAGCACATGCTGCTTGAATATATTGCCATCGCGGTGATGATCGCGGTAGCCACTGTGATTGCATTTATTGCAATCGGTTTGGGGGAATTGTTTGGACCGAAGAAAAAATCTGCGGCAAAAGACATGCCTTATGAATCCGGCATGGACCCATACGGTGAAGGGACGCGGCGTATGCCTGTCCGTTTCTATTTGATCGCTGTTTTATTCATCCTGTTCGATATCGAAGTGATATTCTTCCTGCCATGGGCCATCGCCTTCCGCAAGCTGGGTATTTTTGGCCTTGTGGAGATGATGGTTTTTATCGTTATCCTGCTTATCGGTTATGTGTATGCCTGGAAAAAAGGAGCGCTTGAATGGGAGTAGAGCAAAAACTTGGAAATATGGGCGTGGTAACCACCACGTTGGAAGGCATGGTCAATTGGTCGCGGACGAATGCGATGTGGCCGATGTTGTTTGGCCTGGCTTGCTGTGCCATCGAGATGATGTCGGCGCAGGCAGCGCATTATGATATGAGCCGATTTGGAATGGAATTGATGCGCGCCAGCCCGCGCCAATCCGATTTGATGATCGTGGCGGGGCGCGTCTCGAAGAAGATGGGGCCAGTGCTGCGCCGTTTGTACGATCAGATGCCAGAGCCGAAGTGGGTGATTGCCATGGGCGATTGCGCCTCCTGCGGCGGTGTGTTTAATAACTATGCCATTTATCAGGGTGTGGATGAAGTTGTACCGGTGGATGTGTACGTGGCAGGTTGTCCGCCGCGCCCGGAAGCGTTGATCCATGGCGTGCTGACGGTGTATGAAAAGGTGAAGGGCCAGAAGTTCAAAGACCTGGCAGTCAAGTAAATAATTCATAAGACCTGACAGGTTGAATAAAACTGTCAGGTCTTAAGGAATATGTTGATTATGGATAAAAAACTCGAACCAATCGTAAAGGCAGTACAGAATAAATTCGGTGCGACTTTCGAAGAGTTTCGCGGGGAAGCGCATTTGTTCGTGAAACCCGAGCAGATCGTGGATGCGTTGACTCTTTTGCGCGACGAACAGAATTTTGAATTACTCTCGGCGTTGACTGCGGTGGATTATTTCCCCCAGGAGGCGCCGCGTTTTCATGTGGTCTATCAGCTCACTTCCCTTGCGAAGAATCTGTCGGTACAGTTGCGAGTCCCTGTAAATGGGAGCAGCCCCAAAGTCCCGACTGCGGCGGGAGTGTTCGCTTCCGCAAACTGGCGCGAGCGCGAGCTTCTCGATATGTTCGGCATCGAGTTCGATGGTCACCCCGACCCGCGCCGCCTTTTGATGCCCGATGAAACGGAAGGACACCCGCTCCGCAAGGATTTTCCGCTTGGCTATGAAGAACCGCAGTTCACTTTTAATTTTGATGATATCGACCTGCGCAAGCCGTATGCAAAGGAATAATTATGGCACAGCTTGAAGAAGTCAGTATTGAGCAATTCAAACATCTCGTTTCCGAGCGCGCGCTGACCGGCGAGACGATGCTGTTGAACATGGGGCCGCAGCATCCGTCCACGCATGGCGTGCTGCGTTTGCTTTTGGAACTGGACGGCGAGATCGTCGTCAACTGCATTCCCGATGTCGGCTTTTTGCACACGGGTATCGAGAAGAATATGGAGGCCAAGACGTACCAGAAGGCCGAAGTGATGACCGACCGCCTCGATTACATGAACCCGATGGGCAATAACCTTGCGTATGTGATGGCAGTGGAAAAGTTGGTTGATGTGGATGTGCCAGTCCGTGCGCAGGCGCTGCGTGTGATCCTGGTTGAGTTGCAGCGCATCGCTTCGCATCTCGTCTGGCTCGGCACGTCGGGACTCGACCTCGCGGCCATGTCCATGTTCCTGTATTGTTTCCGCGAGCGCGAACAGATCCTCGATATTTTCGAACTGGTCTCCGGCCAACGCATGATGACAACCTACATCCGCCCTGGCGGTGTGTGGCGCGATGTGCCGGTGGAATTTGAGCAAGCCGTACGGGATTTCATCAAGATCTTCCCGAAGCGCATCGATGAATATGAATCCTTATTGACGAAGAACCCGCTCTTCATCGACCGCATGGTGGATATCGGCTACCTGAGCAAAGAGACGGCTCTTTCCTACGGGGTAACGGGTCCTGTCCTTCGGGCATCCGGCGTCGACTGGGATTTGCGCAAAGCCCGGCCTTATTCCGGCTATGACCAATACGAATTCAATGTGCCCACCCGCACCGAAGGCGATACGTATGCGCGCTATCTCGTCCGTATTCAGGAAATGCGCGAATCGTTGAAGATCGTGGAACAGGCGATGAACAAACTGCCGATGGGTCCGGTGCGTTCGGACAACCGCAAGTTCGTGCCCCCGCCGCGTTCGGAGATCGGTGTGAGCATGGAGGCGCTCATTCATCACTTCAAGTTGTGGACGGAAGGCTTCCCCGCGCCGAAGGCATCCATTTATAGCGCCGTTGAATCACCGCGCGGCGAGCTGGGTGTCTTCCTGGAAGGAGACGGCGGACCCAAACCTTTGCGCGTTCACATGCGCACCCCATCGTTCGACAACCTGGCTGTACTTACACAGATCGTCAAAGGGCATTTGGTGGCGGATTTGGTCGCCATCCTTGCCTCCATCGACATCGTCCTCGGAGATATTGACAGATGAGCCTTGAGAACACCCATCCGAAGGAAGTAAAACAGATCCTTTCCAAATATCCGCCGGAGCATAAACGCTCGGCGGTGATGCCGCTCCTGTACCTTGCCCAGCGTGAAGAAGGATTTATCACCAAATCTGCCATGCAGGATATCGCGCAGATGCTGGAGATCACCGAGACCGAGGTCGCTTCGATCGTCGGTTTTTACACCTTGTATCATGACCAAAAAGCCGGCAAATATCGAATGCAAGTCTGCACCGACCTGCCCTGCGCCCTGCGCGGAGCGGATGAATTCCTCGACAATCTGTGCAGCAACCTTGGGATCAAGGTTGGTGAAACGACAGCGGATGGTCTCGTTACCCTTGAATCCGTGATGTGCCTCGCCGCCTGTGACAAGGCTCCCATGTTCCAAACCCAGGGACCGGATGGCATCAAATATCACGAGCTGATGACAGTAGACCGCACCATGGAATTGATCGAAGCGCTCAAGCAGGCGGATCGGGAGGAAAAGTAATGGCTTACGTCCTTTTACGCCATCGGGATATTCCAAATTTCGACAGGCTTGATGTCTATAAGAAGAACGGTGGTTTTGCCGCCTGGAAAAAGGCCGTCACGAAGATGGAACCCGCTGAAGTGACCAATATCGTCAAGGATTCCGGTCTGCGTGGGCGCGGCGGCGCGGGATTTCCAACGGGCATGAAGTGGTCCTTCATTGATAAAAACAACTGGCCGCATTATGTGGTTGCCAACGCGGATGAATCCGAACCCGGCACCTTCAAAGACCGTGAGATCATGGAAAGCAATCCCTTCCAGTTTTTGGAGGGAGTGGCACTCGGCAGTTACGCTGTCGGCGCGAACGTGGCTTATGTATATCTGCGCGGAGAGTTCTGGCAATTGGCCGCCTTCCTCGATCAGAAGATCGCGGATATGGAAAAGGCTGGTTATCTCGGTGATAATCTTTTTGGCACGGAATACTCATTAAAGATTTATACCCACCTCGGCGCGGGCGCATACATCTGTGGCGAAGAGACGGCCTTGCTTGAATCCCTCGAGGGCAAGCGCGGGCAACCTCGCGTCCGCCCGCCGTTCCCGCCTGCGTATGGGCTTTATGGCAAACCGACCATCATCAACAACGTCGAGACTTTTGCCAACGTGCCGATGATCCTTGCCAACGGCGCGGATTGGTACAAATCCCTGGGCACGATGGACAGCGCCGGCGTGAAGGTCTTTTCGCTCTCCGGCCGCGTGCGCAAGCCCGGCAATTACGAACTTCCGTTTGGAACCACCTTCCGCCAGTTGATCTACGAACATGCGGGCGGTGTGCAGGAGGGTCGACCTGTCAAAGCCATCATGCCTGCGGGCGCGTCCTCTTCATTGATCGTGGTGGATGACAAGGTACTGGATACGCCGATGGATTATGCCACCGTCCGCACGCTCGGCGCGGACCTTGGTTCTGCTTCTGTCATTGTGCTGGATGACACCGTGGATATTGACTGGGTCATCAATAAGACCATTCATTTCTTCAAACATGAATCCTGCGGAAAATGTACACCCTGCCGTGAGGGAAACTACTGGATGAAACATCTCACCAGCCGCATTCATTCCGGCACAGGCTCAAAAGACGATGTGGACCTGCTCTTGAATGTTGCCAAACAAATGCAGAACAAATGCCTGTGCGCGTTGGGCGAATTTTCCACGATGGCGGTGGTGACGGGTATCGAACGGTTCCCGCAGGATTTCAAGAAAGCGGTAAAGGCGTAAGAAGATATTCGATACTGGATGTTCGAAACTCGAATACCAGGTATCGTTTCTCGCGGAGACTTAATGAGTAAACAAGTCACACTAACAATAAACGACAGACAGGTAACCGTACCCGATGGCACGCTGGTTGCGGATGCGGCCAAGATGGCGGGCATCGATATTCCCGTTTTTTGTCATCACCCCAAGCTGGAGCCTGTCGGCATGTGCCGCATGTGCCTGGTCGAGATCGGCCGTCCCATGCTGGACCGTACCAGCGGCCAGGTGGTGATGGAAAACGGTCAGCCCAAAATCCAGTTCATGCCCAAACTGGAAACCGCCTGTACCAACCGTGTTTCAGAAGGCATGGTGGTGATGACCGTTTCGGACAAGGCGAAGGACGGCCAGAAGGGCACTGTTGAATTTTTGCTCACCTCGCATCCGCTCGATTGCCCGGTCTGTGATAAGGGCGGCGAGTGCCCATTGCAAAACCTGACCATGCAGTTCGGTCCGGGAAAGAGCCGCTTCATCTATGACGAGAAATTGCATCTCGAAAAGCAGGTCCCGCTGGGTGAGTTGATCTGGCTTGACCGTGAGCGCTGTATCCAATGCGCGCGCTGCATCCGCTTTCAGGATGAAGTGGCCGGCGAGGCTGTGCTCGGCTTCGATGACCGCGGCCGCAATACCCAGATCGTCTCATTATCGGACCCCGGGTTTGATTCTGTTTTCTCCGGCAATACCACCGACATCTGCCCCGTTGGCGCGTTGACCACTGCCGACTTCCGCTTTGGCGCGCGGCCCTGGGAGTTGGATGCGGAGGCTTCCATTTGTACGCAATGTCCGGTGGGGTGCAACACCACGCTTAATACACGCCGTGAAGCAAGAACCAATGGCGATATTGTAGTGAAGCGCGTGATGCCGCGCCAGAATGAAGAAGTGAACGAGATCTGGCTTTGCGACAAGGGACGTTTTGCGCATCATTACACTGAAAGCAGAAAAAGACTCACGCGGCCATTGACTCGCAAGGAAGGCAAACTTGGGCGCGCCTCGTGGGATGCTGCCACCAAATTGGCGGCAGAAAACTTCGTTTCGGCCAAAAAGAATTTTGTGGTTCTGGCTTCGGGTCGTCTGGCGAACGAGGATCTGTTCAACCTTAAGTCTTTGGCGGACCATGCAGGCGGCTCGGCCGTTTTGTATTCCGATATGGGCGGCGGCGAATTGACCCAGTTGGTGGGTGTGGGTGCCGGCACGAATATCGGCAAAATGGGGGCGGGCGATGCGATTCTTGTGGTTGCTTCCGATTTATATGAAGAGGCTCCCATCTGGTGGCTGCGGGTGAAGCAGGCCGCAGACCGCGGCGCGACCCTGATCGTGGCAAACCCGCGCGAGACCAAGCTGGATAGATTTGCAAAGTACACCATCCGTTATGCGTATGGCGATGAAGGAAAGACGATCAACGATTTCAGCAGGAAGAGCAAAATCGCGGATGAATTTGCGAAGGCGAAGAATGCGATTATTTTTTACGGCAGCGAAGGACTGGGCTTGAACGGTTCGTCCACGCTGGCTTCGGCGTGCGCCACTCTCCTGAAGGAAACGGATCATGTTGGCAGGCCGAATAACGGCTTGATCGGTGTCTGGCAGCGGGCCAATGACCAGGGCGCCTGGGAGGTTGGTTTCCGCCCTGTGCCGGATTTGGAGAAGGCGCTAAAAGGAAAAGCGGTTTACATCGCGGGCGCGGATCCGGTCGGGGATGACCCGAATTTGGCGAAAGCGCTTAAGGGTGCAAAGTTTGTTGCAGTGCAGGATATTCTTGAAACCGCCACGACTGAAATTGCGGATGTGGTCTTCCCGGCGCAGGCGTTTACCGAGCGCGAAGGCACATATATATCCGGTGAACGCCGCGTCCAGCGCTTTTATGCGGCGGTTCCGCCCAAAGGTGACTCGAAACCCGATTTTTCGATCACTTCGCAGGTTGCCAAACAGATGGGCGTTATTCTGGAAGGTTCGTCGGCTTCGGTGGTTTTCGATATTCTTGCAAACTCCATCGATGGCATGGCGGAATTAAGTTATGCAAAACTCGCCGAGGTGCGTGGTCAATGGCCGATCGTGGGGCGCGGCGACTTGTATTACGGCGGGACGACATATGAGAATACGCAGGGATTGGGCGTGCAACTCCTCCCGATGGCTCAAGCCGGGGGAGCGGTGCGCATTCCAAAGGTCAGGAAAGAGGCGGCTCTTCGTCCCAAGGAGAAGGAATTGATCGCAGTTCCAGTCAACAAGTTATATGACCGTGGTGTGACGATCCATCCCGCGCAATTGCTGAATGACCGGGTGGGCGAGGCGATGGTGTCTTTGCACCCGGCCACAGCGAAGAAGATGGGGTTGACGGCGGGCGGGCGGATCAAGATCAGTTTCGACGGTGTGAGCGGCGAGGCGTTGCTGAAGACGGACGATACGATTTCAACTGGTGTGGCGTTGGTGCCGCGCAGCATGGGTCTTGCGATCCGCGAACCTGTGACGGCGCGCGTGCTGAGCGCGGGGAAGGTGAAATAATATGGATTGGGTTATCTGGCTTGAATGGGTTTTGAAAGGCTTGATCCTGTGCCTGCTCCTGTTGACGGGCTTTGCCTATCTGACTTTATATGAACGCCGCGCGTTGGCGCGTATTCAGATCCGCGTAGGCCCAAACCGCGCCGGCCCCCAGGGCCTGCTTCAACCCATCGCGGATGCCGTGAAGCTCATCTTCAAGGAGGAGCTCACACCAGCAAAGGTATACAAACCGATCTTCCTCCTTGCGCCGGTGCTGACGGTGGTGCCTTCGTTGATCATTGCGGCTGTGATTCCGCTGGGAACATCGTTCATGTTGTTTGGACGTGAGATCAACCTCTATGTTGCCGATTTGAACGTGGGTGTCCTGTACCTGGCTTCCATAGCTTCCATCGCAGTGTATGGCATTGTGCTGGCGGGCTGGTCGAGCAATAATAAATATGCCATGCTGGGCGGCATTCGCTCCTCGGCGCAAATGATCTCGTATGAACTTTCGCTCGGTTTGTGTTTTGTGATCGCCATCCTTCTCGGCAATTCGATGAACTTGAATGAGATCGTCGATGCACAGAGGGGAATGTGGTTTGCGGTCATTCAACCTGCGGGCGCGCTGGTCTTCATGATCGTGACCCTTGCGGAAGTAAACCGCGCTCCCTTCGACATGCCCGAGGCCGAGCAGGAATTGACCGCCGGTTATCACGCGGAATATTCGGGCATGAAATTCGCCCTGTTCTTCATGGCGGAATACCAGAAAATGATCGTGATCTGCATGATCGCGGTGACGCTGTTCTTTGGCGGGTATCGCGAGTTCTGGTTCCTGAAAGATACCTTCTTCAGCGTGGACGCAGTTTGGAAAATTGGTTCGTGGCAGTCTCAGGCATGGTTCCTGGGTCCGATCTACCTCTTGTTGAAGGTTGTTGTTTTGCTGTTCTTTATGATCTGGATCCGCGCCACCTGGCCGCGCATCCGGTATGACCGGTTGATGGCTTTCGGCTGGAAGGTGCTTTTACCGTTATCGCTGCTGCTCGCCTTCATCACCGCCACGGGTATCCTGCTTGCGCAGGAGTTGAATAATCAGTTGTTCTTCTGGAGCATTCCGGTCCTTTCCATTATCAGTACATTGGTGGCAGTGGCATTCATTTATCGTGACTTGAGGAGAAAATCCCATGGGCGTTTTTGATCCCATAATCGAGCTTTCAAAAGGATTGGGCGAGACGCTTCGTTCCTTCCTTTTCGAGAAGACCGTCACCTATCAATATCCCGAAGAGAAGCGGCCTGTCCGTCCGCGCTTCCGCGGGCGGCATGTGTTGAAGCGCTACGAGAACGGCCTCGAAAAATGTATTGGATGTTCGCTGTGTGCGGCGGCCTGCCCTGCGGATGCGATCTTCGTGGAGGCTTCTGAAAACACGGATGAAAAACGCTTCTCGCCCGGCGAGCGGTATGCCTCCACCTACGAGATCAACATGCTGCGCTGCATCTACTGCGGCTTCTGCGAAGAAGCCTGCCCGACCGAGGCCATTGTGCTGGGCGACAATTACGAGCTTTCCTTCACCGACCGCAGGCAAGCCATCTATCCCAAAGAGATGCTCCTCGAACCCGTTCCTACTGTGGACATGATCACCCCGCGCAAAGTGGAGCCCGGCGGATTCAATCGTTCCGTGCCCGAGATGAAAGACCCATCCGATTAACGATTTCGTCATTGCGAGCCGCGCTCTTCGGGCGAAGCAATCCCCTCTTTCTTGGAGATTGCTTCGTCGGGAAAATCACCCTCCTCGCAACGACAGGATAATGCCTATGAATTCTGATTTGATCGTTTTCCTCGTCCTTTCCCTCGTTGCCATTGCGACAGCGCTGGGCATGGTGTTCAGCCGCAATGCGGTGTATTCGGCCCTGTACCTGGTGCTGAATCTTGTCACGGTGGCGGTGTTCTATCTTTTGCTCGGCGCGCCGTTCATTGCCATGTCGCAGATCACTGTGTATGCGGGCGCGATCATGGTGTTGTTTCTATTCGTCATCATGCTTTTGGGAGCGGAGAGCCTTGTCCCTTCGAAGGCATTGCCCTGGCAGAAGCCTCTGGCAATCGCGCTTGCACTTGTCCTCGTGGTGGAAGCGGTCTACCTGATCATTTCCCGCGCCCAACCCGGGCTGGCCATCACAGCGCCGGATGCCTCGGTCAATACGATGGAAAACCTCCGCGCCATGGCCATGGAATTATTTAATGCATACCTGCTCCCATTCGAGATCACCTCTATTTTGCTGCTGGTCGCGATGGTGGGCGCAATCGTTCTGACAAAACAGGAAAAGGTAGGGAAGGGATCATGAACTCAGTACCTGTAGATTATTACGTTCTCCTCTCCGCCGTTTTATTTGCGATCGGGGCCATGGGCGTGCTCATCCGCCGCAACCCTTTGATCATTTTTATGTCCATTGAGTTGATGCTGAATGCTGCCAACCTTGTCTTTGTGGCCTATGCCAGTGTCTTCAAATCTTTCAGCGGTCAGATCTTCGTGTTCTTCGTTATCGCTGTGGCCGCCGCGGAAGTGGCCGTGGGCCTCGCGTTGATCGTGCAGATCTTCAAAGCCAAGAAGAACATCAATATCGATGAATTGAATTCCTTGAAGGGATAATGAAAGAGATTTGATAAATAGAGACTAGCCACTAGTCTTCAATCTCTGGAGAATGTTATGCACTTAAGCGATACAGTTAATACAGGGTTTTTCTTTCTCGCCCCTTGGCTGGTCTTTGCGCCGGTCATGGGCCTGCTGATCAATGCTGTTTTCGGAAGGCAGTTCAGCGAAAAAGCGGCGGGCACGGTGGCGAGTCTTGCATCTGGAACAGCCTTCGTCGTTTCCGTCCTGCTGGCATATTCACTCTCGCTCCATCATGGCGAAGCGGTGCGCTGGCGGCTAGCAGAATGGATTCATATCGGCACACTTAACCTCGACTGGACCTTCCGTATCGACTCGCTCTCGACCACGATGATGCTCGTCGTCTCAGGCGTGGGGACTCTCATCCACATCTATGCGATCGGGTACATGCATGAGGATGTCCGCTTCAAACATCAGGAGGGACGCTTCACCCGCTTCTTCATTTTCCTCAACCTGTTCATTGCAGCGATGATGATTCTCGTCTCGGGCGACTCCTACATGATGCTCTTCGTGGGCTGGGAAGGCGTGGGTCTGTGTTCCTTCCTGCTGATCGGCTTCTGGTTCGAGATGGACACGCTTGCCCGACCATCATGGGCCAATTCGGATGCGGCCAAGAAAGCCTTCATTACCAACCGCGTCGGTGACTTTGGTTTCCTCATCGCTGGGTTTTTGATGTTCTGGTATCTCGGCTCTTTCCAGTTCGATGAAGTCTTCAAGGCTGCGCCCGCGATTGCAGAATCCGCTCCATGGGTGATCGTTGCGATTACCTTGTTCATGCTGGTAGGCGTTGCTGGTAAATCGGCTCAGATTCCGCTTTACATCTGGCTGCCAGACGCGATGGCAGGTCCGACACCGGTCTCGGCGTTGATCCATGCCGCGACGATGGTGACCGCGGGCGTGTATCTTGTCTCCCGCTCCGCTCCGCTTTATTCGCTTGTTCCTCAAGCTCAATATATCGTTGCAATGGTCGGCGCAGGGACGGCGCTCTTCGCAGCAACGATCGCCGTCGGTCAATATGATATTAAGAAAGTCCTTGCCTACTCCACCATTTCACAGCTCGGCTTCATGGTTGCCGCCGTTGGGATGGGCGCATATGTGGCGGGAATGTTCCACCTTGTCACACATGCCTTCTTCAAGGCCTTGCTCTTCCTTTCCGCTGGCTCGATCATTCTTGGTCTGGAGCGCGGGCATCATGCACATGCTCATCATGATGAAAAGCCGAAGATAAAAGGAAAGCCTGCCCTGAGCAAGGTCGAAGGGAAGAAAGAAGAAAGCGGACATGAGCAGGGAGAGGATCATGGCGAGGTCTTCGACCCCGGCGACATGCGCAACATGGGCGGGCTCCGCAAGACCATGCCTGTTACGTTCTGGTTATACATGATTGGCACACTGGCGCTTGCGGGAATCTTCCCCTTTGCGGGCTTTTGGTCGAAGGATGAAATTCTTCTGGATGCAAGCCTGCACTTCACCAGTGTCTACTGGCAGTTAACCATTGCCGCATTCTTCACCGCCTTCTACATGGGACGCCAGGTTTGGATGGTTTTCTTTGGCGAAGCCAGAACCGATGCCGCCAAACATGCCGTGGAAAGCCCAAAGGTGATGACCGTGCCGCTTATGGTGCTGGCAGCTTTATCGGTAGTCGGAGGCGCATTGAATCTTCCGTTCGAGGGCTTCCACAATCTCGGTCACTGGCTGGGATATACCCTCGGTGAAGTTGAAGGTCTCCCGCTGGATTTGACAGTCGCTGGCATTTCCACAGCTTTGGCTTTGCTCGCCATTTTGATTTCGTGGCTGATCTATGGACGTACTCCATTGAAAGCGCATCAACCCGACCCGTTGAAGAAGCCGCTGGGTTTCATCTTTACGGGCATGGAAAACAAATGGTTCGTGGATGAAGGCTATTTCGCCGTCATCATCAATCCGTTCAAGAAGATCTCTCAATTCCTCGCGGATGTGATCGACTGGCGCTTCTGGCATGACTTTGTACATGATACGGTGATCGCTGG
This sequence comes from Anaerolineales bacterium, assembly GCA_014860745.1. Taxonomy (GTDB): domain Bacteria; phylum Chloroflexota; class Anaerolineae; order Anaerolineales; family Villigracilaceae; genus Villigracilis. The sequence continues at coordinate 26,916 of JACZJC010000010.1, forward strand.
AACATACAACTGGATAAGCGAGATCGCGCTGGACCGCTACGCCGACCAAAAAGGCATCGATGCATTTGCAAACTGGCTCGGCACCGCCACACAATGGATTTCCGCAAATATGCGAAAAGTTCAAAATGGATTTGTGCGTTCGTACGCGCTCTCTGTTTTGCTGGGCGTGGTTTTGATTTTGGGATATTTGATTTTGAAATAACTCGTAGAAACCGAGGATAGAACATGGAATTTCTTTTGCAACCTCTTACAATCCTGACCTTCTTCCCGCTTGTGGGCGTGCTCGTGATTCTCTTCATGAATTCCGAGATGAAGAACGCCATCCGCTGGGTCGCGCTGGCCACCTCGTTGATCACCTTCGGCGTTTCATTGTGGGTGCTTTCGATGTTCACCGTATCGAACCCCGACCTGCAGCTGGAAGCCAAATATCCGTGGATTTCGGTGGCTGGCTGGAACATCTATTACTATCTCGCCGTGGACGGGCTGAGCATTTTGCTTGTGCTGCTTACGGCCTTTCTCACGCCAATCTCCATCCTCTCCACATGGACTGCGGTGGACGACCGGGTGAAGGATTTCATGATCTTCTTCCTGCTTTTGGAAGTGGGCATGACCGGCGTGTTCCTCGCGCAGGACCTCTTCCTGTTCTACATCTTCTGGGAATTCACCCTCGTCCCGATGTATTTCCTCATCGGCTTGTGGGGCGGACCGCGCCGCGTGTATGCTGCGATCAAGTTCTTCCTTTATACGATGGCGGGTTCCATTTTGATGCTGATCGCGATCCTGTTCCTCGGCATCAAAACTGAGACGTTCAATCTGCCCACCATGCTGGTGCGCCTGCCTGATTTGTATGCCACAAGCATCAATCCGCAGACTCAAATGCTGCTCTTCATCGCCTTTGCTGCGGCCTTTGCCATCAAAGTCCCTATGTGGCCGTTGCATTCATGGCTGCCCGATGCCCACGTGGAAGCGCCTACCGCTGGTTCCGTGATCCTGGCTGGCGTTTTGCTGAAGATGGGTACCTACGGCTTCCTGCGTTTTAATATTGCGCTCTTCCCGGATGCCACTGTGGCCGCCGCTCCATGGATCGCACTTCTCGCGACCATCGGTATCATTTATGGCGCGGCCGTCTCGTATGCCCAGGCCGATGTGAAGAAACTGGTTGCTTATTCTTCCGTAAGCCACCTCGGCTTTGTGATGCTCGGTTTGTTCGCCCTCAATCCACAGGGTGTGGCTGGCGCGATTTTGCAGATGGTCAACCACGGCCTGAGCACGGGTGCGTTGTTCCTTCTCATCGGCATGATCTACGAACAGACCCACACTCGCGAGATCAAAGTCTACGGTGGATTGTGGAAAATCACTCCGATCTTTGGCACCATCATGCTGATTGCTTCGCTCTCCTCGATGGGCCTGCCCGGTCTCAACGGCTTCGTGGGTGAGTTCACCATTCTGCTGGGCGCATTCGGCTCGAAGGCCATTGGTAATCCGTGGTATGCGGGTATTTCCGCCATCGGCGTCATCATGGCGGCTGTCTACATCCTCTATATGTTCCAGAAAATGTTCCTTGGACCCGCAGGCGAGGTAACGCATCACCACGAACTCAAAGACCTCAACTGGCGCGAGATTGCCACCGTTGTCCCCCTGGTCATCTTCATGTTCTGGATCGGCCTCTACCCCAAGCCATTCTTCGATATCCTCGCTCCCGCGGTGGAGAAACTTTTGTCTGCTTTACCTTTGTAGCATTTGATGTCATTGCGAGGAGGGCTTCAGCCCGACGAAGCAATCCCCGTTTCATTGGCGGAGATTGCTTCGAACGGAAAAGCGCCGCTCTTGCAATACATAAAACGGAGCGTTCATGACGCAACCTCAACTGACCGACTTTTACACAATTCTCCCATTCACCATCCTTGTTGTGTGGGCATGTTTGCTATTGCTCGTGGATCTCTACATCCCAAAAGGGCGCAAAAGCATTACCGCTTTTCTTGCCGCCTTTGGCCTGGCCGGGACAATGGGTTTCGCCATCACTCAGACGGGTTTATCCAGCACCGGCTTTAACAACATGGTTTTTCTGGACGGTTTCTCCACCTATGCCAACATGCTGTTACTCATCAGCGGCCTGCTTGGCATTGCCGTCGCGCACGGATACAACAAGCGCATGGGCATCGAACGCGGCGAATACTACACCCTTCTGCTCTTAAGCGTCAGCGGCATGATGCTCATGGCACAAGCTGCCGACCTCATCATCGTCTTCCTCGCGCTCGAATTGCTCTCCATCCCGTTGTATGTTCTTGCCGCATTCACCCGCAAATTGGAATCGGAGGAAGCGGGCGTCAAATACTTTTTGCTCGGAGCATTCGCTACTGGGTTTGTCGTCTACGGAACAGCTCTCGTCTTTGGTGCGACTGGAACCACCTCCCTGACGGGTATCTTCCTCGCCGCTTCAAGCGGAACCTCCGGCCTGCTCCTGACCATTGGCGCTGCTCTCATCCTTGTCGGTTTCGGCTTCAAGGTTGCGGCGGTTCCCTTCCATATGTGGACTCCGGACGTGTATCAGGGTGCGCCTACCTCGGTGACAGCGTTCATGTCCTCGGGCGCGAAGATCGCGGGCTTTGTCGCCTTGCTGCGTGTCTTTGCCACCGCCTTCCCTTCCATCTCTGCTGATTTGACCGGCATACTTTGGGCCATGTCTGCCATCACAATGATCGTCGGTAACTTCGTCGCCATATCCCAGACCAATATCAAACGCATGCTGGCCTACTCGTCCATTGCGCATGCGGGCTATATCCTCATGGCCTTTGTGCCATACGGCAACAAAGATGTTTTGCCTGTTTCGATTGCCGCAGGTTTGTTCTACCTGCTGACCTATGTGCTGACGAATTTCGGGGCGTGGGCTGTGGTTATTTCCCTCGAAAAAGCCGAAGGCAAGGGACTCGAACTCAGCGATTACGCCGGCCTTTCCCGGAAATATCCCGCCCTGGCCGCTGCCATGACTGTCTTCATGCTCTCATTCATTGGCTTCCCGCCTACTCTTGGCATGGTTGGCAAGTTCTACCTCTTTCGCGCCGTCATCGCCGGCGGATTCAACAGCCTGGCAGTCATCGGTGTAGTGACATCGCTTATCTCTGCATATTACTATTTGCGGGTTGTCGTCAACATGTATATGCGTGATGGCGATCCCGTCGCCGAGCGCGAACCCGGTTTGGCGTTCACCACTTCAATCACAGCCATTGCTACGGTCGTATTGAGCTTCATCCCGCAGTGGTTATTCCTGCTCGCAAGCACGGCGCTGTTGAGATAGATTTTGTTGACAGTCTTTTTCTTTGCGGTATAATCCCGTCCGCGAGTTTAAAGAACGGCTCCGTAGCTCAATGGCAGAGCAGTTGCCTCTTAAGCAATTGGTTGAGGGTTCGAATCCCCCCGGAGTCACAAAATAACATCCCGATATCGGGATGTTTTTTGTTATAAAACCATTGGATTTAGTTTGCAAGTTTTTCCAACACCCATACGATCAGCGGCGCGATGGCCAGCGCAAGCAGAAAATTTCCCACGCGAATTTTTTTGAGCTCCAGCAAATTGCTGATTGCAACGCCCATCAGGATCACCCCGCCCGTGGCAGTCATTTCTGCCATCATCGGGTCGGTGACAATGGCATTGAGCTGCCCGGCCAGCAGGCTGATGCCGCCCTGGTAAATCAGAATGACGACCGATGAGAAAAGTACCCCGATCCCCAGAGTGGATGCGAAAGCGACCGACGCAAATCCGTCCAGGGTGGATTTCACAGCCAGCAGGTTGTAATCGCCCGTCAAGCCATCCTGAATGGAACCAAGGATTGCCAGAGGCCCGATGCAGTATAAAAGCGAAGAGACCATGAATCCCCGCACAAAGCGGGAACTTGCACCTGTTTCCGTATCCTGTGAGAAGCGCTTTTCAAGGGTCTCCCCAAGTGCTTGCAGCCAATCTTCGATGCCGATCCATTCCCCAAGCAATGCGCCGATGATCAACGCCCCCAGCACGATCAGCGGATTTCCGCTTTTGAGGAACATTTGCAGGCCCATTGCAGCGGTGAAAAGCCCCATGCCTGCAATAACGGTGGTCTTATACCGTTCGGGGATACGTGAACCAAAAATTAAACCAATTGTCCCGCCGATCAGAATGGCGGCAACATTAATAATAGTACCTGTCATGTGTTTATGTCATTGCAAAGGCGGTGTGCCCGAAGCAATCTCCGTTTTATGTGGAATACCCTACGGCTTCGCAAGTGAAGTCTTCTTCCCCGCGTTTTGGTTTTCAAGAATTTCAAGCACAAAACACAAAGATGACAACCGGTTCAAGTAGCGCTGCAGATCGGGGTTGACGATTTCCTCTTCGTCGAAGAGACTCACCACGCGCCTTTCCGCGCGGCGGATGACGGCGCGCGCCAGCGATAGCGCCGCCCCACCGAGCGTATCGCCGGGCAGGATGAATTCCTTCGGCATCTCGATCATCGCGCTGATCTCATTCGTCTGCTGTTCGAGCCATTCAACACGGGATGCATCGATGAAATGGAAACGCGCGGCATTCTCCGGCGTGGCCGCCGCCTCCGCCATCAGCTTGTATAAATCTCGCTGGGTTTCGAGCAGGATTGGGGGAGTCTGATGCGCGGCACATTGCGCGCGGGCGAGACCCAACGCGGCGGAGGCTTCATCCAGGGCGCCGATCGCCTCCATGCGGATGTGATATTTGGGGACGCGGCCTTCGCCGAGCAGGCCGGTTGTGCCGTCGTCGCCTTTTGCAGTGTAAAAAGTCATGCGCGCATTATAACCACTTTACGATGGCCTCGCTTATAATTTAATGATGCTTGTCCCGTATCATGAAGAAATGACCCGCGAGATATTAAACCCGCACTTCAGCCCGCGCGCGCTGGAAATTGTCATCGCCGCCAACCTGAAACAGGATTCATGGAGCGGGTTGATCGGCCACGACGGTTTCCATTACGACAACGATCTTGAAAAAGGAAACCGCTACATCATCGAACAGCGCGGATATGTGATTGCCACACTGATGTCTCGCGGAATTCTCTCCGCGTGGATCGCATTTGGGAGATTGACTCACACCGCGCAGGATTTCTACTCTCACACGAATTACATTTCGATGTGGCTGGCTCAATACGAAAGCGCGCCTCCTCCCCCGCCCGAGGTTGATCCGGTTCAAAAAAATATTCTCCGCAGCCCTGACCTGCATGCTGGAAAAATCTACCTCCCGCTGGACGCGCTGTATTTCATCCCAGCCCTGCGGAAATTATCGCTGAAACTTTTGCCGCGCGATTCACACGGACACATGAACCTCGACTCTCCGCAGCAGGGACCGAACTTCGCCTATGCCCGCGCCGCCGCCGCCAAACGCACGCTATATGAATTCGAGCTGTTGCAGAAATTACTCTCCCCCGAAATGTTCGCTCGTTTTGTAGATAAATAACCAGGAAATTTTCAACCGACGATAAAAGGTATAATCAAAATCATGGATACAAAAACACAACTTAACGAATCAGTCAAAGAAGCCATGAAAAGCGGGGACGAAGTCCGCAAGCGCACCCTGCGCATGGTGCTGGCCGCCGTCAAACAGGTGGAAGTGGATAAGCAGGCTCCGCTCGATGATCTTGCGGTCGTGGCGTTAATTCAAAAGGAGATCAAGAACCGCCGCGAAGCCATCGAAGAGGCGAAGAAGGCTGACCGCCCCGACTTGATCGCAGAGAACGAGGTTGAGATCAAGGTATTGGAGGTTTTCCTGCCGAAAGCCATGCCTGCCGAAGAACTGCGTGCCCTCGTTCAGGCCGCCATTGCAGAGACGGGCGCCTCCGCGCCGAGTGATATGGGCAAGGTGATGAAGATCGTCATGCCCCAGGTGGCCGGGCGCGCGTCTAACGACATGATCAGCTCGGCCGTTAAAGAATTGCTCTCCAAATAATTTTTACCGCGAAGAGCGGGTATGTTGACCATGCCTGTTCCCTTCGCGGTACTTTTTTATGTCAACTCGTAATCTCGTTTCAACCCGCATTCGCATCCTCCAGGCTGGTCTGATCGTCGCGGTCAGCCTGGTCTCTTTTGCCACGTTGACCTTGCCGATCAGCCTGCGCACCACCAGCCCGTCGTTGACGGTGGGAGATGTGGCGCAGATCACCCTGCAAGCCCCGCGGGACATCGAATATGTCAGCGACATCCGCACGGAAGAAGCGCGCAAGGCAGCTGAGGGCGCAGTCCAACCCGTCTACAGCCAGCCGGACCCTGCCATTGCCCGCCAGCAGATCGAGCGTTTGCGCACCGCCATGCAATACATTACATCCGTCCGCGCCAACCCCGAATTCACAACGGATGAAAGGAAATCCACCCTCGTCACCCTGAGCGATGTGCGTTTGCAGCTCGAGACGATTGATTACGTGCTCAGCATTTCCGATTCACGCTGGGAAATTGTGCAGGAGGAAGCCGTGCGCGTTTTGGAACTTTCGATGCGCCGCGCGATCTACGAAGACCGGGTGGAATCCACGCAGGCGGGCATTTCTTCCTCTGTCAGCCTTACCTTGAACGAACAGCAGGCTTCACTCGTCACAGAATTGGTGAAAGCCTTCATCGTTCCAAACAGTTTCTTCAGCGAGGAGTTGACCACCGCCGCCAAACAGTCCGCACGCGATGCCGTCAAGCCAGTGGTGCAGACCTACAAAGCCGGCGAGACCATCGTTCCGGCCGGCGAGATCATCACCCCGGCAGATGTGGAAGCCTTTCAACGGATGGGAATGATCCGTCCCGGACAGCGCTGGGAGGATATGCTTGGCGCGTCCGCCATAATTTTGATCTCGGCCGCTCTTGTGCCGCTTTATTTTTACCGCCGAAAACGACTGGTTGTGATGACCGACCCGCGCAGCCTGCTCGTGATCGCTTTGGTGTTCGTCGTGTTTTTAATTGGTGCGCGCCTCTTCACCGACCGCACTCTCGCTCCATACGGCTATCCTGTGCAGGCCGCAGGCTTGCTGCTTGCCACCCTGTTTGGGTTGGAAGTGGGGCTTGTCATTTCAATTCCGCTTTGTTTGCTGGCTGCCTACGGCCTTTCGAACACCTTTGACCTGGCTCCCTTTTATCTGCTTACCTCCCTGATCGGCCTGCTTGCACTTGGCTCTGCCCGTCGTTTTTGGGGATTCCTGCGCGCGGGATTTGCCATCATGCTTTCAGGCGTCGCCGTTCTTATAGCATACCGGCTGCCGTTTTTCCCGCCGGACTGGCTGGGCATCGTTCAATTTTTAGGCATCGTGGTGTTTTCAGGTTTCGCAGCGGCGAGCATCACCCTTCTGCTTCAATATCTTTTCGCGCAAATGCTCGGCCTCACTACGGCCCTGCAATTGCTTGATATCTCCCGCCCGGATTCGCCGCTTTTGCAATTTTTCCTTCGCAGCGCGCCCGGTACCTATCAGCACAGTTTGCAAGTGGCCAATCTTGCCGAACAGGCCGCCGAAAAGATCGGCGCAGATCCTTTGCTCACGCGGGTTGGCGCGCAATTCCATGATATCGGCAAAGCGCTCAACCCCACCTTCTTCATCGAGAATCAGATTCCCGGCAGCGTCAATACCCATCAGGATGCCAACCCCGAAGAGGTGGCCGCCACCATCATCCGCCATGTGACCGATGGAATCCAACTTGCCAAAAAACACCGTCTCCCGCAGCGCTTGCACGACTTTATCCTCGAGCATCACGGCACACTTATCACCCGCTATCAATACAACCAGGCCATGGAGGCTGTGGCGGACGATGTAACAAAAGTAGACATCGAAAAATTCCGCTATCCTGGCCCGCGGCCCGCCTCGCGTGAATCCGCTTTGTTGATGCTTGCGGATGCCACTGAAGCCCGCGCCCGCGCCGAACGCCCCGCCACCGATGACGACCTGCGCAAGCTGGTGCAAAGTGTGATCGAAACCGTGCAAAAATTCAACCAGCTTGACGACACCCTATTAACCCTGCGCGACCTCAACCTCATCACAGAATCCTTTGTCACCACGCTGCGCGGAATCTATCATCCACGCATCCAATACCCGAATGCCAAAGTAGCGGATCAGGATTCGACCCTCCTTGCCCCAAGAAAAGAATAATGATCTACATCGATAACCAACAGGATTTTTTAGAATCAACCCTGCTCGAACGGGCCGCCCGCTTCACATTGGACCTCCAGCCTGATTCCGCCGACGCAGACATTACCATCGTCCTTACCGATGACCAGCAATTGCATGAACTGAATCGCGATTATCTCGGCGTGGATGCCCCCACTGACGTGCTCTCCTTCCCCGCCTCCGAATCGGACCCTGAAACTGGCGCGACGTACCTGGGAGATATCCTCATCTCGATTCCCCGCGCGGCGCAACAGGCGCAGGCGGCGGGTCACCCGCTGGAGGCGGAAGTGCAATTACTCGTTGTTCATGGCGTTTTGCATTTGCTTGGGCACGACCATGCCGAGGCGGAGGAAAAAGCCCGCATGTGGGCTGGGCAGGAAAAGGTTTTGGAAAGACTCGGCCTGGGTCACATCAAAATTCAAGATTCCTAATGAAATTATTTTTTATATCCCGCATCGAATCGTTTCGCCACGCCATTCATGGATGGCATTACGTTCTGCGGACCCAGCGCAACATGTGGATTCACAGTTCCATTGCCGCGGTTGTTTTTATCGTCGGTCTTTGGTTGAATATTCCGCCGCGTGACTGGGCGGTGATCATCCTCACCGCCGCGCTGGTGTTCAGCGCCGAATTTCTCAACACATCCATTGAAGTGACGGTTGACCTTGCCAGCCCGGATACCCATCCGCTTGCCAAGATCGGCAAGGACGTTGGCGCCGCCGCTGTGTTGGTCGCTGCCCTCGCCGCCATCCTGATTGGCCTATTACTCCTAGGCCCCCCCCTCTTGCAAAAACTCACCACCCTGTTCACTGTTCGCTGATCACTTTTTACTTATTACTTCTCACTCATTACTCGTAACTTACACAGGAGCCCCCATGTCTTTATCCTTCAAATTCGGTACGGTAGGTTCCCCCACAGGCACGCCCAAAAAACCGGGCGGTTCGGTGGGTGCGATTGAATTCAGCAAATCCATTGGTTTGGATGCGCTGGAGCTTGGCTGGGTTCAGTCTGTTCGGGTGACCGAAGCAACCTGCGCGCTCATCAAAGCGGCAAGTGAAGCCCATACTGTTTCGTTGAGTGTGCATGCGCCGTACTTTATCAACTTGAACGCCACAGCCGAAGAATGGCCCAAGTCTCGCAAGCGTTTGATGGACGCCGCTCATTACGGCTATCTCGCGGGCGCAACAGACATCATCTTTCACCCCGGCTCTTATTTTGGCAACGACCCTGCCGAAGTGTTGAAGGTTGCCATCCCGCGCTTGAAAGGCTGCGTGGATGAATTAAAGAAAAATGGCGACATGGTCACCATCCGCCCGGAGACAATGGGCAAATCTGCCATGCTCGGTTCCATCGAAGATGCCCTTGCCATGAGCGCCGCCATGGACATGGTCCAACCCTGCATTGACTTTGCCCACATGCACGCCCGTCCCGGCGACGGTTCGATGAACACCTACGAAGAATGGTCAAAACTTTTGGGAAATTATAAAAAGGTGCTGGGAGCAAAATCGTTAAAGAATTTACACGTGCATCTCTCAGGTATCGAGTACGGCGAGAAAGGCGAGAAGAAACATCTCACCCTCGCCGATGCGGACCTGGACTTGAAAGCTCTCTTCAAAGCCCTCAACGACTTTGGCTGTGCAGGCCGCATCTTGTGTGAAAGCCCCATCATGGAAGAAGATGCCTTGAATATGAAGAAGGCCTGGATGAAAGTCAGCGGGGAGAAAGAGAACTTATAGCCTGGCAACCAGCCCAAAGTCTGCGGGGAGAAGCGGGAAAAGTTAAACAAAAAAGAGACACATCTCCACCGAGTTTTTTGTCTCCGTGTTTTGCGTCTCTTTTTAAGTTCATCGAAAACTCAGGAAATATATTCTCTCAAACTATGTTCCACCGCATACGCCGCCGCTTCTGCGCGATTGTTCACGCTTAGCTTGGAAAGGATGCTTGAAACATAATTACGGACCGTGCCTTCGCCGAGGAACAGGCTCTTGGCGATCTCGCGGTTGGTCTTGCCTTCCGAGACGAGCAGCAGCACATGCTTTTCCTGCTGGCTCAAATGGGCGAAAGCCGAAGCCTCCTCCTCTTTGACCGCGCGGCGCACTTCCTGAAATACGCGCTGGGTCACAGCCGGGTCGAGCAGCGCCTCACCGCGCCCAACGGATTCGATGGCCTTCACCAAATCCTCACTGCCGATCTGCTTGAGGATGTACCCCGAAGCTCCCGCGCGGATCGCCGAGAAGAGCATTTCATCTTCCGCATAGGAAGTGAGCATGATTACTTTTGTGTTTGGGAATTGCGCCACGATCTGCTCGCAGGCTTCGATTCCCGATGTGCCGGGCAGCCGAATATCCATCACCACAACATCAGGTTTCAAGGCGGCGGTTTGTTCCAGCGCCTCGCGGGCCGAACCCGCTTCTCCAACCACATCAAACTGTGGGTGGCGGTCAAGGAGGGATTTCAAGCCGAGCCGTACCACCTCGTGATCGTCTACCAGGATAATTCGTTGCTTTTTCATGGGCCTATTTTACCTCAGGAATATGCAAAAAACGGGCAAAATTCACTATTTTTTCGCATTTTTCAGAGTTTGCAGGTGTTCCTCGATATGCGCCAGATTGCGCTCCGCCCATAACTGCAATGTCAACTCGCCGCCCAAAGTCTCGTGGCGACTCTGGCGTGACCAGGCCGCGCGAGGCATGGCTCGCAGGGTTTTGCACAGGTCATTAATGCTCGCCGCAAAATCGCCCAGGATCTTCGCCAGCGGTTCATCCTTGCTGTAATTGCCCGCCATCCACGCATCCGCATCGAAACTTTTGAATTCCGGATTCTCCTCCTCCAACGTCCGCTGGATGCGCCTGCCGTACACCATTTTATCCACATCCCGCGTGTGCGAAGCGATCTGGTGCACTGTCCACCCGCCTTCCATTTTTGTGAACGGGTCATCGAACAACTCGCAGGCCGCGCGGAATTCGTGTGCCGCCTCTGCCACTCTCGCGATTAATTTCTCCCGATATTCAAGTAATTCCTTCAATTTGCCTCCAGTAAATCGAATATGATTTTGACTACATCCGCGGAATTTTCCACTGCAAACACCCGCACGCCATGTGGACTTAATTCCCTGTCCGCCTGGATGGATAATTCCCTCAGCCCCGCTTTGCTCGCGAAATAAGCCCCCGCTTCTTTTCCTCCGCCCTCGCCTGCTCCTGATACGAGATTCAGAATCACCCCGTTACTTTTCTTCCCCTCCGGGGATGATGCTTCCATCACCCGCCCCACAGACTGGATCATCAAAAATGCGCCAGTCAAATTCACATCCAACGTACGATGCCAATCCCATTCATCCATCTTCAGCAGGGGGCCATGCGGTTCCACTGCCGCATGATTGACGAGGATGTCGATCCTGCCGAAATCATCCTCCACATCCTTCACTACAGATTGAGCCCCCACCTTTTTGGCGATATCTTCGATATACGCTTTGGCCTTTCCGCCCCGCGCAATGATTCCATTAACAACCTCCTCCACATTGATGGGGGAGATGTCATTCGCGGCCACGAAAGCCCCGCGGTCTGCAAATGCTTCCGCAAGTTTTCGCCCCGCCCCCTTCCCCGCGCCTGTGATCAAAACAACTTTATCTTTCAATGTGTTCATCTTTCTCCTACAGCCTGATACCTGACACCTGACACTTGAAACCTGGCACTCACTCACACACCGGAATCGTATCCGGATTCACATTCGCATTCAACGGCAAACCAAAATAAGGCGATGGGTCATAGGTATTTTCGATTTCCAGTTCGTTCTTGAATTTCCCAAAACCGTCATCCTCCACAACGGAAACATGCAGGTGGATGCCGGCAGGGTTATTTGGGTCACCGGAGTAATTTCCCTGATAGCCAAGCAGTGTGCCGGCTTCCACAAAGACTTCTTTCGTGCCCCGGGGAAACTCAGCCGAAACGAAGGAATTCCCATTTCTATCCGCCATGTGAGTATAGTACACCCAGATTTGGCGCGAAGGTTCCAGCGGATCTTCCGGCACGCGGATGATGACTGTGGAAATCCAATCCGCTTCACGGGTGAGATAACCGGGATAGGCGGCTACGATGGGGGTCACGCCGACCTCCGTCCCTGCGAAAATGTCTATTCCGGCGTGGCGGTGACCGGGGCGGAAAGAATCGTCCCAGATAAAGCCGATCAAGCCGTTGGTGGGGAAAATGAATGGGGCGTCGCCGCACTTCGTTCCCACAGTCATCATCAATTCCGGCCGGGAAGATGGGTTGCGGAACCAATCAATGACTTGTGCGGTGCGGACAGAGCGTCTTCCAAAATTAAAGTACAGGGCGATCCCCATAATAGCAATCGCTGCAGGGATTGCGAGAAAAACAAGTTTTTTAGACATCCACGCATTATACTCATTTTGCAATTAACATAAATTTTGTCAGATTTGGTTGTCTTGTTTGTCATACACTTGAATTCCCAATTAAAACGATGTACTATTAATTCAACTTTTAGTGTTATTGCGCTTTGCTTGAGAGGTACGGAATGAATTCACCTCGAAACGGCAAACTCATCGCGAGGTGGGGGCGCAAAGTCATGGATCTGATATGTTTCAGACCGCCAGACTGCCGAAGGAAAACCCCCTTCTGCAGTCTTTTTTTGAAAATGACGGATATTTCTACGGAGGTGACAGGACTCAAAGATTGCTCACTCTTTCAGTAAAGCCTTTCATAATCTAATTCATAGGAGATCAAATAATGAAACATAAATCGCTTTCTGTTTTGATGATAGTGTTCCTGGTATTGAGCAGTATATTTATTTCAGGCGCAAAGGGGAATAACAAGATCGGCATCAATGTAGTGCTGAATACAGATGTTACCAATGCTATTCTTGCCGATCTTGGCACGCGCGGTACTGTTCGCGATGTGGTTTACGAAATTGACGCCCTGACCATGCAGATTCGTTCGGCTAATCTGAGAGCCATTCAGGCGTTACCCTATGTTGCATCCGCCAGCCCGGATGCTGAACGCAATGGCGCTCCCGTGGATACGGTTTCTGTAACCGATTTCATGGATGGTCTCAGCACTTGGGATCAGGATGCCATCAATGTGACAGATTTTGGTTTCAATAATCGCCAGGTTGAATATGATGGTACCGGTGTGTATGTCGCCGTACTCGATACCGGCCTGCTCGATTCCTGGAGACAGTATTTCCCCGAGGAGCGCATCGCTGAAGAATATGGGATCGCCTTCGGCGGCGGTGGCGGTGAAGTTGGTTCTGTCTCATCTCAGCCAAACAAATGGGAGCACGACCAGAATTCACACGGCACGCATGTGACTAGTACCATCCTCGGCTACAGCTTGCGCGGCACTCCAGTTAACGGTGTTGCCCCGATGGCGACCATTATCCCGGTTAAAGTCTTGAACCAAAATGGCTCAGGCTGGTCATCCGTTGTGGCGCGTGGTATTGTTTATGTGGCTGACTTGAAAGACAGCGGCGAGTTGGGAGACTCACCAGTTGTGATCAATATGAGTTTGGGTGGCCCAGTCCAGGAGCCAGTTGAAAAGGCCGCCGTGGATTACGCCATCGAAAAAGGTGTCATCATTGTTGCTTCGGCTGGTAATTCGGGTGATGCTGGCATGGGGTACCCCGGTGCGTATGCTCCGGTCATTTCTGTGGCCGCTTCCGGTTGGATTGGTGAGTGGCCCGCCGGCAACAGAAGTTGGTGGTGGAATACGAATGTGGCTGAACCAACCAACCCCGCAGACTTCTACATCACTGATTTCTCCAGCCGTGAACTGACTGGTCAAGATCTGGATGTGGCGGCTCCTGGTTCGTGGGTGGTAGGTCCATATCAACTTCAAAGCGGAAAGACCTCCTACTACTTCCTTGGCGGAACAAGCATGGCAAGCCCGCATGTGGCAGGTATTGCGGCTCTGATGATGCAGAAGAATGCCGCATTGACTCAGGCGGAAGTTGAGGGTTATCTCGAAATTTCAGCCATTCGGCTTGCACCCGGATGCCGTACCGTACTTGGCCCAAGCGGATCTTCTGAAACTTTCTGCTGGTATGCGGATGCAACTGGCGCAGGATTGGCTACTGCTGATGCTGCTTTGGCTGCAACTCCTCCGTAAGGCTGCCTTTGCCTCACATCTGATTTACGTTTTCCGCCGCAGGAAACTCCTGCGGCGGAATTATTCTTGTGAGTTTTTTGACATTCACGTACTATTTGCACTCTGCAAAATTCGGAAATTACGCCTTGCATAATTCCCTGAAATTTGTGATAATTATCAGGAGATTTCAATAACATAGCTCAAAAAGGCAAACTCATCGCGAGGTGGGGACGCAAAGTCATGGGTCTGTGACGATGACAGACCGCCAGACCGCTGAAGGCAGATTCGCTTCGGCGGTTTTTTGTTAACCGCTAGATTCGGGAGGTTTCCGTCACCAATAAAGAGCGCTGTTTCCATGATACGGATTGAGATTGTTTGCTGTTCGAATAGTACGACAAATTTTCATTCTCAAAACAAAGGAGTTCGAAATGAAAAAGGTTACTATTTCAGTTTTGTTTGCGCTCGTTCTGGTATTGAGTACGGTTGGCATTGCCAGCGCAGTTACAGATGGCACTCCCGATGGCAATGGTCACCCTTATGTCGGGTTGATGGTGGCTCAGGATGCCGATGGCAATCCCTTATGGCGTTGCAGCGGTACGTTAATCTCTTCGAAAATTTTTCTTACAGCCGGACACTGCACGGAATCCCCGGCAGTGCATGTTGAAATCTGGTTTGATACAGATGTGGAATCAGGGATTCCCGCGAACGGCTATCCATTCGACGGCAATGTAGGCGGGACGCCCTATACTCACCCTCAATATGATCCCAATGCGTTCTACCTTTATGACTTGGGTGTTGTCGTGCTTGACAAAAAATTCAGAATGAAAAAGTATGGTGCTTTGCCACAATTGGATTCATTGGACAGCCTTAGCCCAAGCGCCGATACAACCTTTACAGCGGTGGGATACGGTTTACAGGAAAGTTTCCCCGATGCCGCTTCATGGCAGGAAAATAATGTAAGGGTGCGCATGGTTGCCTATCCACACCTGATCCAGATCAACGGTGGCATTGTTGGCGATTCGTCTCTTTTATTGTCGAACAATGCGAATACAGGCGGGACGTGCTTTGGCGACTCTGGAGGCCCAAATTTTGTCGGTGATTCCAACATCGTGGGCGGTGTCACTTCCTTCGGCCTGAATAGCACCTGCGGTGGCACCGGCGGCGTGTATCGTGTGGACAGAGCAGACGACCTGGAATGGCTTGCCACATTCGGTGTAACTCCTTAAGGCTTGCTGTTTGATCGTATCAAAGTATTTCAAAATCTCCCGCAGAGAAATCTGCGGGAGATTTTCTTATAAAAAATCTACCCGGCGTTATTCATTTTCTTACACACCCGATTTATTATTGCGGCATTGACATCAACCAAAAGGAGAAACACAAATATGACCCTTTATATCCAACCCTATCCATTTCGCCGCATGGCTCGCCACTGGGCCGAACAGCCCCAGGTCCGTTCGCTGGGCGTCAACATCCGTGAAGAAGAGGATGCTTATATCCTTTCGGCGCTGGTGCCCGGACTGAAAGCCGAAGACCTGAACATTCAGGTACTCGAAAATGTCGTCAGCATCGAGGGCGAATACCGAGCGGATGAGGCCGAATACCTATTGAGCGAACTCCCCAGCGGATCATTCCGCCGCTCCCTGCGCCTGCCCGCTGAAGTGGATGCAGATAAGGTGGAGGCGAAGATCGCCGACGGTATTTTGACCCTGACCCTGCCCAAGGCAGAGTCCGCCCGACCGAAGAAGATCAAGATTGCAGTTCATTAATTGTGATGGAATCAAAAAAGAGGCGCTATTAACGCGTCTCTTTTTGATTCCATATACCCGCCTGTGAATACAGAATATTTTCCAGTTGAAAATGGATAAATCGGATAAAAATAGGTTGATTAATATCCCATTCTATTATATTATTGGCTTCAAAATTGCAATCTCTTAATCCCGAAAAGGCAAACCCACCGTGAGATGGAGGCGCAAAGTCATGGGTCTGTAAATCTTACAGACCGCCAGACTGCTGAAGGTCGTATTACTTTGGCAGTTTTTTATTTAACTGCCAGGAGGTGCGCTTCGAAAATACTTCACTCCTTCGATTGTTTTATCGCGCGATCAGTTGACATTTCAGATGGTACGACCAATTTTCATTCAGAGGACCAAAGGAGATTGAAATGAAGAAAGTATCTATCGCAATATTGCTTACGTTGGCTTTGGTATTAAGCACCATTGGCGTTGCTACCGCCCATCAGGATGGCCCCTCCGGAGCTCATTTATTTGGCACTGGCGCCTGGGGAAACATCGAGCTTTTGAGCGTGGCGGAAGTGACTCAAACGGCCGGCTTGGTCGCAGATGTAGCCGTCAACCCGGCCGGTACATACGCGTTCCTGGCAAATTGGGGCGAAGCAAAGTGCGCGCTTAACTCAGAGGCAGGCGGACAGAATAACCCGGACGCTGGCGCCTGGATCGTCGATATCCGCGATTTGACCAACCCAACGACCGTGGGCTTTATTCCATCCAGCCAGGACAGCCGACCCGGTGAAGGTATGCAAGTTGTGCATATCACCACCCAGTTCTTTAATGGTGACCTGCTTGTGATGAATAACGAGCAATGCGGAAAGAATGGTAAGGGTGGCGTCTCGCTCTATGATGTGACTAACCCACTTAAGCCGTATAAGGTCTCGGAGCATTTCGGTGATCGCGGCGGGGTTTCAGCCGGCGATTCGAACGATATTCACAGCGCTTTCGCCTGGGACACAGGCCCCAATGCTTATGTGGTGATGACAGATAACTTCGAGGGGACTGATGTGGATATCCTCGACATCACGAAACCAAATCGTCCGCGGCTGATTGCAGAGTTGGATTTGAATACTGCCTTTGGCGGCGCGGTCGTGCAATCCTCGCCGTCAAACTTGACCGAAGTGTTTTTACACGATATGGTCGTAAAGAACATCGGCGGGAACTGGGTTATGTTGTTGTCTTATTGGGACGGCGGGTACGTTCAGCTCAACGTCAATAACCCAGCCAACCCGACCCTGATCGGCGACACCGATTACGCCGCCATCGATCCGCAGTTGCTCGAGTCTACTGGCGCAAGTCTTGCGCCGGAAGGCAACGGCCATCAGAACGAGTTTACCTTGGACAACAAGTTCTTTATCGGTACCGACGAGGATTTCGCTCCCTACCAGATGGTGGC
This sequence comes from Anaerolineales bacterium, assembly GCA_014860745.1. Taxonomy (GTDB): domain Bacteria; phylum Chloroflexota; class Anaerolineae; order Anaerolineales; family Villigracilaceae; genus Villigracilis. The sequence goes on from JACZJC010000010.1 coordinate 44,322, forward strand.
TACCAACACAACGGATGCCGTCGTATTTGAAGCCACCCAGGGAAGTGATACTCCCCAGATAGACACTGTCACCTCCCTCGTTGGCCAGACCGTGTTCGTGGGTCGTGCCTGTAACGGAGACCCGGCTGTATCGCCCGCTGGAAGTGCAAAGATTGCACTTGTGGAACGCGGACTCTGCACGTTCACAGAAAAACTTGCAAATGTTGAAGCGGCTGGCGGCTATGATGGCGTGGTCGTGTTCAACCGTGAAGGCGCTGATGCATGCAGCGCCCTGCTTACCATGTCAGTGGAAGGAAGCATCCCAGCCATTTTCGTCAACCGGCCAACTGGGTATGCTTTGATGAACGATGGCACATACAACGAAGCTGCCTGTCTCGCAGGCGCATCGCAGGCGCCCTTTGCCCTCGGAACTCTGGGCGATTCAACTAGCGTGACAGCCGAGTTTAACGGTTGGGGTTACGTTCACCTTTTCAGCAATACGTTGGTGGGCGGTAAATTCGCCGATCTCGATACATTTGCCATCCCCGAAGCGATGAACCCGTCATTTGCTTCAGGCTATGGAGACCTGAGTGTGCATGAGGTTGCGACCGACCCGCAGGACGCCGAGTTTGCCTACCTGTCGTACTATGCTGGAGGTCTGCGCTCGCTGGAAATTCAGTGCTCAAATCCTTTGGATGAGACTACTTGCGAACTCGTCGAAGTTGGCGGCTACCTTGATGAAGAGGGCAACAACTTCTGGGGTGTCGAGACCTTTGTCCGCAATGGCCAGACGATCATCCTTGGAAGCGACCGCGACAGTGGATTGTGGATCTTCCGTCGCACACCGTAAGGCGGAGCCATCGTAACTCCCGCTCCTTGGGAGGATCCGAAAATAATGTGGAGACCAGCAGGGTAACCTGCTGACTTCATTGTTATTCCTCCGTGCACTATACCTACAAAGCTCACCCCCGAAATTAATCTTTCGAGGGTGAGCTTCTTATTAATAGCTCACCTTACGCACCGGACGCGATTCCCTAAGCGGAGTGAAGGGTTCCCCTCCCCTGAAATCATAGGTTCTTCTCCCATGAAATCAAGCAGTATAATTCTGGAATTCTTTTCATCTGGAGTAACCTAGTGCGCGTTAAATATCCTTTCTTCGCAATCTTAATCCTTGCTATTTTAAGCGGCTGCGGCGGGACTCCCTCGGAGATCCCGGCCCCAACCGTTGTGCCGACTCATACCCCGCTGCCAACTGCAACGGTGATCCCAACGCCATCCACGCCGTTGGCAATTCTCGTCCTGCCCTCCGACCTCGATAAGGAATCATCGGACCTGTACCAGAAGACCGTTTACGACCTTGCCCAGCAATCCGGGTTTCGTTTCCAGGTCCGTAATGCGCTTACCCCGGAAGACCTCGCCGACCCGACTTTGAAAATCGCCATCGTTTTGCCGCCCGACCCCGGAGTTGCCTCATATATTTCCGCCGCGCCGGGCGTGCAGTTCCTCGCTGTGAACATCCCCAACCTCACAGCAGGCGGGAATCTAAGTGTGCTTGCCCCGGATACGCAAGTGGATGTGCCCGCCTTCATGGCCGGGTACACCGCCGCCATGCTCACCGAGGAATATCATATCGGCATGTTGTATCCGCAAGGGGATGCGGACGCTGCCCGCGCCGCGGCCGCCTTCAACAACGGCATGCGCTATTATTGCGGCCTTTGCAATCGAATTTATTTTACAACGATCGATTACCCGACCTTTTTAGACATCCCCGCGAATGAAGACCCTTCAAAATATGGCGGCTATGCCAACCTGCTGATCAATGACCGCGATGTGGATGCCCTTTACATTTACCCATCGCTCGCAAGCGACGATTTGCTGACCTATATCGGCACGCAGGGCGTGCTTCTCTTTGGTACTTCCATGCCGGAACCCCGCCCCGGCGGATGGGTGATGACCATCAGCCCGGACTCGGTCAAGGCGATCCAGGTGGCCTGGCCGGGATTGAGCGCCGGGCAGGGTGGAATTAACGTTCAATCCCCGCTCGGAATTGCAGACGTGGACCCCGGCCTTCTCCCCGCCGGGAAATTGGCCCTCGTCCAGGAAACGCTGGATAACCTGATCGCGGGTCGGATCCTCACACAGAATCCATAAATTAAAAAATGACGGGCCAGTCGCCCGTCATTTTTTATACATACAGATTGGATGGCTGCTCCCGTATCGTCAAGTCCCGCCGCACCAGCCATGCCATGGCCTTGATCAGCAGGGCCAGCGGGCTGATGGGAGTGGATAGAAATTCATCCACCCCGGCATGCAGGTATTCAAAGATTTCCGCTTCATCAGCTTTTGGGGCAAGCAGCAGAAGAGTTCCATTGGTTGTGGAGCGGAGTTCCCGGCAAAGCGTTATTCGTTCGTTGCGGGGCAGGTCAAGGTCTATGACGATCAGGGCGGGAGAGAGCAGGCGTGAGGTTTGCAGTGCCTCCCCGGCGCCCGTTTCACAAACCACACGGCAGTTCTTTTGTTCAAAAAGAGCCTGCCATACGTTAACCATTTCCGCATCCTGTGAGACGATCAGGACGGTTTGTAATTCGTTGATTTTTGGGTTGGATTTCCATGCAACCATATCGGCTTTCCTTTTCCTAATGTTTTACTCTTGAGTGGTTGATTGTGCAAAGAAAGGGGGTGGCCCGCTGGTACTATTTCAAAAACAGCCTTGACGGAGTTTTGACTTGCGTGATAAACTCCCACCCGCTTGAATAAAGCAAATCTCAAGAAAGGAGGCGCACGCCCATGATTATGAACAAGTATTCCATCGCACTTTCTCTCACCGGCAAAGCTGGTATTGATTCTCGTAGTGCGCCTGTACACCGTTAGACTGGACTAGTTGTCTTTCGGCCACGGTGTCACTGCGACCCGTGGCTGTTTTATTTAATGAGCAAGGCGGCCATGGGTCAAGGACCTGTGGCCGTTTTTATTTTGCAAGGAGGGGCGGCTCGCCCCTGCGAAAGGTATCCCCGCAAGAGCGGGAGGAGTTAGGAAACCATGTTGAACATTCAAACCCAGTTGTTTGAAGCGACGGATGTTCGTTTCGGTCCCATCGACCATGAAACGCATCCCGAGATCGAATCCAAATGGACGCATGACGCCGAATTCATGCGCCTGATGGAATTGCAACCCGCCCGCCCGCTATCCCCTGCGATGGTGAAGAAACAGTACGAATCCATCGAAAAGCAAATGGATGAAGACAAGAACCTGTATTATTTCACCATCCGCGCCCGCGAAGACGACCGGTTGATCGGCAAGGCGCTTGTGGAATGGATCGACTGGGCGAACGGCAACGGATTCATCCGCCTTGGAATCGGCGCGGCGGAGGACAGACGAAAAGGCTATGGCTCGCAAGCGTTGAGCATGCTTCTGTACTATTGCTTTCGCGAATTGAACCTGTACCGTGTCACCGCGGTTGTGCCAGCCTACAACGAAGGCGCGATCCGCCTCTTTCAAAAGTTTGGTTTCATGGAAGAGATCCGCAGGCGCAAGGCTATGCACCGCGACGGAGAGTTTTGGGATCTTGTCTCATTCAGCTTGTTGAATTCCGAATGGCAAGCGCAGCGAATGCAGGCGTCGGCGTAGAGTGAAGCAAAAGGAAAAAATGAAATGACACGATCCAATACAAAACAACCATTTCTGGAATCAAATCCTTCGATAATGCTTGGGGCAGATTTCCGCCTGCGTGCCACCCAATGGGCAGACCTCCACGCTGTGGCAAAACTCATCTACGATGTCTGTGAAGCGGACGGCGATGTGACCGTTGCCGCCACGCCCGAAGATTTGGAAAATGAATGGCGCAGTGAAAACTTCAACCCTGAAACCGATACCTGCGTCATCGAAACCAATGAAGGGCGGGTGGTCGGTTATGGCGAGCTTTTCAACGAAAAAGACCACGCCCACTTGAACGCGGATTTTTATGTGCATCCCGAATATAAAAGGCTGCGGCTTATCGATGTCCTGTTAAACCGCGCTGATGAGCGCGCCCGCGAAGAGGTGAAGCTTGCCCCGCCTGATTTGCGCGTTTTCATTCGCAGCACTATGGATGGAAAAGATGAGGAAGCCAAAAAAGCGCATGAAGACGCTGGCTTTGCATCCGTTCGCTTCAACTGGCGCATGGAAATTAATCTCAACGAAGCACCGCCTGCTCCCATCTGGCCGGCTGGAATTGAATTGCGCCCCTTCGATAAGGAAGCTCATGCCCGGCTTGTCTGGCAGGCGGATAATGAAGCTTTTCGCGACCATTGGGGCAGCCACGACTCTACATTTGAGGAGTGGACTCACCGAAAATTCGACAAGTCCGATTTCGACTCCACGCTGTGGATGATTGCCTGGGACGGGAATGAAATTGCCGGGTTCTCACAGAATCGCTTTCGGATGGGCATCGGCTGGGTTGGCACGTTGGGGGTCCGCCGACCCTGGCGCAAAAAAGGCCTCGGCCTCGCCTTGCTGAGACAATCGTTTGGAGAATTCTACAGACGCGGCATGAAAACCATCGGCCTCGGTGTGGATGCCTCCAATCCCACTGGTGCAACCCGCCTCTACCAAAGCGCGGGCATGCTTGTCGCCAGCGAGTTCATCACCTATGAAAAAGAGCTGCGCGATGGAAGAAGTTTGGATGAATAGAGGAAATTATGAACACAATGCTTGAAAAAACAAAGATTGAATTACCCAAAGGATTCACCGTCCGCGGCGCAAAGCTGGAGGATGTGGAAGCCGCATTGAACCTGTTCAACGCCTGGTCACAGTCTGTGATCCACCAGGATGAAATCACCGATGCGGACGCTATTCGCAATGAGTGGGTTTCGCCGGGCTTCGATCCTGCGCAGGATATTCGCCTCGTCTTTTCTCCGCAGGGAATGTTAACGGGTTACATTGAAGCGTGGACGACCGCCAAACCGCCGGTCCACCCGTGGCTCTGGGGAAGAGTCCACCCTGAATATGGCGGGCTGGGAATTGGCACCTGGCTGCTGCATTGGGCGGAGGAACGCGCCTGCAAAGTTTTGGATGATTTACCCGCCGACCTTCGTTTCGCACCTCGCACCGGCGTGCCCCGCCCGGCGATGGAATCGAAGAAACTTTTTGACGAATTGGGCTATCGGCAAATCCGTAGTTCCTACGAAATGCGGATCGAACTTGAAGAAGCGCCTCCAGCCCCGCTCTGGGCGGATGGCATCACCCTCAGAATCGCCAACCCTGAAAAAGATGCTCAGGCCATTTACAAAGCGGACAAGGAATCCTTCCGCGATCATTTTGGTTATATTGAAGAACCCTTTGAGGAAGGCTTTGCGCGTTTCCGGCACTTCCTCCTTGGGGAGGGTTCCGACCCAAGCCTGTGGTTCCTTGCCATGGATGGCGAGGAAATTGCAGGCATCTCCCTCTGCCGTCCGAATTCCTACGATGACCCCGACCTGGGCTGGGTGAATATTCTGGGAGTCCGCCGCCCGTGGCGAAAGCGCGGCATTGGGCTGGCGCTGCTTCAGTACAGTTTTGGCGAATTCTACAAACGCGGCAAGCGCAAGGTCGGTTTGGGCGTGGACGCGGAAAACCTGACGGGCGCTTTAAGGCTGTACGAGAAGGCCGGCATGCATGTGCACCTGGCATTTGACCTGTTTGAAAAGACGATTCGCTCAGGACGCGAAATCAGTGTAGAATCTCTCTCAGATTAACCAGAGGTTTTCGGATTAAGGAGAGTTTTATGAACCTGCGCTGCATCTATTGTCAAACCCCGTTCACCCTCAGCCGTGCTGAAATGCTCGGCGCGATCGTCCATATGAACGAGAAGAATCAGAACCATTACGACGCGCATTGTCCGCGCTGCCGCCGCGCCAATTCCATTTCCCGCCAGAGAATGGAATTGTTCTACCCGAACTGGCAGGAGGCCGCCAAACAACAGGCTTCTGCGCCGGTTATTCCTGCCGCTTCACCGCCCGCCGATGCTATGACGAAGACTGAGCCAATTACAAAGGCAATGAGGGCAGAGGCGGGCAAGTCTGTTTCCAAAGCACCTGCAATGAAGCCGACTGCCAAAAAGCAGGTGGCTGCTGTTACGAAGAAACCCGCCGCGAAGAAGACCTCTCCTGCAAAACCAGCAGCCAAGAAGGCTCCCGCCAAAGGCAGGAAGAAGTAACGCGGGCGCTACGATAGTTCCGTACGACTGTTTTGAATTTAATGCAAAGCCGGGAAGACGACCTTCTTTACGGCTTTGCATTTTTAAAGGAGGAGCATGAAAATTGGCGCAATATTTTTCGATTTCGGGGGAGTTATTCAACGTACTGAATACCAGTCTCCGCGCCAGCATCTGGCGGAACGATTCGGCATGGACTATGACGATATCGACAAGCTCGTCTTTGCAAGTGAATCTGCGCGGCGTGCCTCCCTGGGTGAGATCACTGAAGATGCGCATTGGTCAAATGTGTTGACGCGGCTCAAACGTCCCACTGCAGAAATGCAAACCATCAGGGATGAATTTTTCGGGGGGGATGTCATCGACATCGACCTGGTTCACTTCATCGGTTCGATGCGCGGGAAATTTCACACGGGCTTGATCTCGAATGCGTGGAGCGGAATGCGCGCCTTCCTTGAAAAGGAAAAGCTGATCGACCTCTTCGATACCGTCGTCATTTCAGCAGAGGTTGGGGTGATGAAGCCCGAAGCGAGGATCTATTCGATTGCCCTGGAGCAGGCCGGGGTGAAGGCGGAGGCGGCGGTGTTCGTGGATGATGTCCAGGCCAACGTCGATGCCTGTCAAGCGCTTGGCATGAAAGGTATCCTGTTTAATGACCCGTTGGGTGCAATGAATCAATTAAAGACCCTGTTGAAACTTTGAGGAAAAAGCCGGGCAGACAATAAATGCCGGGAGCAGGATTTTACTGCATGGCCGCTGATTAATTTTTTACTGCAAACATAACCCAAACAGGAGTGTTAGGAGGATTAATTGACGCATATTCAATTTTGCATGTATAATTTTCCAATCCATCCCTTTTTAGGGTAAGTAGAGGAATCATGGCCCTGCGTGGAAATTTGCGCGATTTTACAATTACACAACTGCTCAACCTGATCAACCTGGCCAGCAAGACTGGTACGTTGGTGGTGGATGGGTCGTCTGAACAGGCCTACATTTCGTTTCGAGATGGAAAGCTGGCTTATGCCCGCATTGGCAAGGAGGATGGAAGCCTGGCTGCCGTTCTTCATAAAGCGAACAAGATCAATACCAATCAATTCCGCGCCATTGCAGACCGTGCCGGGCAAATGACCGACAAGGAACTGGGCCTGCTTCTTATCAATGCGGGGTATGTTTCGCAGGAGGACATCCTGCTGAATTTGCAGGGGTATTTTACCGATGTGGTCCGCAGATTGTTCACCTGGGTGGATGGCATTTTCCGCTTTGAGAATGAGATGCTTCCGCCGGACGACCGCATCAATGTGAAGCTCGATCTTGAGAACATCATTATCGAAGGTTCGCGCCAGCTGCGCGAGTTGGAGCAGTTGAAGGATGAGATTCCCAGCCTCGAAATGGCGCTCAAATTTACGGAACGCCCATTAACCAATGTGAATTTAAGCGTGGATGAGTGGAAGGTGGTCAAGTTCGTCGACCCGAAGAATACGATGCATCAGATCGCGAGTACGAACAAGCTGACCGAAATCGAGATCCGCAGAATTGTGTACGGACTTTTGCAGGCTGGTCTGGTCGAATTGGTCCGCCCGACCGGTATGCAGGTCACACCGAACCCGAAGATGTTCCCATCCCAGGACAAAGAAGAACAGAAATCATTGATCAACAAACTGATCGGCCGCATCCGCACGATGTGATGCAATCAAGGTCAGAAGGATAAGAACCATGCAAACGGTCAAAATGGTAGTGACAGGCCCATTCAGCGCTGGCAAGACTCAGTTCATCCAGTCGGTTAGTGAAATTGACGTTGTCGCCACGGAACGCAGGATCTCTTCGGATGAAGAGCGCACGGTAAAATCAGCCACCACGGTGGCAATGGACTTCGGCCGCATCACAGTGGATGAAGACCTGGTCTTGTATCTATTCGGCACGCCTGGGCAGAAGCGTTTTGATTTTATGTGGGAGATCCTTTCCGAGGGCATGTTGGGCTTTATCGTCATGGTGGACAGCACCCGACCGGAGACCTTCCGCGAGGCGCGTTCGATCCTCGAAACCTTCCGCGCGTATGCCCCCACGCCATTCGTGGTTGCCGCAAATAAACAGGATATGGAAGATTCCTGGGAGCTTGAAGATGTGCGCCATGCCCTGCGGCTCGATAAAAAAACCAAGCTTCTCCCCTGTGTTGCGACGGAGCGCGATACGGTAAAAAAGGTCCTGCTCGAGCTTCTATACAGCATCCTCAATGAAATGGAATCGAAATAAGGGGTGGGTAATAATTTGCTGTGTCATCGATTACGACCGATCAGGGAATAGTTCATTATGAAGTTTACGGGCGGGGGCGTCCCGTAATTCTTTTACACGGATGGCTTGGTTCGTGGGGGTTATGGCAGGAGACCATGGCGTATCTAGGTGCGTTTTACCGCACATACGCCCTGGATTTTTGGGGGTTCGGTGAATCCGGCAAGAAACGCGAAACGTATGCGGTCTCGGATTTTGTCAGCTTGGTAAATCAATTCATGGAACAATTGGGCATCGTCCATGCGCCATTGGTGGGGCACAGCATGGGCGGTACAGTGAGTCTTTCAGTTGCCATCCGCTATCCGGAGCGGGTCAGCAAAGTAGTGGTGGTTGGCTCGCCTATGGTGGGGTCATCTCTTGCACCGTTGTTGAAACTTGCGGGGATGCGCCCGATTGCGTTTATGCTATTTAATATGATGGGGGTCTTCCGCACCGGCATGCGCATGTATTCCCCTTTCATTTGCAAAGACCCGCGCTTCCCGGAGATGATGGACCGTGACCTGTCTCGCACTACTGTTGAGTCTTTCCTGCTCTCCATCGCCTCGCTTCGCCGCACCGACCTGACACCCATGCTCTCACAGATCAAAGTCCCGGCAATGGGCATGTACGGTGATAAGGATGTCATCGTCCATCCCCAGCAATGGCAGCCGATGATCGCAGGGATACCCCATGCCATCATTGAGCGTTTCCCTGCGGCAGGTCACTTTCCCATGCTGGAAGAGCCGACGGTTTTCAGCCAGAAATTAAAAAACTTCCTCGACCAAGATTCCCCTACTTCATGAGCAGCCAATCATTCTTTTATCCCCAGAAGATGGGGAGAATTATTTTTTTGGGCATGGAGGAGGTGATTGGCAGAAGCGGGGTGGACTCGATCCTTCAACTTGCTTCACTCGATTCATTGATTAAGGAGCGTCCAACTGCGCGCGCCGACAAAACTTTTCCGTTTGAAACGGTAAGCCTCCTGCAGAGTACGCTGGAGCAGAAATACGGTCCACGTGGAGGGCGTGGATTGGCCCTGCGGGCAGGACGGGCTTCCTTCAAGTATGGTTTGAAGGAATACGGGTCTTTACTTGGTCTAACGGAGATGGCCTTCCGGTTGCTGCCGCTTTCCACCAAACTGCACACCGGCGCAAAAGCTTTTGCCGAGCTCTTCAACCGCCACACCGACCAGCGGGTGCGCGTGGAGGAGAGGGAAAATTCGATTTTATGGCACATTGAGCAATGTCCCCTGTGCTGGGAGAGAAAAGCCGAAGAGCCGGTTTGCCATTTGGCAGTGGGGCTGCTGCAGGAAGCCCTGTATTGGGTGAGCGGAGGCAAGGTCTTCGACGTGGAAGAAACCGCCTGCATTGCCTGCGGCGACCCCTTTTGCACCATACAGATCAACACCGTTCCACTTTCATAGCGGGAAAGATATTAATAACAGTTTTGTTTTGTTCAACTGCGTGTTTTAACCGATACTTTGATTTATAATCTCTGATTATGCTGAAGATCATTCTCCATGCGCACAATCAGATACTGCCCTTTTGTGAAACTGCGCGTGAATTGCGGATCCAAAATACACCCCTCTGGCTGCACCAGCGGAATTTGCTCGCCCCCTATGTGACCCGCGAGATGGAGCTAAAGCAGGGGGAACGGTTACAGCCCGTCCGCGAACCGACCATCGTTTACCGAGACAACCTTTTTTTCGACGAATATTACATTAATACTTTCATGGAAGAGGCGGTCAGACGCAACCGCCCTGTCCGTGCTGCTTTCCGTGCCGACGATCCCGCCTTTCGCGAACATGCCCTGCCGCTTTCCACATCCTACACGCCTGCGGGGAGTTTGTATCTTGCAGATTTATGGTATTACCCGAACGGTCCCATGGCAGGTGTGGAACCGCTCATCATCGACATGCAGGCGCGTGAGATCGGTTACTATCATGTGCCTACCTATATGGCCGACCAAAGCGGCGACCTGGTCTTTCAGGTTCCATTGCGTGCCATGCTGGCCATCGACTCATGGGTGCATGTGTTTATTGCCGATATGGTTTTCAGCCAGTTCGCGCGCGGGGCGCGGTTTGAAAAACGCCTCAAGGAAGACGTGGGCTTCAAAGTGAAAATCCTTGCGAAAGCCGTTTACGAGGGGAGGCAGGTGCTGGAATGTTCCGAGCTTGTAAAAGTAGGCAAAGGCTGCATCATCGACCCGAGCGCGGTGATTCACGGGCCGACCATCATCGGCGATAACGTCACCATTAACGCCGGCACGGTCATAGAGAATTGTGTCATCGGCAACAACGTTAACATTTCACAAGATGTGCAATTGATGCTTTCTGTGATCGGGGATGGGGCTTTTCTGCCCTTCCGTACGGCCATGTTCATGACCACCCTTATGGAAAACAGCATGGTGGCGCAAAATACCTGCCTGCAAATGTGCGTCATTGGAAGAAATACTTTCATCGGCGCAGGCTCCACCTTTACCGATTACAACCTCATCCCGGCTCCCATCCGCGCAAGGGATGGGAATGGAAAACTGAGCATCTCCAACCGCCCGGTTATCGGCGGCTGTGTGGGCCACAATTGCCGGATTGGTTCCGGTATGATCATTTACCCGGCCCGCACCATCGAGTCGGATGTGGTGCTGGCGGCTACCGGAGATCGGCGTGTCATCGACCACGACGTCACTTTTGACCAAAGCGACCACCACCATTTACGGCAGGCCCACCTGCATCAAACTCCCTATCACAGGAATTTGAAAGCCGAAGTGGAGTCGTGGTAAGCGACGGTCAGGCATGGTTGAACCATGCCTGTTGAGTCCGGTTGAAATATGGATAGCTTCGCCTTCATCATCCACCCCATCGATCCCAAGCGCGATGTCAGCCGCAAGTTTCCGTTTTTGGGAAAGGTACTTTCAGAAAAACAGATCGACTTTTTCTCCACCTTCTTCCCCCCCGTTTATATTTCGGAGATCGAAGGGATTACATCAAAAGCCACGGGAAAAAACGTCAAAGGCTGGTTCATTGCCTGCCCGTTCACCCCGCGCCGCATGCTGCAGTTGCCCGAGCATACGGTCTATCGTAAAATTATTCAGACCGGGCGCATGGCGGAGAAACTCGGTGCGAATATCCTTGGCCTCGGGGCGTTCACATCCGTCATTGGCGATGCGGGTGTGACCATTGCCAAAGCGCTGGACATTCCCGTCACCACCGGCGACTCTTACACGGTGGCCATGGCCGTACAAGCCATTCGGGATGCGGCCAAAGTGATGGACATTAACATGGCGGACGCGACCGTTGCCGTTGTAGGCGCCACCGGAGCCATTGGCCGCGTCTGTGCGGAGCTGTTGGCTGGGGAGGCCGCCCGGACTTTGCTCGTGGCCCGGGATGAGAAAAAACTCGAAGCCCTGAGAGACAGGCTCAAGGTCCACGCAAGAAGCGAGCTTGTCATCAGCACGAAAATGGACATATTAAAGGATGCGCAATTGATTTTAACGGTCACCAGTTCGATCCACGATGTCATCCGCCCCGAACATTTGCAGCCGGGCAGTGTGATCTGTGATGTGGCGCGCCCCCGCGATGTTTCTGCAATGGTGGCGGCAGTGAGAGATGATATATTAGTGATTGACGGCGGCATGGTGGATGTGCCAGGCCCCGTGGATTTCCATTTTAATTTCGGTTTTCCGGAAGGAAAAGCCTACGCCTGCATGGCCGAGACGATTGCCCTGGCACTGGCTGGCCGCTTCGAAGATTACACGGTCGGCAGGGATATTACGCTGGAGCGTGTGCAGGAGATTACCGCGATCTGTGAAACGCATGGTTTTCGTATGAGCGGTTTCCGTTCGTTTGAGCGCGAGGTAACCGGGAAACAGATTGAAACCGTCCGGCAGAACGCCCGCAAAGGAAAACGGTCGCGTTTACAGAGTGCCGCATAATAAATTGGACCCGAATTATGTTACCAACTCGAAATTTCAATAAAAAACCTGGAATAATTTTATGACAAGCGGCAGGAGGCTCACATGAGTAACGCTCGCCTTTTGGTAGTGGAAGACGACATCGATATCGCCAATATGTTGAAGATCTATTTTACGGGTCTTCAATATGATGTGGACGTGGCGAATCGCGGAAAGGATGCCTTGGACAAAACCAAGCAGGTTCTGCCGCATTTGATTGTGCTGGATATCATGCTGCCCGATATCGACGGGTATGAGGTCTGCCGCACCCTGCGAACCAGCACGCGCACCAGCCATATCCCGGTCATCTTCCTGACGCAAAAAGATGAACGCAGCGACAAACTGCAGGGTCTTGAATTAGGCGCGGACGATTACATCACCAAGCCTTTCGATATCGAAGAATTAAAATTGCGTGTGCAGGGAGCCATCCGCCGCTCGGAACGCGAAAGCCTCACTGATCCGCGCTCCGGGCTGCCCGCCGGTCGTTTGATCGAAGAACAGCTGCGCCGCATCATCCGCGAATCGGAATGGGCTTTGCTGGATGTGCGTATTAATAACTTTGAGGCCTTCAAAGATGTATACGGATTTGTAGCGGGCGATGATGTGATGCGCTTTGCTGCCATGCTGATCGGCGAGGTGGTGGATGAATTGGGCACGACCAGCGATTTTATCGGTCACGCGGGGGGCGATAACTTCATTATCATCACCACGAATGAAGCTGCCCCGAACATCCGCCAGAAATTGAAGGACCGCTTTGCCGCTGAAGTGCAGAGTCACTATAACTTTATCGACCGCCAGCAGGGTTTCATTCAGGCGCCCAAGGCGGAAGGGGGCGTGGAAAAGGTGGGTTTCATGACCTTCTCTGCGGGATTGGTTTCCCCGAGTCTGCATTCGTTTGCCGATATTCGTGAGATCACCGAACTCGCAGCGGAGGCTCGAAGACAGGACGCGGCGGCAGCCTCCACCGCGTAAGGCGAAATTTTTCCATGTTGTCTGGGTTGGGAGTTAGCCTGTTTCTTGCTGGGCTGGTGGTGGTAGCGCTGGCCTGGGCGGTATTACGTTTTTTGCCGCGCTTCCAATCAGACTCACCGGCAACTGCCAACTCGTTCCATTTTCCCGAAACCTCCAATACAAGTGAAGCCACCATCATCCTCCAACCCGGCGGAAGGGTGGAATATATCAGCGACATGGCGCGTTCATATTTTGAACTGCGCGAGAACGAACCCTGCGACCTCGAAAGCATTGCGCGGCGGGTGCGACCCACCGACGATTTTTTAGATTTGTGCGCAACTCCCGGACATAAACGCATTTCCATCGGCGGCAAGCTTGTGGATGTTGCTTCCTACGAAGTGCCGGGCCCCTACCCAATGATGCTGCTCTCTTTGCGCGGAAGGACTTCCCTTGCGGTCGACCAGAACGCAGGCGCAACGGAGGAGATCCTGCAGGTGGCCGCGGAATTCAGCCAGGGAATTGCGGCCAGCCTGAGTCTTGAATCAACCATCCGTTCCATCCTGGATAATGTCAGCCGTCTGATGCCTTCGGAAGTCCTGGAACTTAAATTATGGAATACTGAACGCCAGGCTTTGGTTCCCTACCGATTTCAACAGCCCAGTTCTGCCCGTGTTGTCACGGGTTCCCTCTCCCAATTCGGCAGCCTGACAAACCAACTGGTATCCCTTCGCAAGCCGATCTTGCTGACCGATACGCGCGCGCCATCCGAGTTCACCAAAAACAATGAACTGCTTTTGATCCATTCGTATTTGGGAATCCCGCTCATTGCGGGCGGCGAACTGGTTGGAACATTGGAGGCTGGCCAGACCAGCGGCGGGGAATTTGGCCAGCATGACCTTGATCTTCTAGCCCTGGTCTCCGGCCAGGCGGCTGTTGCGATTCGGAACGCAAAATTATATGAAGAGGAACAGAAACGCGGCTCGGAACTCGCCGGCCTAGCCAACCTAAATCAGGCCTTGGGATCCGCGCGCGACTTGGATGATATTTTTTCAAAATTGGTGGAAAGCGTGGCACCCCTGTTTCCAGCTGAGATCATCGGTTTCATGCTTTACGACGAAGAGAAACGCACGCTTGAGGGGAAGCAGCCCTTCCATGGATTGCCCCCGCATTTTGTCCAGATCTATCGGACGGTTGTGCCCGCAGACAGCCCAGCGGAAAAGATCATCACAAGCCAGAAACCCATCATCACCCAGAGCACAGTCAACGATGGGAATTGGCAGGCGCTCGGCCTTGCGGATGTAGCAACTGCGGCCAGCCTGCGCGATAACGCACTCATTCCGCTTCTTTCTTCGGGACGCATGCTCGGCTACTTTCAAGTTGGCCATCACACCCAGGGCAGTTCCGCTTTCACAGCGGAAGAACTTCGACTAATGAATATCGTGGCAAATCAGGCCGCAGCCATTATCGAAAATGTGCTCCTTGTGCAGCAGGCCCGCGCGCGCGCGCAGCGCGCAGATGCCTTGCGCCGAATCGCGAGTCTTTCCGGTTCCTCCGCCACACTGGAGGAAATCCTGAAATATTCAGTTCAGGAACTGGCGCATCTCCTCCAGGCGGATGCGGGCGCAATTTTCCTCCTCGACGAAACCCGCGGCGCACTCCGTCTGCGCCGCGAATCTACCTTCGGGGTTTCCGAGGAAACCAGCAACACCTTTATTCAAATCTTTTTGGATGACCCAAATTATCGTTTCACGGTTTCCGGCAGCCAGAAACCGTATTTCTCCGGCCGCCTGAGCATGGATCGAAGCATCCTTCCGGTATATCGCCCGCTGGCAACGGCATTAAATATGGAATCCGCCATTGTCGTCCCGCTGGTGGTGCGTGAACGGAGTATCGGCGAACTGATGCTGGGAAGCAAAAAGGCCGATTACTTTAACTCCTACGATCTCCAGGTTGTCTCCACAGCCGCAGACCAGCTTGCCTCGGCAGTAGAATTCGCCAGCCTGCTTGCCCAAACAGATGATTCCTTGCGCAGGCGGGTGGATCAGCTTTCCGCGCTGACGCGGATCAACCGGGAACTCGGCGCCTCGCTGGATGTGAAACACCTGCTTCAAGTCATCCATGATGAAGGCCTGCATGCCATTCAGGCGGATTGTTCATCGGTCGTTCTGTTCGAAACAACCAGCGATGAGAATGCCCCGCAGGTTCAGTATTTTGTGGGCTGTGAAAGCATGCGGGAATTGAACGAGATCGAGCGCATGGTTGTCCGGAAAGGCGAACCACGTATTATCGAAGATTATTTGAAGGAAGGCATCCTTCCCGTTCATGATGGAGCACGCTCCGCGATCATTGTGCCAATCATGTACCAGGCGGGCACCGTTGGTTTGATAAGCCTTCATTCCGGTTTGGCGGGTTACTTCACCCCGGAAGTGATTGAGCTTGTGCAGACGCTGGCCGTGCAGGCAGGTATCGCATTGGTCAATGCCCAGCGTTATCAGGCGGAGAAACAGCGCAGTGAATTAATGCGCCGCCGTGCAGATACGCTCGTGCGCCTCACAGATGTTAGCTACACCCTTGGGCACGACCAACCCCTCGACCAGGCGTTGCAGATCATCGCGCGAGGCATTCGCGACTCCACACCATTCCGTGTAGTGTTGATGAGCGTCGTCGAGCCGGATACCGGATTGATGCGCCGCCTGACTGCCGTGGGTATCCCGCAGGATACGTTGAATGAATTGCTTTCCCGAAAGCAGCCGCTTTCGAGCGTGCAGCAGCTCATTCGGCCGGAGTTCAAGATCAGCCGTTCCTACTTTATTCCAGTGGACAAGGCGCCCGTGATTCCTACAGACCTGCACATGGTAACGCTGGATGTTTCAACTGCCGCAGGTGCTGCCAGCAATGCCTGGAATGCGGATGATTTTTTGCTTGTCCCGCTCGAAAATGCAGAAGGACAGATCGTGGGGCTGATCAGCCTCGATGACCCATCCAACGGTTTGCGACCCGATAAAGCGACCATTGAAGCGGTGGAGGTTTTCTCGGCCCAGGCAGCGTTGTTGATCAGCAATACTCTCCGCCAGAGCGAATTACGCACGAGAATCGATTCCTTGTCTTCCGGGCTTCAGCGTCAACAGAAGCTTCTCGATATTACTCAAAATGATCTGCCAGTTCTCCTGCACAAAGATCTCGAGCAGACCATCTCCATGCATAACCTGGACCGGCGCGCCCAGCGTGTGCGCGCGGGCCTGGCCATTACCGAATCCGTCAGCCGCCAGTTGGATACCTCCTCGGCTCTCTCTGCGCTTGGCCGCGAGACATTGACGCAGTTGGGCATGTCTGTGGCGCTCGTGGCCGAAAATACCGTCGAAGGCCCGCGCCTGCTGCATGTGCTGGGAAGTTTCCCGCGTTCCACAAATGTAGAGGCTCTTTTCGGTCAAAGGAATCCATTGCGTGCCAGCCTGCAAACGGGCAAGCCGATCCTCATATCTAATTTGGATGAAGATGATGAATGGCGCGATGCCTCCCTGCTAACCTCCCTGCGGGCGAAAGGCATTCTCTGCCTGCCTGTGCTGGTGGAAAATAAACCCGTGGCGGCCATGCTTGCCATTAGCCCGGAAACCATGCCCGATTTTACGGAAGAAGACCACCAGGTCTATTTGCAAATTTCCCAGCAGACCTCCCTCATCCTGCAAAATATTTCCCTGCTCACCCAAACGCGCAGAAGATTGGAAGAGGTGAATCTCCTGCTCGATTTCAGCCGCCAGTTGTCGGCTATGGATCCGGAGGCGATCATCAAATCCCTGCTGGATAGCGCGCGGAGAGTCCTCCCGCATGCCCATGCCGGCGCTGTGCTGATCTGGAATCCAAAGACCGATTTACTGACCCCGCGTGAGGCTTCCGGGTACGCTGATAATGCCAGCATGATGAATATCAACTACCGCATGGGAGAGGCCCTGCCCGGAAATGCGTTCATGAGCAAACATCCGCGCCGCGTGGATGAGATCAACTTTGCGCGCGATTACAACCTGAGCACCGACAACCTCGCCTTGTACCGCCAGGCCACCGGCGGACGATTGCCTGTTTCAAGTTTGCTGGTTCCCATTGTTTCCCTCGACCAGAATCTCGGCCTGCTTGTTTTGGATAATTTCAATACCACCTCCGCCTTCCGCGCGGAAGATGAAGCGCTTTTGCTCTCCCTTGCCCAGCAGATCGCGCTCTCTTTGGATAACTTGCGGCTCGTGCAGACCACCCAGGAACGCGCCGGGCAGTTGCAGGCTTTGAATGATGCCGCCGCTTCCCTGACCTCCAGCTTGCGCAGCGACCAATTGGTTAATTTACTACTCGACCAATTAAGCTCCATCCTCCCATTTGACACCGCCACGCTCTGGCTGCGTGATAAGGACCGCCTCATGGTCGCATCTGCGCGCGGATTCTCAGATGCCGAACAGCGGCTTGGCCTGACGGTTTCGGTTTCCGACAGCGCACTCTTCAAGGAAATGGCGCAGACCGGCCAGCCGATCCTCGTCAAGGATGTACGCGAAGATTCGCGCTTCCTGCCGGTGGAAGCCCCGCGCCTTTCCTGGCTCGGCATTCCTTTGATCTCCAAAGGCGAACTGGTTGGCGCGCTTGCGGTGGAAAAATGGCAGGCCAACTTTTACACCCGCGAACAAATGCAGGTCGGGCTTACCTTTGCAAGTCAGTCGGCAGTATCACTCGATAACGCCCGCCTTTACGAAGACAGCGTCAGCCGCGCAACGGAATTGGACCAGCGTTCCCAGCGCCTCACCACTCTTAACCGCTTCACATCCGCGTTGACCGGTTCTTTGGATACAGAACAGATTTTGAATTTGACGGCGGATGAATTGCTCAAGGGATTGGGCGCGCGCCGCGTCTCTGTTGTGACCTTTGAGCGGGGCCGGGCGTACTGGAAGATTACCACCCCCCGGACGCGCATCAAACTTCCAAAGCCTTTGCCCGACTCGCCCATCTTTAGCCGCTTGCACGAATCCCTGGGAATTTTCAATACCGATGACGCCCGCAGCGAACCGGACCTTGCCGACCTGATGGAAATGCTGGGCGAGAATACGACCGCCCTCCTGATTCTGCCGCTCACAAGCGGCCAGTCGCTTACGGCGCTGATCTTTGCCCAAATGATGGGCGAGGCGCGTTTCGGCATCAATGAACTTGAGGTGGGGCGTACGATCACCAACCAGGCCACCATCGCGCTCGAAAATGCGCGTTTGTATCAATCATCCGTCCGCACGGCGGAACGGTTTGCCATTCTGAACGAATCGAGCTCGCTCATCAGCGCTAGCCTTGATCCAGATGAAATCTACATCTCTGTCCATAAGGAGGCGGAACGCCTTGTGCCGATGGATTCTTTTGTCATCACTATTTATGATGAAGAAAAGAACGAGATCGATCCCGTTTATTTGTACGACCGTGGAAAGCGGCACCTCGGTGAGCGCGTTCCCTTCGGAAAGGGCATGAGCAGCGAAGTAATACAGACCGCGCGCCCCATCCTCATTTCCAATGTTGAACAGGTCAACAAAATGGATACCATCGTGATTGCGGAAGAGGCGGAGGAGATCCAATCCATTGTGGCCGTGCCCATGATCGTGGGCAACAAGGCGCGCGGCATGCTCTCAGCTCAAAGTTATAAGCCGGGCATTTACACTGCGGAGGATATGCAGATCCTCGGCACACTTGCGAATCAGGCTATCGTCGCCATCCAAAACGGACGCTTGTTCGAAGAGACCCAGAACCTAGCCTCCACCCTTGAAAGACGCGTGGTCGAACGTACTGCCCAATTGCAGCGCGAACAGCAAAATACGGAAACCCTCCTGCGCATTCTTACAGAGGTCTCCTCCAGCCTGGACCTTGACCGTGCGCTCAACCGTACACTGTCATTGCTGAATGACGCCATTGGAGCGGAACAAGGTACCATTTTGCTCGTTCATGCTGAGGATAACCTTCTGCATTATCGCGCGGGGTATGGTTATCTCTCAGACCGCTCCAACCCCGGCGGGCGCGGATTTACATTGAAGATCGGCGAGGGTCTTGCGGGTTGGGTTGTGCAGCACCGCGAAGCAGTACTCGTCAACGACCTGCACCAGGACCCGCGCTGGGTAAGAAGCACCGTTGCCGGTCAAGACCACCGCAGCGCCATCACAGTCCCTATGCTGGTGGGCGAGGATGTCATCGGCGCTTTGATGGTCTTCCAGCGCGCGCCCAATTTCTTCAGCGCTGAAATGCTCAACCTGGTGAAAGCCATTGCCAGCCAGGTGGCCGTGGCTATCAACAATGCCCATTTATATGAGCTCATCCGCGACCAGGCCGAACGCCTTGGCGTGATGCTTCGTAAAGAGCAGGAGGATGCGAGCCGTTCGCAAGCCATCCTCGAAGCTGTGGCAGATGGTGTCCTGGTCACCGGCCAGGATAACCGAATTACCTTTGTAAACTCTTCCACGGAAGGGATTTTAGGTGTGAACGATGCCCGCCTGCTTGGTAATTCACTCGATAAAGTGGGGGGCTTATTTGGGAAGGCAGCCACGGCATGGGCGGATACCATCCGCCGCTGGTCGGAGGATCCATCCTCGCATGAAACAGGTGATTCGTACGCCGAACAGGTGGAGCTGGAGAATGATCGCATTGCTCTCATCCACCTTGCGCCGGTAATTTTACAGAAAGATTTTCTGGGAACCGTATCCATCATCCGCGATATCACCCATGAAGTGGAAGTGGATCGTTTGAAATCGGAATTTGTGGCGACTGTCAGCCATGAACTGCGGACGCCGATGACAGCCATCAAAGGATACGTGGACATTCTGACAATGGGCGCGGCGGGCGCCTTGAACGAAAACCAATTGCACTTCCTGGAGATTGTTCGCAACAACATCGACCGTCTGAACACCCTCGTCAGTGACCTGCTGGATATATCCCGCATCGAAGCGGGACGCATCACGCTCAACCCCCAGGCCGTGGACCTGCACAGCATCGCCGAAGATGTTGTTGCCGAGGTTTTGCACCGTTCCCAGCGGGATAGCAAGCCAATGGCCCTTTCCCTGGATGTGCCCAGGAACTTGCCGCATGTCTTCGGGGATGGAGAACGCATCCGCCAGATATTAGGCAACCTTGTAAACAATGCCTATAATTACACCCCCCACAATGGGACCATCCGTGTAAATATTCATCAGGAAAACGGTGAGGTTCAGGTGGACGTTCAGGATAATGGTGTTGGCATCGCCATTGAAGACCAGGACCGGGTATTTGATCGATTCTTCCGCGGTGAAAACCCCCTGGTGCTTGCCACACCCGGAACCGGACTGGGACTGCCGATTGTCCGCCAATTGGTTGAGATGCAAAACGGGCGAATTTGGATGAAGAGCACGGGTGTGCCGGGGGATGGAAGCACATTTTCCTTCACCCTGCCCATCCATAAATAATGGAGTTGGAATGGCGAGAATATTAATAGCAGAAGACGAACCCGATATCCGTGAACTGGTGGCGTTTACCCTGCGGTTTGCAGGCCACGAAGTCGTTGCCACCTCAAATGGGGAGGAGGCATTGCGCCAGGCTTCCGAAATCATCCCAGACATCATCCTGATGGATGTTCGTATGCCGCGCATGACCGGCTACGATGCCTGCCGCGCCTTGAAGGCTGACCCTGTCCTTAAAGATATACCGGTCGTATTTCTTTCCGCCAAGGGGCAGGATTCTGAAATTCAGACTGGGTTGGATGCGGGCGCAGAGGAATACCTGCTCAAACCCTTCGCCCCCGACCAGTTGACCGAGCGCGTAAAGGCCATCCTTGGAAAATTTGGAAAATAGGAATTAATGAGCGCGATCATTCTTGACGGTTCGATGGTGCATTATGAGGCTTTGGGACGCGGCCGTCCCATTGTCTTTTTGCACGGCTGGGCGGGCTCATGGCGGTATTGGATCAACGCCATGCAGGTTGCATCCACATCGTTCCGCGCCTACGCGCTCGACCTCTTTGGCTTTGGCGATACCTCCCGCGATCCATTGCGTTACTCCCTTGAGAAGCAGGCCGAGCTCATCAACCGCTTCCTTGAAGAAATGGGGATCGGCAAGGTTGCGCTCGTCGGCCACGACCTCGGCGCGTTGGTGGCTTTCACTTTCATCAAGCACTGGCCCAAGAGCGTGGACCGGGTCATGGCGATCAATTGTCCGCTTGAGTATGAAGCGTTGAACGCCCGCATGAGAACGGCTCCCGCGACGGAACTTGTCGAATGGCTGACCTCCCGCACACCGGAAGCCCTTGCCGCCCTTTCAGACGCTTCAAAGGTCGACCCGAAAGCTGTTTCTGCTTCGATGCTTGGGTTCCAGGCGAACAACCTTTTCGAAGGCGTGCGCAATCTTGGCATTCCCAGTTTATTCGTGTACGGCGCGAACGACCCCGCCGTGACTCTTCCCACCCAGGAAAAAACAGACGCCCTGCCATTGCACATGCACCAGATCAACCTCGAAGGAGCGGGGCACTTCCCCATGGTGGATAATTCCACCCAATTCAACCGCCTGCTTACCGATTTCCTCGCTCTCGACTCCGGGGTCAGCCCGCGTGAACTTCAGTTAAAGGAAGAATGGAAACGCAGGGTGCGCTAAAATACCGCGGGCTTGACTCGCGGTATTTTTTACTTGACATCCCATCCCCACAGGCCTATACTCATTTCACAACTGAACGGGGAGCCTTTCTGAAAGGCTGAGAGGAGCGTGAACGCGCTCGACCCGCAACACCTGATCTGGTTAATACCAGCGGAGGGATTTTACATAGCCATGCAAACATCCTCCGCCAGAGGATGTTTTTTTATCCCCCGCCAAAAGTGCGTCGCACCAAACGGGTGGATAAATCCAATAAACCAGCAGAATCCATTCTGTAGAATTTTCCTCTTAAGGTTGGTGCGACGCACCCACAGTAAGGCAAATATGCGAATTATCATCTTCGCCAACGGCGAACTGCCCGATTTAGAAAAAGCCCGCGCCCTGCTGCGTGACGATGACTTCATCATCGCCGCAGACGGTGGCACGCGCCATGCCCTCGCGCTGGGACTCACCCCAAATGTTGTGATCGGCGATCTAGACTCTATCTCGAAAGAAGAAAGAAGAAAGATCGATGCGGCTGGCGTTGAAGTTATCAAATTCCCCGCCGACAAAAAAGAAACAGACCTTGAACTTGCCATTGATCATGCCATGTCTCTTCATCCAGACCAGATTCTCATCCTTGCTGCTCTTAGTGGTCGCATGGATCAAACTCTTGCTAACATTGCTTTACTTTCCAACCTTCAACTTGCAACTTGCAACATTAAACTCACCGATGGCGTGGAAGAAATCTTCTTTTGCAGAGATCAGGCCAAAGTCGAAGGAAGAAGCGGGGATATTGTCTCGCTCCTTCCCTGGCAGGGAGCTGCTGAAGGAGTCTTCACTGAAAATCTCAAATGGCATCTGCATTACGAAACGCTGTACCCCGAAAAGACCCGCGGCATCAGCAACGAAATGACCGCGGATACTGCGTCTGTTTCCATTAAGAGCGGCCTATTGCTCATTGCCCATATTATTGGTAACTGAATACCGGTTATTAACCTGAAAGGAACTCCCATGAATATACTCACTCTCCTTCTTTCTGCTTTCCTCTTTCTCGCCGCCTGCGGACCAACTCAACCCGCCACCCTGACCGTAATGACCCATGACTCGTTTGCAATATCGGAGGATGTTGTGAAGTCATTTGAAGAAGCCAACAATGTCAAGGTTTCCTTCCTCCAAAGCGGTGACGCGGGTTCCGTATTGAACCAGGCCATCCTCACGAAAGACGCTCCGCTCGCGGATGTGCTTTTCGGTGTGGATAACAACTTCCTCTCCCGCGCCCTCGAAGCCGACATATTCGAACCGTATCAATCGCCTGCATTGAGCGATGTTCCCTCTGAATTTATTTTGGATGATACTTTCCGAGCCGTGCCCGTTGATTACGGCGATGTTTGCATCAACTACGATAAAATTTATTTCGCCGAAAATAATTTGCCAATCCCGCAGACTTTTGAAGATTTGGCAAAACCCGAATATAAGGGCTTGCTGGTTGTGGAAGACCCCGCTACTTCATCACCGGGTCTGGCATTCATGCTTGCCACCCGTGCCTATTTTGGTGACAGCTTCCTCGATTACTGGCAGAGCCTGAAAGATAATGGAGTTGTCGTTGTGGATGGATGGGAGACGGCCTACTACACCAACTTCTCCGCCTCTTCTGGAAAAGGTCCCCAGCCGATGGTAGTTTCCTACGCCTCCAGCCCCGCCGCGGAAGTGTTCTTTGCCTCCGAGCCGCTGACCGAATCCCCGACAGGTTCCATCGTTGCCTCAGGCATGTGCTTCCGCCAGATTGAGTTCGCCGGTATTTTGAAGAACGGACAAAACCGTGACCTCGCCAAAAAATTTGTGGACTTTATGCTGGGCAAGCAATTTCAGGAAGACATGCCGCTGACCATGTTTGTTTATCCCGTCAATCAAACGGCTCAATTGCCCGAAATATTCGTTCAGTATGCGCAAGTCACTGACCAACCTGCCGCCATTTCCTACGAAGAGATCTCTGCCAACCGCGACGCCTGGATCGAGGCGTGGGCTGAAGTGATGAAGTGAGAAGGTAGACAGGTAAACAGGTAGATATGGACTCGAAAAACATTCATGCTTCCAAAAACGGGATTACGAGTATCCGTGTCTACCTGTCTACTTTTTTACATTCTTCCCGTTCTCGTCTTTTGATCTGGCTCGCCCCGATTCTATTTCTCGCAATTTTCTTCTTCTATCCTCTCACCAAAATCCTAACCCTCACTCTTGATTTCTCAACTCTCGCCAACCGCGAGAACTTACTTATTACTTATCACTCGTTGCTTTTCACCTTCTACCAAGCCACCCTCTCCACCATCCTCACCTTCATCCTCGGTATCCCATCCGCCATCCTGTTTTCCAAATTTGAATTTCGAGGCAAATCCCTCCTCCGAGTATTGACTGCCGTCCCCTTCATGCTCCCCACAGTCGTCGTCGCTGCCTCCTTTAACTCATTGATCGGTTCTCGCGGCTTATTTTCTTTCCTCTTTCCTCTTTCTTTTTCACCTTCCCCCACTTTCTACTTTCTACTCATCCTCACTGCCCACGTTTTCTACAACACCACCATCGTCATCCGCATCGTCGGCAATGCCCTCTCCCGCATGGACTCGCGCCTTGAAGATTCCGCCCGCATCCTCGGCGCGGACACATTCCGCGTTTGGCGGGACATCATTTTGCCCTTGCTGCGCCCATCCCTGCTTGCGGCTGTCCTGCTCGTCTTCATGTTCGACTTCACCAGTTTCGGCGTGATCCTGCTTTTGGGCGGATCGAATTTCTCCACGCTGGAAGTTGAAATTTACATCCGCGCATTGAAACTTCCCAACCTAAATCTCGCCGCACTGCTATCCGTTATTCAGCTTGCTTTCACCTTGATCTTCTCCGTTCTCTACACCCGCATCATCAGCCAGGTCAACACCCAAACCGCCCCGCGCTTCTCTGCCGCCCGTCCGCCGAAAACCCTCAAAGAAAAAATCTTCGTCTTCACACTCGCGCTTCTTCTTTCTTCTTTCTTCTTTCTTCCTCTCGCCTCACTTCCCATTCGTTCGCTGACTCGTTTGGAAGCCGACCGTGGCCAGCGTGGAGAAATCCAATACGGATTCACAACCGATTATTACGAAGAACTTTTTATCAACCGCCGCGGCTCCTTGTTTTATGTCCCGCCCGTGCAGGCGGTTCTGAACTCGCTTGGGTATGCGGTTGTCACAGTTTTGCTTTCCCTCGCGCTTGGTTATCCTGCCGCGTCTGCGCTCGCCAAACCAACCCGCCTCGAGAGGTATCTTGACCCTTTCATCATGCTGCCTCTCGGCGCATCTGCAGTCATGCTTGGGCTGGGTTTCATTCTCTCGTTTGGGCGCGCGCTAGCTTCTCCGTTCTTCGTTCCCATCGCGCATACACTTATTGCACTTCCCTTTGTCATCCGCACTCTTCAACCTGCACTGGCATCCATACCGGAAAAGCTGCGTCAGGCCGCGGCGACCCTTGGCGCGTCGCCGTTCCGCGTCTGGCAGACCGTGGATTTTCCCATCCTATCACGCGCCACACTCAGCGCCGCCACCTTCGCGTTCACCGTTTCGCTCGGCGAGTTCGGCGCAACCCTGCTCATCACCCGCCCCGAATACCCGACCATCCCCATTGCCATTCAACGGTTTCTTTCCCAGCCTGGCGGGTTGAATTTCGGTCAGGCCATGGCCATGGCAACCGTATTGATGGTACTCGCCGCGCTTGCGATTTTAGCCATCGAAAAATTACGCCTGCCGAACTCTGGAGAATTCTAATGCTCGAACTCCGCAACCTCGTTAAATCCTACGAAGGCAAACCGCTCCTGCGAGACATCTCTTTCACCGTTGCTGAAGGGGAAACGGTCTGTTTGCTTGGCGCATCGGGTAGCGGCAAATCCACCATTTTGAAGATGATCTCCGGACTGGAGTTTCCTGAAAGCGGGCATATCCTGTTCAACGGCATCGACCTCGCCCAGACACCGCCTCATCTCCGCGACTTTGGCCTGGTCTTTCAAGACTATGGGCTTTTCCCCCACCTCGACATTTTTAACAACATCGCCTACGGGTTGAAGATGCGAAATGCTCCTGTTGCGAAAATTAATTCACGTGTTGCTGAAATGATGGACCTGGTCAACTTAAAAGGATTTGAAAAGCGCAAAGTAACCGACCTCTCCGGCGGCGAGCAGCAGCGTGTGGCACTGGCGCGCGCGCTTGCTTCCCAACCCCGCCTGCTGATGTTCGATGAACCTCTCGGCGCGCTGGACAGGTCGCTGAAGGAAGATTTGCTGAATGAAATACGCGGTATATTACACAAAACCAAAATTCCAGCCATATACGTTACCCACGACCAGGAGGAAGCCTTCGCCATCGCTGACCGAATCCTCGTGCTGCACGACGGCCTCATCATCCGCAATGCCGCGCCTGACGAGATTTGGAAGAATCCCAGGTCTGCGGCTGTGGCCAGGCTGCTTGGGATCGGGAATGTCATTGAAGGCGAAGTGATTTCAGTGAATAAAGTCAAGACCGAATACGGCATCTTTAACGTGGATTGCGGTCATAATCCCGGCGCAAAAATTCAATTATTGATTACTGCCGGAAAAGAAAAAGCCGAAGGCGAGATCCAACTGACAGTGGAGGATGTGCTTTTTAAACAGGATCAGTTTCTGGTCAAAGGGAGAGGCGGATTAATTATCCACTTGAAGGATGCGCCGCGGGTCGGGGATGTCATCACGGTGCAGGTTCAGGTAAAATGTCTCGAATGAAAATCTTGAAAAAGAACCTCGCAGGCGAGGTGACGTGGCAGTACGATGGCATGGTTTTGAAACGGGATGGAAACTCAGTCACAATTGAGGCTTTCTTCAATCGCGATGACATGCCATTCCAGGAAATTGTGCTGAAACACAATGACCGTTTTGTAGAAACCTTTTACACGGACAAGTGGTATAACATTTTTGAAATTTATGACCGTGATGATGGGAAATTGAAGGGTTGGTATTGCAATATCACCATGCCCGCAGTCATCGAAGATGGTCACGTTTCGTATGTTGATCTGGCGGTGGATCTCTGGGTTTCCGCTGAAGGCCGACGGACCGTGCTGGATGAAGATGAATTGGAAGAGCTGGGCCTGGAGGAGGAACTGAAGGGGAAAATCTATGACGGTTTGCGTGAACTTGAACTTTATTTTGAATCAAAAAATCCTCCGCATTGAGCGGAGGATTTTTTGATGTGAAAATTACAGACCCAGCGACTGCACAAGGGTGTCGCCATACAACCAGCCGCCGATGCCGAATACGCAGCAGCAGCAAAGCAGGACGACAACAACGATGCCAATGATCAGACCCGTATTGCTTTTCTTGGGTTGTTCTTCGGGGGTAACGGGCATTTCATTCATGATAGCTTCTCCTTTATTTTATGAAAATCGCACAACAATGACGTATGTGCATTATAAACGAGAAATTCGAGTAGATAATGTTAACAACAAAATAAAATCAGGCGGTTTGGGCTTTTTCTTTTCTGTCCCACCACCACCAAATGAGGAGGACCAGCAGGACGATGGTGATCGTGCCCATGATGACCGGGATCAGGATTGCCAGCACCGAAGTGATGACCGCGAAAATATCCTCCGCGATCGAAACGGGGACGTTTCCCGCGCCGCCCGTTGTGGCTGTGATGACGGGGCGCACTGCCGCCGCCTTGACCGCGTGCACGCCTCCCGCCACGAGCAGCCCGCACGCCAGGGCAAGCAGAGGGTTTATATCGGTGATGACGTTGGCGCTGGCGGCGAAGGCGATGGCTCCGGCGGCGGGACGGACCACGGTTTGAATGAGGTCGTTGATGTGGTTGACGGCGGGGACTTTATCCGCGACCATTTCGATGATGACGAGGATGCCAAGCAGGATGAGGATCCATGGATTGGCGATCAGGTCGAAGGGTTTGCTAAGGGCGAGGGTGTTGGGAAAGTAATGCGCGATGACGCCGATGGCCAGCAGCGGAATGTAGGCGTTGAGTCCCGCGCTGGCGGAGAGCCCGAATGCGGAAAATACGCCGAGTAAGAGTTCCATTTTTTTCTCCTTATTTGATCATCCCGACAGACCGGGAAAGCCGCTCCATGTGCCGGTGAGTTGCAGCCGGAGCAGGTCAATGCTGAGAACGAGGAGCAGGGCAAGGGTCAGGCCGGAGGCGAGCGGAAGCCAGAGCTGGCGGGGGTGGTCGAAGGTATTATCCTGCTTCATGATGATAATCCACAAAATGGTGAATACCAGAACGAGCAGGGCTAAGGTCCCAAGCGCGCTAAGATAGGCGATGGGATAGAGGACGAAGAGACTATCGGTAAGAATGAGGAGGTTGACGAGAATCACAAGAGCAACGAGAACACTGAAATTTTTCCATTCCAGGGCGGGGCGTTCATCCAATTCACGCCAAATACTTTGGTTGACGATGGGATATAAAACTGCGGCAAGGGCAATCCCCATGCCGCTGCCGGTGAAAAGCCTAAGGGTGTTGTTGGGGATGTAAAGGTTGGGGATGCCTTCGAACGCGCCGCCCGAAGTTTGTTTGAGCAAGTAAAGATAGGAGTTGCCGCCGTCGATGCCGAAGGCAAGGAAGAAAAGAATGAGAACGGCGATGATTCCGCGCGAGGGAAGTTTGCTGCGTTTTCCGCTCACAAAAAGCTGAAAGAGGAGGGCAATGCCCGCGGCATAAAACTCGCCGGTGCAGCGCGCGCAAAGCGGAAGCTGTCGGTCGTCGATCTGAAAGGAGCGGGCATCGATGCGATGACAAACGGCATATCCGATGGCGTCGAGTTTTCCCAACGCGCCTTCAGGGGAGATGTACATCCACGCGGCGAAGGCAATGATGGCCGCAATGGGCACGAACCATTTGGTAATGGTTTGAAACAATGATGGCTGGTTTGTATTCATCGCCCACATTATATGGGGGATGAGGACGATTTGCAAGAAAGGTTATCATCATGCAATGAAGGGGTGAATGAGTTATCATGGGGTAGTGCTGTTGCAATGCCGCAAGGCCTTGCGCCGCAGATGTGAAAAGGAGTTGCGCCATGAAACGAATTGGGATTCTCACCGGCGGCGGGGATGCGCCGGGATTAAATGCGGTTATCCGCGCGGCGGTGAAGACTGCGATCAACGACTATGGATGTGAGGTCTTTGGCATCCGGAACGGCTACGACGGGTTTCTTGAAGATGATGGAATTATTCCACTCGGCCTAAATGAAGTGCGCGGGATCCTGCCGCGCGGCGGGACGGTTCTTGGCGCGGCCAACCGCGGGAATCCGTATGCGCGCAAAGTCATCCGCGATGGAAAGGAAGTGACCATCGATGTTTCGGATGAGATCGTAAAGGGAATCAAGAAACTAAAAATGGATGCCTTGTTGGTGGTGGGCGGGGACGGCACGCTTCACATTGCACATCAGCTGGCTCAAAAAGGTGTGCCGGTCATTGGCCTGCCGAAAACAATTGACAATGACATCGGCGGCACGGAGGTCACCTTCGGCTTCGATACCGCCTTAAACATCGCGACGGATGCCCTGGATCGTTTGCACACCACGGCTGAGTCGCACCACCGCGCCATGGTGCTTGAACTGATGGGGCGTGATGCGGGTTTTATTGCTTTGCAGGCGGGTGTCTCCGGCGGGGCAGATGTGATTCTGATCCCTGAAATTCCATTCAAGTTCGAGAGCGTGATGAACAAGATCCGCGCCCGGGCGGAAAAAGGAAGCAAGTTCAGCCTTCTTGCGGTTTCAGAAGGCGCGAAACCGCTGGGCGGTGTACAGGTCTTTTCAAGAAAAGGGGATGAGGTCTACGTGCCGCGGCTGGGCGGGATCGGGCACATCGTTGCCGAGTATATCGAGGGCGAAGGTTTCGAATCGCGCGTGACTGTGTTGGGGCACCTGCAGCGGGGAGGGACTCCCACCGCTTTTGACCGCATGCTGGCAACTCGTTATGGGGCGGCAGCCGTCCGCTTGGCGGCGCGCGGCGGATTCGACCGCATGGTGGCATTGCGCTGCGGTGAGATCGTTGACCTCCCGCTCGAAGAGGCAACCGCTGTGCCCAAACGCGTCAGACCTGAAAGTGATGCTGTTATCACAGCCCGCAACATTGGAATTTCATTTGGGGATTAAACGTAGGGGCGACCTTTACGGTCGCCCTTTTGTTCTTTGATTATCCATATACGGACAGAGGCAAGCCCTGTCCCTAATTCTCGAACACAAACTGACCGTTCTTGTAGAATAACTCGCCATCCACCAGAATTTCGGAATCCGTGCGCATGTCGCAGATCATGTCCCAGTGAATGGAACTCTTATTCTTTGAACCAGTTTCGGGGTAGCCTGCGCCGAGCGCCATGTGGAAAGATCCGCCGATCTTCTCGTCGAAAAGAATATTACCCGTAAATCGTTGAATGTCAAAATTCGTTCCAATGGCAAACTCGCCAAGGTGACGCGAGCCGCCATCGCTTTCGAGGGTCTTGAGCAGGAAATCCTGATTCTTTTCGGCAGTGGCTCTTTCCACCCGCCCATTGGTGAAGGTTAATTCAGCGCCTTCCACGCTCGTGCCGCCGTAGTTTGCGGGGTAGGTGAATTTCACCCAGCCGTTGACCGAATCTTCCACGGGACCGGTGTAGATCTCGCCGTCGGGCATGTTGAAGGTGCCGAACGAATTCATGAACGTGCGGCCTTTGACGGAGAGAGTCAGGTCCACATTCGGTCCACGCAGAACGACCTGGCTCTTGCCCTTCATGAAGTCCACCGCAGACTGCTGCTTCTGTTCCACACTCTTCCAAAACGCGATCGGATTCTCTTCGTTGGAGTGGACGGCGCCAAAAACGAAGTCTTCATATTCCTTCAGGCTCATGCTGGCATCCTGTGCATAGGCCTCGGTGGGGTAAAGGGTGGTTACCCATTTGAAGGAACCCTCTGCACCGCGCCGGAATTGCGACTCGGTAATAACCGAAGTTGCTTTGCTGCGCCGCTGGATTTTTGCGGGATCGATGTTCGTGGTGCCCTTTGTGTTCGTGGCTGAATGAATGCGGATGCGCCCTTCGAACTGGTCATACGCCAGTTTGTAAAAGGTCGGCACGAAATCGAGCTGGGTATCCTTTGCATAGGTCAAATACATTTCATCCTGGCTGAACGGCATCATGCCGGGCAGGGCCATCATCAAATGCGGATGCCCGCCTTTTTCCAGGATTTGGACATACAATTCTCGTAAGAGTGGTTCAGCGGCGGTCGTGCCTTCGAGCAGGATGCGGTCACCGGGTGCAACGCGCGCAGAATGCTGCACTAAAATATTCGCAAATTTTGAAACACGGGGGTCTGCCAATGAAAATCTCCTGATATGGAATGGCAAAATTATATCATCTTCATAATTTCAGACCATTTGAATATCATTATCTGGTCATTGTAAAAAGGTAACTTTCGTCACATGAAATTTCCCAAAAAATGGATATGATGGGTGGTAATTGGCTCATTTGCAAGGAGAACGTATGACTGTTTTATCGACAAAACCGACAACTGCCTGGGCGGAGGTGGACGAACAGGGACGCCTCATTCTTCCGCCCGGAGTTGCTCAACAATATGGGCTGAATCCTGGCTCGAAGGTTCGTCTCGACGAAGGCCACAACTTTGTCCGTATGCATCGCCCGGTGACCCATCTCACCAAAATCTACATCGAACCGACCGTCGCCTGCAACCTCGACTGCATCACCTGTTTTCGTAACGCATGGGACCAGCCCATCGGCAGGATGACCGAGGAAACCTTTGAAAGCATCCTCAATGGCTTGAAAAAAATGAACCCGATTCCCAGCGTGTATTTCGGTGGAATCGGCGAACCGCTTTTCCATGTCAAAACCATCGAGTGGATTCGGCGCATCAAGCAGGAGCTGGGCGTGAAGGTGGAACTCATCACGAATGGCACGATCCTCACCGAAAAGAAATCCCGCGAACTGATTGACGCCGGACTCGATATCCTGTGGGTTTCATTGGACGGAGCCACCCCCGAAGGATTCGCTGATGTGCGCCTGGGTGCGGAACTCCCAGTCATTCTCGAAAACCTGCGGCGTCTCTTCAAAATGCGCGGCGGTGGACACTTCCCCAAACCCGAAATTGGCATTGCCTTCGTGGCCATGAAACGCAACATCAACGACCTGCCGAAGATCATCAAACTAGGACACACCTTTGGGGCGCGATATTTTTCCGTGAGCAACGTGCAGCCTGCCACAAAGGAGATGCAGGATGACCGGCTTTACCTGCGAACGATGCGTAACATCGCTTATTTGCCGTCTCCTGTATTGCCGAAACTCAGCCTCCCCAAAATGGACTTCAATGAGGAGACCCAGGCCGCGCTGATCGAAGCCTTCAACAGCGGATGCAATGTCAGTTTTGCGGGCAACAACTGGGGCGGCGCGAACGACGTGTGCAACTTCGTCGAAAGCGGCACCATGTCAGTTGCGTGGACGGGGGATGTAAGTCCGTGCTGGCCGTTGATGCACACCCACACCAGTTATTTGCACGGCAAGCCGCGTGTTTCAAACAAGCATATCATCGGCAATGTGAGTGAAAGTTCACTGGAAGAGATTTGGCTAAGCCCTGAATACCTGGCCTATCGCGAACGCCTGCATAATTTTGTTTTTGCGCCCTGCACTTTCTGCGGCGGCTGCGATCTCTCGGAAACCAATGAGGAAGACTGCCTCGGCAACGACATTGCCCCCGTCTGCGGCGGCTGCCTGTGGGCGCAGGGGATTATTCAATGCCCGTAAGATAATTGCTAAAGTGGTTGGCTCGGATTATCAAATCCGAGCTTTTTATTTTCCATGTACCGCGACATTCATACCGCCCTGAAAATGATAAAATGTGACTGAGGATGTAAATATGCAACTTCGCTTTTACGCAAACATGCGGACAACTGTTGGTATGGCATCGCTTGAGATCAGTGACAGGGAAATCGATTCCTTTCGCAGGTTGATGTCTTTGCTGGTGGAGCAATACCCCGAAACAGCGTTCCATTTGTTGGATGCGCGCGGCGATTTGCGGCCCGATGTGCCTGTGTATGTGGATGGGAGGAATCCGCGTTTGATGAAAGATGGAATTGACGCTCCGCTGGAACCCGATTGTGTTGTTAGTTTTTTCTCGCCTATTTCCAGCGGGAGGATGAATGTGGAAGTATTGCGTGAGCCGGCTTTTGGCAAACAGGAGTAGATAGAATGAAGGTAAATTTTTTCGCAACCCTGCGTGATATTGCAGGCGGGAAAGAAGTGGTGTTTGATCTCGACCACGGTATTACTGCCCAGGAACTTCTGGAAGCCATTATTGCCAGATTCCCGCTGATGAAAAAAGAATTGCTCAATACAGACGGGCGCATGTACGGGCACGTCCACTTTTTTATCAATGGGCGCGATGTGCAATTCACGGATGAAAAATTCGAGACAAAAATCATGCAGGAGGACACGGTCAATGTCTTTCCTGCGGTGGGCGGCGGGTAGGGGGCGTACCGCAAAATCTATTTTGCGCCAGTATTTGGAGAAAAGCCGTCTATTCGCAAGATAAATCTTGCGGCACGGATTAAAGGACAGGGCGACGCGCGTCGCCCTGCTTTGTTGCCGGGGAGATTCTGTTTCAGGAAGCAGAATCAAGTTTCGGTTAGGAAAGAGGCGGGGTGTTAGATGATCTCCAATTCCTTCAGCTTGGATTCAGGCACAACGCCGTTCACCCATCCGCGCTTGTCGTAGTATTCCACGAGCATGTCATCCAGTTCGCAGACGTGGCCTTTGCTGCCGCCCATGGTGGATGGTTCAGTGGTGAAGCGTTTGGGAAGCGTGTCGCTGCCTTCGCCGAAGCCGTTCAAGTTGTTGATGTAACGTTCGAGGTTGTAAACACGCTCGCCGACTTTGAGGAGGTCTGCTGCGGTGGTGGTGACGCCTGTCATGGCTTCATATTGCGCCGCGAATGAATCCATGGATTCGGCGAATGTGGCGAATTTGCAGACATCCAGGCAGTCTGTGACGGTGTGGACATGCTGGAAGATAATCGTGAGTTCGCCTTTGCCTTTCCACGCAAGTGGATCGGTAATGGTGCTTGGACCCAACACGTTGCCGATTACTTCCGCGGCTGGTGTATAAGCGCGCAGGTGACAGGCGCCGCGGTTGCTGGTGGCATAACCCAGCCCCATGGCTTTAATGCCACGCGGGTCATAGGCAGGAATCCCCATTCCCTTTACTGTCATTGCCAGTTCGGGATGACCAAAATGTGCGGCGGTGGCATTCGCGCCGTTGGCCATCACATCGCCGATGCCTTTGCGCATGGCGATCATTTGGGCGGTTTCGACCATCTTGGCGCCATCGCCCCAGCCGATTTTGCCGTCGCCGTTGGTGTAGCCTTTTTCGGAGGCTTCCATCCAAACCGAGAGCGGGTGGCCGATTTCGATGGCGTCTATGCCCATATCGTTGCAGGTATCGATCATCTTCGCCACAACGCGGATATCATCATTGCCGCAGTTTGCGCCAGTTGACCAGGAGGGTTCATATTCCACTGATTCCATGCGCAGACCTTTGTACGGTCCGTCCTTGATCTCTACTTCCTTCTTGCAGGCCACCGGGCAGGCGTGACAGGTGGGATTGTCCACAAGGATATTGTCGTTGACATATTCACCGCTGATCTTTTCGGCATGTTCGAATGCGGTGAACTGGCTGTTCTTGGCGGGTAAACCGCCGATGACGTTGGTCATGTTCATCAACACGTTTGTGCCGTAGACGGAGAGACCACCCTTGCGCGGGGAAGTAACGACGCGTTCATCCATGATCTCAGCCAGTGCCTTGGTGTGAGCGGCCTTCCATTTATCGCGATCCTTGGCTTTAACGATCTTCTTCTCAGCTTTGATGACGATGGCTTTGAGGTTCTTGCTTCCGCCCACACAGCCGGTACCGCCGCGGCCCGAGGCGCGATCATCTTCGTTGATCCAGCACGCAAATTTGACAAGATTCTCGCCTGCCGGGCCGATTGTGATCACGGTCAAATCTTTCTCGCCGTATTTTTCCTTGAAATGCTTGATGGTGTCGTGAACGCCTTTTCCCCATACTTCCGATGCGTCCAGCAATTCCAACTTGTCGTCATGAATGTAGGCATAGGTCGGTTTGGCGGCTTTGCCTTTGAAGACCAGGCCGTCGAAGCCTGCCCAGCGTAGTCGGGCGGCAGACCAGCCCCCATGGTGAGAATCAGTTACGGTTCCAGTGAGAGGCGACTTTGTCACAACTGCCATGCGTCCGCTCATGTTGGCTTCAGAGCCAGTGAGAGGCCCGTTCATAAAGCACAAAATATTGTCGGGGGAGAGAGCGTCCACCTTTGGGCCGTTATCAAAAACGAACTTCACACCCAGGCCGCGTCCGCCGATAAATTTTCGGGCGTCATCCTCAGGAACAGGCTTGAAATCAACTTTGCCTGCTGTGAGGTCCACCCAACCAATCCGATTTGCATATCCGCCAAGTTCCATGGTGTTTCTCCTTTTTGTAAACAAAAATAAACAGCCCACGCTGCTTTCCTATGAAAAGGATAGCATTCGCAAAAAATGGAGTCAATAATTAAGCTTTTCCTTAACAGAAAAGGCGACGTTTGTCATATTACGCCTGTTTTCACATGCTTTGCAAGTCTTCCATTGATTTGCGTTATACTTTCTTGAAACGTGGTCTCGATACAGCCTCAAAGAGTATCCGAGCTGCCCGACCACCAATCCAAAATCAAAACTAAATATGAAACAACTCCTCCAAAACATAAAAAACGGAAAAACAATTGTTGAAGATGTGCCCGTGCCAACTCCGCGCGAGGGGCAGGCACTTGTCAAAATTTCAGCCAGCCTTGTGTCTGCGGGCACCGAACGCATGGTGGTTGAATTTGCAGAAAAAAGTTACCTTGGCAAGGCGCGTTCCCGCCCAGACCTTGTAAGACAAACGCTGGATAAAGCCAAACGCGAAGGCGTAATGCCAACGGTGCAAGCGGTCTTTAATCGACTCGATCAACCGATGGCGCTTGGCTATTCCTCCGCTGGCACGATCGTTGCGCTTGGTAAAAACATGCAGGGCTTCAAGGTCGGTCAACGTGTAGCTTGTGCGGGCGGCGGCTATGCCACGCACGCCGAATACAATGTTGTGCCGCGCAATCTTTTAACGCCGCTTCCCAAAAATGTTGATTTTGAATCCGCTACCTTCACCACCCTCGGCGCAATTGCACTGCACGGCTTTCGTTTGGCGGAACCTCAGCTCGGCGAGAACGTCGCAGTCATTGGCTTGGGTCTTTTGGGACTATTGACGATTCAAATGGCATCTGCGGCGGGATGCAACGTCCTCGGCATTGACTTGGACCCGAAGCGCATCAAGCTCGCTTCCGCTCTTGGCCTGCAAGCT
This sequence comes from Anaerolineales bacterium, assembly GCA_014860745.1. Taxonomy (GTDB): domain Bacteria; phylum Chloroflexota; class Anaerolineae; order Anaerolineales; family Villigracilaceae; genus Villigracilis. The sequence goes on from JACZJC010000010.1 coordinate 80,643, forward strand.
GTTTCCCGTTCTCAAGCAGAATCCGCCGCTGTGGCATTCACCCTTCGACACGCTCAGGGCGGCGCCGCCAACCGCGGATTCGACTCCATCATCATCTGCGCCGACACTCCCTCCAATGATCCCGTCGAACTCGCAGGCCTCATCGCCCGTGACCGAGCCAAAGTCGTCGCCACTGGCGCTGTGGGATTAAACATCCCCAGAAAAATTTACTACGAAAAAGAACTGGCCTTCATTAACTCCCGTTCCTACGGCCCTGGCCGCTACGACTCGAACTACGAAGAAAACGGAGTTGACTATCCTATTGGATATATAAGATGGACGGAGGGGCGCAACTTCCAAGCCGTGGTGGATTTACTTTCCAGTCGAAAGTTGAAGGTCGAAAGCCTTATTTCACATCGTTTCCCAATTGAAGATGGAGTACAAGCATACGAAGTAATCACTGGGAAGAAGAAAGAGCCGTTCTTAGGTGTTCTTCTTACTTATCCTGAAAGAAAGACGAAAGAAGAAAGAAACGTTGTATTTCCTTCCATCGTCCGCGGTCAATCGTCCATCGTCAAACTCGGCGTTCTTGGCGCGGGGCTGTTTGCTAATTCAACGCTATTGCCTGTGCTCAAAAATAATAAAGATTTTCAACTGGTCGGCATCGCTTCATCGGGCGGACTCCACGCACAGCACTCAGGCAAAAAATTTGGCTTCCAATACGCCACTTCATCCGAAGATGAAATCATCAACGACCCAAAGGTCAATACTGTTGCCATTCTCACCCGCCACGATTCTCACGCAGACTTGGTGGTGAAGGCGCTCAAAGCTGGCAAGCATGTCTTCGTTGAAAAACCACTGGCAATAACCAGTAACCAGTTATCAGTAATCAGTAAACAGTTGAAAACCAACAACCAATCGCTTCTCACTGTCGGTTTCAATCGCAGATTTTCCCCGCTTGCGCAATCACTCAAATCTCAAATCTCCAATCTCCAGGAACCAAAGTATCTCCACTACCGTGTCAACGCAGGCTACATCCCCCTCAACCATTGGACTCAAGACGAAGCCCTCGGCGGTGGACGGATCATCGGCGAAGCCTGTCACTTCATTGACATGTTGACTTTCCTCGTCGGCGCAACGCCTGTCAGCGTGACCGCGCACGCGTTGCCCAACGGCGGCAAATACCGTGAGGACAATGTCTCGATGACCTTCACTTTCCCCGATGGATCACTTGGCGTTGTGGATTATCTCGCCAACGGCGACAAATCCATGCCCAAGGAACGGCTGGAAGTATTTTGCGAAGGCATGATCGCGGTATTGGATGACTATGTCTCGTTGACCACTGTGAAAGATGGGAAGAAGAAAGAAGAAAGAGGGGCGCAGGATAAAGGCTGGAAGGCGGAAATGGCTGCTTTTGCAAAAGCCATTAAAGGCGGAGGCGAAGCGCCGATTCCGTATGAGCAACTCGTCGGCGTGACCCAATCCACGTTTGCGGTGGTGGAGTCGATTCGAACGGGAAATAAAATCAACATCTAAAGCATGGACTATTTACTCGAGCTTCGAAAATATGTGGGACATCGTCCGCTCTTGATGGTAGGGGCGACTGTTTTTATCTTCGACGAGCAAAACCGCGTGCTCCTGCTCAAGCGGAAGGACAACGAATGCTGGGGACCGCCTGGCGGCGCAGTGGAGCCCGGTGAAGTGGTGGAGGAAGCTGCAAAACGCGAAACTCTCGAAGAGACTGGGCTCAAACTCGGAGAACTATCTTTGTACGGCATCTTCTCTGGAGATGACCAGTTCTATCGCTATCCAAATGGGGACGAAGTCCACAACGTGACCATTACCTATATCTCCCACGTCCAGGGTGGACAAGTCCGCATCAGCCCCGAGCACATCGATTGGAAATATTTTCCGCTAGGAGAGCTTCCCTCCGAAATCAGCCCGCCGATTATTCCCATACTTAAGAAAATCCTCACAGACTTTGCAGGTAAGTCGTAAAATACAACTACAAAATCCCTTTCGGGGAAACCTTATGACAAACCGCCCCCTTCGCGTTTTTCTCTGCCATTCCTCCGCGGACAAACCCGCCGTGCGCGAGTTGTACCAAAAACTGCGCGCCGAGCCGTGGATTCAACCCTGGCTGGACGAAGAAGAACTCTACCCAGGGCAGGATTGGAACATGGAGATCGAAAAAGCCGTTGAAGCCGCCGACGCGATCATTGTTTGCCTTTCAAATAACTCTATTACCAAAGAAGGTTATGTACAAAAGGAAATCAAGACTGCTTTGGATTATTCAGATTACAAACCGGAAGGCACTGTTTTCATTATCCCAGTTCGCTTGGAAGACTGTAAATCTCCAAACCGCTTATCAAAGTGGCAATATGCCGATTATTTTGAAAGTCAGCGTGAACCGGCGTTTCAAAGGCTATTAGTTAGTTTGAAAAAACGTGCCGATTCACTTGATTTAAATAAAGAAGAACCTGAATCTAATAGGAAAAAGAAGATAGATGGAAATAAAATAGATCTCTCTTTACGATTTTCATTTTACTTAGATGAAATGGCAAAAAAAGAAAGTGTTGACTATAGCGGGGAAAGATTTTTGGCGAAAATGAAAACCCAGCCACCCTTTTTAGCTACTGAACAATCTATGTTACTTCCAGAGCATGAGAAAAACTTAGCTGAACATTTCTTGGCCAAAGAGTTTATACAAACAAATAGAGAAGTTCTTAGAGGTGGCGGAAAATACAAAATAAAGCCTATGCAGGATTCTTTTGAGAAAATCGCAATAGCAGAGTACGGGGATGAAAAATATGCAATCAACATCAAGGCTAGTAATCCTGGTGTTATAACTACATCAACAGGGCAATATATATATTTGCCATATATTGATATTAGCGATTCTTTTGGATTGTCGTCAGAACAGATTGAAAAGAAATTCAAAGTTGCAGAAGATAAATGGATCGAGCCAACTCTTAGTTTGTTGGTAGTTCAATTTAACCTGATGGAGGATAAAGCATTAAGTTTACTAAAGATGGTTTTTATTGCAGCACAAAAAACCCTACTTGAAAGAAAGAGACAATTTAACACCTCTGAATCCTATAAGAACTCGAAGGCAACTAATAGGAAAAAGAAGACAAAATCATCTGCTCCACCGAAAAATGCTAAGAACACTGGGAATGTTCAAATTATCATAAATGGAGATGTAGTCAATTCTAATTTAATTACTGGCGATAGCAATCAGTCCAGTGTTTTTGAAGAAAAATCTCCTGCTGCAAGTGTTGCGGATTCTATTGGCATTGATGGCGAAACTGAAGAAATAAAGGGAGATAATAAATCTAAGTCGGTGGATCTGTTTATAGCTATACAAGAAGCATTGACGAAAATCCAAATGCCTGAAAAAATTATCGTTAGTAATCAACTCGAAAAGGAACTGTACTCTCTTAAAGTAGCCGCTGATGAAAAATTATCTGACGCGTTTTATTGGCTTATCGTGAATGCTATTGAATCAATGCGTGATGAGGGAGTCTTGCGCCTTTATACAAAAGAAGATGTTGACAATAAATTAGCCATAATCATTGAGAGTAGTAGTCCTTTGGGCTTTCCTTTTAGTAGTGATCTGATTTTCGACACGTCATTAAAAAATTCCGCTTATGATTCCCATGGTATTGGGGCGGTGTGGGCGTCAGCTTTCATAAGAAAGTTTGGAGGAGATGTGTCTCTTGAAAGCCAGAATGGGAGTGTTGGTGGAAAGTTAATAATTCGTGTGCAGAAGGCGAATTAATGAAACACGAATAAAAGAATAGCTGTCTTACTACTGTAAATTCATAGCAATATTAGTGGACGGCTTCTCCAATCCCTTGCCCACTTCCATTGGGGGAAGTAAACTTTTGCCACGCCCGGAGTGCGTCGCACCAGACTAACGGAGCGAGAGTTTACAAGGTGAGATTCTCCTGCTCGACAGGAAAATCCTACCCGTGTGGTGCGACGCACTTCAATATCGCATAATCACCTGACACTTGACACCTGAAACCGGAGACCCCATGCACCTCAAAGGAATATACGCCCCCATCGTCACCCCCTTCAACGCGGACGAAAGCATCAACTATCCCGTCCTCGAACAACTGATCGAATACCTGATCGCCTACAAGATCGCAGGGCTTGTCCCCGGCGGCACCACGGGCGAAGTCTACGCCTTCACCGAAGCCGAACGGCTGGACATTTTCAAATTCGTCAAAGAAAAAGTGGACGGGCGGGTGACGCTTATTGCAGGCACCAACTCTGGCGCCACACGTGACGTTGTCCGCTACTCGCAGATCGCCGAGGAGATGGGTTACGACGCGCTCATGGTCGCTGTCCCGCCGTATTCACGTCCCAACCAGCGCGAACTGCTCGCGCATTACGAAGCCGTCGCCAAAGCCGTCAAAATTCCGATCGTGCTCTACAACTTCCCCTGGCGCGCGGGCACCGAAGTCAGCTACGAAGTGATGGACGGTCTGACCAAATACGATCACATCATCGGCATCAAAGAAGCCAGCGGCGACATGTCCCGTGTCTACGAGTTCCGCCTGCGCTACGGCGACCGCTATCAAATGATCTGCGGCTCCGACGATCAAGCGCTCGACTACTTCCTGTGGGGCACCACCGCATGGATCGGCGGCGCCGCGTCCTGCGCTCCGCTCGAACATCACAACGTCCTCGAAGCCGCGCTCGCCAACGACTTCGTCACCGCCCGCAAACACATGGAGGTACTGCTCCCGCTCCTCCGAAACATGGAAAGCGGCGGCTACACCCAAAAGGTCAAAGTCGGCTGCGAATTGCGCGGCATCCCTGTTGGAAATCCAAGACAACCATTACTTCCGCTCACTAACGAAGACCGCGCTGAATTCGAAAAAATCTTCAAGGCGATCTAAAACGATATTCGCTACTCGATATTCGAATCATCCAATATCGAGTATCGTCTCCCGACCTTCGACTTTTGACCTTTGACCTCACACCCATGAAACGCATCCCATACCTAGACTCCCACACCGGCGGCGAACCCACGCGATTAATCACCTCGCTTCCCTTCGACCTCGGAACTGGTTCTGTTGCCGACAAATTATCCACGCTGAAAATGAATCACGACGACCTGCGCCGCACCGTCTTGCTCGAACCCCGCGGCTCAGACGTGCTCGTCGGCGCATACCTCGTCCCGCCCGCCGACCCAACCTGTCAATTCGGAGTCATCTACTTCAACAACGTCGGCTATCTCGGCATGTGCGGACACGGCACGATTGGTCTCATCGCATCGCTGGCATATCTGGGAAAAGTGAAACCAGGCATCATTCGAGTGGAGACTCCCGTTGGGGTTGTGGAAGCAACTCTGCATGATATGTCGTTGCGAGGAGGGCAATTGCTCTTCCCGACGAAGCAACCTCCTGTTGATTGGGAGATTGCTTCGGGCAAAGAACAAGAGCGCCCTCGCACAGCGTCCCCTTTGGGGAACGACATCTATCCCAACAAAGTCTCCGTCCAAAACATCCCCGCCTACCGCCACTTGACTCATGTCCCTGTCACAGTCGATAACAAAACCATCCACGGCGACGTGGCATGGGGCGGTAACTGGTTCTTCCTGTGTCACGATCATGAACTTGAAGTCAATATGCAGAACCTCGAAGCGCTGACCGATTTCTCGTGGCGTGTGCGCGAGCAATTAATCGCCAATGGCATCACAGGCGCCAATGGCGCAGAGATAGACCACGTTGAGTTGTTTGCATCCACACACGAAGCGGATAGCAAAAGTTTTGTCCTCTGTCCCGGCAAAGCCTACGACCGCTCACCATGTGGCACAGGTACAAGCGCAAAACTCGCCTGCTTGTACGCCGATGGCAAATTGCAAGTGGGGGAGACGTGGAAACAGCAGAGCGTCGTCGGCAGCATCTTCGAAGGCAGCATCCGACTCGACGGCGACAAGATCATCCCAACCATCACAGGTGAAGCGTGGATCATGTCCGAAGGAACGATTTTGGTGGATGAGCGCGACCCCTTCGCAACTGGTATTTGACCTTTGACCTTCGACTTTTGACTTTCCCTCGTCGAAGGTCAAAAGTCGAAAGTCTTATGGAGACTGAATGAATACAAAACATGATGTGTTAATCATCGGCGGCGGACCTGTAGGTTTAAGCTGTGCCTATTACCTATTGAAATCTGGACGCAAAGTCACAATTATTGATGCCAATGAAATCGGCAAGGGCAGCGGCTCGGGCAATGCGGGGCATATCGTGCCGAGTCACATCATTCCGCTGGCGGCTCCGGGCGTGGTGACCTCTGCCCTTAAATGGATGCTCAACCCGAACAGCAGTCCCTTTGGGTTGAAGATACGCCTCGACCTGAAATATATTTCGTGGCTGATCCAATTCGCGGCAGCGTGTAATGAAGCCAACGTGAGCCGCGCGCTGGAGCCGATGAAGACTCTTGGCCAGTTGAGCGCGGAGAATTTTGCCAGAATCATCGCCGAAGAAAAATTCGATTGCCATTATCAAACTACGGGCTTTCTGAATTTATATAAAAATCAAGACGCCTTCGATGAAGCACGCCACGAAGCGGAGTTCATGCAGAAGCACGGCATCCCTGTCAGTGTGTATGGAAAGAATCAAATTGCTGATGTTGAACCTGCTGTGCGCGAGGACGTCCTCGGCGGCGTACATTTCACGGGCGACGCGCATCTCAACCCTGCGGTATTTTTGCAGCTGCTGGGTGAACGCATCCGCGCGATGGGGGCGGAGGTGCATGAGAATACGCCAGTCACGGGATTTGAATCAGCGGAAGGAAAAATCCGGGTTGTAAAAACAAGCGTCGGCGAGTTTGAAGCGGAGCATGTCATTTTGGCGGCGGGAGCGTGGTCGCCCATCGTCGCACGTGATCTGCGGCTTAATATCCCCGTCCAGCCTGCGCGCGGCTACAGTCTCACTGCGTCTGCCATTCAAAACATGCCGCGACAGGCGTTGATTTTGGGAGATCGCCGTGTGGCGGTTTCGCCGCTCGGGAATCTTCTGCGGGTTACAGGCCGGCTCGAAGTAGGTGAGTTCAGCACCACGCCAAATCCGCTTTGGATTCAACGGCTGGAAAATTTTGCCCGCGAATATTTGCGGCTGGATGAAAAATTGGATATCAAAGAGACCTGGGCTGGCTTGCGGCCTGTGACGCCTGACGGCATGCCCATCATCGGACGTTCGCCGCTTCATTCCAACCTGACAGTTGCCACAGGCCACGCGATGCTTGGTCTTTCACTGGGACCGGGTACCGGGCAGGTCGTGGCGGAGTTGGTGAATGGGAGCGAGACTGCGTTCGATTTGCGCCCGCTGGGGCTGGAGCGGTTTATCTAAAAGAAGACAGTCCAAATATATTAAAAATACCCCTCTAAAGTGTGGGGTGGAAATGATTCCGTGCTCCTATAATCCTGCAAACGAATTGAGTTGGAGAGCACATGAAGAGGATGGTCTTAACATTATTTCTAAGTATGAGTTGGCTGACAGCCTGTGGGGTGGAAATGCCTGCACCGACGTTGATTCCCGAACCGACCCAAATCCCTACCCCCGAGGTGACTATGACGCCCGAACGACCTTTTGAGATCAAGCTGGCTGAGGACAGTATGAAAGATCCGTATGGGGTTGCGATTAATTCGCTTGGGCATATCTACGTCAGTGACGCAGGGAAAAATCGTGTGTTGATCTTCGATGCGGAAAGCAACCTGCTTGCAAAGTGGGATGCGCAAGGCAGCGCCGAAGGTGAATTCGATACACTGGGTTTTGGCGGGCTGGCTATCGATTTGAACGATAACGTCTTTGTGGTGCATAATGGTAATTATCGCGTTCAGAAATTTGATAAAGACGGAAAATTCATTTTGCAATGGGGCAGTGAAGGGACGGGGGATGGTCAGTTCGTGCGCGCCATTGGCATTGCTGTGGATGCGGATGGTAATGTGTATGTAACCGATGACGGCAATCCATTCGTGCAGAAGTTCGATAACGATGGTAATTTCCTGATGAAGTTCGGCGGTGAAGGCAGCGGCGGCGGCAAGTTCAAACACGCCACGGGTATTGCCGTTGACCCGCAGGGCAATATCTTCGTTGCCGATTACGAGACCCAACATGTGCAGAAGTTTGATGCCAGCGGAAGTTTTATCAAAGCCTGGAAAATGGGTGAGGACATTGGCTTTCCCGGTACGCCCGAAGGCATTGCGGTGGATACAGATGGCAACGTCTATGTGACCGATTACGATCTGGGTCGTTTACAGGTCTTTAATAATGATGGCAATTTCCTGTGGGGCTTGGGGAGCAAAAAGACCCTGGATAATCCCTTCAAACGTCCGACCGCCATTGCGTTTGGAAATGGCAAGATCTACGTCGTGAATCAATCGGGTGCAAAAGTTTCAGTCGTTGACTTTCCATAAGCCATTGCTGTAGGGGATATATTTCAAATCGTGATATGGAAAGTGGTGAGTGGAAAGTATAATCAGCCCACTCACCACTTTCCACTCATACTCTCCACTTGTTTCTCGGTACTCATCCCCCACCTCTCACGCCCTTGTCTTCCTCATTCTTCATCATCCTTATCTCCGTCTTTGTAGACATGCTTGGCTACGGCATCATGCTGCCGTTGCTGCCATTCTTTGTGCAAGCGCAGGATGGCGGCGCCGCGATTGCGGGCGGATTGATGTCGATGTACGCAACCATTCAACTCGTCTCAGGTCCCATCCTCGGCGCACTCTCCGACCGTTACGGGCGCAAACCCATTTTGCTGCTCTGTCTCATCGGCACGGGAACGTCGTATCTTTTGCTTGGCTTGGCAAATTCGCTCCCCATCATTTTTCTCGCGGTCTTTTTGGATGGACTGACCGGCTCAAACCTGACCCTTGCCCATGCCTACGTTGCAGACACAACCACCGCTGAGAATCGCGCCCGCGGACTCAACTACTCTCAACTGGCATTTGGATTGGGCATCATGGCGGGACCCATCCTCGGCGGTACCCTCAGCGGATACGGTCTCAGCATCCCCGCCTTCATCGCCTCTTTCTTCGCATTTGCCAATACCGTCTTCGGATTCTTTTTCCTCCCCGAATCTTTGCCGCCCGAACGACGCGAAACGAAACCAATTTCTCAAGCTTTCAGTTGGGCGGGTCAATTTACCAGCATCTTCCGTCAGAAGAACATCCAGAATTTTCTTGTCGTGCTCTTTCTGCTCAACCTCGCCTTCGCTGGCTTGCAGACCAATTTTCCGCTTTACTCGAACGCCCGCTTTGGTTGGACGCCCGCGCAGAACAGTTACTTTTATCTTTATGTTGGCTTGTGCGGGGTGATCGTGCAGGGAGTCTTGTTCGCCAAACTGCAAGCACGTTTCGGTGAACGCAACCTCATCCCTGCGGGACTTGCCTTCATGGTCATCGGCTTGGCGGGCATGGCATTCGCCCCTGAAGCATGGATGCTCTTCCCCGCTGTCGCCGTTGTCGCGTTTGGCACAGGCACGAGCATTCCGTCACTCACGGCATTGATCTCTTTGCGCGTACCTGACAAGGAACAAGGGCGTCTGATGGGAGGCATGCAAACCCTGCTTGCGCTTACCAACATCTTTGGTCCCACCCTCGCGGGGATTTCGTTTGAAGTCATCGCCATTTCCGCGCCGTATTGGTTGGGGAGTGTGTTTGCTTTGTTTGCTTTGATGGTTGTGATTTGGACGATGGACCACGGACGATAGACGATGGACGGACAAGTTATGGTCAATGGTCTATCGTCCATCGTCAGATGTTGCGCATCACACTCACCGCAACCTGAATCCCATCTTCCTGGCTTAATGCCTCGCTGATAGCTTTGGCTTTCTCGTTCATCTCTTTGTTGTTCAATGCTTCAATGATGGCTTGCGCCAGATTCTCCGCGCTCAACTTTCGCTGAGGGATGGGTTTTGGCCCGACCCCGATTTTATAAACCCGCTCGCCCCAGAAGAATTGGTCAATAGCGAGAGGTAGCGTGATGGTAGGAATTCCCGCATGCAAACTCGCGGACGTGGTCCCTGCACCGCCGTGATGGGCGGCGACTTTCACATGGCGATACAGCCAGTCATGCGGGGCATAGTCGATGGGGAATATGTTTTTCGATTTAATTTCGCTATGCCATTTTGAAGGGATGGTCAGAACAGCCTGGGTATTTGTGCGCTGCAAAGCTTCTGCGAGCATCGGCAAATATCCCTGCGTGCCTGGGCTGCCAAATCCGATGGCGATGGGGTTCTTCGCCGAGTCAATAAATCTCTGCACTTCTCCCAACTCGGCAACTCGTTCACTCGTTTCTCCTTTTATCCTCCAATACCCTGTGATGACTTGCTTTCTGTTCCAGTCTTTTGGGCGAGGGACGATGTGTTCACTGAAGCCGTTGAGGGTGAGAGGTTGGTGAGGAAAAAGTCTCAGCGAAGGGTCAAGCAAATGGGCGGGACCCAGCCCAAAGTCCGTATGACGCGCATGGTTGATTTCCGAGCGCCACGAAAGCCATGTGGCTTGAGTCACGATCCAATGCGATAACCAGTTTCCAATTCCCAAAGAAAAACGGAACGGCAGAAGCGCGGATGAAAATTCACGGGTGGGGGTGAGGGGTTGCAGCAATGCGCGGACAGCGGGAATACCAAGACCTTCGGCGATGTGCGCGCCCCAAATCGTCGGCAAGCCATGCATAAGCAAATCCGAGCCGCGGCAGGCTTCGGCGGCGGTGTGGAGCATGCGCCGATACAGTGGACGGGCTTTTTGAAGGAAGCTGCGCGTGGAAAGCAGGGAGCGAATAGGATTTGTGCCGAGCGTCATTGGTGTGAAGTCGCCCTGCTCGATCATCAGGTCGGTGGGGTTGCCGTCGAAGGGTGCAAACTGTAGGGGCGGGGTCCCCCCGCCCTGAATGAGGTTGGCAAACCCGCGCGGCGCGGCGATTCGTACATTGTATCCTGCGTTGCGCAAGCCCTCGCCGAGGGCGATATAGGGAACCACGTCGCCGCGTGTGCCGCTGGTGAGGAGGGTGATGGTTTTCATGGGGTGTTGACGATGGACGATAGACCATTGACCATGGTTGTCCATCGTCCATCGTCCATCGTCTGCGGTCAATCGTCGATCTTCTCAAAAACGAGGAAGCGATACTCAACAATCTTCATATAAAGACATTGCTGCAATGCCATACTCCCCAGCATGGATGGGACGATGGTGTGCTTGATGGGAAGTTTCTCGCCGAGAAAAAGCAGCGCACTGGCAAGAAAATCGGGAAGGTTGCGCAGTCGGAGATAGGGTGTGAGCTCGTCGTTCTTTTTGAGCTGCAGTTGATATTTTTTCGCGAAGGAAATGATTTGCTCCAAAGTTCGCACGCCGGGGACGTACCAGCCGTCAATATAGGCTTTGAGCCATTTGTTTTCATTCGCAGAGAACGGACGCGCCGCTTGATAGTCATCCACGAGGATGAGTTTTCCGCCTGTGCGTAAAAGACGGCTGGCTTCTTTGAAATAATTTTCAGGTTCAACCGCATGGCAAACCGCTTCGACAGAATAGACAGCATTCAGTGATTCACTCGGCAGCGGCACGGATGTGAAATCGCCTTCGGCAAAGTTGATTTGATTCTGTAAACCAAGCTGTATAGCAGATTTCCCTGCGAGTCTGGCTTGTACAGGGCTGAGTGTCACCCCGAGGGCAGGGGCGGGGTTTTGCAAACGCGGGTGGATGTAAAACAAACTTGCGCCGACGCCGCAGCCCAAGTCCGCGATGCGGGCGTGCGTGGGTTTGAGAGATTGAATTTCATCGAGGATCAGAGAATTGGAGAAGTTTAACGCTTCTTCCAATGTCGTGACGCTGTCCTTCCATAAAGAACGGTGGATGTTCCGGGCTTTCTTACTTCCGCTGAATTTCAGGAAGAGGTTTGTGTTTTCATCGTAATACGTGCGGACGGAGTCGGTGGTAATGGGCATGGTCAAATTATAATGTAGGGGTAACTCCGTATTCGTGAGTATTCATAGGAGAGCCCAATGTCACACACTTTTTTTGCCACCACCACACGCGGACTGAACCGCGACCTGCCGCCGATGCGTTTGTATGAGAAGGCAAAGAAACTAGGCATTTGGAATCCATCCGATATTGATTTTACAAAAGACAAACAAGATTGGGTGAAATTCACCGACGAGGAAAAAGACCTGTGCCTTCTGCTCCTATCCATGTTCGTGGCGGGTGAGGAGGCGGTGACGCTCGACCTGCTCCCGCTGATTCAAGCCATTGCGCAGGAAGGACGCATCGAAGAGGAAATGTTCCTGACAACGTTTCTCTTTGAAGAAGCCAAGCACACCGATTTCTTCCGCCGTTTTATGGATGATGTGGCGTTCCCCTTTCCTTTAGGGGTGGGGTCGGATTTGACTCGCTATCACGGCGACAACTACCGCCAGCTATTTTATAACTCGTTGCCCGAAGCCTTGAATGCGCTTCGCTCCGACCCGTCACCTGCCAGCCAGGTACGGGCATCCGTTACCTACAACATGATCGTCGAAGGCATTCTTGCGGAGACGGGCTACCATGCCTTTTTCACCATGCTCGAGCGCAACGACCTGCTCCCAGGTTTGCGAAAAGGCATTGCACTGTTGAAGCAGGACGAGTCCCGCCACATTGCCTATGGCGTGTACCTGCTCTCCCGCCTCATGGCGGAACACCCCGACGAATGGGATCATCTGCAAATGCAGATGAATATGCTCCTGCCTTCCGCCATCGGCGTGATCGGCGATGCGTTTGCGCGATATGATGTGGTCCCGTTTGGGCTGGTGGAAGAGGACTTCGTCAACTATGCGATGGGACAGTTCAGCAAACGCTTCGAGAGACTCGAAAAAGCGCGCGGGGTCAGTTTGAACGAGATCAATCGCGTGGCAAGAGAGGCAGATGAGGTTGATTAAATGGCATATAACTTTGGACTGACGGCACACGACTACGCTAAATATCGCGCAGGATTCCCCGATGAGTTCTTTGAGCGTGTTTTCAATGAAAGGATCGTCAAAGCGGGCGATTCATTGGTGGATCTTGGCACAGGCACGGGAACTCTCGCTCGCGGGTTTGCTTCGCGGGGATGCAAAGCCATCGGCGTGGATATCGCCTCTCAACTATTGGAGCAGGCAAGGGATTTGAGCATTCAACAGGAATTGGAGGTTGAATTCCGCTTCGCAAAAGCCGAAGAGTCGGGTTTGCCCGATTCGGCATTTGATGTGGTTTCAGCCGGGCAGTGCTGGCACTGGTTCGACCGTCCGCGGGCGGCGGCGGAGGTGATGCGGCTGCTCAAGCCGAACGGCAAAGCGTTGATCGCGCATTTCGACTGGCTTCCGCTGGATGACAATGTAGTGGATGTTACCGAAAAACTAATTCAAAAATTCAACCCGGCCTGGTATGAGCGCTTTGGGAATAAGACAGGCATATACTCCGATTGGTTCCGCGACCTTGGCGAAGCAGGTTTTGAAAGCATTGAATCCTTTACATTTGATTTAGATGTGCCCTATACGGCCGATGCCTGGCGCGGACGCATCCGCGCGAGCTCTGGGGTGGGGGCGAGCCTATCGGACGAGGAGGTGGGCAGATTCGATTCGGAGTTAAAGTCACTGCTTGGGGTGTTTGAGCAGGCAGCAGTTAAGCCCGAAGCGGCCTTGCAGCCTGTGTTGAATATCCCGCACCGGGTCTTTGTCGTCCATGCGCGCAAGCCAAATTCCATTCTTTAAAACGGTTGTGCGAATTTGTCAACGGGCGTAAAATGGTCAGGCTGAAAAGCAAGGAAATCATGTATCACACCGACGAGAGCGATATAGGTACTTCTGATAATAATCCGCCCAGTACGGACGGATGGCGCACGTTTATTTTAATAATCACCATCACGTAGGTGTGCAATGCGCCTCTGCGTGATGTTATTTCACGCAAGGAGGCAGTCATGCTGACGATCTACAAAACCACGGAGCAGGGGCTCGAATCAATTGAAACGATTGCCAACGGCGCATGGGTGAATGTGGTGGACCCGACGCCCGCTGAGATCGAAAAATTGGTCAATTGGGGGATGGATATGGACTACATTAATTATTCGCTCGACCAGGATGAAATGCCGCGCATGGAACGCGATGAAGAATACACCTTCATCCTGCTTCGCATTCCCATCTACCGGGCGGAGAGCGATGTGCCGTATGCCACCGTGCCGCTCGGTATTATGATTTTGGGGAATAAGATCATCACAGTCTGCCGCTACGACAGCGATATTTTCAGGGTGCTGGCAAATGGAAAATACCGTTTGCTGAAAACAGGCAAGCGTTACCGCCTTGCGCTTTATATCTTCCTTGAAACTTCAGCGCGTTATTTGAATTTATTGCGTGAGATCAACCGCGCCACCGAGGCGGTGGAAGACCAGCTGCAGAAATCCACGCGCAACCGCGAGGTTTTGGAATTGCTCAAATATCAAAAGAGCCTCACTTATTTTGCAACAGCGCTGCGCTCGAATGAAGTGATGATGGAACGCGTGCAAAAGACCCAGCTCTTCAATTATTATGAAGAAGATCAGGACCTGCTTGAAGATGTGCTCACCGAAAACCAGCAGGCCATTCAAATGACCAGCATTGCCACCGAGATCCTTTCCGGCATGATGGATGCCTTTGCCTCGATCATCTCGAACAATCTTAATGGCGTCATGAAGGCGCTTGCCGCGCTCACCATCATCCTCAACATGCCGACCATTGTTGCGTCTTTTTACGGCATGAATGTGTCCCTGCCCGGCGAAGGACATCCTCTTGCATTCCTCACGGTCATCGGCCTGTCGCTCGCCCTGACGGCAGTCGCAACCTATATCTTCTACAAGCGGGATTGGTTCTAGTATGCAAGCCGAATTACTCCTCGATGCCAAAGCCACACTGGGTGAAGGTCCCGCCTGGGATGTAAAAACGCAAACCCTTTACTGGGTTGATATTCTCGAAAAAAGGATCTATGCCGGGACGGAACTGCTTGCCCAATTGGATGATTTCATTGGCTGTCTTGCCCCGTGCAAGAATGGGAATCTCATCCTCGGCAAACGCGCCTCTTTTGTCGACTTTGAGCCCGCTTCATCCAGGCAGACGGTTCTCGCCTCTTTGAATGAATCTGCCACCAACCGCGTCAACGACGGCAAGTGTGATCCCGCTGGCCGCTTTCTCGCTGGCACCATGGACATGAACGAGAAAGACCCCCGTGGCTCACTCTATTCTTTTGACGGGAAAAATACTACAAGCCTGCTCTCCGGCATTACCATCTCCAACGGCCTTGCATGGAGTCCCGACTATAAAACCCTATATTACATCGACACTCCCACCCGAGAAGTGAAAGCCTTTGATTACGAGGTGAGCACGGGTCAACTTGCAAATCCGCGTACTGCGATCCATGTTCACGAATCTCTTGGCTGGCCCGACGGCATGACCTCCGATACCGAAGGCAATCTCTGGATCGCCATGTGGGGCGGGGCACAGGTGACGAAGTGGAATCCGGGCTCGGGCAAATTGGTGGGCCAGGTATCCACCCCAGCTTTGCATACTTCCTCCTGTGTCTTTGGCGGCAGGGATATGAACGAGCTGTACATCACCTCGGCGCGAAAGAACATGAGTGAAGCTGACCTAAAAAAATACCCGCTTTCGGGCGGGTTGTTCAAAGTGGTTACGAATATCATGGGGATGCCGACGTTTGAATTCACAATGTAGCGGCGGGTAACCCGCCGCTGCTTTGTTATTTCCATAATTTCTTCGCCAGTTCAACTACCTCGTTCTGCTGTTTACCCGTCAACCCCACAAACGGGGAATTGGATTCCACAGTGTCGCGGTTTTCCACGATCAGAACGCGGGCATCCTTGCTGAAGGTGTGTGAATGCCACACGCCTTTCTTCACATTATAAAGTTTATATGGCTCCATATCCACCGCATGGACATTGGTGACCCTCTCTCCGCCTTCGCCGATGAAAAGGATGCAACGCCCCGCCATTAAAACAAAAACTTCATCGGTTTCCGTATGCTTTTGCATGCGGTCGATCTTTTCGGGCGTGAGATCGGGCGTGTAATTCATCAGTGCCACGCGCCAGGATTGATAGTCGACCAATGGTTTGTAATCGGGTCCATTATGAGCGCGGATTTCAATGAGGGTTTCGGGGAGAGATTTCATTTTCCGATTTTATCAGGATTCCAATTCTCTCATTTTCAAAAAATTCTCCACTACATATGGGTCGAAATGTTTGCCGGATTGCTCTTTTATATATGTCAGCGCTTTTTCCTTATCCCAGGCGGGGCGGTAGGGACGGTCGGATATCAATGCATCCCACACATCCACAACCGCGAAGATTCGCGCCACGAGCGGAATTTCCTCCCCTTTCAAGCCGCGCGGATAGCCGCTGCCATCCCACTTTTCGTGGTGGCAGAGGGGAATATCCAATGCGGGGCGCAGGTATTCGATGGGCTGGATCATATCGTAGGCATATTGAGGATGCTGCCGCATGATCGTCCATTCCTCATCCGTTAATTTAGCCGGCTTCAAAAGAATGGAATCCGGCACGCCGAGCTTTCCGATATCATGCAGGAGCGCGCCGCGCCGCATGTAGACGAGGTCCTCCGTTTCGACGCCCATAATTGTGCCAAGCTGTTCAGAAAGCTTGGTCACGCGCAAGGTGTGGCCTTCGGTCTCTTTATCGCGCAGATCCATGGCATGAGACCAGCCTTCGATGGTGGCGTCATAAGCCGAGAGTAATTTTTCATGCGCCTGTTCGAGGTTGGCGCGTTCGTTCAATAATTTGCGATAACGGTTCAGGCGTGTGATGCCGAGCAGGCGGGCACGCAATTCGTAGCGGTCGTAGGGTTTGGTGATGTAATCATCGGCGCCGGATTCCAGCCCGTTCAAAAGCGATTTGCGGTCGTCCAACGCGGTTAGCATAAGGATGGGAATCTCGGCCAGCAGAGGGTCGTTGCGAATGGTGCGGCAGACTTCAAAGCCGTCCATGCCCGGCATCATTACATCCAGCAGAATTACATCCGGTAAAAGCTGGCGGGTTTTTTCCAGTGCTTCGGGGCCGCTTTGGGCCATTACGATCTGATAGCCCTGCCCATCCAAAATGGATTCTAGGGTATGCAGCCCGGCGGGCTCGTCATCTACGATCAGAATTGTGCTGGACATAATTCTCTCCTAAAGATTGCAGTATATATTTACTTTATAGAATGCACCATACAGGGAATCCCGTATGGGGATTAACGGTCCTTGTCGATCAACCCATATTTAATGGCGAGACGCACCACCCCGGCAAGATTGCGCGCATGAAGTTTTTCCATCAGGTTGGCGCGGTGTTTTTCCACGGTTTTCTCGCTGATGGAAAGCATTGTGGCAATCTCCGCGCTGGTATGTTCCTCCGCGACCAATTGGAGGATCTCTTTTTCGCGAGGGGAAAGGTTATCGAGCGGGTTCTGGCTTTGGGATGCGCTTGGGTGGAAGGCGCTTTCCGTGACAATGGAGGAGACCGCCGCACTGAGGTAGGTTTCTCCAAGCGCCACTTTTCGCACCGCCTCCAGCAATTCCTCGCTGACGGATGTTTTCAAGACATACCCCTTTGCTCCGCTTTGCAGCGCCTGATGCACGAGCCCTTCCTCCGAGTACATGGAAAGCAGCAGAACCTTTGCGGATAGTTTTTGATTCTGGATGTGTTCCGCGGCTTGGATTCCATTCAAGCGCGGCATCATGATATCCATGATGACAACATCCGGCTTGAGCGATTGAGTCAATTCCACGGCTTCCTGCCCGTTGGATGCCTCCCCAAGAACGCGGATATCGCCCGCGCGTTCCAGCAGCGCCCGCAGGCCCGCGCGGACCAGGGCGTGGTCTTCCACGAGAAGAACACGGATCATATCTGCTCCTTTACTCGAACTTTTTCGATCGGCAGGTGGGCTGATATTATCGCGCCTTTTGCAGGCGAGGATGTGATGATGAGGCTTCCGTCCACCAGCATCAATCGTTCGCGCAGACCCATCAGACCGATTCCCTTTTGGGTGGTCGGATCGTCGCTGGAAAAGCCCCTTCCATTATCCTGCACTGTCAACACAATGTCCTGCTCGTCGAGGGTCAATTCCACCCAGACCTGGTTTGCCTGCGAATGTTTTATGACATTGGTCAACGCTTCCTGCAGGAAGCGATAAAGGGTGATCGAGAATACATCCGAAATTTCGGGGGTCTTCTCATCCATTTCAACCGTGACGGGAAGCCCGGTGCGGATGCTGTATTCACGGCAGTAATTCTGCAAAGCGGTCCGAAATCCCAGCGTATCAAGGATGGCCGGGCGGATATTCTGTGCAAGTTCGCGCATCCTGCCGATGGTCTGGCTGGTGTCGGCGATCAGGCCGTCCAGTTCACTATTGATGATTCCATTCTGTGTTGGAATTTCTGCGCGCAGGTTTTGCAGGCGCAGCATGTGGGCGATGAGGGCCTGGCCGAGGTCATCGTGCAGTTCGCGTGAGATTCGTTTGCGTTCCTCTTCCTGTGCGTTGACGATATGCTCCGCCATTTTTCGCAAGTTCTCACGCTGGATGGAAAGGGTGCGGTAGCGGTCCAGCCTTAAGATCGTGCGGACGCGCAAACGCAGTTCCTGCCGGTCGACAGGCTTGGTGAGGAAATCGTCAGCGCCGGCTTCGATGCCCTGCAGGCGCGAAGCGCGGTCATCCAGGGCGGTGAGAATGATGATCGGGACTTCAGCAAGATTCGGTGTGGCTCGGAGGCGGCGGCAAACCTCGAATCCGTTCATGCCGGGCATCATCACATCCAGCAGAATTAAATCCGGCAGTACCTGTTCCGCTTTTTCCAATGCCATGCTTCCGTTCCGTGCAAATTCAAGCTGATAGGATTCTCCCGCAAGGATGGCTTCGAGAGTGGCCAGGGCGGACGGTTCATCATCCACGATTAAAACCTTATTGTTCAAAGTTTGCTCCTTGAGCTGGGGTATATGTTTCCAACAGGGTTTGCAGTTCTTTGAGGTTGATGGGTTTGATCATGTAATCGTTCATGCCGGCCTTCAGACATTTTTCGCGGTCGCCCGGCATGGCAAGCGCGGTCAGGGCAATGATGGGTACATCCTTCAAGGTTGCTTCTGCGCGAATTCTTTTGGTGGCTTCAAAGCCGTCCATACCGGGCATTTGAATATCCATCAAAATTACATCCGGCTGGATGTTTTTTGCAAAGAGCAGACCTTCGTATCCGTTGTGCGCCGCTGTGACATGATAGCCCTTCGATTCGAGGTGATCCTGGATGAACAAAATGACGGGTTCCGTATCTTCAACCAGCAGGATCTTTAGGCGCGCGTGTTTCCCGACAAGCGGCCGCTTTGGAGATGCGGCCGCGGGATGCGGCTTTTGCAATCGCTGGCTTGGCTGCGCAGGTTCCCATGGCAGGTTTACGATAAAGCGGCTGCCTTTACCCGGCTGGCTTTGCACTTCCACATTCCCACCGTGCAAGCGGATCAGTTGAGAAACGAGCATCAGCCCCAGCCCAGTGCCGCCGGCATGACGGGAGAGTTTGCTGTCCAGCTGCACGAACGGTTTGAACAGGCGCGATATATCCTGTTTTGAAATGCCAATGCCGGTATCCCACACCGTAAAGGTGACCTGTTTTTTTTCTGCGTTGCCGGTAACATCCAGCCCCAGCCTTTGGCCATCCGGTGTAAATTTTACGGCATTACCAAGCAGGTTGACGAGTACCTGTTTCAGCCGTCTTTCATCGCCGCGCAGGGTATGCACATTTTCATCCATGTGGAAGGAGACGTTCAACTTCTTCTTTTTGGCGAGTTCCTTGACCATTCGCAAACTGGATTGACAAAACGCCTCGACCGTAAACTGGGAGAGGTTCAGTTCCAAGCGGCCTGCCTCTATCTTGGAGAGGTCGAGCAGGTCGTTGATCAGTTCCAACAGATGACGTCCGCTCTCGTTGATGATGCGCAGGTATTTCCTCTGCTTCTCGTTGATCTCCCCGGCCACCTGCTCTTCCAGGCTTTCGGAGATACCCAAAATGGAGTTGAGCGGAGTGCGCAGTTCATGGCTCATATTGGCGAGGAATTCATCCTTCACGCGCATGGCCCGTTCCAGCTCGAGGTTTGCGATGCGCAGGGTTTCCTCCACTTCCTTGTCCTGGGTGATATCCATCATCACCCCCACAATATGTTCGGGCTGGTGATTCTTGTCGTATAAGATGGAGCCGAAGGCTTTGATATATCGAAGCCCGCCGTCTGAACGGATAATTCGGTATTGGGTCTGATAATGAGTCTCGCCGCTTAATACCGATTCTGCCAGCGACATAAAACTGCCCGCATCTTCCGGGTGCACGATTTTCATAATCTCATCGACGGTTCCGCTGAAGCCCTCTGCCGAGGTTCCGTAGATGGCATGCACCTGTTCATCGAAGATTAATCGATTCGTGACGATGTTCCAATCCCACACGCCCAATTCCGCTGCATGCGCGGCCATCTCCAGACGCTGTTGCACCCTTTTGATTTCATTTGTGCGGGCAATGACATGCAGCTCCAGTTCCTCGGCGAGTCTGCGGTATTTCTCTTCGCTTTCCCGCAGCGCGGACTCGATTTTCTTGCGCTCGGTGATGTCGGTGCAGATGGCGCCCAACGCGTAGATATTTCCGCTGGAATCGCGAAGCGGGAATTTTGTCACCGCATATTCATGCAAAACGCCTTCCAGGACCGCCGTTTCTTCGAATTCGATGATCCGGCCGGACGAGAGCACATTGTTGTCGTTGCTGGTAAATGATTCTGCCTCGCGCTGGGGGTGCAGGTCGTAAGCGGTGCGGCCGATGATCTGCCGGCGGGGCAGCCCATATGCGGCTTCGGTATATTTATTTACGGCAATATAATGCCCTTCCATATCCTTGATCCAGACGAGGCTTCCCGCATTTTCGAAGAAACTCAACAGGCGTTCTTCGTTATCGCGCAATATTTTTTCCGTTTCGATACGCTTGGTAATATCGCGGGCGACTCCCAGTATATCCAGTCCGCCTTCCTTGTTGCGGAGGATGGTCGAGACGATCTCCGTCCAGATGGTGGAACCATCCTTGCGAGTCTGCAGAATCTCATCCGTTTTTGTCAAAGCCGAGGCGTCCCCGTCCTGGAAATTTGCCAGGCGCATTTGTAGTTTCGGGAGGATATTTTCGTAGGACTCCCTTGTCATCACCTCTTCGAGGGATTGGGTCAGCGCCTCTTCCACTGTATATCCCCGCAGCTTTTCGACAGACGGACTGACGTATTTCAGCTTCATCGTTTCGGCATCCAGCACCCAGACCACGTCCGAAATGTTTTCAGCCAGCAGGCGGTATTTTTCCTCGCTGGCCCGTAATTCGCTTTCCGCCTGCTTGCTTTTGGTGATATCGAACGCGTTCAGCAACAGGCGGTCCACCGTGCCATCGGGGTTTTGCAGGGGCTGCATGCTCAAGCGGAACCACTTGAACTCGGCATGGATCGGGCTGTACACATCGTCCACGACCCCGCTTCGCGAGGCAATGATCTGGTTGATGGCCTTGTAATATCGTTCGGCATATTCGGGGGGATAGACCTCAAATATGGTTTTGCCGACGATTTGCGGATCGTTCCAGACCTGCATCCCTCTGGGGTTGCTGTACAGAATCCTGCCTTCTTTATCGAGAACGGCAATGGCGCTCTCTGAATATTCCACCAGGGTGCGGTAATTTTCTTCGCTGGCGCGTAAATTATCCTCAGCTTGCCGGCGTTCGGTAATGTCCAGCGCCGCCACAAGACGAACCTCCCTGCCCTGGTATTCCACCTTATAAGAGACGATCTCGACCGGAAAGACCCTGCCCTCTTTATCTTTATGCATCCAGTTCGAGGAGCGCTGGTATGCAGCCTGGTTGGTTTGAATATTTTTGATCAGTTTGTTATGTTCTTCAGCAGGGCGGATATCCAGAAGGCTGATGCCCAGGAATTCCTCACGCGTGTAACCGTAGCGCAGGCAGGCGGCATTGTTCACCTCCATGAAGGTGAGAGTCTCCACATCGTAGAGCCACATGGGCAGGGGGTTGTGCTTGAACGCGATGTCGAACATATCCTCCGCTTCAGCGTTGGAGACGTGGGATTGTAGCTCGGCAATGCGCTGCCGCGCAACCGTCAGCTCTCCCTCCAACTCTGCTTTCGACTTTTTACTCATAACAAACTCCAATTTCGAAAAGTGATTCCCCTGTAATGCCTGTCTTGAAATTTAGAACCTAAACAACTTTTTGGGACACGGAAAAAACCTTTAAAAAAGCCTGCCTTTTCCGTGTTGTCCGTGAATCCCGTGTACAAACAAACGGGTGGGGAAATGCTTCTTTGCCGGAACCAGGCTGCCGTTAAAGTGGAGGCGTTGTTCATCCTGTTTTGTGAAGATATTTTAGGATGAGGCTTTCCAGTTCCTTCATTTGCACAGGCTTGCTGAGATAATCGTTCATGCCGGCCCGCAGGCATCTTTCCCTGTCGCCGGGCATGGCCAGTGCGGTGAGGGCAATGATGGGAATCTCCTGCAATTCCTTTTCGGCGCGGATCATCTTGGTGGCTTCCACGCCGTCCATGACCGGCATCATCACATCCATGAGGATGAGATCTGGTTTTTCCTTGCGCGCGAGCATCACTCCTTCCATGCCATTGCGTGCCGCCATCACCTGGAAGCCTTTGTGACGTAAATATTCGCTTAGCAGCAGGACGATGGAATCGGTATCCTCCACGATGAGGATTCGCCCGCCTCCCGCTAGGGCTGCTGCTCCTTCGGGGATTGTGTCGGTTTTCTGCTCCATCCTCTTTGCAAAAGAGACTCCTTCCACATCCACCCAGGGCAGGGTCATCGAGAAGCGGCTGCCGCGGCCCTCCTTGCTCTCCACACTTACGCTGCCGCCATGCAGGCGTACCATTTGCGCCACCAACACAAGCCCCAGCCCTGTTCCGGAGAATTCGCGCGTCAACCCTGCATCCAGTTGTACGAAGGGTTTGAATATCTTGGTTAATTCTTCCGCTGCAATACCAATGCCTTCGTCCCAAACCGTAAAGGTGACGGTCTGATTGCGGAAATTTCCCTTCACCTCCACGCCCAATTGCATGTCGTTCGGTGTGAATTTGACCGCATTACTTAGCAGGTTAACAAGGGATTGTTTGAGGCGGCGCTCATCTCCCATGATAACCTTCACCTCGGGGTCGATCTTCAAGGAGACTTGCTGGTTCTTCTTTTGCGCCTGTTCCTTGATCATGCGCAGGCTGGCATCGCAAAGCGAGGAGACGGAGACCTGTGAGATATTCAACTCCATGCGCCCGGCTTCGATCTTGGATAGGTCGAGGATGTCGTTGATCAACTCCAGCAGGTGATGGCCGCTTTCGCCGATGGTGCGGATGTATTTGAGTTGTTTTTCGTTGAGCGGGCCGGCGATCTGCTCTTCGAGGCTCTCCGACATGCCCAGCACGGCATTGAGCGGTGTGCGCAGTTCATGGCTCATGTTGGCGAGGAATTCATCCTTCATGCGCAGGGCGCGTTCCATTTCGGTGTTGGCAAAGCGCAGGGATTCCTCGGCTTTTTTGTGGATGGTAATATCGCGGCTGGTGCTTAAGACCAGTTGCCTGCCCTTCACTTCGATGGGGTAGGAGTGCATTTCGAGGGTATGGATGCCTCCGCCGGAGTAATGGAAATCCAATTCAACAGGAGGGACATCTTTTCCCTCGAGGATCGCCGTCATATAGTCGTTTACTTTCGCCAATTGCTCATCAGGGAAGATGTTCAGTTCCGAAAGGTGGCGGTACTGGATATCCTCCCGATTCACCTGGTGCTGTTGTTCGAAGAGCCGGTTGACATCCAGCAGGATGCCTTCCGGGTCCGCCACCGAGACGGGATCCGGCGCGGCATCGAAGAGCAGGCGGGCATACGCTTCGCTTTCCCGCAAATCCTGCTCCGCCTGTTTTTGCGGGGTCACATCGTTCACAATGCCGATGATTCTTTCCAGAGTCTCGCCCGGGTCAAAGACCGCCACGCCTTGTTCAAAGAGCGTATGCGTATCGCCGTGCTGGTGCAGGATTCGGTATTCGTGTTTGAAAGTGGTTCGCTTGCTTTCCTTGATGTCTTGCGCCGCTGTCATGAGGATGTCCCGATCTTCCGGGTGCATGAGCTTCATTTGGGTATCGATTTTCCCGTTGAAGATCTCAGGCGATATGCCGTAGATATTGAACATCTGGTTATCCCAGATCACACTGCCCGACGAGACATCCCATTCCCAAATGCCCAGCCCGGCCGTATCTGTGGCGAGCTCCAATCTTTTACGGGTCAAGTCGATCTCGGCGGTGCGTTCCTTCACGCGTTGTTCCAGCTGATCATTTAACCGCAGCAGTTCATCGGTCTGTTTTTGAAGCGCAGCTTCCACCTGCTCGCGGACGATGATCTCCTTTTGAGTCATCTCGAACAGGTTGGCATTTTCGATCGCAATCGCGGCCTGCCCGGCCAAAGTCACCAGCAGGCGCTCATCGTGTTCTGTGAAGGCATCCTCCATTTCACTCTCGACTGAAATGGAACCGATCATCCGCTCGCCGATTTGAAGAGGCACATACAGCCCGGATTGGATTTCCGGGAAAATGCCCATGTACCTTTCATCCGCTTTGATATTCGCCACGCGCAGCGGTTGGCCGTGCAGAGTCACCCAGCCGCTCAACCCCTGCCCAGGATTGGAAATGGCCTGGTTCATTTTGGCGATGAATTCCTCCGCCTCTTCCGCGCCGACGCCTGGCCGGTGGAACCCGATCAACGTCACACTGTTGGTTTCCGGCTGGTATTGACGGATGCCGATATGATGCCAGTTCATGCGGCGGTCCAGCACCTCGATCACTTTTTGGGCGATCTCTTTTGGTGTGAGCAGCCGGCTGATGGCAAGACCGCTTTCGTACAGCGTTTCCAACTCTGAGAGCTGGCGGTTGATCTCAGCCTCGGACCGTTTTCTCTCGGTGATATCAACAAGTGAGATGATGACCTTGGAGAGGTCGGTTTCATACCCCGCAGCCACCGACCAGGTGAGGTAAACATGGATGGTCTCGCCGTTCAGAGTGCGGTTGACTGCCTCGTGCTCGAAACGGGTAATTCCCTTCGAAATCTGTATCAGCTCCTGCTTGAACTGCTCGGCCGGGATCGTTACCAAATCGCCAAGGTTCGAAAGCAGCTCGCTCTTTTCCTCCGCTTTGAAGAGTTTTAAAGAAGCCCTGTTCACATCCAGGATTTTGACGAGGGATGCGAATTCCGAAACCAGGTGCGGGTGTTCCGAAAAATAAGCCTCGAAATCGGTGATGCCCTCGCGCCTCATCTCGTCGAGCTTTTGTTTGACGGCAGAGAAATCCTCCTCCCACAGGGAGATGGGTGAATTCTCGAACAGGCCCCGGTAGCGCTGCTCGCTTTCTTTTAGAATTTTATTTGCCCGTTTGCTTTCGGTGATGTCGATGGTTGTGACAATGACTTTGGAGAAATCATCCTCATGACCCGGGACAACAGACCAACTCAAATTTATATCGATAAGTTGACCTGTTAATGTTTCGTCAACACCTTCCCAACTGTGACTGGTTTTTCCATCCGCGATGTCCGCGAGAAACTCATGGACATGTTCCAGTTCGCCTTTACTTGTGCCCTGGCTGGTAAATCTGATCAAATGCTCCTTGTTTTCCGCCTGAAACATTTCCACCGCCATATTGTTTACATCCACAATCTTGATCTCGTTGAACCACTTGATCGCGGTATCAGGATGAGATGCAAAATACGCGCGGAAGTCGGTAACACCCTGTTCTTTCAAAGTATCCAGATGTTTTTTAACATCGGAAAAATCCTCCTCCCAAATTGAAACCGGCATATCTTCAAACAGCGCGCGGTAGCGCCGTTCGCTCTCGCTTAATTTTTCATCCGTCTGTTTGCGCTCAGTGATATCGAGCGAGATGCCGCCGACCGAATCAATGACCCCGTTTGCCTCCCGAAGCGGGAATTTGTGGGTGTAATAACAGCGCCGTCCCCTGGGCGTCTCCACCCATTCTTCAAGCGCCAAAGAAGAGCCGCTTTCTGCGATCAGGCGGTTTTGCGCCTGGAACCTTTGCGCCAACTCGGGTGGGAATACTTCAAAGAGGGAATGTCCCACCGCATCATTACGGCTGATCTGGGTATCCTCTTCCCATTGGTGGTTAACCAGGCTAAAGGAGTCGTCAAGCGTGTTGACATAGATGGATATGGGAGCCAGTTCCAGCAGGGTGGTGACAAAATTCTTTGTTTCTCTTAATTCGGCCTCGGCGCGTTTGAGCTCCGTGATGTCCATGATCGAGATGAGCACCTTGGAGAGGTCTTCTTCATGCCCCGGCGCCACAGACCAGGTGAGTTTGATGTTCATTAACTCGCCTGTTAATTTTCTGTTGACTCCCTCCCATTCAAACTGGGTCAGTCCCTTTGCGAAATTTATAAGTCCGCGATGGCCAATCACTTCTGTGTCGAGTAATTGGCTGGAATTTGCCAGCAATTCCTCCTTGTTTTTTGCATTAAACAATTTCACCGAGATTTTGTTGGCATCCAGAATTTTGATGAGAGATGTACATTCAGCCGCAATTTCAGGATGCTCTGTAAAATAAGCTTCAAAATCCGTTACACCCTGGCGTTTTAATTCGTCCAGTTTTTGTTTAACGCCCGAATAATCGTCCTCCCACAGGGAGATGGGAGAATCTTCGAACAGGCTGCGGTAGCGTTTCTCACTTTCGACGATTTTGTCCTCTGTGAGTTTGCGCTGCGTAATATCGCGAAATGACCATACCCTGCCTGCATGTTCTCCTTGATACGTTGTTATGGGTTTCGAAAAGCGCTCAAAGACCCTCCCGTCCTTGAAATCGAGGATATCGAAGCTCTCCTGCCGGGATCGATAGAGGTCCTTGACTTTTTCGAGGAATTCCTGAGGATTGATCAATTGATCTAAAACAAACTGAAGGAGAACGGCATCGTCTTTTCTGGAAAGGATTTCCTGGGGTATCTTCCACATTTCAGAAAAATGTTCATTGGTATAAAGCACTTTATTTTCCGCGCTGACCGCCAGGAGGCCATCGGCTGTGGATTGCAATATTCCCTGTAAGGATGATTCGCTTGCGCGCAGATTTTCCGCGGCCAATTTATTGCTGGTAATGTCGGAGGCAAAAGTGAGGACAGCCTTTTCCCCTTTCCAAAGTGTATTTACCTCGCTTACATTGACCCAAATCTCTTCTCCGGAGCGGAGCCTTAACTTATATTCGCTTTGAGTCTTTTCAACCTTTCCGCGCAGCAGAAGCTTGTGCCTGCGAATGGCGGACATGCGTTCCTTTTGTGAAGGGATGAAATCCAGGATATTCGAGCCAATCACTTCGGATAACGGCACCTGCGAAATTTTTTCGAACATGGGGTTGGCGAACACGATCAGCCCGTTTTGAATGACGTAAAGGGCTTCGCTCGCATGTTCGATAAGCAGGCGGTATTTTTCCTCGCTTTCACGCAGCACATTCTCGATGCGTTTGCGTTCGGTAACATCTTGAATTTGGGAGATGAAATATAGCGGCTCCCCATTTTCACTGCGCACCAGCGAAACGCTCAGCAACACCCAAACGATGTGCCCATCCTTATGGAAATAGCGTTTCTCCATCTGGTAGGTCTGGCGGGTCCCTGCCAGGGTTTCCCGCACATATTCCAGGTCCAGGTCAAGATCGTCGGGATGGGTGATATCCTGAAATGTCATTGCCATTAAATCATCGGCTTTATACCCAATGAGGCTGCATAACGCCTGGTTGACCTTGAGCCAGCGGCCTTCGGTGGAGACCAGCGCCTTGCCAATGGCCGCATTTTCGAAGGCGCTTGTGAACCGTTCTTCACTTTCGCGAAGTTTTTCTTCAGCTTGTTTCCTCTCCACAGCAGAGGCAACCTGCCCTGAGATCGAAGCGAGGAAGGCCAGGTCTTTTTCGGAATACAGGCCGGCAATTTCGTACTCCTGAATTGCCATCACGCCGATGGTTTTTCCTCCCGTTTTCAGCGGTACTCCCAGCCAGGATTTTGAATCGGTGCCCACCAATTCCACGTCGCCCGCCTGTATCATCTCTTCAAATTTTTTTTCATTCACCAGCAGGGGGGTGCCGGTGCGGAAGATATAGGCGGTCAGGGTTCCTTCACGGTTGGACGGACCCATCGGCTCGTCATATTTATCCATGGAATAGGCATCTTCGAACAAACCGCTGAGCGGGTTGTATAAAGTGACGAAAAGGTTGTCTGCCCGAATTACCCGGCTGATCGAAAAATGGACCAGGTTGAGGAATTCGTTGAGGTTTTGCGATAACGCCATCCCCTGCATGATTTCATACAGGGCTTGTTTTTCCAACTCACCGCGCTTCTGCTCCGTTACATCGCGGATGTTCACCACAAGCCCCATAGTGGATGGGTCATCCAGCAGGTTTGTTCCGAGCGCTTCCACATATCGCCAGGTGCCGTCCTTGTGACGTCCACGCACTCGCACGACGTGAGGCGCGACTCCCGGAGTTTCTTTCCGATTTTGGAAGGCCGTAATGACTTCCGCCAGGTCGTCTGAATGCACCCAATCCAAAAAGCTGCTGCCAATGACTTCTTCCGGCAGGTAACCAAATATCCGTTCGGTTGAAGGGCTGGCGAAATTCACGTTGCCTTCCGCGTCTACCACGAGGATCAGGTCTCCAGTATTTGCGATCAAGGCGCGGAAGCGCGCTTCATTCTTCGCCAGTTGCTGTTCCGCTTCCTTTCTTTCTGTAATATCCTCCCCAATGGATTGATACTCCACCACATCACCGTTTTCATTGAACAGCGCGCGGTCTGTCCAGCGCTGCCAGCATTCTCTTCCTTTTATGTCGGTCGTTTTATATTCATAGGTGATGAAGGGTTTCTCTTTATGGAGTGAAAGGTATTTTTCCTTTACCAGCTCTTTCTCCGTCTCCGGAATGAGCGAGAAAAGATTGGTCCCCGCCAGTTTTTCGTATGAGGTATCGAAATAACCACAGTAAAAAGAATTAATGAAGGTCAACGTCCCATCCGGCAGGAAGCGGCAGACCATGGCGGGGGTGTCCTCGGCGATGGTGCGGTATCTTTCCTCGCTTTTACGAAGCTCCACCTCGTCGAGTTTTCGCTGGGTAATATCCCGCACCACACTAAGAATATTCAGCGGTTTCCCTTCCACATCCTTTACCAGTTCAAGATTGATCTCTACAGGGAAGTGACTTCCATCCTTTTTGCGGAAGATGCGTTCGTAGGGCGCGATATGCTCGCCTTTCAACAACCGCTTGATAACCTCCCTGCTTTTTTCCTGTTCGGCGGATGTGTCTGAAATCGAGAGGGTCAGGGTTTCATGGAATTTGTATCCCAGCATATCGGCGGCGCGCTGGTTAACCGCCAGGTGATTCCCCTCCAGATCCAAAATAAAAACCGCATCGTGAGTTTGTTCGAATAAAGCCCGGTAATAGATTTCAGCCCTTTTTTGCGCATCTTCCGCTTCGCATCTCTTTGTCATATCGGTGATGGAAACCACCACCCGGGAAAGGCTCTCCTCATATCCAGGCAGGATCGAAAGATGGAGCTGCACGAAGATCTTCCTTCCCCGCGTCGTGAAATTGACCCCCTCCCAAAAATACGTGGTTTGTCCTGCGTCGAAGGCCAGCAGTTCGTCTGCAAGCACCATAATATTTTCATGGCCGATGACGACATCCAGTTTTCTTAACAGATCTTCCTTCCGCTCCGCTTCGAATAGGCGCAGGGTGGCCTTGTTCACATCCAGTACCTGCACCAGGGAGGCGCACTCGATCACAAATTCGGGGTGCGAATATAAATACCCGCGCAGGTCGGTCACCCCGCTCTCTTTCAATTCCGAGAGCTTCTTTTTCGCCGCCGAAAAATCCTCCTCCCAAAGGGAAAGAGGCGACTCTTCAAAGAGGCTGTGATAACGCATTTCGTCCGGTGGCAATGTTTCCTGCGTCACACGTTTTTTAGTCGCTTTGCGCGCTGGAACCTGATGCTCCAACGCAGCAATGCGCCTCTGCGCCTTCTTTAATTCCAATTCCAATTGTGCTTTCGTCATTTTTGCAGCCATCGGTAAACTCCATAAAACTTCTGAGAACTTTGCAATTTTCACACGCAAAGATGTTCTTTTCCATTAGGGTTTCCCCTACCCAAATAAGTTTGTTAGGATGAAAATTCCGCGCCGCCTTCCCCGCCCTTTCCTGTTTCTCCCCAAATTTCATTTTCCACCCTCAAAAATGATTCTGCCCGCCTCCCGCGGATGAACAAGTCATATATTCAGCCGTTCCCCATGTACGCGCAGCCACTTTCTCCGTTCTTTGTAGCCGGGCATGATCTTTTCCACTTCCCCCCAAAACCTGCTGGAATGATTCTTCACCCGCAAATGCACCAGCTCATGCACCACCACATAATCCACCACCTCCAGCGGAGCCATCACCAGCCGCCAGGTGAAATTTAACGTCCCATCCGGGCTGCACGATCCCCAGCGCGTTCTGGCAGAGGAGATTTTTACCTGTTTGGGCGTAAAACCATATCCCTGCGAAAATAACCCAACCCTTTCTGAAATGATGGAAAACGCCCGTTGCTTGTACCAGCGGATGAACGCTTGTTCGCCGCGAGGCTTGGCGGAATACCCCAGCGTGAATCCACCGTCGAATTTTAGAACAGGCCGCTGCGGGGGAACGAGGCGAAGTTCGTATTCATTTCCCAAATACAAAAAATTTTCCCCGCTTACAAATTGTTTATTGGGAATCACAATGCTGGATTTAATCTTTTCCTGTGTGCGGAAAATCCACCCGGCTTTTTCGTGAATAAACGATTCAATCTCCACCGCCGCTGCCCGCTTCGGCGCGCGGACCGTGAGACTGCCGTCCCTTTCGACGATCAGCGCGATCGTGCGGCGTTTACTGCGGATAAGTTTGTCGATCTTGATCTGCATATTATGAATATAAAATTGTACACCAAAAGAAAAGACCGCCATTGGGCGGTCTGTAGTGCCGAGGGGGAGATTTGAACTCCCGACCAAGGGCTTATGAGTCCCCTGCTCTGCCACTGAGCTACCTCGGCGTTGTGGGAAGAGCGGGGCAAATGTTACTATGGGAGGGGGCATTTGTCAACGTGATGGGTTTGGCTTCATATTAAATGCGAATCAACCATATTTTTTTGAAAATCGAACGGAAACATCCTGCTATAATATCTTAATAAGGATGCCCATGAAGATACTGGTGCTCGAAAACAATCTCAAGGAACTTGCATTCATCAAACAGGCGCTGAGCGGGAAACGTTATGAAGTCATCTCAATCACCTCCAGCGAGCAGGCACTTTCCTATATTCGGTCGGGCGAATCCCGTTTTTTGATCGCCAATTGGGAGGCGAACGATGTTCGCGACCCGCAGTTCATTGCTCGCGCGCGCGCCGTCAACCCCGCGGAACCGATCTATATATTGCTGACCACAACGAAAAATTTGGAGGATGAATCCACGCCGACTGGAATGGACGACATCATCCAAAAGCCGTTCAAGGCAGCAGATTTGAAAACCCGCGTGGCGATGGCGGAGCGGATTCTCTCAATGGCCAGCAGCCTTGCCGTAGCCCGCAATCAGCTGGAGAATCAGGCGGTTTTCGACAGCCTGACAAGCTTTATGAACCGTGCGGCACTCATACGCCAGGCGAATGGGGAGTTGGAACGTTCCCGCCGCGCTTCGCTGCCCTTGAGCCTGATCGCGTTGGATATCGATAATTTCAAAGCCATCAACGACAAGTTTGGCAGTGAAACAGGCGACGATGTGCTGCGGATCGTGGCGCAGACCATCCGCGAGAAAAGCCGCCCGTATGATTGCATCGGACGTTGGTCTGGGGACGAGTTCGTGATTGCGCTGGCCGGCGTCATCGGCGCGGACGCGGAAAAAGTGGCAGACAGAGTCATTGCCGGGGTACGAGGCACCCGCATCGAGGTCCAGGATGAAGCGCCGTTGAACGTGAAACTCAGCGCTGGCATTGCATCCGTTGCGCGAATCAGCACATCCACCGAAGTGGAGCCGCTGATCCAACAGGCACGGCAGGCCATGACGCGCGCAAAAGAGGCGGGAGGCAACCAAATCTTTTTAGTCTATATATAAAAGTGATACCCGCTCAATGCGGGCATTTTTTATTATAGCAGTTGAAGGATCAGCAATGCGGCCATGCCAACCAGGATGGTGAGCAGGGTGTTTCTTGAAAACCATGCCGTCAAAATGGCGATGAGACCCGCGAGCAGGCGTGTGTTGCCGAGGGACAAATCCAAAGCGCCATCATGGAAGAGTATTTCGGGAAATATGATAGCGGAAAGTACTGCAGGCGGGACGTAGTGCAAGGCGCGCCGCATTGTTTGCGGGACTTCGAACCTGCCGAATAAATAGATCAGCGAGAATCGAAGCCCGAACGTAACCAGGCCGCCGATGAGCATAATCAACCAGATATTCATATCATCCCCCTTGGGGATTCTCTTCCCTCCAGCCATGTGCCAACAGCAATCCCCACCAGCGCTGCAACGATCAGCCCCAACTTAAATGGAAGATGATAAGCGAGCAAAGCGGTGACACCGGCGCTGAGCGCCGCGGCGATCATGGGTTGCTTTTTCAATACTGGCACCACCATGGCAATGAAGGTGAGGGGCAGGGCAAAATCTAACGGCCATTCCCTGGGTATCTCCGCGCCGAGAAAGATCCCCAGCGCAGTGCTGACCTGCCAGGTGAACCACAAGGAAAAACCCGCGCCCAATAAAAACCAGTGGCTGAAAGGCGTAGCGCCATCCTTTTCAAACTTAAGGATGGTCGGCGCGTAGGCTTCGTCGGTCAACAAATAGGAGAGCAGGGTCTTCCATTTCAAGGATAGGTTTTTCAAATACGGCGCGAGCGACGCGCTGTACAGCATGTGCCGCAGGTTGACCACGGCAATGGTCACGATGATGACGAACCCGGGCGCGGCGTCGTGCACGAGCTGCGCCGTAACGAACTGTGCCGACCCCGCAAAGATCATGGACGACATCATTTGCGAGGCAAACGCTGATAAGCCCGCATTCAACGCAAGCGCTCCGTAGATCATCCCAAAAGGAAACACACCGATCAAGAGCGGAACTTCGGCGCGCACACCGTTCCAAAATTCTTTTCTCGCTTCACTCATGAACATCTCCGTGTCGTGAAATTGCTAAAGTTTTTTTGCCGCGGATTGTAACACCGGGATAAAAAACCGCCTCCTGCTGGAGACGGTTTTTCGCTTCTCTCTTAATCTGAATTCTGGTCCGGTTTACTCAAACCATGACCTACCCAAGAGTCTTTTTCGCCGCCGCGATCACTTCGTCATAATCCGGTTCCACGCTGAGCGCGGGCAGATAATTGACATAGGTCAATTTACCATCCCGCCCGACAATGAAAACAGAGCGGCGCAGGTAGCGGCGTTCCTTGATGACAATGCCATACTTTAAGCCAAAATCGGTTTCGACTACATCAGAAACGACCTTCACTTTGTCCACACCGGCGGCGCCGCACCAGCGCTTCTGTGCCATGGGAAAGTCGGTGCTGATGGTGTAGATGACGATATCATCGCCGAGTTTGGCGGCTTCTTCATTGAAACGGCGGGTTTCGCGGTCACAAGTATCGGTATCGAGCGAAGGGACGGCGGAAAGAATGATCACCTTGCCTTTGGATTCCTGCAGCGGGTTTACCTTGCCCCAGCCCGGCACCACAGAGGTGAACTCGGGAGCCATATCACCGACTTTTACTTCATCGCCGAGCAGGGTTGCAAAATTTTCGCCAAGTTTAAAAACATCGGTACGAACGGTTGTCATATAGCCTTCTCCATATATAATATTCCATAGTTTTACCTATTTTATCAGATGACCATCCGGTTTCCACCCTTACGTTCACCATGCCCCTGGGGAAGGATATAATAGACGGCTGGAAGAAAAATAATCCCACCGAAGGACCAAGCGATCCATGGAATTTGTCCCTGAAAAGATCCCCGATGTGCTGATTCTCAAACCCAGGGTATTTGAAGACCCGCGCGGCTTCTTTATGGAAACCTACCGCGATGTTGAATTTGCCCAGGCGGGCATTCCCCAAAAATTCGTTCAGGAAAATCATTCTGCCTCTCAAAAGGGAGTTTTACGCGGACTGCATTACCAGATCCGGCAGGCTCAGGGCAAATTGATCCGTGTTATCGCGGGTGAGGTATTCGATGTGGCTGTGGACATCCGCCGCAGTTCGCCGACTTTCGGCAAGTGGGTTGGTATAATCCTTTCAGCCGAAAACAAGCTGCAGTTGTGGATTCCCCCCGGTTTTGCTCACGGATTCTACGTCTTCAGCGAAAACGCGGAAGTCACCTACAAAGTTACAGATTATTACGCCCCCGAATGGGAACGCAGCATTTTATGGAACGACCCCCAAATCGGCATCGACTGGCCCCTGGTTAATGGCCTGCCCCCTTCATTATCCAATAAAGACATTAACGGAAAACTATTGGCCGAAGCCGAATTGTTCGATTGAAAGTGAAATGAGATAAGGATACAAACACCAAATGAAAAATGTACTAGTCACTGGGGGGGCGGGGTTTATTGGTTCGAATTTCATTCATTATCTATTACGTGTCGAACCCAATATTCAAATTGTAAATTTGGATGCCCTCACCTATGCCGGCAGTCTTGAAAACCTGAAAGAAATCGCACATGACTCGCGCTATACTTTCGTTCAAGGCGATATTTGCGATACGGAATTTGTCGGCGAATTGCTTAAAAAATACCAGGTGGATACGCTTGTCCATTTTGCCGCCGAGTCCCATGTGGATCGTTCTATTTTAGGTCCCAGGCAGTTTATCGAGACCAATATTATGGGGACATTTTCCCTCTTGGAAGCTGCACGCAAATTTTGGCTTCAGGAAAAGAGCCCTTCGACAAGCTCAGGACGTCGCCTGCCTTTGGAAAATGTCCGCTTTCACCACGTTTCCACCGATGAAGTCTTTGGCTCGCTTGCGCCCGGCGAGCCCGCCTGGACGGAAGAAACGCCCTACGCGCCAAATTCACCTTATGCCGCATCGAAGGCATCCAGCGACCATTTGGTCCGTTCGTATGGACATACGTATGGTCTTCCGTTTACCATGACCAATTGCTCGAATAATTACGGCCCTTATCAATTCCCCGAAAAATTGATCCCCCTCATCATTCTTAATGCATTGAATGGCAAATCCCTGCCCGTTTATGGGGATGGCCAGCAGATCCGTGACTGGCTGCATGTTGAAGACCACTGTGAAGCGATCCATCTCGTCCTTAAAAAGGGATCGATCGGTTCAACCTATAACATCGGCGGCGAGAACCAGCCTGCCAACCTCACCATCGTCGAAACCATCTGCGAGATTTTGGATGAAATATCCCCCAGCCCCAGCCATAAACCGCATAAAAAATTGATCGAATTCGTGAAGGATCGTCCCGGACATGACCGCCGTTATGACATGGACACGCACAAGATCAGCAGTGAACTCGGCTGGCGTCCGCGTCATAGCCTGACCGAAGGCCTGCTTGACACTGTCAACTGGTATCTCTCTCACCCGCAGTGGGTGACCGCCATCCTTCAAAAGCAGGAGTACAAAGGCTGGCTGGATGCAAATTACAAATCACGTTAATCGATCAGGAGTGATGAGATGAAAGGAATTATCTTGGCAGGCGGGCGCGGGACGCGCTTGTATCCATTAACTCTCGCGACCAGCAAGCAAATGCTGCCGGTGTATGATAAGCCCATGATCTACTATCCCCTGTCCATGCTCATGCTGGCGGGGATACGAGATATATTGATCATCAGCACTCCGGAAGACTTGCCGGTGATCAGACGATTATTGGGGGATGGAAAACCCTGGGGCTTGCAATTCTCCTATGCCGAACAGGCAGAACCGCGCGGGCTGGCGGACGCTTTTTTGGTGGGCAGGGAATTTATTGCCGGGGAACGCGTCTGCCTGATTTTGGGTGACAACATCTTTTTTGGCCAGGGGCTGCCCACTCAGCTACAATCGGCGGCGGCTCTGGAGCAGGGCGCGTTGATTTTCGCTTACCCGGTGCAAGACCCGCAAAGATACGGCGTGGTGGAATTCGACGCCCAGGGGAAAGCCGTCAGCCTCGAAGAAAAGCCGCAGAAGCCCCGCTCTCATTACGCGGTGCCGGGCTTGTATTTTTATGATGAACGGGTTGTGAAATTTGCCGAGTCTTTGAAACCCTCTGCGCGCGGCGAGATTGAAATTACTGATTTGAACCGTATCTATTTGGATATGGGGGAGTTACAAGTCACACCCTTTGGGCGCGGCGTGGCCTGGCTGGACGCCGGGACGCACGAATCCCTGCTCCAGGCGGCAAATTTTGTGCAGGCTGTGGAAGACCGCCAGGGACTGATGATCTCGTCTCCGGAGGAGATTGCCTATCGCAGAGGATTTATCGGCCGTGAACAACTCAAGAATCTGGCGCAGAAAATGGGGAACAATAACTATAGCGGCTACTTGATGCGGCTGGCTGAGGAAAATAAAAAATAATTGCAGGGAACAATATGTTGAATCATGATGATCAGTTCGTAAGCCACTTCGATGCTTCGAAAAAAAGTAATCTGGCAGAGTTTGTTTCAAGAAATATTCGCGAGGTTGTTGTTTATCGGTATGCCTTGTTTAATTTTGTCAACACGAATCTCAGCTCGCGGTACCGCCGTTCGACGCTCGGCTTCCTATGGAGTTTGTTAAACCCATTGTTCACAATGATCATCATGGCTGTTGTTTTCTCGTCACTTTACAAGCTGCCGTTTTCTCAGTTTAGTTTGTATTTATTTAGCGGTCTCCTGCCCTGGAATTTAATCACCTCCAGCATGGTGGGCGGATCCATGTCCATCATCCTCGCTGAAGGTTATTTAAAAAAAATATATATTCCGAAAATAATATTCCCATTGGTGACATTGGGGGTTGAAGTGACTAATTTTTTATTTAGCCTGGTCAGTCTATTTGTTCTGGCTCTTTTTTTTGGAGCGAAGTTTGGCTGGAGCCTGTTGCTGCTCCCGGTTGCGCTTTTGTTGTTATCTCTGTTTCTATTCGGTATTATCATGACGCTTAGCATCATGACGGTGTTTTTTCGCGATCTGTCCCATATTTTACAAATTGGTTTGCTTGGCTTATTTTACCTAACGCCCATTATCTATCCAATTTCAATGCTTTCCGAGCGTTTGTTGGGTTTTATTAAATTCAATCCGTTTTATTCCTTCATTACCCTTTTCCATATAATAGTGTACGAATCGAAACCGCCGGGTT
Organism: Anaerolineales bacterium; assembly: GCA_014860745.1. Lineage (GTDB taxonomy): Bacteria > Chloroflexota > Anaerolineae > Anaerolineales > Villigracilaceae > Villigracilis. The sequence goes on from JACZJC010000010.1 coordinate 117,996, forward strand.
CGATTGAATGGCTGGTTTGCGCCGGGTTAGCCACTGCCAGTATGCTGCTTGGAACCGTTGTGTTTCAATTGTATGAGAAAGAGGTTATCTACCGCTTATGAGCGCTTTCATCGAACTCGACCAGGTGTCTGTTAAATTCAGGATCTATCATAATCCGAACCCTTCGCTAAAGGATGCCGTGGTAAATTGGTTTACGGGGAACAAAAAACTTAATGATTACCGGGATTTTTTTGCCCTTCATGAAATAGCGTTGAAGATTAATCCGGGGGATAGAGTGGGTCTGATTGGGTTAAATGGGGCCGGGAAATCGACCCTCTTAAAAACGATTTCAGGGATCTACAAGCCGCATCAGGGAAAAATATCGATCAAAGGCAGGATTACACCCCTCATGGAGTTGGGGGCTGGTTTTGACCCTGAGCAAACCGGCAGGAAGAATATATATTTGAATGGAGCGTTGTTGGGATTTTCTCCCGACGAAATGAAGGTGAAAGAGCTTGAGATTTCAGAATTCTCGGAACTGAATGATTTTTTGGATTTGCCCGTGAAGTACTATTCCAGCGGCATGTACGGACGGCTGGCATTCTCAATCGCAGCGGTAACAGATCCGGAAATCCTGATGATCGACGAAGTATTTGCGACGGGGGATGGTCACTTTGTAGAGAAAAGCACGCAGCGCATCCAGCAAATGGTCGAAAAATCCAGTATTCTTGTGGTGGTCTCTCATAATATTGATCAGATCCGCCGCTTATGCAACCGCATCATTTTTTTGGACCATGGAAATGTCATCGCCGATGGCGGCCCGGAAATGGTGATCGAACAATACCAGCAGAAGCTTGCAAGTATAAAATGATCAATCGAAATATATTGCTGTTTGCAAAAAACGGGCAACTGGGCTGGGAATTAAACCGGACTTTAATGCCCTTGGGGAACTTGACGGCCGTGGGGGCATCGGATGCTGATTTTGAGGATGCGGATGCCGTCCTGGAAGTAATCCGAAGGGTGCAACCCGCCATTCTCATCAACCCGGCGGCGTATACGGCGGTGGACAAAGCTGAGGTTGAAAAGGAACGCGCGCATAGAATCAATGCGGTGATGCCCGGTATCCTGGCCGGGGAGGCGAAGCGGCTGGGAGCCGTTTTCATCCACTATTCCACTGATTATGTTTTTGACGGCACAAAGACCTCCGCTTATACCGAAGATGACCCGACGAATCCGCTCAACGTGTATGGTCAAAGTAAATTGAAAGGCGAGCAGGCCATCGGTCAGGTGGGAGGCGCGTATGTCATCCTGCGGACGAGCTGGGTGTACAGTTTGCGGGGGGACAGTTTCGTCACTAAAGCATTGTCCTGGGCGAGGAAGCAGGATACCTTGAGAATTGTCACCGATCAGATTGGGAGCCCCACCTGGGCGCGGTCTTTGGCGGAGATCTCGGCGGCGATGGTTGCGCGTAGTTTAGCGGATTCGGAGAAGTATTTTTCAGAACGAAGCGGCGTTTATCATCTGGCCGGGTCTGGGAGTGTCTCGCGCTTTGATTTTACACGCGCCATTCTGGATTTGGACCCCCGCGCGGGGGAGCAGAAAGTAAAAAAACTCGAAGCCGCCTTAACCGCGGAATTTCCCAGCGCCGCCCGCCGCCCGCTCTTTACCGCCCTGGATTGTTCGCGCTTCGAGAAGGTTTTTGGCCTGCGGATGCCGGGTTGGGGAGAGTCTCTCAAAAGAGCAATGGAAGAATAAGGGATGGCAACTCTTCTTCTGGATGAAGGCAATTACAAATATGAAAGCATTAACGGTGTATTAATACTTTTGTGCAGACGGAATTGCAAGGTTTACCGGGATAAGAGTGTTTTATAATAATATTGAATTGTTTGTTTACCCATAGGTGCAAAGTTCAGTCGAAAGTTGTTCGGTTATAGAAAAGGCAAGGTTTATTATGAAACAAATACAAAAACAAAAACTCCTGGCAGGGGTGGTGCGCGGGTTTCGAATCGTTCTTGCGAGTGTGTTTATCTTCTCGCTGGGAATTGCGATTCCCGCCCAGGCCGCCGACGAACCCGATCTTGTGATTTTAACCTACGAACTTCGCAATGCGGCAAACAATGCTGTCATTACTGCGCCGAATGCCAATGAGGCCTTTTATATTCGTATGACGATTAAAAATCAAGGCACGGCGGCTACAGGCCTCTTTTACCCCGGTGTATTTATAGATGATAAACCCAATTACGGACCTGATACAAATCCATTTGGCAGGTTGTCGGATTGGAGCGGCTATCGCATAACACCTGCGGGTTCTGTTGATGGAGAGGGCTGCGTTTATTACGACCCGACAAATTCCATCGATCCTCTTACAACTCCTGTAGATGCAGAACGTGGGAATTACACCCGGTCACAATTCAATGATGCGCTGGACCCTGACACCGTAGTAATCGTGGATGTGTATATCGGTTACCCGGATACCGAGCCGGAATATCAGGATCCTAGTTACGATCCTTACCGCACTGGCCTACCCCCAGGTTTTTATAACATTTACCTTTATGCAGACCCCAACTGTTCCGGCGGCGATACGGAAAGCAACGAGACGAATAATTCGTATATGCCGATTAGCTTGAATTTGGGCGGCATCGCGAGCGGTCCTACTGATGTAGATGTGACAATTGCCGGTACATCGAGGGGAACCTACCATATGGACCCCGGCATGAGCCAGGTGGTGAAGTACACGCTCGATGGGGGGCCGGTGGAGATCAGCAGCAATAATGGGATAGGGATCATCGCCTCATTGAATCAATGGAGACGGCCGACGCCGGACGGCGGCTGGACCGGGGTGGCGCAATCCATGGCGCTGCCGGTTTCACAGATCTCGAACAGCTATGTCATTCCACGCTACAACGGCACCGATCCCACTTTGTACAATGCCGTCCTGATGGCCAACGTCGACACGGTGCCCAGAACGATCACGGTGAAGATCGGCGGAACCGTGATGGGATCCTATCTCCTGGGACCCTCCGACAGCCGCTTTGAAGTCTATTATGTTACGGGAGGCCCGCTGGTTGTGAGCAGCGATGTGGGGGCGAAAATCGTCGCCTCGCTGTACGAGCTGAAAAGGGCGGAAGGTGTCGGTGAGTACAATGGTCAATCGGAGATGATGGGTCTGCCCTCGACCCAGGTATCTGACAAATACCTGATCCCGATCTATTTTGGAAACTGGCCGCTTTACCTGGATGCCTCGCTGGCATTCGCGAATGTGGATACGATCGCCACCACGGTAACAGTGAAGATCGCCGGAGTAACCCAGGGAACATACGTCATGCAGCCAAGCACCAGCATGGTCGTGAGGTACACCCTGGATGGCGGTCCGGTGGAGATCAGCAGCAACAATGGAGCCAAGATCGTGGCCTCGTTGAACCAATGGCGCCGGCCGGCGCCCATAGGCGGCTGGACGGGG
>JACZJC010000011.1 GCA_014860745.1 Anaerolineales bacterium
TATATTCCGTAAGTTGAAAGTGTTTCGTATTTTGAGCGAGAGGTATCGTAATCGTAGAAAGAGGTTTGCTTTGCGCTTCAACCTGATCGCTGCTATTTACAACCTCGAACTCAACTCAATTTGACTTTTGCAAGAGGTCTAATGTCCCTGATCAGGATGCCAGGTGACACGGCAGCCAAGGTGGGTGCAAATGTCAGAGAATACCCTTACTTCGCTTTCACTCTCGTGCAGAACGAACAAGCCATAATTGGTCGCCGTCCGTTCCCAGCCATTGACCTTGGTGCGGGTAAATTCAAACCGGGTTGGAATGCCAATCGGATATTTTTCCAGCGAACCGAGATCCACAAAGGAATCGTCTTCCGTTTTTTCAAGCGACGGTGAAAGCAGATAGAAAATGGAAGGCAGTCCAATCCCGGCGCCGATCAAGCTGCCAATAAAAACAGTGACAGATTTGATGAAGTCACGACGGCTGATATCTGGCTTGTGTGTCATCCTTACCTCCTATTACTTCAACTCCCATTCAAAGATGCGGGTGGGAGCATCCACATCGGTGATGGTGAGGGTGAGTTTTGTCGCTCCAACCAGAATGGATTTACCATCCTGCGTCGCGGGGAAGATCAATTTTCCTTCCACATGATGCCCGCCGCGCGGGGCATCCCACAGGGTTGAATTGACACTGACACCCGTATCGGTCGTGAGGGTTGCGGTTGCAGCAAGGTCCATGCTGAGGTCAATTGAATGGGTGGTTAAGACAATATTGAATCCAAGGGATTCGGCAGTTTGGTTAAGATTGAGCGGAGTGACTTCAAAGATGATCGCTCCCTGGTTGTCCATGCGAGTGGCAGAGTCAAATTCAGGAGAGGCTGATTCTGTAGAAACAGGATCAGATGGCGGCTGGGTTGGAAGCGGGGATAAAGTCGTTGAACAGGCTGTGATAACGAAAATCAAAATAATAAGGACGGGAATTAAGAGGCGTTTCATTTTGTCTCCAGAAGAACAGGTTGTAATTTTTGTCGTTCGCGATGGAGCACGAAGAGCATGACTCCAATTCCGATCAAGTTCATGGCGAGTCCGATGAGCATGAATGGACGTTGATAGCGGGTGAGAATACTGGCAGCCGCGCTCAGACCCAGAATTGGAAGGACATCCGTGACATGGTGAATGCAACACGCGACCATCGCAGTGGCGGATGTGCCTCCGCTCGCGCCCATCATGGAGCCGACATGTCCAGTAGATGTAACTGGAATGAATAGGCGAAATCGCAAGATGGAATAGAGCGCGGCTTGTACGCCGAAGCCGAGGATGATCGGGATGACGTACCATCGGTCACGGATGAATTGAGAAGAGGCGTACTCCCAGCCCTGCGCCCAGGAGAGGATGCCGATGTAGAACGAAGCGATCAGGATGGAACCCATAAAAAATGCCGTACTGGGAATCAGGAAACGTTTCACAATAAAAATTTCTCCTTGCAGTCATCATAGCCCCTACCCCCTGGCATGTCTTGAGCCAGATAGCCTTAACCGGGATAGGCAGAAATGCTTACGGAAATTTTTGGGTTTCCTGTTAGCATCTGCAGCAATCACAGGAGATGTACTCATGAATAGTTTCAGCATGACAAAGTTCATTCCCGCCGGTCGGGCATTCGAGACCGACCCGGTGTGCGAAATGAAAGTGGACCCGGAACAACCACCATACAAAGTGGTTCATCAGGGCAAGACCTATTATTTATGTTCCGAGGCGTGCAAAATATTGTTCGAACGAACGCCCGAACAATATTTTAAGGAGGCGGAGGGATAATCCTCAGGGAGTCAGGATAGGCGATTCTGCCTATCAACAAATACGCCACGCGGCTCTCTAATCCCAATGGGAACATACCTACAATGGAAAACATCCAATGATAGAGGCGTTCCATGACCACACTTTCCTTCCTGATTGTTGACCTGCCCTGCGATGTGGCTTTGCAGACGGCGAAGAAAAAAATATCGCAAGCCGGTATGCGGGCTTTGCAAACCTTTGACTTGCACACGGCGCGACATACCCAGCAGGATTGTCCCTGCCCAAATCACGGCACAGTAGATTGTGACTGCCAGATGGTCGTTCTGATGGTCTATGGGGAGACCGCCGAACCTGCCACTTTGATCCTGCATGGAAGTGACGGACAAACGCGCTTCTCCATTGCGGATGACCCATTCCAACGAGCGGACAGAAAACTGGTTGCCTCCATCAAAGAGGCGTTGGACATCAAGGTGGCAGTATCTGTCTGACTTTCACATAGGCATTATTGCCTATGCAGTCCCGCGCCAAATTGCGCTGGATGGATCAAGGGGAAATCCATATATTTAAGTGCTATTCCAACTTTGCAGAGGAACCATAATGAAGAAGATTTTATTTTTTACAATCACAAGTCTGGTATTGATCTTATCGGCTTGCGCGCCCACCACAACACCTAATGGCAATTCCAACATGATGGATGCGACTGCCACCCCGGGCAGCATGATGATGGACAACCCTGAAGCGGCTCATATGATGGAGCCGATTACCGCACCAAACGTCCAACCTGCCGCCGAAACGGAAGGCGGACAACGCCTGGAATACCGCCTGGAAGACGGCGTCAAGGTCTTTGAGTTAACCACCAAGGCTGTTCAATGGGAAATCCTGGATGGGGTGACCGTCACAGCCTTCACGTATAACGGAACCGTGCCCGGACCGATGATCCGCGTGACCGAGGGTGATCAGGTCCGCATTATTGTCAAGAATGAGTTGCCCGATCCAACCACGATCCACTGGCACGGTGTCGAAGTTCCCAACGCAATGGACGGCGTACCGGGTGTCACCCAGGACCCGATCCAGCCGGGCGAAACGTTTACCTATGAATTCACTGCCAAGCCGGCAGGAACCTTTATGTATCACTCCCATTATGAAGGTGATGTGCAGGTTGGCGCCGGGCTGTATGCGCCATTCATTATTGATCCGAAGGAACCTGTTGCCAATCCACCCGCTGTGGATAAAACGTTGATGATCTCGGAATGGCGTATGACGGATGATACGACCTATGCCGCCATGCCTATGAGTGGGATGGAACCCAATTACTTCACGATTAATGGCAAATCTTTCCCTGCCACCGAAACCATCACCGTCAAGAAAGGCGATCTGGTCCGGCTGCGTTTCATCGCGATTGGTCAGTTCATCCACCCAATGCATCTACACGGAGTTCCTTTCAAAATTGTCGCGACTGATGGGCATCCTGTCCCTGAGGCGGCGCAGTTGACCAAGGACACGGTCAGCGTTGCCCCGGGCGAACGCTACGACATTGAGTTCGTCGCCACAGAGACCGGGCAATGGATGCTGCACTGTCACATCCTGCACCACACTACCAACGATAACGTCGAGCCGGGCGGCTTGATGTTAATGATCAATGTCGTTGACTAAACCAAAATCAAGGAGAGAGTTAAAAATGCGCAAGTTTTTCTTTATCAGTATGTTCGTTTTGGCGTCTGTTCTACTGTCAGCTTGTGGAGGCGGGGCTGCTCCCGCCGCAGATGGCGCAACAGAAGAGAAACCGGTGAATATCCAGGTGGAAACCAGCCCCAGCCCCGCGATGATGGGCGATGTCGAACTAGTTTTCACCATCACCGATGCAAATGGCAGCCCCATCGAAGGCGCGACCGTGGATGTCTCCGTGGATCACACCGACATGACCGGCATGGGCATGAGCGGAGTCGCCACAGACCAGGGAGGCGGGCAATATTCCATAAAAGCAGGTTTCAGCATGAGCGGAAACTGGAAGCTGACGGTCTATGTCCGCAAGGATGGGCTTGACTTCCAGGAAGACATCGATATTAAGATCCAGTAACCAGCCTGAATGACACGGATGCCAATTTTGGCATCCGTGTCATTCATCAGGGAAACCTTATGTCATCCAAGACACAGCGACAGCAACAACACGAAAAGAAGCGCAGGCAAAAACTGAGATCGAATTTGATCTGGATTGGGGTCGGGGCAATTGTCCTGGCGCTCATCGGATTCATACTCTGGCAGGGCGTTCGCCCCCCAATGGGCGAGGCGATTCCCATTATGACCAGCGCGCCCCATCTTGCACCTGACACGAACCCCGGGGAGTACAACTCCGACCCGCCAACGTCCGGATTACATTATGCGACCGAAGCACAGGCGGGATTTTATGATGAGAATATCTATACGTATCCTGCCGGTTATCTTGTCCATAACCTGGAACACGGGTATGTGATCATCTGGTACAACTGCGACCTGTTGGATGAGACGGGATGCGCGGAGTTGAAATCACAGATCCGCACGGTCATGGATGATCTGGGCGGCGTGAAACTGGTTGCGTATCCCTGGAATTCCATTGATGTTCCGGTCGCAATGACTTCGTGGGGTCGCATTCAAAAGTTTGGGATCTTCGACACGGAACAAGCCAAAGCCTTCTATCGCGCCAACCTCAATCGCGCCCCTGAACCGGATGCCCCATAGCGGAGTGAAATGTCAACAACCACCTTGAATGCTCCTAAAATAACGAATGCCTTTCAGTGGATAAGCACCCATTGGTTTGCCGCTTTTCTGACCATCTATGGTTTTTGGGTGTTTGTTCCCTTCCTTGCGCCTGTTTTCATGCAACTTGGCTGGACAGGCGCAGGCAAGGCGGTTTATTTCTTTTATTCATTCTTCTGTCACCAACTTCCTGAACGGTCTTTCTTTTGGTTTGGCGAAAAGACCATGTATTCCCTGGGCGAAATCCAGGCGGTCTGGCAGGACACTGCCAACCCAATGATCCTGCGCCAATTCATCGGCAATGAAGCGATGGGCTGGAAGGTGGCGTGGTCAGACCGCATGATCTCGTTCTATACCAGCGTGTGGCTTTTTGCGGCATTGTGGCATCCATTCCGACATAGGATAAGGACTTTGAGCTGGTGGGGATTTGCGCTGCTCCTGCTGCCGATGGCGCTGGATGGCGGAACACACATGGTCAGCGACTTTGCAGGGATCGGAAACGGATTCCGTGATACAAATGCATGGCTGGCAGTGTTGACTAATAACGCCTTCCCCGCAATGTTTTACGCAGGTGATGCGCTGGGATCGTTCAACTCACTCATGCGCTTCATCACCGGACTCCTGGCAGGCCTGGGTCTCGTCTGGCTTGCCTTCCCGTTCATATTTCAGTCACAAGTTTATAATCAGCAATTGGACAAATTAAGCCGTGCCAAAATCATCGAGCAAATCAAAACCCAAAATACGCATTCTTCTGGCGGATGACCACCATATCGTCCGTGCAGGGGTGCGACAACTGCTGGAAAGCGCAACCGATCTCCAGGTCATTGCCGAGGCGGGGGATGGCGAGGAGGCGCAAGCCCTCATCGAAAAACATAAACCGGATGTCGCCGTATTGGATATCCAAATGCCGAAAGCCAGCGGTATCGAAGTGACGCGCTGGGTGCGGTCGCAATTCCCCGAAGTGGGCGTATTGATCCTGACGGCATACGATGATGATCCCTATGTGATGGCGGTTTTGCAGGCGGGCGCCAATGGCTATGTTCTCAAGACCGGGCAGGCGGATGAACTGATCCAGGCAGTGCGCGATGTCTATGAAGGCAAGTCGGCGCTCGACCCCGTGATCGCACGAAAATTGATGTCCACCATCTTCAAGGGACCTGAAAAAAAGATCGTCGAACCGCTCACTGACCGTGAACTGGACGTGTTGCGACTCGCGGCGAAAGGTTTCACCAACAAAGCCATTGGTGTGCAACTGACCATCAGTGACCGCACCGTGCAGGGGCATCTTGCGCACATCTTCGCCAAACTGCAAGCCAACAGCCGTACCGAAGCGGTCATGCGCGGGGTGGCGCTGGGGTTGATCTCACAAAGTTCGGGCAACATTACAGAAGAATGAAGCGACTCCTGCCAGGCTGGCGCGGTCTGACGCAACTCTTTGCGGTCACGGTTCTGCCGCTGACGCTTTTGTTGTTGTTCATTGCGTTTGGCGGGGTCAACATGCACCAGCAGGACATGCGCACCCTGGTCGGAGAACGCGACGAACGTGCCGTGCAATCCGCAGCCGCCGCTCTGCAATCCGAACTTCATCACCGCATCGCGACCATCACGAGCATGACGGTGCTGGCATCCAAGGATATTTCCTTTAATGACATATTCGCCACCACCAATGACCTGGCAAAGGATTTCAATGGGGAGGTTGCCTTTCTGAGCTCGGACGGACACTTGATCGAGAAAACGGGGAATGACAGATTTTGGGGATGGGTATCTCAAAACTCCAAGTCGGTCAAACTCGCTTCTTCATCCAGCCCTCAACTTGTTTTCTCCGACCCGATCCTTGATCCAAACTCCAACCAACTTTTTGTCGTCATCTCAGCCTACTCTAAAACCCGTGATGTGATTGTCGCCGGCGCATTTTCCCCCGAATCGCTGGCTTCCGAGACTTTGACGCCCACCTATCCAGCAGGCAGTCACGTGACCATCTATTTGCTGGATAATTCCCGTCGTCTTTTGTTCGTCAGTGGCGCGCTTGAGCAGGAAAGTCTGGAGGCAGATCATCCAGGGGTGAAGGAAGCCTTAAGCGGGAAGAGCGGTGTTCTTTATGTGAAAAAGGAGGCAACCGAACATGTGGTTGCCTACAGCCCGATTGAAGCAACAGGCTGGGCGTTGATCACAGAGGAGGAATGGGAAATGGTGATCAGTCCCTCCCTGCAATTGACCCAGATGGCTCCACTCGTGGTCGTGCCCGCCTTCATCCTGGCGCTGATCGCCATCTGGTTCGGTGCCAAACAGATCGTCCAACCCTTGCAAAAACTTGAGTCTCAAGCCTCCGCGTTGGCTTGGGGGGATTTTGAAGCCATCAAACAACCGGTTGGGGGAATATTGGAGGTCCAGCATTTACAACAGGAGTTGACAGAAATGTCCCGCAAGGTGCAGGCGGCTCAAGAGGGACTACACGATTATATTGGCGCCATCACCTCTGCCCAAGAGGAGGAACGCGCCCGTCTGGCGCGTGAGCTGCATGACGATACCATTCAAGCCGTCATCGCCTTGAAGCAGCGTGTTCAACTCTTGCAGAAATCCATCAAAGAACAGAACGGCAGACAATCCCTCAAGGAACTGGAGACACTTGCCGAACAGACGATAGAGAATTTACGCCGCCTGACGCGGGCGCTGCGCCCCATCTATCTCGAAGATCTGGGACTGGTCACGGCGCTGGACATGCTGGCGCGGGAAATCAGCCAGGGTAACCCCCTGACCGTGGAATTTCAAAAGACAGGTAACGAACGCCGGCTCTCACGCGAAGAGGAACTATCGCTGTATCGCATTGCGCAAGAGGCGCTCAATAATGTGGTCAAACATTCCAGGGCGACCTGTGTCGACTTGTCCATTCGTTATTCTGCTTCAGAAATAGCATTGGTGATCGCAGATAATGGCAGCGGCTTTGTCTCTCCAGCCAGCCCCACCGAATTTGCCTCCAATGGACATTTCGGACTGCTCAGTATTCACGAACGCGCCGACTTGATCGGGGCAAGGCTTGAGATTGAATCCGCTTTGGGGCAGGGGACCAGGATCGAAATCCGCTTGTAAAGCGCAGAAACTCATAAGCCATTTTGCTTACCGATTTCCCCGCCATCCTGCGCTCATGCAGGGGCGGGGTTTTGCGTATCATGGTGTCAAATCCTTATCGAACAGGAAGACTCATGACCACAGATATTGTCAGTCCCCCCTTTCCCTCCCAATCTGAACGCTTGAAAATATTTTTGCACGCGCTACTTTTCGTGCTTGGCTTCTCATTGGTATTTGTGATCGGCTGGGGCGGCTCGGTGACGGCGCTTGGCCAATTATTTGGCGCATACAAACAGGTCATCGCGCAAATAGGGGGTGTGGTGGTGATCATGTTCGGGCTGGCAACTCTCGAAGTGATTCGCCTCCCCTGGTTTTATTATGATACCCGGGCAGAATACACGGGTCAGCGCGGAACCTATGGTGGGTCTGCTCTCATGGGCATTTTCTTCGCGGCAGGCTGGAGTCCGTGTATTGGCGCGACACTCGGCGCTATTCTGACAATGGGGCTCAGCCAGCAAACGGTCGGACAGGCAATGTGGCTGTCTTCAGGTTATTCGCTTGGGTTGGGCATTCCATTCCTGGCGATGGCAGTTGGACTGGAACGCGCTTCCGGCTGGCTCAAACGAATGCGCCCTTACCAAAAGTATTTCAAGATCGCCAGCGGCGTTTTCATCATCGCGATTGGCGTTCTGCTTCTCACGAACACCATGAGCCTGATCGCGATCTGGGCGTTCAAGAATGGGCTTTACATTGAAAAGTTCACCCTGTTCTCCGCTGCGCCGACGTATTTCACCGCCATCATCGCCGGGTTGTTATCCTTCCTTTCGCCCTGTGTCCTGCCACTTGTCCCTGCCTATCTTGGCTATCTGAGCGGACATACCATCCAGAGATCATAAGCTATTGGAGAGTAAAACTTCATGGATTCCCCTGTACATTCGGAGGATACCATTACTTTTAAGCGCACCCATTTTTATTCGGTCCTGGTGGTACTGGCTTTTGCCATAGGCATACTGACCGGCTATATTGTCTGGGGACTTGCGCCCCGTTCACAACAAGCGATTGTCAATAATCCATCTGTTGCCCAGGGACCGGTTGTCGAAGCGCCATTAGCGACCCAGGCGTCGCAGTTCACCCGCTATGACATCCCATTCGATGGCTTTCCGAGCCAGGGCTCGATGGATGCGCCCATCGTGATCGTCGAGTTCAGCGACTTTCAGTGCCCGTTCTGCAAACGCTTCCAAGATGAGACGGCTGCACAATTGCTGTCAGCGTATCCCGGTCAAATTCGTTTTGTCTATCGTCATCTTCCCTTGACCTCGATCCATCCCGAAGCCTTCCCGTCCGCGGAAGCCTCGATGTGCGCCAATGAACAAAATGCCTTCTGGGATTACCATGACAGAATCTTCGAGAACCAGAACAACCTTGGGCGCGAGCTGTACATGCAGATCGCCACTGACCTCGATTTGGATACTGTCTCCTTCGAAGAATGTTTGGACTCGGGTACATATAAAGACTTGATCCAGCAGGATATGGATTTTGCGCTCAACCTTGGCGTTCAATCCACCCCCACATTTTTCATCAACGGGCTGGCAATCGTTGGCGCACAACCCCTTGAAGCATTCAAGATGATCATCGATCTTGAGTTGGCTGGACAGATTCCATGAAACAAGTCGTCCTACTGGCATTATTTCTACTTCTGACACTGACCGCCTGTAAAGGTAAGGCGGTAGAGATCACAGGCAGGCAGGTTTCGGTCGCCGGAGGTTCCTATAAAAACATCACCCCCGCTGAATTGGATGTGATGTTAGTAAACAAGGATTTTGTCTTTATAAACGTGCATATTCCCTTTGCAGGATCCATTCAAGACACCGACCAGTCCATTCCTTATGACCAGATCAGTACCACTGAATATATGAACCAACTCCCCACAGATAGGAATGCAAGGATCGTGTTGTATTGCCGAAGTGGGCGCATGAGCGAAATCGCGGCGACGGAGCTCGTTTCGCTTGGGTATATAAATATCTGGAATCTCGAAGGCGGCATGGTTGCATGGGAACAGGCAGGGTATGAGATCGGGAAATAGGATAAGCAGAATTGCCTATGAAGACAGCCGTAATATGGCTCTCGTTGAAGCTGTCTTTTAATTGCATAATTCAAAGAAAAGGAGACCCGCTTATGACAACCACTGTACACGACCCCGTTTGCCACATGGATATCGATCCCGCCACCGCTGCCGGTACATCCGAATACAAGGGGCAGACGTATTATTTCTGCTCGCTCGGTTGCAAGAAATCCTTCGACAAGGAACCCGAGAAGTATCTTGGAAAAGCCGACGAACACGCCCACCATCATTAAATCGCTTTCCTCCTCTCCCCGAAATGGCCTGTCTTTTGGACAGGCTATTCTGCTTGTTTTCGCCAGGCAAAATCCCGATAAGAACCTTCACTCACTTTTTGTCCCGCCTTTACAACTTCTTTAAACTCGCCTGGTATTCTTGGATCATCGAAAAGGAGCAAAGCATGTTTTTTATGTGGATCGTCCCCCTGCTACTGATCGGTTTGATCGTTTACGCCATCTCTGGCAATAATCTTGTCAATGCGTTCAAGCCTGCTTCAAGCCGCGCCTGCCCTCATTGCCAAAAGCCCGCGCAGGCGGACTGGAAAACCTGTCCTCATTGCGGACAGGCGTTGTAGGAGGTTCCCATGTGCGGATGTATGTTAATGCATGCGACAATGAACCATGAAGAACATCAGCCCGTTTCGCAACCTGGGAGCGCGCCCCTCGCGGCCGTGCCCGCCGCGTCTGGGCGACAGTGCGCGCATTGCGGTTTTTCCCTCAGACAGGGTTTCGCTTTCTGTCCCAACTGCGGCATGAGACTGCAGGAGACAAAATGCCCAGCTTGCGGACAAATTTCGGAGGCAATCTGGAAAACCTGTGCCTACTGCGGGTCGCCGCTCGGACAAACGGACGGACAGCGAATGCCCGCATGATCGGGAAGCGATCTCTTCCCGAAGCGTCAAAGAATCGGAGAAACAAAAAATGAAAAAAGTTAATTGGACTGCGGTAGTAATTTTCGCCATTCTAGCCCTGCTCGTACTGCAAGTGGCGGGATACCTGCTGGGCGGTTCGAGATACGGCGGCTGGGGCATGATGGGACCTGGCATGATGGGCAGTTGGGGCTACTCTCCCTTCGGCTGGATCGGCATGTTCTTCATGTGGCTCATTCCCATCGGTGTGATCGCGCTAATCGTGTTTGGCGTCGTCTCGTTGGCGCGAAATTCTGGAAACCCCACGCCGCCAGCCCTTCACAATCCCTGCCCCAATTGTGGGAAGGGTACACAAGCCGAATGGCAGAATTGTCCCTACTGTGGGACGAAATTGAAGTAACGCGAGATTTATCTCGCCCCGCGTCAGTGGCTTGAGGCGCGAGCCTTTCCACCCATCGTTCGCCAGCCAGCAGAACCCTGCTGGCTGGTTTTAATTTCACTCATTGACAAACCTATTACTTCTGCTCGCTCGGGTGCATGAAGTCCTTCGACAAGGAACCTGAGAGTATCTTGGTAAAGCCGACGAACACGCTCACCATCACTAAATCGCTCCTCTCATCTTCATTTTTTTTATTTCTATAGGCAATTATGCCTATCGGAGCTCCCCCCCAAGTGGCGGAGACAAACACTCCCCGTTCGATGGATAAGGCTGGGGAGTGTTTGTTGTAATATGGATGTATTATCCACATATATTTATCTGACGTTCTGACAGAAGGGCTTTCGTTGCCTCGTTTACTACTATTTGATCAAAAGACGCAAAAGGAGAAATGACTATGGAAATGAATGTGCGTGAAATCTGGACCGTTGTGCATGGCATGGTGTTCGGCTTTATCTTCCTGCTGGGCTTCAGCGGCGCGCTGTATGCAGTCTATAGCTTGAAAGCCGAATGGCTGACCACCGAAGGCATGACCAAGACCGTCAACATTATCAAAGTGTACCTTTGGGGTCTCGCCATTTCGGTGTGGGCCGCAGTATTTACCGGTGCCTGGGTGGTTTACCCTTGGTATCGCGCCACTCCACCTGACGGTACCACCGATCTGAGCGCATTCCCCAGGTCTCTGCTTCTTGCGAACGAAAGCACTGCCCAGTGGCACGAATTCGGCATGGAATGGAAGGAGCATGTTGCCTTCCTGGCTCCGATCGCAGCGACAGTGGTAGCCTTCGTCGTCAACTACTACGGCGCGCAACTAGCCAGAAAGATTGGCGAGCGCCGTGCAGTGATGATCTTCTTCATCTTCGCCTTCGTTGCAACGGCAATTGCCGGCATGTTTGGCGCCTTCATTACCAAGGCTGCTGCTGTCCGCTAATCCCATAAAATTTACTTGAAAAGGAAAACGACTATGGCTAGTGAAATGAATGACAAAGTCAACGGACCTGCCGCTGCTGCCCTGCTCGCTGGTGGAATTGGCTCCGCCGCAATGGGTGTCATCACCCTGATCTACGAATTGGATGACAAGTCTGGTTTCTCCAAGAGCATGACCTGGTACAAACCGGTTGGAGGACTCTCAGGCAAATCCAGTTGGGCGATCATCATCTTCTTCGTCTCTTGGGCGATCCTGCACTTCATCTGGAAAGATAAGGATACCAATTTTGCCCGTATCTCCTCGCTGGCAATTGCCCTGCTGTTCGTAGGCCTCATCGGTACCTTCCCACCCGTCTGGCACCTGCTCAAAGGCAGCTAACAAATCTGGTTCAGGCAGAACCCCACAGAAAATTGTCCACATTGCGAACAGACACTATGAAAGGAAATATAAAATGCAAAAAGTTAACTGGTTGGTCGTTGGAATTATCAGCATCGTCGTCCTTTTGCTCCTGTTTGGAGGCGGCATGATGATGGGCGGCTGGGGCTATCGTGGATGGAGCATGATGGGACCTGGCGGTATGGTAGGACCTGGCGGCATGATGAATAATTGGGGATACGCTTCCTCTCCCTCTCCCCTCGGTTGGATCGGGATGATCTTCATGTGGCTGATTCCCGTGGGCTTAATTTAATTGTGCTGGCAGCATTCGGCGTCGTCTGGCTTGTGCGCAACACCGGCAACTCCAAGCCGCCATCTTCTTAGCGAGTGATTCTTGGGTCAAAAAATTTAATATGAGAAAAGAGCATTAACCATGGATGTTTTTTCCCGCAATCTCCGGGGTTAACACTTTTAAGAAAAAGTCCCTAATTGTTCTTCCTCAATTGTGGGAGGACGTGTAGTTAAAAGGTTGACTATTCATATATTCTCAAGCCAAGGAGTATCGAATGAATATGATTATGAAAAATGAAAACGGGCATTACAAAAAATTACTGATCATGGCTGGATTGTCTTTTATGTCCATGTACGTGCTTATGTATGCGATGGTCAATACATTTGCAAATGCGATTCCTAACATCAATCAATTTTATATGGCCGGTCTAATGACAGCCCCCATGCTGATCATTGAAATGGTTTTAATGGGATCCATGTATATAGACAAGAAGCTCAATGCGATTGTTATCGCAATAAGTTCCATACTCTTAATCGTGTTCTTTATACTCATCAGGCAGCAGAGTGCAGTTTCAGACAGGCAATTTTTGAAATCAATGATCCCTCATCATGCCTCGGCAATTCTAATGTGTGAAAAAACCAACCTGCAAGACCCTGAAATAAAGGAGTTATGCGAGTCCATAATTTCAAGCCAGCAGGAAGAAATCGATCAAATGAAAGCTAAATTAGAAGAATTGGAAAAGTGAACCGGTTTGGAAAAAATGAGGCCTTTAAGCGGACTCGTTTCAAATTTGGTTATCCATTTGAAGCGTGCATGTAACATCACCTCATTTTGGAGGAACCAGCTATGAGCGAACAGAAAGACACTATTTTAATCACAGGCAGCAGTGGCAGAATCGGCTACCCGCTGGCCAAGCGATTGGCAGAATCGTTTAATGTCGTCGGCTTTGACAGACGCGCGCCGTCGCATCCCCCGCCCAGCGCCGAATGCCTTTACGTGGACCTAACACTCGACGAAAGTCTGCGCCGCGGGCTGGAAGCCATCCGCGAGCTACACGGCAACCGCATCGCCTCCGTGATTCATCTGGCCGCCTATTATGATTTTTCCGGCGCGTCGAGTCCGCTCTATGATGAGGTCACAGTGCGCGGCACCGAGCGCCTGCTGCGAATGCTGCAGGATTTTGAAGTCGAGCAGTTTATTTTTTCCAGCACAGACCTGGTGCATGCGCCCTCTGTGTCCGGACAGCGCATCAACGAAGATTCGCCGCTTCAGCCCAAGTGGGCCTATCCGGAGTCGAAAGTCAAAACCGAGCAGGTCATCCATGCTGAACGTGGCAATATCCCTACCGTCATCCTGCGTATCGCCGGCGTCTACAATGACCTGTGTGATTCTATTCCGCTGGCGCAACAGATACAACGCTTCTATGAACACGACATTACGGCCTATCTCTTTCCTGGCGAGGTCACTGCCGGGCGTCAAGCGTTCGTGCATAACGAAGACGTGCTGGACGCGATCATGCTTGCCGTCGCACGTCGCAAGGAATTGCCGCCCGAAGTGACGCTGCTCATCGGCGAGTCTGAGTCACCTGGTTATGATGAACTGCAACGCATCTTCGGGCGTTTGATCCACAACGCCGAATGGAAGACACATTCCATTCCCAAACTATTCGCCAAAGGAGGTGCGTGGGCACAGGAGAAACTGCCGCTGGGCCGACCTCCCTTTATAAAACCATGGATGATCGATCTCGCCACCGACAATTTCGAGCTTGATATTACGCGTGCCCACACAGTACTGGGCTGGGAGCCCAAACGCTCGCTACGTGACACCCTGCCGAAAATGATACCGTCACTCAAAGCCGATCCGCTTGCGTGGTACCGCGAGAATGATATCAAGCCGCCGCTTTGGCTGCGTGAATTGGCATCCCCTGTCGATCAAACAAAGGAGATTGAGCCTCATGAATTGATGCGGTTGGGCAAAGAGGTTCAGCATACGATTGCGATGCCCAAACCAAAGGGCATGAAGATGGAAAAGCATGATATGTCGAAAACGAACGATTCGAATGCAACGATTATCCCTAAACCAAAGGCAAAGCCCAAAGCAAAAGCAAAGCCCAAACCAGCAAAACCTGCGAAAGGATCTGGACATGCAAAAGCATGATATGTCAAAGATGGGTGATTCAAATTCAGGCAATCATGACTCAATGGGGATGAATATGAGCGGGTCTGACAAAGACCATGATGATGTGCGCGCTAAAGAGTTACAAATCGAGCAGATGCGTGCACTGCAAAGACAGTTGGATCAGGCATACCAACACGAAATAGCCGCTCAGAAAAAAGAAGATGCCCAGGCGCACGCGCTGATGGAGAGCGACCCGCGCGCGCATATTGCAATGATGAAGATGGAACAGGAGCATCGGCAATTGGCGCTTGAACTCCCACGCCTGTTGTTGCAGCACGAAGCGCATGTGTATCAGGAATTGCAAACTGCGCAGACCGCAGCCCAAACCAAAATGCCCGAAACCGGCAAGCTAATGATGGAGATGGTTGCGATGTCCCGCTGGTCGCAAATCCCGTTGCTTGTGCTGGGCTTATGGTTGATCGTCAGCCCATTTTCACTCGGCTATCGCAGTGTCCCTATGATCTGGAGCGACGTGATCAGCGGTATTCTGGTGACGGTTTTGGCAGTGATTGCTTTTCGCACGAAGCTCGTCTGGGCTGCCTGGGCGACTACCTTCGTGGGCTTATGGCTGGCCTTCGCTCCGGTTGTTTTCCGAACACCGGATGCCGCCGCGTACGCAAACGATACTTTGGTGGGCATGCTCGTGGTTACATTTGCCGTGCTAATCCCGATGATGATGGAAATGCCGGGCCCTGAAGTTCCACTTGGATGGTCGTACAACCCATCGACCTGGATGCAGCGAGCGCCCATCCTGGCGTTGGCCCTCTTTAGTTTTTTTCTGGCACGTTATATGACTGCATTCCAATTGGGTCATATCACTTCGGCGTGGGATCCAGTTTTTGGCGATGGCACCGTTCTGGTACTCGGTTCTGATCTATCCAAATCATTTCCCATCTCGGATGCGGGTCTGGGTGCATTCACGTATCTTGTCGAACTCCTGTCGGGATTTATGGGCGACCCGCGCCGCTGGCGCACAATGCCGTGGATGGTGGCACTTTTTGGCTTTATGGTGATTCCGCTTGGTGTTGTCAGTGTCGTGCTGATTATGTTGCAACCGATCATCATCGGTGAGTGGTGTACAGTGTGTCTCCTCTCCGCGCTGTTTATGCTGGTTATGATCGCGCTCTCGCTTGATGAAGTGATTGCCATGCTTCAATTCCTGGTGCAGACTCACCGCGCAGGCAAATCGGTTTGGCGCGCATTTTGGCTTGGCGGCGATGCTCTGGGAGATAACCTGACACCGCAACGCCCGCAGACTGATCATCCAAGTCAGATGTTCTGGGGCGTGACGGTTCCATGGAACCTGCTCGTGACCGCGACGCTGGGCGTATGGCTGATGATTGCGCCCGACGTCTATAAAACTCAGGGGCTGGCGGCAGACAGCGATCACATACTCGGCGCATTGGTTGTGACAGTCGCCATCGTCGCCTTTGCGGAAGTGACCCGCGCCGCCCGTTTCATCAACATCACCCTGGCGCTCGCCATAATTGTGCTGCCATGGGTATTCAGTGGAGCGACCCTCGCATCTGGTATCAACAATCTGATCATCGGTTTGCTGATCATCGCGCTAAGCATTTCGCCAGGCAGGATAAAAAATACATACGGCGGTTGGAATGCGCTGATTGTGTAAACTGGTTGTAGCGCTCACCGCGTGGTAACTAATTAAAGATACGGTCAACACACCGCAAAATAGCCTATTGAAATTATATAGGCCATTTTGCTTATATCGAATCAGGCAGAAAACCGCTCGTGCCCATCATCAAACGGATATACACTAATGGTATCTCTTTACAAGGTAGGTAACTATGACTCAACATGACCCAGTTTGTGGAATGGAAGTCGAACCCCAAAGCGCTTTCGCCAAACGCGAGCACATGGGGCAGACGTTATATTTTTGCTCTCAATCCTGTGTGGATCAGTTCGACAAAGACCCCCACCATTACGTGATGACGTCTGCGACGACAGGCTTCAATCCTCAAATGTCGCTTACTCGCATCGAACTACCCGTGAGCGGACTACCGTTAAAGGAACATTCGACTCACCTTGAATCGACTCTGCGTGCCGTGAATGGCGTGGATGAGGTAAAGGTCAATGCAACTACAAACAGGCTTGAGGTCCAGTATGACGCGCAGAAAGTGGATGTGTCCAAACTCGTAAGTGCGGTCAAATCCATTGGTTTTCAAGTTGGCGGGACAAAGGTCAAAATCGGAATCGAGAATTTGCGTTGCGCCTCGTGTGTGAAATTTATTGAAGATGAATTGAAATCCACGCAAGGTGTTTTGAATG
The DNA here is from genome assembly GCA_014860745.1 of Anaerolineales bacterium. Classification (GTDB taxonomy): domain Bacteria; phylum Chloroflexota; class Anaerolineae; order Anaerolineales; family Villigracilaceae; genus Villigracilis. The sequence goes on from JACZJC010000011.1 coordinate 17,058, forward strand.
CGACCGTCAATATTGCCACGCAGGAAGCGACGGTGGATTATCTGCCACAAAATACAACGCTGGCAGAATTGAACAAAGCCATTGAGACCTGGGGTTACAAGCCGCGCCAAGCAACAAGCGACGCGCCCGTGGATAAACAGGAAGAAGCACACGCCAATGAATATCGCAAGTTGATGAACAAGTTTTGGTTCGCCGCCGCGATCTCAGTGTTTGTGATGATAACGGCTTATTATCAGGTCGTGCCCGTTCTGCGGGATTGGAGCATGGACTCATTGCGATTATTGTGGGGTGTCACTGCGCTATTGACTCTGCCTGTTATGTTCTGGTCAGGCAGTGACTTTTTCACGGGCGCGTGGGCGTCATTCAAACATCGCTCTGCAAACATGAACACATTGATCGCACTCGGTACAGGTGCGGCATGGTTGTATTCGACCTTCGCAATTTTATTTCCATCGGTTTTCCCCGAAGGAACATCAGAACCATTTTATGATGTCGTTGCAGTGGTGATCGCATTGGTTGTGTTGGGACAGGCGCTTGAACTACGCGCCAAGGGACAATCCAGTTCAGCCATCAAGAAATTACTCGGGTTACAAGCCAAGACCGCGCGCGTGATTCGCGATGGCAAAGAAATGGATTTACCCGTTGAAGAAGTGCTGGTCGGTGATGTGATTCAAGTCCGCCCTGGTGAAAAAGTTCCCGTGGACGGTGTTATCGTCGAAGGCAGTTCCGCTGTGGACGAGTCCATGCTGACAGGTGAGTCATTGCCCGCTTCCAAAAAGATGGGTGATGAAGTCATCGGCGCGACGATCAACAAGACAGGCGCGTTCAAATTCCGCACAACCAAAGTTGGCAAAGACACTGCACTGGCGCAAATCGTCAAGATGGTGCAGGATGCGCAGAATTCCAAAGCGCCAATTGCACGGCTGGCAGACACCGTCTCGGGTTACTTTGTCCCAATTGTCATGATCCTCGCTGTGTGGACCTTCGTCATCTGGTTCGTGATCGGTCCGCAACCGCAGTTGGTTTATGCACTCGTTACAAGTGTGACCGTACTCATCATTGCCTGCCCATGTGCATTGGGACTCGCCACGCCCATGAGCTTGATGGTTGGTATCGGCAAAGGTGCGGAAAATGGAATTCTCATCCGCTCAGGCGAAGCTTTACAAACTGCGCGTGCCATTCAAATCGTTGTTCTGGATAAGACAGGCACGATCACGAAAGGCAGGCCTGAATTAACTGACATAGTTATCAGCGACCAGCCAACAGTGAAAGACGATGAGTTATTGAGGTTGGCTTCGTCCGTTGAAAAAGTCAGCGAACATCCGTTGGCACAGGCAATCGTTGAGGGTGCACAGGCGCGTAAATTGGAATTGGCGGAGGTACAAGACTTTGATGCCATTCCTGGTCACGGTGTTTCGGCAAAAGTCGAAGGACGAAGCATATTGATCGGCAATCTCAAGTTGATGAACCGCGAAAATATTGCACTCGGCTCGCTGGAAGAAAAATCAAAATCGCTCGCCGATGACGGCAAGACACCCATGTTTATCGCGCTCAACGGCAAAGCCGCAGGTATCATCGCCGTGGCGGATACGGTCAAGGAAGATTCCGCCGAAGCCATTAAAGCCTTGCAAGGTATGGGCATCGAAGTGGTCATGATCACAGGCGACAACCGCCGCACCGCCGAAGCGATTGCTCGTAAGGTTGGCGTGACGCGTGTTCTGGCTGAAGTGCTTCCCGAAGACAAAGCCAAAAATATTCAACAACTACAAGCAGACGGTAAGAAAGTTGCCATGATTGGTGACGGCATCAACGACGCGCCCGCGCTCGCACAGGCGGATGTGGGTCTCGCCATCGGCACAGGTACGGACGTTGCCATCGAAGCTTCGGACATCACGCTCATCAAAGGCAGTCTCAAAGGTGTGGTCACAGCGATTGAAGTCAGCCGCGCCACAATGACCAATATTTACCAAAACCTGGTCGGTGCATTTTTCTATAATGTTTTGGGTATTCCTGTTGCAATGGGCGTACTCTTCCCTTTCCTCGGATTGTTATTGAGTCCATTGATTGCTGGCGCAGCGATGGCGTTCTCCTCCGTCACGGTTGTTGGAAATGCTAATCGTCTGCGCGGCTTCAAACCCAAGTTCAGCGTGAAGTGAGATTGCCATGAAAATTGAACTTCTCTATTTCGATGGCTGCCCATCCTGGGAAAACGGATTGAAAAATCTCGAGGCTGCTTTGCAGGAAGAAGATCTGTCTGTTCCTGTGGAATTGGTCAAAGTAATAGACGATCAAAGTGCAGCTCAATTGAAGTTTCTTGGCTCCCCATCTTTCCATGTAGACGGTCATGATCTCTGGCATGAGGAACGTGAAAATTATTTGTTGAGTTGCCGAATCTATCCAACGCCAAATGGCATCAAAGGTTTTCCAACTGTTGTCATGCTGAGAGAACAACTCAAACAATTCAAAGGAGCATAACATGTCCAACCCGCAAATCTTTGTAATTCTTTCAGGCATCGTGCTGACCATTCTCATCACCTGGTATTTCTGGTTCGCGCCAAAAGCGCAGACCCGCGTTGCTGTATCCGCGTCGGGCGCACAGGAAGTAGCGATCACTGTGAAGGGCGGCTACACACCTGATGTGATCGTGGTGCAAAAAGGTCGCCCCGTACGGTTAACGTTCACACGTCAGGAGAGTTCCGCATGTTCCGAAAAAGTGCTTTTCCCCGATTTCAATCAAAATGCGGACCTGCCAGAAGGCGAGCTGATAACCTTGGAATTCACACCTGATAAAGCAGGCGAGTACGGCTTTCAATGCCAGATGGGCATGCTACGCGGAAAATTGATCGTGGAAGAAGGATAAAATGAAACACCAAAGAATTCACCTGCCAATCCTTTCCTACATTGCGGCGTTTGTCATTGGCGCGATCCTGTTTGCTGTAATTTGGAAAATGGTATTTGGCTCAGCATCCAGTCTGGTGGTTCTGGCTGGCATGATTGGCGCAGCGGTCGCTGTGACTGCCTTCTGGCTCAGGAATGAAAATCAACATCACATCAAAAAGGATGAATGATCTTGGATCAGACTCAAACAGACCAGCCCCTTGAGGAACCAAAATTCATTACTGCCTGCGGCGGGAAGATCAAGGATCCATCCAAATATTCCAGCGCAGAGTATCGCGGCGAGCGAATATATTTCTGTACGCAGGCATGTTTGGACGTATTTCTGTTGGATCCCGATCCATTCATGGCGGGTGAAATCGAACACCCTCTTGATTAATTCAATATGACAATCAGGAAATCATTCCTGATAAATATCATAAGCGAATCAGCGCATTTCGAAACAGGTCGAAATGCGCTGTTGATTATTCCATGCGGGATGTAAGATGAGTTCGAAGCAAGACAAAATTCATCCTAAAAGGAGTAAAAATGACTACTCAAACCATGACCCGGGATTATCAACTCGCTGATGTTCCCTTTACGAAAACCCTGTTCGAAGGCAAGGCGTTTGCCTGGCTCTGGCTTGCCATTCGTTTGTATCTGGGATACCAGTGGATCGAATCGGGCTGGGGCAAGATCACCAACCCCGCCTGGATGCAGGGCGGCGAAGCGCTGAAAGGTTTCTGGGATCGCGCCGTCCTCATCCCCGATGCGCCTGCCCGTCCACTGATCGCCTTTGACTGGTATCGCAATTTCATCCAGTTTATGCTCGACAGCGGCAACTACGTCTGGTTCGCCAAACTCGTGGCGGTGGGCGAATTGCTGGTGGGCGCGGCATTGATCCTGGGTATCTTCATCTGGTTCTCCGCTTTTATAGGCGGTTTTATGAACTGGAATTTTATGATGGCAGGTTCCGCCTCTGTCAATCCTGTCTTCCTGATCCTCTCGATCCTGCTCGTCCTTGCCTGGAAAACTTCCGGTTGGCTTGGTCTGGACCGCTGGCTTCTGGTACAGGTAGGTACCCCCTGGCATCCCGGCTTGTTATTCCAACGCAAGTAATCAATATACTTAATTTGAACAATCATCCCCTGAATTATCAGGGGATGATTGTTTTTGTGGGATGGAAATGAACAGAGAGCTTGATCTGTCATATATTAGCCATGATGTTTGACACAAGTCATTCTGCCTACTCACTTTTGCGCCATATCGCGCTACTTTGAATGGAATATTGCCTATAAGATGGGTCAACTTTGCAGAATAAGGAGCTGGGCTTTTCATGGCTAAAAAAATATCAGGAATCACCACCCGAATGGTCATCATTGCAATGCTTTTGATGGTCTTTCCGGGAACCGCTCTTGCTGATGGTGGGGATGGTGGATATGAAGCGACCGCAAACGGATATCACATTACGCTCGTATTTTCCGAGCCTGTCAAAACAGGTGTGAATGAATTTCACGTGCTGATCGCTGACTCGATGGGTCTGCCGGTCTCCGATGCCATCGTGGAAGTAGTCGCCATGCCAGTGGAAGAACAATCCGATCATTCAGAAGAACCTGCCGAGGAAATGCATGGCATGGAAATGGCTACCGAAACCCCAGCCACGGAAGATGCACATGGCATGTCAGGGATGGATGTGTCCGAAGAACCCGAAACCAACGAGCATGAAGATGCCAGAGAGGTTGCCCATGAGGAAGAACCCGTCACGGTAACGCTCGCAGGTGGGCATGAAGACGGGGAATATTCAGGAGAGATTCACCTGGATGCTTCCGGTGACTGGACCTTCAATATCCACTTTGCCCTGGATGACCATTTGACCGAGGTCGAAATTCCCGTTGGGGTTCCCCGCACCATTTCCAATTATGGTATCTTGGCTGGCTTTTTCGGCATCAATGCAACGGTGATCACCGTTGCCGCCATCACAAAACGCAAATCCATTTCTCCAAAGGCTTAAGAGCTTATACCCATGACAACATCTCTTCCAACACCGCCCCTCTCCCTGCTGAATGGCGGAAACCTGCTCAGCAACAAATGGATCGACCGTTTCCTGCGCAGCCGCTGGTACCCCGGCATCATCCAATGGCCAACCCTGATGATCTTCATGGTCATTATGTTCGAACTCATTCTGGGACCTGAATCTGCGCATGACAACTTCGGCACCGCGCTGACCTGGGTATTGTGGTGGCCAATCATCCCGATCATCTTCCTTTTTCTCGGACGTTTCTGGTGCGCAATCTGCCCATTCGCCAAGATCAATGACCTTGTGCAAAACTTTGTCGGCAACAATCGCCCCGTGCCAAAATTCCTGAAAAAATACGGCATCTGGATTATCGATGCGCTTTTTATCTTCATCACCTGGAGCGATCATGTCTTTGGGGTGGTGGAAAATCCGCTGGGTTCGGGTGTACTGATGTTGACCCTTACCACGGGTGTGATCGTCTCGGGTGCTTTTTACGAACGCCGCACCTTCTGCCGATATGTCTGCTTTCTGGGTGGTCTTTCAGGCAACTACGCCCGCAATGGCATGTTGAGCCTGCGCGGAACTCCGGAAATATGCGCCACCTGCACCATCGCTGCCTGTTACAAAGGCACAGATCAGTCCATGCCCTGCCCTTTGTTCGAGTTTCCCAAAACCATGACCTCCAGTGCCAACTGCGTGCTCTGTGCGGAATGTATCAAAGGCTGTCCTAATAACTCCATTCAATTGACCGTGCGTCCGGCCACCAGGGAATTGTGGTTCATTCGCAAGCCGAAGATGGAAGAGGCGTTCCTCTCCGCCGTCATCATGGGCATCGTTTTCGTGCAAAATGTGACTATGCTGGAAGTGTGGGGTTCGATGTTGAAATGGCTGGAGAATGCCGTAGGCACAACCAATTACGCAGTGACCTTCAGTATTACTTTCGCAATTTCCATTGCCATTCCCGTGTTGCTGCTCGGACTGACCTCCTGGATCGCAAGTAAATTCAATAAAGCTACACTAGTTGAAAACTTTGCCCGTTTTGGCTACGCCATCATCGCACTGGACATGGCGGGACACATCGCGCATAACCTGTTCCATCTGCTGGCGGAAGGCAAGTCCATTCTGTACACCGGTATGGCATTGTTTGGGATGGAAATCCACGACGTGTCACCTGCCATTCTCAGCATGCAGGAGATCCAGTGGCTTCAATTCGGTTTGATCACCCTTGGCTTTGTTGGATCGCTTTACACTGCCTATCGCATCTCCCTATCGAATCATTCCGGCGAAAAGGTCTGGGGAACATTTGCACCCTTTGCGGTGTTGATGGTCGTCCTGACCATCATGAACGTCGTTCTCTTCACCTTGCCGATGGCAATGAGAATGTAATCAAATTTATATCTTTTTCAAGGAGAAATCTCATGGATCAAAATTGTCATGTCGAACCCATTCAAAAAACTGTCTTGGATAGCGTACTAAAAAACGCAGACACAACTCTGCTGGCAGTTTCCGGGATGGGTTGCCCGAATTGTGCCGCCCGTGTAAGAAACGGACTTGTTTCCCTGGAAGGTGTTCATCATGCCGAGATCCATCTGGACACAGGATTGGCAGAAGTGTCTTTTGACAGCGGCAAAGTCACTCCGGAAATGCTGATCGATGCCGTTGCCTTTGCCGGCAATGATGGGCGGCATCATTATGAAGCAGTGGTTGCGGGTCAATCATTCCACATAGAATCTAGGTGATGTTCGTCATAAGCTAGATGGCGTATAGATTTACCGCCATCCTACGCTGGAAACAACTTAATGGTCAGACTACTATTGAGCCATCCGAATACGGAGGCTCAATATGTTTTCTAAAACACACAAATTTATATTCCTGTTGATCGTTATGGCGCTGGTAAGTACCACAGTATCAGCCTGTTCCACATCGAGTTCAAGTGAAGTCCATCTTGTTATGGCGCCTATGGATCAGATGCCTATGGATGTTCAGTCCGCGCCTGTGGCGGTGCAGGAAGCCTATCAATTTAACATTGCCAATCCCGGCATCATGCAAGATATTCCCTGCTATTGTGGATGCGGCGACATCGGCCACGCCTCCAATTACGATTGCTATGCTTCTGATGTAGATGTGAATGGCAGCATCATCTTCGACAATCATGCCCTCGGCTGCTCGATCTGTGTGGACATTACCCAGGATGTGATGCGCATGTTGCGGGATGGTAAAACTCCACAGGATGCCAGGGCATACATAGACAACACCTACTCAAAATACGGACCTTCAAACATCCCTTAACCTCATGCGCTTTCGTATCTCTCTTCTCCTCTTTGTAATGGCTGGACTGGTGGTGGCATTCGCGCCCTTGCCAGTTCCAGCCATTGCGCCTCAGGAGCGGACCTTTCAGATCGATGCGCACCAATTTGCATATTCCCCCTCCGAACTAAAAGTTAATGAGGGCGACACCGTGATCATCCAACTGGTCAGTTCAGATGTCGTACATGGCATTTATGTGGATGGCTACGATATTTCTGTCGAAGCCGATCCAGGTCAGTCTGCAATCTTGACTTTCGTTGCCGACAAACCAGGCTCCTTCCGCTTTCGATGTAACGTCACCTGCGGTGCCATGCACCCGTTCATGATCGGCAAGTTGACGGTCGGCCCAAACAACTGGCTCTATCGTTCCATCGGTTTGGCAGCGTTGGCTGTGCTTGGTGTGACTGTATCCAGAAAACAAAAAGTGTAGTCTTATCATGGCGAAGATCGAACTTACCCGTATCCCCTTTATAAAGAACGCCCTCAAAAGCCGTTACCCGCAATTGGCAGTCTTTATTGTGATGCTGATCGGATACATCTTTGCCATCCTTGCAGGACTCATCGGGACTCCAGTTGGTAGTCATAACTTTAGCATTGTCTTTGTGTGGATCGCATGGTGGGCGATCCTGATCCTGGTCGCGGTTCCCTTCTTCGGACGTGGCTGGTGTGCGGTTTGTCCGATCCCGCTGCCAGGTGAGTGGTTACAGCGCGGCGCAGTCTTGAGTCCTCCCGACAAAAGACCGAAATGGCTCAATCTCCGCGTGCCAAAGATGTTCCGTAATATCTGGTTGCAAAATATTTCATTTCTTCTTCTTGCTCTCTTCAGCAGCGTACTGCTTACGACCCCGAATATCACCGGCGTTGTGCTTGCCACCATGCTCTTTGCCGCTATTAGACTTAGCACAGTCTTTGAACGCCGCGCCTTCTGCCGCTATCTCTGTCCGGTTGGTGGATTTATCGGTCTGTATTCCCAAACCGCCCCCATCGAATTGCGCATCAAAGATAAGCAGGTCTGTGTTACTTGTGAAGGCAAGCCCTGTTATAACGGTTCGCAAGCTGGGTACGGCTGTCCGTGGGACGTCTTCCCCGGCGGCTTGACCAAGAACACCTATTGCGGCTTGTGCATGGAATGTATCCGCACCTGTCCGCACGATAATATCGCGGTCAACCTGCGTCCCTTCTCGGCTGATCTCGCCAAACCTTCCACCCGCATGGACGAAGCCTTCAAAGCCTTCATCATGCTCGGCTCGGCAATGATTTACGCGGGCATCCTGCTCGGTCCGTGGGGCATACTCAAAGACGCGGCATACAATGTCGGCACCGACGCATGGTTCACTTATGTTGCCGCTTTTCTTGCCATCATCTTCGTTGCTCTGCCTGGCTTGTTCACGGTTGGTATTCTACACACGAAAAACACCTTGCCGCTCAAACAACGTTTTGCATCGCTCTCAACCGCCCTCATTCCATTGGGTTTGATGTTCTGGGTTGCATTCAGTCTGTCCTTCGTTCTCACCAACGCCTCCTACATCCTCACCGCCCTCTCCGATCCGCTGGGCCTTGGCTGGAATCTTTTTGGCACAGCGAATGCAACATGGCAACCGATGCTCACCTCCATGCTTGCGCCCGCGCAAACCCTGGCGCTGGTCGGCGGCTTGATCTGGTCTGCCCGCACTGCCCAAAAAGCCGCAGGGGAAGTGAAAGTTTCACCCATCCCAGTGATCGTATATTGTTTTATCGCCACATGTCTCATGCTCTGGTTATTACTATGAACCGCTCCGAACTTATCTCCCGTTTTCTGATCGTCACAGGAATTCTCCTCTCGGTTGGCGCTCCATTATTCCTTTGGGCACGCACGCCTTTGATTCACGCGCGGATGGCGGAGGACGGTGGCTGGAATCCCGATATCATTCAAGCGGAAGTTGGCAAGCCCCTTCATCTAAAGATCACTTCCGATGATGTTGTACATGGCTTTGCAGTCGGTCAAATGGAGATGCAAAGTGTGGATGTCCTCCCTGGCAAAGTTACCGACATCACATTGAACTTCGACAAGCCCGGGATCTATACCTTCTTCTGCACGCGCTGGTGTGGACTCAATCACTGGCGGATGCGTGGCACGATAGAAGTCAGCGGCTCATCCTCGGACCCCGAGCCTGCTTCATCGCTTCTCTACGTTTCCCTCGACCTCGACCTTGACGCTCCGCACGACGCGCCTGTTGTCCCAAATGGAAAGCCTTCGGCGACCAACGGTCAATTACTGGAAACCAATTTACCAATTGACCTGTCTGCTGAATACTATCGTTCTCATTCACCCTATCAGGTTTTCAATGAATTGTCCGCAACAACACTGACCGAATCCCAACGCTGGGATGTGGTCGCCTATCTTTGGCAGACCAACACGACATCCACGTCCCTCGTCAACGGTAACCAACTTTATGCCCAGAATTGCGCCGCCTGTCATGGGGAAAACGGCGCAGGAGATGGTGTTTTTGCCGACGATCTGGCGGCAGCAGGCGAGTCTTCCATGCAAACGATGGAGGGTGCAATGGATATGGTGATGCAAAGCCCTGTGAATTTCACCGATCCCCGACGAATGCTTGGTGCAAGCCCTGCCTTATTACAAGGGAAAATCTTACGGGGCGGCATGGGCACAGGCATGCCCATGTGGGGTTCGATCTTCACCGAAGAACAAATCTGGGATCTAGTCGCGTACATCTATTCGTTCCAGTTTGAATATTAAGAATAAGGAGACTCTATGAGCAAAAAACATAGGAGACAGAAACAAAAGTTTCCGTGGATGTTTCTGGCGCTGGGCGGGGTGTTCGTTGCCCTTGCCGTATTCCTGTTCGCACGCCAAGGCGGTGACGGCGGCGGCACGCCATCCATAGCGGTGGATCAGCAGAGGATCGATTATGGCGATGTAAAGTTTGGTGTCAATAAAACTTTTGCGATCAAAGTCACCAACACAGGGGATGGCACATTGCGACTCAAGGAAGAACCGTATATCGAAATTGTCGAGGGATGCTGACCCCCCGAATTGACCATCGGTTCGATGGTACTCAAACCCGGTGAAAGCACAATTGTTGAGTCTAGTGTCTTTATGATGCATGAAGGCATGGACGGTCCACATAACTTTGCAGTCCATCTTAAAACGAACGACCCAAACAATTCTGATTTGGTTGTGAACGTATTGTCCAATTGGATACCGTAAGATCACAAGGATCAAAACGGCGGCGAGACTGTACAAACCTCGCCGCCGTTTTGGTTATGCTATTCATAAAGTTTCATCGTTGCAATAAGTTGCAATTTCTTAACGACACTTCGGCATCACCTATTCAGTAGCTCATGTATCGTTGAACTGGCAGGTTTTATTTTCTTATGAAGGGTTTTCAAATGTCTGGCAGAGCAGTGATCTACATCCGTACCTCTTCAGAATCACAAGGGGCAAATTCCAGCCCAATTGAGCAGGAAACCGATTGCTTGCATCTGGCTCAAGAAAAGGGATTGCAGGTGGTTCGTGTTTATCGCGACGTGGAAAAATATCGGGTGGGCAACAAACTGGTCGAACCTTCGGGCAGTCGTTCAGATCGACCCGGTTTATTAGCCATGCTCAAAGATGCCGCCAGAGACGAATTCGATGTCATTCTTGCCTGGCGCGAAGACAGACTGTATCGTGGAATACGAGCGATGTTGACGGTCTTGGAAACCGTCCAAGACTATAAGATCGAAATCTTGTTGGCAAAAGAACACTTCGATCCCAAGATCGCTCCCATCCGTGCCTGGGTAGCCCAAATGGAATTGGAAGGGATGAAAGAACGGATGACAATGGGAGTGATTGCACGGCTCAAAGCCGGCAAAGCAAACACAGGACAGGATCGCTACGGATATGTCCGAATTGGCGAACAGATCCACATCCTGGAAGAAGAAACAAAATGGGTACGTCAAATCTTCGCATGGTACATCCAAAAAACTCCCCTCATGCAAATTCGACAACGCCTGATCGCTGCCAATGCTCCACAAAAGGGGAGCAGCATTCCCCGACACATCCAATGGTCCCGGTCCAGCATTCAGGCTATACTCCGGTCTGCCAGAGAATATGCTTATGGTTTCAAAACATATTCCCGTGCAGGACAGACCTTCCAAATCCCGGTTACACCCATCATCGATATACCCACCTATGAATTGTTTGTGAAGATGCGAGAAGAAAACAAAACCTACCCAAAACACCGCAGGCAAAATGATTACCTGCTATCCGGGCATCTGAAATGTGCCTGCAATCTGACCTGGCGGGCACGCACCGCAACCCATCGCAACAGCCGCAAGGGGGAGTGGGTGAAGCGCAAAACCCCGATCAGTACCTATTTCTGCCCACAACCTCATAAGGAACTCAGACCGCCAGAATGTCCCAAATCCGTGAGCGCCAAACGAGCAGAAACACAGGTCTGGGAAAAATTATATGATTTCATCATGAACCCGGAATTCCTGCATGCACAAGCCAGAGACCTGGTCAAGCAACTCCAGCAAAGGTATGAACACCTACAAAAAGATCGGGGACAGATTCTTGAAGAACTGGAAAAAGAGTCCACCAAGCGTCAGCTAGTGATCACGGAAGCCCGCAAAAAAATGAGGGCGGATGCCAAATTTGATGCGCGGATGCGTGAACTGTATGCAATAGAAGGACGATTGAAGCGCAGGTTGACTGCCCTGGAACAAGAGATGGACACCTATGCCAGATTGGATTGGGAAGAAAAGGTCAAGGGTTATGTGATGGACCTTCAGGCAGGGATCATAGAATTGAACAAAGCTATCCCCAAAACTCCCGAAGAGCAACACCGTGTCTTTTTGATGAAAAAGCAACTGGTAGACGAGCTGATAGCCGAAGCGACGATTGATGGCAAGCGAGACATTCAGGTGGAGTTTCGAGCCAAAATCATGGATCAGGAAGTGAGAAAAAAACTACTGGATTTTCCGAATGGTGGTGAAATTGTAGCTCGGCTGTAATGAGCAGCCTATAAAAAGGATAACGCCTTGGTTATCCCTCAAAAGAGAGTGGATTATCAAGGCGTTTTTTCTATTAAGTTTGCACTTCCAAGTAGGAGGGTGGGGCATGATCGTTTATGAGAGAAATTCCATTCCTGTACACGATCATTCAGCTATATGGAGAGTATTATTCTATTCTTGGCACCATATCTCCATATATGGGGGCATCGTGTGGTATGTATTAAATGTGGTTCAATGTGGGGCGAAACTTATATCCATAAACGATCAATCCGCGCTCATCCCCGTCATTTCTCATCTTGCGGGTGACCATTTCAACGGGCATGCCGATCTGCACTTCGCTGTTGTCTATATCGGTCAATTGAGCCGTCAGCATCGGGCCTTCATCCAGTTTTACGATGGCCACGGTGTATGGGGCATTTGCTTCGTACCCTGCCGGGGCTTCATAGACCGTCGTATAAGAGTACACCTCCCCTTTGCCACTGAAGGTAAATAAATCCTTGGCCTCGTCGCCGCAGTTGGGGCAGACATCACGAGGCGGGAAGATCTTGTGATCACAATGCGGGCAGACCTCTCCCACAAGTCCATATCGTTGTTTTTTGAGGCGCCAATGTCTAGGGATTTCCATTCGAATTATCCTTTCTTCAATGGTAATTCTATCCCGCGCGCCTATCAGAAACTATCAGGCTTGGAATCCCTTTGGCCTTACTTTTTTGAAATTTCCAAACACCACGAACATCATTTAGACTTTCGCTTCCCACTTACCTCTGGCCTGTTCCAGTTATTCTCGAACCTGGTCAGTGGCTGTAGCGGAGCCGAACACAGATCGTAGGTTGAGCCTTCGCCAGCGGAGAAAGGTCCGCGTTCTTCGGCAAGTTCAATGCTAGTTTCATCGGATGGTAACGGATAAATTTCATCACCCGCGCGCCTTAAGAAAAATATTGCCTGAAGTTTGTTGGATTAAAAAAACAGACACACCATGGGTGCGCCTGCCTGAAATTTATTTTTCCTGTTTTTTATGCCGCTGCGACTTTATTTGATAAATTATGCCAAATACTATCTGCTCGCCTTTTGAGTTTCTCATCACCCGCAATCTTTTTTATCCCATACAATACTGTGCTGTGATCGCGTCCCCCGAGCAACTCACCAATTTGGGGTGAAGAAACATCATTGAATTTATCCAAAATATACATGGCTAATTGACGAGGAACAGCAATTTTTGCCGAACGGCTTTGACCAAGCAATTCATTAATGTCAATTTTTGCATCGGCAGCAACCGCCTCAAGAATTTTATTGGGAGGAACATTACGATTCTGAGGTAACAAATCCGCGAGGGCTACCTCCACCAGGCTGGGCGTGAGGGAGGAGCCGCTTAAATCCGCAAATGCAATAATTCGATTCAATGCGCCTTCCAGCTCACGGATATTGGACTGAACCTGTTTGGCAACGCTTTCCAGAATTTCATCCGAGATCTGGCGGCCAGTGCGTTCGGCTTTGGAGCGGAGAATGGCTAATCGGGTTTCAAAATCGGGAGCTTGAATATCGGCGGTTAAGCCCCATTCAAAACGGGAGCGCAAGCGCTCCTCAAGCGTAATGAGTGACTTGGGAGGCCGGTCAGACGAAACAATGATCTGCTTGTCCTGTCCGTGGAGTGTGTTGAATGTGTGGAAAAACTCTTCCTGCGTGGATTCTTTGCCGGCAATGAACTGGATATCATCCACAAGGAGAACATCCGCCGAACGGTATTTCTCGCGGAATGCCTGTGTGGTGTGGGTCCGAATGGCGTTGATCATGTCATTTGTGAATTCTTCAGAGGAAACGTATAAAACATTAAGGCCGCTGGTATGACAGGCGTTGCCAATGGCGTGCAATAAGTGCGTTTTGCCAAGTCCCACGCCCCCGTAGAGAAAAAGTGGATTGTAGGCGCGGGCTGGCTTCTCGGCTACCGCCTGGCAGGCCGCGTGAGCAAGCCGATTCCCTGAACCGACCACGTAGGTATCGAAGGTGTAGCGCGGATTCAAGGTTACATGACGGGGTTTTGGGTTGGGCGTGGTAATTTCAATGGAAGAGGCACCAGGCTCAAGGTCGGAAGAAGAGGCGGTTTCTTCCGATTGGGAAACAACGAACTTCACCGAAACGTTCGAATTAAGGATATCGATCAATAATTTGCTGACGTTGGTCGCAAGGCGGCTTTCGAGCCAGTCCCGCGCATACGCATTGCGGACGCCGACGGTGATCATGCCGTTATCGTAGGCCAATGGACGGGTATCACGCACCCAGGTATCGAATGAAGCGCGGGGCATTTCCATTTGAAGTTGAGTGAGTACAGATTGCCATGCCTGCTCTGCGTTCATAAGCGGTCCTTGTTTTGTGAGATGTGGTGCCTGTTTTTCGTATATTGAACTAACCCGCCTGTTCGCTGCACCCTGACAGGGGTCGGGTCTTGTGCAGTTTATTTGTCGCGGCTTAGTAATTGGTTTTATTTCTTTTTGAAAAGAGTCTTGCAGGGATTCGGATCCGAAGGGCAAACATCCTTTATATCAGCGTGCATCCATTCTAGCAGATACTTTGAAATGCTAACAGGCGTTCAGCCTACGATAAGTTAAAAAGATGTGTTTTTTTAAGGTTGGTAAATGTTAAAGAATCATTACGTACTCATGCCGCATTATGGATTGGTTTAGAACGAGTGTTTCAGGCACTCACACCTGTCTATCTGCTACCACCCCCCATATATGGGCATCTATGGCATTTTAAAGACATGGAAGGCATATCTATCTTAAAAAATGGTAAAGGAAAACTTTTTTGATTCATCGATAATGAGACTCGAGTTCCGGAGATTCAATTTATATAAATCCGCGATTCATGTGATTCATCATTTAATTTCGCGTGGAACCCACACAAGTATGGTCGTTCCCTCCCCGATCATCGATGAAATATCGATATCACCGCCCACTGCATGGGCGCGGGTCTGCATATTTGCGAGTCCATGACCGATGGAAGCCTGCATATTCTCAAGATCGAAGCCTTTCCCATCATCACGGACCTCCATCAGAACGCGGTTATCGGAAGTCCAAACGGCAACTTGTACGTTTTTTGCTTTGGCATGCTTGGCAGCGTTGGCCAAAGCCTCCTGGCAGATGTGAAATAACACCAATGACTGGGTTTGCGGGAGGTCTTTCAGGTCCGATTCGGGGCCGGTGAAGCTGGCTTCAGAGAAAGTGTTGGCGCGGTATTCAGCAATGATGCGCTTTAACCCGTTCATTAAACCATCTGAACCCAATTGGCGGGGTTTCAGGTCCAGTATATAGGTGCGGATATCCCGAATGGCCTGGTTTAATCCATTAATCGCATGATCGATACGTTCTTTCGCAGCTTCCGGGTCTTCGTTGAGCGTCAGTTGGACGCCCTCCAAAGCCAAACCGACCCCATAAATGGATTGGATGATGCCATCATGCAGGTCCATTCCGATTCGGTCACGTTCCTCAAGCACGGCCAGACGCCGCGCATTGGCATGTAAACGGGCATTTTCAATGGAAAGACCCGCCCAGGCGCCCACTGCCGTGAGCATTTGAATATTCCTCTCATCGAAAGGAGTGGTGGTGCGGGTGGCAACGCTCATCACCCCCATCAAATTATCGCCTGAAAGCAGAGGAATACAGGCAATTTGCTGAAAACCCGCCTTCACAACCGCCTCCCGCAGGAAATTCGGATCCTGTGAAAGCTGGCTACTGATTAACGGCTGGCGGGTTTTGGCAACCAAGCCAATAGAACCGTCGCCCACATTAAATATATTCTTCGCCCAGAAGGCCTCGGCGGCCTGCCCGCGGTGCAAAACCATGCGCAGGCTGGTTTTATCCTCTTCGAGCAGGAAGATCTCCCCCGCTTCCACTTTCATATAGTTCATCACAAGCCCGAGGGTCTTGTTAAGAATCTCGTCCAGTTCCAGGCTGGAGGTTAAGGTGGAGGCGATGCCGTTCAGCAGGGACATATCCACATTGCGGCGGGTAAGCGCGAGGTCCCGTTCCCTCATCTGCTCGTATAATTGCGCATTGGTGATGGCCGTTGCCGCATACCCCGAAAGCATCTGGATGATCATTTCATCATCCGAAGTGAATTCCGACGCCTCTATTTTATCGGTGAGATAGATCTGGCCAAGCTGCCTGTCTCCCGAGCGGATCGGCACCCCCAAAAAGGAGACCATCTTCGGGTGATCTGATGGAAAACCAACCGAACGCGGATGATCCTGAAGAACCGCCAGGCGGATGGGATGCTCAGTATTCATCAACTCGCCAATCAATCCCCTGCCCATAGGCGGGTGGGCAATCCTTTTTATCTGTTGATCGGACATCCCAACGGTAATAAATTTCTTTAATTTTCCATCCTCATCCAGAACCCCGAGTGCGGCATAGCGGGCATCAACCTGTTCACAGGCCGTCGTTGCGATTCGTTCAAGCAGGGTCTCAAGCGAAACATCGTTCACCAATTCCAGGCTGGCACGATGAAGCGCAAATAAACGCTCCTGCAATTGTTCGCGGGTTAATAACATATACCAGACACCTCGCAGACATTATAATCAATTCACGCCTTTTTGATAGAAATTGAAAGAAACCCAAACTATACTTGAGGCAATTAATATGACAACCTCCCGAATTTCCAATTTTTACAATAAGACCATCGCTGAACGCCGCTCGAAACTGGCGGAAGCGATTGCGCCTCTTTCCCCGCCCGATCTTGCCCCGTGGACAACCGGCGGACTCTCCCCCGAGGCCGCCGACCACATGATCGAGAACGTCATCGGCCTGCACAGCCTGCCGCTGGGCATCGCGCTCAACTTCATTGTGAACGGACGCGAGGTTCTTGTGCCATTCGCCATCGAGGAACCCTCCGTTGTGGCTGGGGCCTCATTCATGGCAAAACTTGCCCGCGCCGGCGGCGGATTCTTCGCCACCACCACCGACCCGTTAATGATCGGCCAGATGCAGCTGATCAATCTCATCAACGTGGAAGAAGCGAAGCTAAAAATTTACGAGCATAAAGCGGAACTGCTCGCCATCGCGGATGAAATCGACCCGATCCTCAAAAAATTCGGAGGCGGCGCACGGGACTTGGAAGTCCGCGTGATCGACGACTCTCCCATCGGAGCGTTCATCGTCGTTCACCTTATTTATGATGTGCGCGATGCGATGGGTGCGAACGCTGTCAACACGGCTTGCGAAAAACTCGCCCCGCAGATCGAAGCCATTACGGGCGGGAAAATCCACTTGAAAATTCTCTCCAACCTCGCGGACAGGCGAATTGCCCGTGTGAGAGCCACCATCCCTGTCAACGAATTGGCAATGAGCGCCGATGCCTTCGACGGTGAATCTGTCCGTGACGGCATCATCGCCGCATATGCCTTTGCTGCCTCCGACCCGTATCGCGCCGCCACCCATAACAAGGGAATCATGAATGGAGTGGATGCTGTTGTCATCGCCACGGGTAATGACTGGCGCGCAATTGAAGCGGGCGCTCACGCTTATGCCGCTCGTTCAGGCAGGTATACTTCACTATCAACCTGGGGCAAAGACAAGGACGGCAACCTCGTCGGCACGCTGGAAATGCCAATGGCGGTCGGAATCGTCGGCGGCGCGACCAAAGTCCACCCTGCTGCGCAAGCCGCCGTCAAATTGATGGGGGTGAAAACTGCCAATGAACTCGCGCAGATCATCGTCTCGGTTGGTCTCGCTCAGAATCTGGCCGCGTTACGTGCTCTCGCAACTGAAGGAATTCAACGCGGGCACATGTCGCTACACGCAAGACAAGTCGCTATTGCCGCAGGGGCGAGCGGAGATTTGATCGAAAAAGTCGCCGCGCAGATGGTCGTGGAAAAGGTTGTGAGAATTGATAGAGCGGAAGAAATATTGAAAGCGTTAGAAAGTGGAAAGTAGAAAGTGGAAATTGCCAAAATGAAAGAAGAAAGATGAAAGACGAAAATATTCTCTGGCAAATCCGACACTTTGTCTACAACCACTTCGCGGACACAACCCGTCCCCCAAGCGTGGAAGAAACCGCCGCGCACTTTAATATCTCCACCGAAGAAGCCAGCGAACTTTTCAAGGAATTACACAACCGCCACGCCTTCTTCCTCGAACCAGAGACATTGACAGTCCGCATGGCAAACCCGTTCTCAGGCATTCCTACGGACTTCAAAGTCCACGCGAACGGCAAGACTTACTTCGCCAACTGCGCCTGGGACATGCTCGGCATCCCCGCCGCGCTGCAATGTGATGCAGTCATTGATGCTGTTTTCACCGAGAGCAACGAGTCGGTTCAGCTGGAAGTCAGGAATGGACAGCTTACCGATTCCCAATCTACCAATTCCCAATTACTAATCCACTTCCCCCTGCCCTTCGCCCGCTGGTATGATGACCTCGTCTTTACCTGAGCGACCATGCTTCTCTTCCAGTCGGAGGAATGGATTGATAGATGGTGCAAGCGAAATCATCTCGAACGCGGGGAAATCCTGACGATTAATCAAGTTTGGGAACTCTCCAAACTTTGGTACAGCAACCGCCTGTCCGCAGATTTTCATGGACGAAGCCTTGAGCAGGTTGCAGAGGTTTTCAGGCAGGCTGGGTTGACGTCAAAGTTTTGGTATATTCAGAAGTAACTATGGAAAAGCAATCACTTACATCAGAAGACATATCCAAAATCGTGGACGGATTAGGTCCCATTGACTGGGTTCAATTGGATTTGCTTGCCAAAATGCCTTTAAAAAAACGCTTGTTGCCCGGTCTCAATGCTCAGGAATTTTCCATGTCAGCGCTACGCGGTACATTCCGCAGGAAATTCCCCGACCTTTCAATGCCTGAAATCAATATGAAAGTATTGGCTTATCTAACCCCCATTCGCATGGAGATAAAATGACAGCCGTTTCGTTCTATATACAAATCGTTAAGGCATTGGATGAAATTGGCGCACCCTACATGATTGTTGGTGCATTTGGTGGTTATCCTTTCGGGATTACTCGCGTAACCTTTGATATTGACATCCTTGTTGACTTACGAGCACAGGATTTCGAATCACTTTCGCAAAAATTCCCACTACCGCGATATTATGCTGACCCTGAAATGATGAGAAATTCCGTACAAATGGGAATCATGTTTAACATTATTGATACGAACGAAGGTATTAAAGCCGACCTCGTGCCTCTAAGACGCGAACCTGACTATAAACTTGCTTTTGAACGGCGGCTTCGTCGTGAGTTTGTTGATCCAACAGGAAATTCCTTTTCCGCATGGGTCGCACAACCCTCTGACATCATCATTGGAAAATTGTGGGCATGGAATGAAGGCAAGTCAGATAAACACCCAAAAGATATTTACGCCATGCTTGTTTTTGACTTGATTGGTTCCAGCGATGTATCAATTGATTATGACCTAATCGCAAAAGAAGCCAGGCGGATCGGACAAGAAACCCTGGAAATGTGGAAGCAAGTTTTTGCAAAAGCAAAAGAGGAAGTTAAGAAACACAAGAAATAAACGCCCGCCTCGCCCCTCTCCTAATGGAGAGGGGCTGGGGGTGAGGTCAGGCAGGCTGGGTTGACGTCCACATTTTGGTATGTAGAATGAAGCAACAGAGCAATAAACGCGTTACAAATGAAACGGAGAAAAATGCCCAAACTTGATCAGCAGTTTCAATTACCCGATGGTCGCAGACTTGGCTATGACGAATATGGCCCGTCAGATGGGAAGCCGCTGTTTTACTTTCACGGCTCGCCAAGTTCGCGCGTTGAATCCACACTGTATATAAATGAAGAGCTATTGCTGCCGCTCAATGTTCGGTTAATTGCAGTTGACCGTCCAGGCATGGGGCTGTCCGATTTTCAAACCAACCGCCGAATATTGGATTGGTCACAAGATGTTATCGCGCTCGCAAATCACTTGAACATGGAACGTTTTTCCATCCTTGCCTATTCGCTCGGAGGTCCTTACGGCTTGGCGTGCGCGTTTGCCATTTCTGAACGCCTGCATAAAGTTGGCATTGTCAGCGGAGCTGCGTTGTTCAATGAATCAGAGTTGATGAACAACATCAACGAAGGGACACGCCAATACCTGACCATGCCGCGCGAAAAACCCTGGCTCTCGCGTCTGTTTTTGTGGATGATGTTGGGCGTTATGCCGCGTATTGCTCCCAACAGATTCATTGCGCAGGCCAATTCACTCCTGGCCAAACCTGACCGTCCCATTGTCGCCGCCGACCCTGTATTCCAACAGGGATTCCTTCGCATGCTGCGCGAAGCCTTGCGGCAGGGAACGCGCGGCGCGTTTCATGAATCCCTGCTTTCAGTATCGGATTGGGGATTCCGTTTGCAGGATATTCAAATACCCATAAACCTCTGGCACGGGGAGGCGGATCAAAATATTCCCGTGGAGATGGCTCGTTTTGCCGCGTCCGCCATTCCGAAGTGTGAAGCGAAGTATTATCCGAATGAAGGACATCTGTCGCTGTTCAAAAAGAACGCGAAAGAAATCATCTACACGTTGGTAAATTGATTATCATCATCAAGCAAGTATTAAGGTAACTAAATGACAACTCCTCAACATCAACACTCCCCCACCCTCCTCAAGCCCATCAAGCCAGTCGGCATTGTTGGCTACGGCGCATACGTGCCGCGCTACCGCTTGCCCGCAAAGGAAGTCGCGCGCGTATGGACAGGCAAGACGGGCGGGCTTCCCATCAAAGAGAAAGCCGTGCCCGGCCTCGATGAAGACGTGATCACCATGTCCATCGAAGCGGCGCGCAATGCCATGCTCCGCGCTCAAATTGACCCAACAGAACTGCGGGCGGTCTGGGTCGGGTCTGAGTCGCATCCGTATGCGGTGAAACCAACTTCAACGTTAGTCGCAGAAGCGATTGGCGCTGTTCCGAACACGCAAGCCGCAGACTGGGAATTCGCATGTAAGGCTGGCACCGAAGCCCTCGTCGCTGCAATGGGATTGGTCGGCTCAGGCATGGGCCACTATGCCATGGCCATCGGCATGGACACCGCTCAGGGCAAGCCCGGCGACGCGCTTGAATACACCGCAGGCGCGGGCGGCGGCGCGTACATCCTCGGCCCCGCCGAAGAGTCGCTCGCGATCATCAACGCCTCATATTCCTACGTCACCGATACGCCTGACTTCTGGCGGCGCGAATATCAAAAATATCCCGAGCACGGCATGCGCTTCACTGGCGAACCCGCTTACTTCAAGCACATCACTGAAGCCGCCACGCATCTCATGGAAGCCAGCGGCACAACCGCCAAGGATTACAAGTGGGCCGTTTTCCACCAGCCCAACGTAAAATTTCCACAGCGTGTGGCGGGGCAGCTTGGTTTCACCGCAGAACAAATCGAACCGGGCTTGCTCGTCAGCACGATCGGGAACACCTACGCTGGCGCGGCAATGATCGGTCTGACCGCGACTCTCGACATCGCCCAACCTGGTGACCGAATCCTCGTCGTCTCTTTCGGCTCCGGGGCAGGGTCAGACGCCTTCGACATTCTCGTCACTGACAAAGTGACTGCAAAGCAAAGCCTTGCCACGATGACGCGTGAATACATTGCCCGCAGAACAGAAATTGATTACGCTACATACGTGAGATTCCGCGGCAAGCTGGCGATGAAGTAAAAAAAATAGAGGAGAAGCCCCATGCTTAAAGAGACTGTTCAGCTTGAAAAAATGCGCCAGAAAATCGAAGACCTGAATTTCCAATCGGGAGACCGGGCGAATTTCATCGACTACGGAAAACCCAACTCAGCACAGTTAAAGGAAGCCCAGGAAACCATCAAGAGACTTGAAGCTGAAGCCAGGTCAACCCAGGCAGAATTAAAACAAATTCTCGATACCCTGCGCAAGCAACAACCACAGGTCATCGAGGAATGGGTCAAGTACCATGTCAGCATGCTGGAATTGATCGTCGCTGAAAACTCAACGGATAGGAATGCAGGAACCCGCAAGTATGTGGCGAAAGAAACGATCGCCAACTGGGAAAAGGTCCGCTCGGGCGAAATGGAGTATGTCGGTATCAATGAAAGTTTCCTGAAGGACTATAAGCTCCACGTCCGCTCGATCAATGAAAATTCTCAAATCGGCGAACCCATTAAAGCAACGAAAACTGTTAGCCCGGCAAAGCCAAAAGGCAAAGCCTGGTGGCAATTCTGGAAGTAACTACATAAAGGATTCACTGACAACATGACAGACGTTGTAATTGCAGGCATCGGACAAACAGAAGTCGGTGAGCATTGGGATATTGGCCTGCGCGACCTTGCCTACGCCGCCATCCATGACGCCATCCAGGATGCGGGCGGGCTCAAGCCGCAGTCGCTGTTCGTGGGCAATATGCTCGCGCCGAATCTTTCTCGGCAGGCACACGTCGGCGCGCTTATCGCGGACTATGCTGGCCTGACTGGCATCGAAGCGGTGACCGTTGAAGCGGCTGGTGCTTCAGGCGGAGCAGCACTTCGCCAGGGTTATCTTGCCATCGCCAGCGGCATGGTGGATGTGGCGCTCGTTGTGGGTGTGGAGAAATTCACCGACAAGGTCGGCTCGGGTGTGGATGAGGCGCTAGCCACCACAAGCGATTCCGATTTTGAAGCTGTGCAGGGCATGACTCCAACCTCGCAAGCCGCGCTGCTCATGCGTCGTTATATGCATGAATATGAAGTGCCGAAAGATGGATTCGCAGGGTTTGCACTGACCGCGCACACGAATGGGGTCGCCAACAAAAATGCCATGTTCCGCAAAGCCATTAAAGCCGAGACCTACGCCAAAGCGGAAATGGTCAGCGACCCGATCAACATGTTCGACATGGCGCCCAACGCGGATGGCGCTGCCGCGCTTCTTTTGACACGCCGCGAGCTGATTCCGTCCAACTGGCAGAGTCCACTCGTGAAGATCGCCGGCTCCGCGGCATCGTCTGATACGCTGGCATTGCATGACCGCAAGGACATGTTGTACTTTGACACCGCGCAAATCTCTGCTGGTAAAGCCATGAAGCAGGTCGGCTTGACGCTGGATGGGATTGACTTCTTCGAATATTTCGACATGTTCAGCATTTATGCAGCACTGCAACTCGAAGCGGTTGGGTTTGCAATTAAAGGAAATGGGTGGAAGCTTGCCGCGGATGGTTCGATTGGCCTGAAGGGAAAAATCCCCTGTGCCACGATGGGCGGCATGAAAGCGCGCGGATTCCCCGGCGGCGCTGCGGGCGTGTATCAAGCCGTCGAAGCGGCGATGCAGTTACGAGATCAGGCTGGAGCAAACCAGATCGCAGATGCGAGGTTCGGGCTGATCCAGTCGCTCGGCGGCCCCGCCTCCACAGCAGTGAGTCACATCCTGCAACGATTAGATTAAGCAAAAACGTCGCGTTCATCACGCGACGTTTTTTATTTAATCCGTTAATTCTCTTCGCAAATATGGAATGGTGAGAGCGGAGAAAAATGCAGCCGCGCCAAACAGCACAGCGGGGAGAAGCCAGCGGGCGTTGACGACAATATCCTGATAGAGAAGAATTCCTTGAATGCGAAGTTTTGCCAGCGCAACAGGCGGCAGACTTTGGATGGCAATAAATGAAGCGCCAATGGTGAGCGCAATAACGAGGGCGACGGCGAAATCAGTCCATGTGAAAAGGCTTGGACGTTTTTCCATTTCAATACGAGCCATGACACTGGCAGTGATGTCATGCGGCATGGGTGCGAGCGGATAATTTTGGAGCGCATCTTCGATGAGCGCATCCTGTTTTAGGCGGTTATCCATGTTTCCTCCAATTGGGCGAGCGATTTGCGGAGCTGTTCCTTTGCGCGGAAAATGCCTGTTTTGACGGTACCAAGCGGCAGGTTAAGAGTCGAGGCGATCTCTTCATAGGAGAGTTCGTTTTGGTAGCGCAGGGTGATTAGTATTTGGTAATTTGAGTCAAGGGATTGGATTGCATCCTGCAAATGTTGTTTCGTTTCGTTTTCCTCGAAAGTTTGGTCTGGGGTGACCCAGTGCGGCTCGGGGATTTCTTCCATTACATCGTCGCCGAGATCGTTGAGCGAGCGGCGCAGGTTGGGCAGGCGGTTGTAGCACAGGTTGGTGACGATACGATATAACCACGTGCGGAATTGCGACTGACCTTTGAAATTGGGCAGAGCTGTCCAGGCGCGCACGAAGGTCTCCTGTGCCAGGTCAAGCGCTTCGTTCTCATCTTTGACGACGCGCAAGGCAAGGTTGTAGACGTATCTTTGGTGCTCATTCACAAGGGCGGCAAAGGCATCGGGGTCGCCTTTTTGCGCCTTTTGGATGAGGGTCTGCTCGGAGTCTGCCATATCTGTAGGTTAGACAGGGGAAATACGAAAAAGTTTCATTTTTGGACGACGGACCATCGACCATAGACGATGGACAAGCAAATTGCCTTTTCCATGGTCAATCGTCCATAGTCCATTGTCCGATCTTGAAACTTTTTCGCGAATTGCCTGTCAAACGTAGTAGAAAACATAATACCGCTTTTTGCGGCACTTCGTAACCAAGGAGCAACAAAATGAAAAGACCTGTAGTAATTGTATTATTAACCGTGGCACTATTGTTCGTGCTGGCTGGAATCGGCGCAGTGGTATTCTTTTCCATCCGCGGGGCAGATTTTGCTTTCAATATAAACCTTGTCTCTGCCACGGCGGAGGAGAGCAAGACCCTCAACGTGGATACGGAAAAGCCGGTGATTCTCAGTGTGGACGATGATGCGGGCGAAGTATCCGTCGTCGGCGGGGATGTGGAGGCGGTGGAAGTCAGGATCGTCAAGACGGGCAATGCGCCCACCCAATCCCGCGCGGAAGAGGACTTGAAAAAAATCAAGTACGAGATCAAGCAAAACGGCAATTCCATCACCCTGCTTTACAAACTTGACGGGATCCAGTCCAATCACATCGACACAGTGGATTTTATCGTGACCGTCCCGACCGAAACCGTGGTGGAGATTGAAAACAACCTCGGCAAGGTGGATGTGGCGGATGTAAAAGGTAGTGTGAATATTGCCAGCGACTTCGGTGATGTGACCGTTAAGAATATCGAAGGCGCGTTGTCGCTGGAAAATTCCAGCGGCGGGATCGAAATCAGCAACGTGGATGCAGGCGCGCAGGATGTGAAGGTTGACGCTGATTTCGGCAATATCAAGCTGGAAAAGGTCAACGGCAGGGATATTAACATCAAATCCAACAGCGGCAAACTGACTTTCATCAACGTTCGCGCCACGGGAGACCTTTTTGCAAAATCGGATTTCGGCGATGTCACCTTTGAAAACGGCTCGGCTGCGTCGGTCACCCTGGATACAAACAGCGGAAAGATATCGATCACCCGGGTCAACATCCGCGGCGCGTTGACCATTACCAATGACTTCGGCGAGATCGAATTGAATCAGGCCATGGCAGGCTCCTACGACCTGAAAACCAACAGCGGCAGCGTCACCATCGACGGCGCAAAAGGTAAACTCAAAGCCCACACCGATTTTGGCAATATCAATATCCAGAATGCGCAATCGGTCACCCTGGATATCAAAACGAACAGCGGTACCATCGATTTCAGCGGTTCGTTAGGCGAAGGGCCTCACAGTGTCATTTCGGATTTCGGCGGAATCGATCTCGCTCTGCCGGCAGACTCGAAATTGAGCGTCGACCTCAAAACTGATTTTGGAAATATCTCTTCAGACATCCCACTCACCGTCACGCTGGACGGAAGTTCTGAAAAGAATCGCCAGGTTGGAACGATGAACGGAGGCGGCGGCCAGCTCATAGTGAAAACCAACAGCGGCGGCATCAACATCACCGCCATCAAGTAAAATAACAGGGACTGGAGAAATCTCCAGTCCCTGTTATTTTTCCAAAGGATTTCACATGAACGATCTCATCCCCTGCCTCGGTGTTGTCGGCGTCCTCGCCATTATCTTCGGTTTTCTCGCCTTCATGCGTTACATGAATTACAAGAAAACCATCGCCCTTGCTGAAAAGGGATTGTCGCGCCCTGCAAGTAAATCTGGCAAAGGCCTGCTGCGTTGGGGAATTGTCATCTCCGCGCTTGGATTCGCCCTCTCACTCGGACTCTATCCATTGGGCTTTGACTCTGGGAACAACTATCCGCTTCATCTCGGACCGTGGATGCTGGGCGGCTTCGTCCCGCTTTTTCTTGGCTTGGGGCTGGTGCTGCTCCATTATTTGACAGAGAAGGAATAGTTGGCAGCAGGCAGTTGGCAGTTGACAGTGGACAGCGACCAGTTACCAGTGTTCAGTGACCAGAGATCAGTTTAGGGTAAGATGACCTTAGTTCGGTTTACAAAGAGGGTATTGTCTTTCAATTCAATGGAGTCGTTTTCAAAACCGAAGAAAGTCCAGAAGCGGACGGTGGGTTGATGTGCCTCAAGCAGGAGGGAAATGCCTGGCTCTTTGTGACCGTAATAGCGTGAACGCCATCCGCGGGTGGAGGTGGGGTCGGAACGATCCACAGAGAATTTGCCTTCACCGTTTGTTAGACCAGTTTGGACTTTGTACATCCTCGCTTCATATTTCAGGTGAAGCAAGTTTTTGTTTTCTGTAAATGGAACATCATTTAGCAGCCAATGCAGGGCGTAGTGATGTGGCTCATTTGCGGAAAGGTCATCGATCACCAGCCAGCGGTCACCTTCCAATGCCATGACCGTGCGTTTGTGGCGGACAGGTTTGTAACCGTCATGTTCGCCTTGCCAAAAATCATCACTGTGCTTGAGGACTTTGCCCTTCGCCCAATTCGTCCATGTGAAGCGGCTGGCCATAGTCATTTGGTCGTTGCCGTCTACCGTCACCGTATTGTGCGCGGAGGTGCGGGCGAGTCCGTTGCGCCAAATGCCTTCGCCAGAATAAAGGTAGGTTCCTGCATCAATGGCGATGTTGTGACTGCCCATCCATAAATCCATGTGGAGTTGGTCGGCGTGCGAGGGGCGGGAGGTGAAGTCGGTGCAGCGAATCACCGCTTTGCTATTTTCTCCATGAAGGATATAAACTCCTCCATCGGGAAAGGCATCGCCAAATGACTTCTTTCTTCTTTCCTCTTTCTTTTCTATCTCCACTCCACACAGCCAATAGACATCTTCATCCCAAGCGCCGGGTTCGAAGATAGGCTGACCAGTGGTGATGACCGAGCCTAATTGCAACAGCGGACGGTAGTCGGTGAAGTCACAGTTGTTGAGCGGGAGGACGAGGGCGCCGTCGTTGGAGCCGTAAACGGGCATTTGTCCTGTGGCGGGGTCGATGAGGTGGGAGAGATATTGGATGGAGGTGGAAATTCGTGGAAGTACGAGACTGGAGATTGGAGATTGGTTTAATTCGCCCAGTCGAATCGCGTAAAGGTATATTTGAAGGATAAAACGATGATAGTTTAGAGAATACATTGAATAACTACCATCTGGGAAAATCTGGGCAATGGCTTCCTGTTCCAGAAGTTTGCGTCCGAGAGAAAGATACTTTTCAGCGTTTTTCAATTCTGGGAAAAGCAGACCAACCATCCATAGTCCGAAGGCTTCGCTGATGGTGTGGTTGCTGCGGGTGGAGATGGCGTAGCCGATGTTGGCATGGATCCGCTCGGCTTGGGCGGCGAGGTAGGTGGTAAATTGGGAAATTTGCAGGTTGGTTGTGGATGGGGAATGGACGAAGGCGTAGAAGCCGAATGTCCATGCCATGAGACGCAGGGCGATCTCTTGTCCGTCTTTCCAGTTGGCGCTGGTGTTGGGGGGATTGTGCTTCGCCCAATCTTGAATTAATTGCCAGAAGGCTTGGGGATATTTTTCGTCGCCGGTGGCGGCGTAGGCACGGACGAGGGTGTAGACGAAGGCAAAGCGATTTGGTTCCCAGACATACTTAATATCCACATGTCTTTGCGAGGCGGGCTCTTGTTCTTCCCGCCGAAGCAATCCCCTGTTATGAGGAGACTGTTTCGGCAAAAACCAAGAGCGCCTCGCAGTGACATGATCGTCGGAGATTTTGGACCAGTGTTTTAGTTGCCCACCATGCCAAACGGGAGGAAACCCTGTTTTACGATATTCGTGTGAGAAGTATTTGAGTTCGCCATTGAGAAGTTTGTTTGCTTCTTCGATGGTGTTGTTGCCATAATCAGGGCGAGGGGACCTCGCCCCTACGTTGGGAAAAAATTTTGGGGCTTTTTGTTTGCGCCAAGTTGCATAGGCGTTTGATTCGGAGGGGATGTTCGGTTTGAGCCAATAGTTAAGCGGACGATCTGCCCATGCGTATTGCGGCGTTTGCAGGCGGATGAGTCCGCTGCGGAGGCGGAAGGCGTAGGCGAGGCGAAAGGCTGACCAGCGCAGACCAAGGTCACGGTAGAGGGAGGCGAGGGTTTTAATCCGATTGAGCATTTTCACCACAAAGGGTCACGAAGTGACACAAAGGTTTAATTTAATTTTCTCACATATCGAGAGAGAAGCAACCACAGAAGTGGAAGTCCGATGATGATGAGAGGCGGGGCGAAGGGACGTCCCCAGGACCAGGCGTAGGCGAGGGCGGCGGCGAGAAGGGTGAGGAAAATATACAGAGTGCTGACCGTTGCGTGTTTGTAGCCGCCGATGACGAGACGTTGATAAAGGTGGTCGCGGTGCGGGGCAAAGACATTCTCGCGTTTGAAGGCGCGGCGGATGAAGGTGACGCCCGCGTCCATGATGAAGGTCCACATCAGGAGGGTGCCGAGCATGAGGGCGTCGCCGCCTTCGTCGGCGGAGAGGAGGGGCAGGACGGCGAAGGTGTAGCCGAGGAAGGTGCTGCCTGCGTCGCCCATGAAAATTTTGGCGGGTGACCAGTTGTGAAAGAGAAAGCCCAAACTACCCGCGGCGACGGCGAGTGCGACCCAATAAACAAAGTGCTGATTCGTGTTTGCGGCGAGGAACATCCAACCGAAGGCAGCAGAGAGCGCGACACCGCCCGCAATGCCATCGATGCCGTCCATGAAGTTGTAGGCGTTGGTGAGACCGACGATCCACAGGAGGGTGATTATGAAGCCGACCGCGCCGAGCTGCAGTTGACCGACGAGTGGAATGGTGACCGATTTGAAATAGCCCATGCCGAGCACGGACGCGAGTGCGACCAGCCCTTGCACGGCAAAGCGCACCCGCGGACTGAGCGAATGGACGTCGTCTCGCCAGCCGAGGTAGGCAACTAGCGCGCCGCAGACGAGGTAGATGAGGCTATGAATTAGGTTTGCTTGAAAGGCGGCGACACATCCTGCCACGAGGACGACAATAACGATGGACAAGCCCCCGCCTCTCGGAGTGGGCGCGGAATGCGAACTGCGCTCGTTGGGATGATCCATGATGCGGCGGCGTTCGGCGTATTGACGGATGATCCACACGCCGAGGGCGGAGAGGATGGTGAGGAGTGCGAAGATGAGGATGGAGGTCACGGAGGTGATTCTAAACGAGAATTCAGCTTGTGATTAATCTAAAGGGCATTTTGTTCCTTGGACTTGGTTCCGCTTTCCAAACAATTCAAACTAGATATCAAAATCCTCAAAACTTTTTGTTCTTCAAAAAACTTAAATAATGGATTTTTCAATAAGCCATTTTTCAATCATTGGTGATAATGTCTCATATAATTTCTCAGTATCAAAAGGTTTATATAATCTACCAATCAAGTCAAACGGGAGTAGATTTAATGTAGAGTCCTTTAACAAAAGAACCGGTTTATCTAATGCCATCATAAAACCAACCTCTAAAGAGACATTAGGATTATGAGAGTCACTTGATACACGTTCAAATATCGCTACGCCTTGTCCGCAACCGTACATATACGTCTTAACATTTGCAAAAAGATCGTCTGAATAAGATTTATCGTCAGCACGAAGGGCTACTATCCCATAATTCAAAAAAATATTCTTGACTACTTTAACAACTTCAGAATGAAATTGCCTATTCCCAAACGCCATCATGATAAAAACGCACTTATGGGGGTCAGGGTAATCTGCCTTAAATTTTTCAATGAAAGGCTTAATTTCTTGGGGGATTTTTAATAGATCAACCTGTTTTGATTTTATCGACCTGGGACCAAGTATGTATTTCTTATTTTCGGATCTAGTTAGGATTTCCGCAGTACACAATATCTTAATTATCGCCTTTCCACCTGTTATAGTATCTCGAACAATTGGGGTATCAGATAAATTAAATATTTCACTTAATATTTTTTCTTCAGAAGTAATTTTCTTTGAGGAAATATTCTTAATTAATTCATGAAAGAAAGGTGTTTCAGAAACAATTTCATACCATGCATCCTTAACTTCATTGTTAAAAAACATTAAAGACTTACCTAATCTCGCCCCTGCATCAGAAATTATTCTTTTTTCGTCTCCTTTTCGTCCTTTCAAGATACCTAAATCAATTAAAAAGCCGCTAGCTACACTAACTGATGCCTCTCTAATGTTAAATTTCTCAGAAATATCCTTAATTGAAGCACTATCACGATATTTTGTATAACCAATTATTATTTCAGTAAGTCTCTTGTAAGATTGTTGCGGTATTGATAATTTATTTTCCACCATAATTAACTCCTATATCAATATGATTGAGGTCTTATTGTTTTGATGATTATAAACCGTGTGGATTTGGCGACTTAATGAAATAATAAGTCCACCCGTTTGGTGCGACGCACTTCACGCTATCTAACAATCTCTCTCACTTGCAAATCCGAGTAGGCAACGCCCAAATTCGTCTCGCCGTTGGGGTAAGGATCAACTCAATTTTATCCCAATTCCTTCGTCAAAAAATACCTTTGATGCCCTCGCGGGAAATCTTTCAATTCCCCAAACACCTGATAGCCCTGCTTCTTGTAAAACTCAGGAGCCTGAAAACTGAACGTATCCAAATAGGCGTGTTTCGCGCCGCGTTTGCGGGCTTCCTCTTCCGCGAGTGCCAACAGACGGCTGCCATAGCCGCGACGGCGCAGGTCCGCCCGCAGCCACATCAGGTCGATGTAGAGCCAGTCCCAGTAGGTTAATGCGATCACCCCGCCAGCGATTTTTTCGTCCGCATCGTAGACGACGAAGCAAATCCGCTTGGCGTTTTCTTTGCCTGCCTGCTCTTCGTTGAACGAATTGATCCCGCCGCCGATGGCTTCCCAGATGGGGTCTTCGATCTTTTCCACTTGCTTGATCTGATAATCGTCCATGAGTGCCTCCACTCTTTCATCATACACCCACTGGGAAGGTTTGAATTTACCGGTTCATTGGATATTGGAAATCTCGGTTCTTATCCCCTCTTCAAACCCACGCGGACTGAAGCCAAAATCCCTTTGGGCTTCTTCATTGGAAAATGCCTTGTTTTCATTTAATCTCAGCACTTGTTCGGCTTTGATGGGCAGGCGTAGTCGTATCTGCTCGGTGAATTGCAAAATGCGCACGATGGGCATGTAAGGCAGGTGAAGTTTCCAGACGCGCCTGCCGAGGGCAGATGCCACCGTGTCGATGACCTGGTTGTAGGCCAGCGGGGCTTTGCCTGCGATGTTGTAACTCTTGCCAATGGTCGCGTCCGTTTGCAGGGCGCGGAGGACGGCTTGAGCGACATCGTCCACGAAGATGGGCTGCTGCAGTGACTCGCCGTCACCGAAGATGGGCATGACTGGTGTCAGGCGCAGCAAGCGGATCAGCCGCCACATGTTGCGGTCGCGCGGACTGCCGTAGATCATGGTCGGGCGCAGGATGGTGTAGTCCAGTCCGCTGGCTTGGATGGCTTCTTCGGCGGCGAGACGCACGGATTTACTGCCCGCGTTCAACTGGGTGAAGATGGCGGTAGTGCTGATGAAGATCGCGCGCCTCACTCCCGCCTCTTTTGCGGACCTCAGAATTGAGTCTGCGTGCCCGAAGCCGAGTGATGCGATGTTGACGAGGGCGTCCACGCCGCGCAGGGCGGCGGCGAGAGTTTCGGGGTTGGATAAGTCACCAGTCACCCACTCAACTGTCAGCGCGGAAAGAGGCGCGCGGTCACTGGTGGCACGAGTCAAACAGCGGACTTGGTATCCGCTTTGTAAAAGAAGAGGGACGACACGTGAGCCGGTAAATCCTGTCGCGCCTGTGACGAGTACTTTCATAAAAGATTCAACCACAAAGGGTCACGAAGGAAACCCTTTGTGATCCTTAGTGCTCCTTTGTGGTTAATGATTTTAGCAAGTTGAGCGTTTCATTCAATTTATCACGTCGATCTAAATTCTTAACTAAATACTCGCGCGCATTTGCGCCCATCTCTTTGACCTGCGCAGTGTTTTGTGACAGTTCGAGAATCTTCTGCGCGAGCATGGCATCATCTGCCGGATGGACGTACACGCCACCCTGCGAAGACTCGATCAACTCGCGCGTGATGCCGTCAATGACGATGATGCTGGCACGTCCCGCCGCCATGTAGTCGAAGACCTTGTTGGGGTAGGTGGTGCGGAAGGCGGGGATGTCCTGCAAGATGGCGAGGCAGACATCCGCGGATGCGACGATGCGGGGCATATCCTTTTTCGGACGCGTGCCTGCAAAGAGGATGTTGGTGAGGTTTAGGCGACGCGATTCGGACTCAAGCCGTGCGCGTTCCTTGCCATCGCCGAAGAGGACAAAATGAATTTTGTCGTACGGTTTCAATCGTTCAGCAGCGCGGAGAAGTGTATCGATATCGTTCGCCTGACCAAGCGCACCCGCATACAAAACCACGAATTTATCTTCGACGTTGAGTTCCCTGCGAATGGACGAGCCATCAATGGATGGATTGAACATATCCACGTCTGTGCCGTAGGCGATGTAGGTCACTTTGTTTTCGGGCACGCCTTTGGCAAGCATGTAATCGCGGTACGCAGGCGAGTTCACCAAAATATGATCCGCGCGTTTATACAAAAAGGTTTCCAGCCAGCGCGAGAGCGCAATGATGAGCGGATTCTTCAACACGCCCATGCTGATGCCGAACTCAGGCCACAGGTCACGCACTTCGAGCAGGAAGGGCTTTCCGCGCAAAGTCGCCACCACCCACGCCGAAACCGCCTGAAAGATCGGAGGCGTGGTGCCCATTACCAGGTCCAGGTCTTTGACGCGCAGCGCGGTCAAGATCGAAGAGAACATAAAACTAAAGAAGGCGATCACGCGCCAGACATAATTACGATGAATTGCGGGGTACATGAACGAACGCAATACGCGGATGCCATCGAAGACTTGCTCGGCATAGAGTCCGCGCCGCTCCACCGTGCGTTGACCGGTCTGATAATTCAAATCACTGGCGACGATGACGAGTTCATGTCCGCGTTCTTTGAGGTACTTCCCCATCTCAAAATGACGTGTATGCCCCGGCTCTTCGGGAGAAACAAAAACCTGGTTGATAAGTAGAATTTTCATGCGAAATGGAATTATAGCATCTGATGAATCCTCATAAACCCCTTGACAGACTAGAACAAGTGTTCTAGAATCCCCGCCATCCATCCAATTCGACAAGGAGGTCGAAATGAGTACATATCGTCGTAATCCACTTGGAGATGGCTTGAGAAATCTCTGGAACAGCCTCGTCCATAACCGTCAATTCAACCGGGGCGCGGCCTGGGGCGTCATGATCGTCGGTGCCCTGCTAGCGTTCGAAGTCTTCAACTTCAGCACCACTCAATATGCGCTGCACGATATGCTCGGGGACCTTGAATTCGCGGGTCTCCGCTGGGCTACCATCCTCGCCATCGCCTTCTGCGGCATCGATTTTGCCGGCATCGCCCGCATCTTCACCCCCGAACAGGGACGCGACGAACCGGCCGAAGTCTATTATCTCTTCGGCGCGTGGGTCCTGGCAGCGGGCTTTAATGCCTCGCTTACCTGGTGGGGCGTTTCTGTCGCAATTATGAATAACGGCAACCTGCAATCCACTGCCGTGCTAAGCGCGGAAACCCTGACCAAAGCTGTGCCTGTCTTTGTCGCCGTGATGGTCTGGCTGGTGCGCCTCTTGATCATCGGCACTTTCTCGCTTGCCGGCGACCGCATCTTCACCACTGCAAATATTCGCCAAGGCCAATCTTCCTACCAAACCCAGCGCCCATCCTACAATGCTCCTCAGCCCCGTCCGTCTGCCTCCTACCAAAGCTCGCGCCCGGTGAATCAACCCATCAACCAGCCGGTGTTACGTCCTGCATCGCAGATCAACCGACCCGCCAACACCACAACCAATTTCCGCCCGGCACCCAAGCCCGTTTCCTCGCAGCAATCCTCGTTCATCCCGCCGGAACCCACCTACCATCCCGTCTCCTATGAAGCACGCAGCAATTCCGAAAGCGGAGACCGACGCTACGACGCATAATTTACCAGGTTCGACAACTTCATAAAACTCATTTCGAGCCCGGGTCCTTTAGCCGACCCAGAAAAGAGAAAAATTCAATGCCCCGCGCTCGCTCCACAAAAAAGTATCAGCATGTTTTGCGAGCCGCTCCCGAGGAAGATTTAGGGAGCGGCTGTTTTTCTGGTTTCACCATCGTCCCGCTCGCCGTTATCTTCATCAGTGCAGCCCTCGCCTCCCTCGCATTGAAATCAAACCCCATGCCTGCAAATGAAATCCAAATGGGCACATCCATCACAGCAGTTTTTCCGGTGGATATGCCGCCCGATTCCATCGCCACCGGTATTTCTCCCATCTTTCGAATGGAAGTTCAGCACTGGGCTGGTTCCATCTCGGAGTGGGCGGCCGCTGCGGGACTTAACCCGAACCTGGCTGCCACCATCATGCAGATCGAATCCTGCGGAGACCCCCGTGCTGTTTCCAGCGCCGGCGCCATGGGACTCTTCCAGGTCATGCCGTTTCATTTCTCCGCCGTCGACGACCCCTTCAATCCGAACACCAACGCCGCCCGCGGACTCGCCTATCTTGCCCGCTCGCTGACAGCCGCAAACGGGGATGCGCGACTTGCCATGGCCGGTTACAACGGCGGCATCGGCGTCATCCCACGCGCCGAATGGACCTGGTCCGCGCAGACGAAGAGATACGTTCAATATGGCGCGCCAATCTATTCGGACGCGGTCAGCGGGCTTGACTCAAGCTCCGCGTTAAATGATTGGTATACCAGCTATGGGGTAAGTTTATGCAGGCAGGCTCATCAACGCCTGGGATTGCCGTAAGAGGGCGGCCTCATCTGAGGTCGTCTTTTTATTTCAAAATATTTAACCAGATCACAAATGTCGTCCCCTTCCCTTCTTTTGACTCAACCTTGATCTGCCCGCCGTGATGTTCCACGATCCAATGCGCAATGGATAACCCCAGCCCAAAGCCGCCAGCCTTCGAACGCGTGCGCGATTTTTCCGCGCGATAGAAACGGTCGAATATGTGTGGCAGATCTTCGGCAGGGATGCCCGGACCCGTGTCCCGCACAATGACACGCGCCTGGTCGCCTAATTTTGACAGGCTTAGG
>JACZJC010000012.1 GCA_014860745.1 Anaerolineales bacterium
AAACCGATCTATGGGATCGGCGAGAAATCCGGCATCAAACCCCTGCGTATGATTCCAAGACTTGCGCGGCTGATGTCCCGTTTCTTTATGTACCGCATGGTTCAAAAATATATCATCCGCGATTTCCACCCGTTGATCTTCTTTTATCTATCCGGGTTTGTCATGTTTACCAGCGGACTGATCCTGGGGTTGTACCTGCTCTTCTACCGCATCTTTATCGGGACCGTGGCAGCCACCAGTACGATTATGGCGGTGTTCCTGTTTATTACCGGGATGCAGTCCCTGTTCTTTGCCATGTGGTTCGATATGGACTACAACAAAAATATTTTCCGTAAATGACAAATTTTGACTGTTAGGAGTATCTTTATCCAATGAAATTAAAAAACAAAAATGTCATGGTCACCGGTGGCGCTGGATTCATCGGAAGCCATCTGGTCGACCGGATTGCAAGGGAGAACCCGGCAAACCTGATTGTGGTGGATAGTTTTTTCCTTGGTAATGAAGAAAATCTGATCGAAGCTCGAAAAACTTTCCCAGGTCTGAAACTTTACCGTATGGACGCTTCTAATTTGGCCGCCATGCTTCAACTCGTCATTTCTGAGAAAATCGAGGTGGTTTTTGACCTGGCTGTGATTCCTTTACCTACCTCTCTGGATTTTCCAACCTGGACCATCGAGACAAATATTGGTATTGCATCCACGTTTTGTGAGCTGGCGCGGCGCGGCCATATCCAAACCCTTGTGCATTGTTCTTCGTCGGAAGCCTACGGTTCGGCGGTTCACGTGCCCATGAATGAAGATCATCCGCTGGTTCCCTGTACGCCCTACGCGGCCAGCAAGGCTGCCTGTGATCATATCGTTTTGTCGTATCGGGAAACCTATAATATCGATGCGGTGGTTGTGCGGCCTTTTAACAATTTTGGACCGCGGCAGAACCCCGGCAGTTACGCAGGGATTATTCCGATCGTCGTTCGCCGCGTTTTGAACAAGACCCCGATTGAGATATTCGACGATGGCGAACAGACCCGCGACTTCATCTTTGTGAGGGATACGGTCGAGGCTATGGTAAGAATCTATGAAGAGGAGAAAACGAGGGGCCAGGTGATCAATATCAGTTCCGGGGTTGAGACATCGATGAATACGCTGGTATCGCAATTGACGGCAGTCATGCATACCCCGGATCACCCGGTTTTTCACTCGGCGCCCCGCCCGGGGGATGTTCGCCGACACTGCGGGGATGTGACCCGTTTGAAGGAATTGACAGGTTTCGAACCCCGCACGATCTCCGTTGAAACCCTGATTGAGACGGCCGAATGGTACCGGAGTGTAATGCAGCCATGATACGATTAAATATCCCCTTTACAGACGAGCGAGAACTGGAAGAAATTTCCAAGGTTTTGTCCACAGGTTACCTTACCCAGGGACCCAAGACTGTAGAATTTGAACAATTAGTTGCGGATTATATCGGTTGCAAGTACGCCTTTGCAATGAGTTCCTGTACTACAGCATTGCATCTTGCGCTGGTTGTCTTGGACATCAAACCCGGCGACGAGGTATTGGTGGCCGATTTTACCTTCCCTGCCACCGCCAATGTAGTTGTGCAATTAGGGGCCACGCCAGTGCTGGTAGATATTAATCTGGAAACATTAACAATAGACCCGGAGGATATGCGCCGTAAAATTACGCCGCGTACCCGGGCTGTTATCCCGGTGGATGCCTTCGGCTGCGCCGCCGATTACGACCCGATTCTTGCGATTGCCGCCGAACATAATCTCCCCGTGATCGAAGATGCCGCCACTGCCATTGGAACAAAATATTATGACCGTTATTGCGGAAATCTCTCCACCATGGGTTGTTTTAGTTTCCATCCTCGAAAGGTAATCACCACCGGCGAGGGCGGGATGATCACTACGAACGACGCAGGGCTGGCAGAGAGAATTAAACTGCTGCGCAGCCATGGCGGTGTGCGAACCGGGGCATGGTTCCAGTACGAAGAGGCCGGGTTCAATTATCGCTTGAGCGACGTTCTCGGTGCAATCGGTGTGGCACAGATGAAAAAGCTTGCCTGGCTTGTCGAGCGCAAAAGACAGATGGCGAATTCATTATCTGAACGACTCTCAGAAATTCCCGGGATTTGCATTCCATCCGAGCCGAAGTGGGGCGGCCATATTTATCAATCCTATGTAATCCTTGTAGATGAAAACATCAACCGCGACAGGGTTGTGGAAGATATGAAGGCTGGAGGGATCGAAACCACGCTGGGTACGTATGCCTTGCACGATCAACCCTATTACCAGAGGATGTTTGGGTATAAGCCGGGGCAGATTGTGAATTCTCACGCCGCATTCACGCGCACGATCACTTTGCCGCTTTACCCTCAGCTGAGTGAAGCTGATCTGGATGTTATCGCTAGAACTCTTAAAGCGGTTATGGTTCAAAGTTAAATTAGTTATCTCATACACCAATGAAAAAAGTTGTAATTCTTGGAACAGGAGGAAATTGCGTTGATATCTTGGATACTCTGCAGGATATCAATGATGCAATGGGGGGGAGAAATTACGAATGTGTAGGCTTCCTTGATGATGATCAGAGTAAATGGGGCAAATCCTTTTTCAACGTGAAGGTGCTTGGACCATTAGAGAAGGCGCGGGAACTTGATGATTCTTTTTTTGTTTTTGGAATTGGAAGTGTTACAAATTTTTGGAAACGGCGCGAAATCTTAGAGCGGGTAGATGTTCCTGATGACCGTTTTGAAACGGTGATCCATCCTACCGCCAGTGTTTCCCGCCTAGCCTCACTGGGTGTGGGTACTGTTATTTTTCAACATGTGACTATAACTAATAGTGCAAAGATTGGCAGGCATGTTTATATTTTACCTAATTCGATAGTCAGTCATGATGACATTATTGAAGATTTCACCTGCATAGCTGGAGGTGTTTGTGTTTCCGGAAATGTAAAGGTAGGGCACTCATGTTACATCGGTGCTGGCTCCACTATTCGGGATGGATTGAAAATAGGGAATTATTCTTTGATCGGCATGGGAAGCGTTGTAGTGAAGGATGTGTCTGAAAATAGTGTGGTAGCTGGCACTCCCGCTAGGTTTTTACGCAATACACGGATTTCCTGATATCGCGAGGATTTATGATAGTTGTTATCGATTATGGAATGGGGAATGTTGGCTCCATCCTTAACATGCTTAAAAAGGTGGGTGCGCCGGCTGCCAAGGTGTCTGCCGACCCTAAGGATATCGAGCAGGCGGATAAGCTGATTTTACCCGGCGTAGGCGCATTCGATACTGGTATGCAGCGTTTGCGTGAAACGGGTTTGATCGGTTTGTTGAATGAGAAAGTGCTAAAAGCAAAGACGCCGACTCTGGGGGTATGTCTTGGCATGCAGCTGCTGACGCGAGTAAGTGAGGAAGGGGAGCTGCCAGGCCTCGGCTGGATCGATGCGGAGACCATCCGCTTCCGCTTTGACCCAAGACAGTCCGGTTTGAAAATTCCCCACATGGGCTGGAATACGGTCAACATCCAGCGGGAGGGCACGCTCTTTAAAGAAATGTATCCCGCCGCCCGTTTCTATTTTGTTCATTCGTTCCATGTGGTAAGCCTTGAGCCTGCCGATGTGCTTACCACCACCGAATATGGATATGATTTTGTTTCCGCAGTCCAGCATGGCCATATCATGGGGGCGCAGTTCCATCCGGAAAAGAGCCACAAGTTTGGCATAAAATTATATAAGAACTTTGTGGAGTACGCCTGATGTTAATGACCCGCGTCATGCCCTGTCTGCTGCTCAAGGACGGCGGGCTGGTGAAGACGGTTAAATTCAAGAATCCTGGATATATCGGCGACCCGATCAATGCCATCCGAATATACAATGAAAAAGAAGTGGATGAGTTGATCTTTCTGGATATTTCTGCTACGCTCGACCACCGGCCGCCGCCTTACAAGGTATTGGCGGAGATTGCCGGTGAATGTTTTATGCTAGTGACCTATGGAGGAGGGGTGCGGGATGTAGACACAATTCGCCAGATCCTCAGCCTTGGCATCGAAAAGGTGGCGATCAACAGCTATGCAGTTGAAAACGCGGACTTTGTGCGGAAGGCGTCTGAAAAATTTGGGAGTTCCACTATCGTAGTCTCCATCGATGCCCGCAGGAAGTTTTTTGGCGGCTATGAAGTCTGCACCCACGGTGGAAGGAAATCCAGCGGACTGGACCCGGTTGCATTTGCCGTCAAAATGGCTCAAATGGGAGCCGGTGAGATCCTTTTGACAGCCATGGACCGCGATGGCACACAGGAAGGCTATGATATAGAATTGGTCAGGGATGTCACCAATTCAGTGGATGTGCCGCTAATCGCCTGCGGCGGGGCCGGGAAGATCGAGGATTTCCGTGCGGTAGTAAAGGAGGGGAAGGCATCCGCCTGCGCTGCTGGCAGTATGGTGGTTTATTTTGGGCGCAACCGTGCTGTATTGATCAATTTCCCGGAACGCGAAAAATTGGAAGAAATACTAGGAGAATAATTTAGAATGAAAAGATGTACGCGCTGCCTTTACGATGAAAGCCTTCCCAATATCACCTTTGATGAGAACGGGGTATGCAATTATTGTCACATACACGATCAATTGAATCATGAATATCCCACCGGTGAAGAGGGGATGAAGAAACTGCGCGCCATCGCCGACCAGATTCGAAAGGATGGCCGCGGCAAACAATATGATGTGGTGGTGGGAGTGAGCGGGGGCGCCGATTCATCCTACATGATTTATCTGGCAAAAGAATTGGGTTTGCGCCCATTGGCTGTCCATTTTGATAATACCTGGAATTCGACGGTTGCCACCGAAAACATTCATGATGTCTTGAAAAAACTGGATGTGGATCTGTGGACTTATGTTGTGGACAACAAGGAATACGATGATATTTATCGTTCATTTCTAAAGGCTGGCGTGCCGGATACGGAAGCGCCGACGGATATCGGGCTGGCGGCTGTATTGAATATGGCCTGTGAAAAATTTGGTGTCAAATATATCTTTGAAGGCCATTCGTTCCGCACGGAGGGCGTGGCACCCCTGGGCTGGATCTACATGGACGGCAAGTACATCCAGAGTGTTCAAAAGCAATATGGCACCATGCCTCTCAAAACGTACCCCAATATGCTGATGCCGAATTTTATTAAATGGACGGCAGTGTTGGGGCTTAAGAAGATCCGGCCCCTGTATTATATCGATTATGTAAAGAAGGATGCCATGGCCCTTCTGACCCGCGAATTCGGGTGGGAATGGTACGGAGGCCATCATCTTGAAAACCGATTCACCGCCTTCTGGCATACATATTACATTCCTCAACGGTATGGATCAGATATGCGTTTGTTGGGGTATGCCGCCCTGGTTCGTTCGGGCCAGATTACCCGGGATCAGGGGCTGGAGATGCTCAGTCAACCGCGCCAATTCGACCCCGAACTGTTTGAGATGGTCAAAAAACGGCTGGGTTTTTCCGATGAGGAATTCGAGCAACTCATGAAACAGGAGAAGAGAACATACCGCGACTTCAAAACCTACAAAAAGACTTTCGAGCGGATGCGTCCGTTTTGGTGGCTGATGTATAAGCTTAATCGTGTCCCGAAGAGCTTCTATCTAAAATTCTGTTTCCCAGACCCGCAGTCAAACAAGCCAACAATACCCGGCCAGAGATGATGGAATGCGTATTTTCATTGGCTTAACCGATGTGGCCAACATTACCGCCAATTATGCAAAAGGATTTCAGGCATTAGGCCATGAAGTATTTTCTGCAGTTTGGAGCAGGAGCCGTTTTTACCCAGATTCGGAATATAACCTGGTAATTGATGACAGAAATCACGGAACAGAGCCGGGTAATGGCTTGTTTTCCTATTTTAAAATCGCACTTCAATTGCTGAAACTAGCAAAAGGGCTGAATTGTGATTTGTTCATTTTATACGCGCCGGCGGTTCTGCCTACCCACCTGTATTACCCTCTTTTGAAGTTCTTAAACAAAAAAATAATCACTGCGTTTTGGGGAAGCGATATTCGTTATTGGTATGCATTCGCCGAAGAGATGAGGTTGTTGAGGGAGCAGGATGAAGTCTTTCCTTTTTTTGAATATGTTAAGAGTCGTTCTGGAGGTGGTTATTGGGATAAAAAGCGTACGGTGAGTGTAGCTGAGAAATATTCCAGTTTGATCATCTCCCTGCCGGATTGTGCGCAGCTACAGACAAAGCCTTATATGCGCAGCAATATTCCATTGGACTTATCCCAATATAAATTCAATATTCCCGGCCGGGTTAAACCCCTTATTCTTCATGCCCCCAGCGTTGCAGAGGCA
This sequence comes from Anaerolineales bacterium, assembly GCA_014860745.1. Lineage (GTDB taxonomy): Bacteria > Chloroflexota > Anaerolineae > Anaerolineales > Villigracilaceae > Villigracilis. Next base: position 6,342 of record JACZJC010000012.1, read on the forward strand.
AAAGGTACGGATGTTGTCCTTGAAGTGATTAAGGAATTAAAAGAGGAAGGCCTTGAGTTCGATTTTCGATTTATCGAGAATATGCCGAATCCGGAATTGCGCGAATTATTGGCGGATTCGGATATTGTGGTGGACGAGTTGTACTCCGCAACGGTTGGAGGGCTTTCTTCGGAGGCCATGGCAACTGGGAACGCAGTTTTGGTGAGATACATGGCCGATTACTGCAAGGTTCCTGCTGGCTGCCCCGCGGTTAACGTTAATAAATTTACCCTCAAAAACAACCTGCGCCGGGTCATCCTTGATGTGGATCGAAGAAAGGAACTGGCGCGTCTCGGCCGGCCATACGTGGAAAATGCCAACGACCATGTCAAAATTTGTATGGAATTGTTGAGTTGGCTTGAACAAAAGGATAAACTTCGTTACGATTTTTATCCTGAATTTCACAAAAACCTCCGCATACCGGAACAGGTATTGATCGATGAGAAAAAGGAGGCTGGTAAAAAACGGGCCGACTTTTTCAAAACGCTTTTATCCACTGGCACAACCAAGAAAAAGCAATGATGCCCGGAGATTTTTTGAATACATCTACACCCACACCTCAGACCTCAAAATTTATCCAATCGGTAAAAAACTGGAGAACAAAATTATCTCCAGTTTTTGGGGTAATCATACTCGGCATATTTTCCTATTGGATCTGGCTTTACAGGGACATCATTTTGGATACCTTCCAAAAGATCGGGCTCGTACAATTGTTGATCCTGATCGCGTTGATTCTGGTCTCTGGCCTTCTGACGGTACTGGCTTTGGTCATCCTGGTGCGAGATAAAGGATATGCGTTTGGCTTTGCGGACGGCTATCACTCCCTGAACCTTTCCCAACTGGCATCCATGATTCCCGGGGGGGTGTGGGGATACGCTGGGTTTGCCGGGTTCTTATGGTCGAAGGGTGTTTCAAAAATTGATAGTGTGGTCATTATTTTTTTGAACACCGTTATCATGTTATCGGCTTGTGCCATGGTCGGAATTTCAGGCCTTATCACGATCTTGGGCTGGGGGTATGCGATTGTTTGCCTGCTCCCATTTATATTCCTGATATTCGGCCGCAACTGGCTGGATAGACTCAAGCAAAAGTTTTATCCTGAATCATCCCGCCTGCCCGGAACAATGGCCTTATTGAAATCCCTTCTCTTGGGCATCGTTGTTTGGGTTATCATCTCATCATGTTTTGCATGGCTTCTGTTTATTGGCACAGGGACAGAAGCCATTCCGTTTTGGACGATTGTCGGCGCTTATGCAACCGGGTATTTGGGAGGTTACATTGCCATTCTTGTCCCATCCGGCCTTGGCGTCAGTGAAGGATTGGTCGCCCTGATGCTTGGTCCATATATCGGCACAGACAAGGTTTTGGCGGTAGCCATATCCTTCCGTATTATTCACACATTTGTCGTTTGGTGCAATATTTTGCTCTCGGTTTTCCTTACCACCAGAAAAACGCGGAAATAAAATCCTCTTACGATTAAGGATGGGGAGGGAAATTTACAATTTATGACCCAAAATCATCATCCAATGGGAGATAGTATAATCACTGCAAAACAGATGCAATCCGTCCCCCTTGTCTCCATCATCATTGTCACCTGGAATAGCAAAAAGTATTTACCCGCCTGCCTGGACCGCCTCTCAGTGCAATCCTTTCAGGAGTTTGAAGTCATTTTGGTGGACAATGGCTCTGATGATGATGCGCTTGATGGCCTGCGGGACAAATACCCGTCACTTGAATTTCATATCCATAAATTGGACGGGAATATCGGTTTCGCCGCTGCGAACAACATTGGCGCCGGCCTCGCTCGCGGACTTTGGCTGGCTTTGCTGAATGCGGACGCATTCCCTGCTCTGGATTGGCTTTCAAAACTGCTCGAAGCAGCGGAGAAAAATCCCGGGTTCTCCAGTTTTTCCTCCCGTCAAATCAATGCCGGCAATACGCGTTTTCTGGATGGCGCAGGAGATGCCTATCACATCAGCGGCTTTGCATGGAGACGTTATATCGGTTACCCGGCGGACGGTTATGGAAAGGATTCGGTTGAGATATTTAGTCCCTGTGCGGCGGCTGCGTTGTATTCGCGCGAAGCATTTTTGAAAGTGGGCGGATTCGATAACGACCTCTTCAGCTATTATGAAGATGTTGACCTCGGATTTCGATTACGCCTGGCGGGGTATCGCGCCTTCTATGTGGCCGATGCGGTTGTGGAGCATGTCGGGTCGGGAACCTTCGGCGTACGCAGCGATTTTGCCTTCTATTATTCACACCGCAACCTCGTATGGATTTTCTTCGCGAATATGCCCGGGTTGTATCTCTGGCTGTATTTGCCTTTGCACATTTTTACAAATTTTGCCTATCTTTTATATTACACCCTGCTGGGAAGGGGAGGGGTCGTCTGGCGGGCCAAACGGGATGCGCTGCGCGGATTATCTATCTCGCTTCGTAAGCGTCGGGAAATACAAAAAAATCTCCGTGTTAGGCCTACGAAACTCGTGAAAGCCATGGAACATGGATGGTTAAAACCCTTCATCCGCGAGGTTCAACTTCGCAGCGCGCTGAAAGAAGCCGCAGGTCAGGATAGCTGATGCGTATTCTCATCCTTACCCGCTACGAACGGCTTGGCTCCAGCAGCCGCGTTCGTTTTTATCAATACATCCCCTACCTGGCCTCCAATAATGTTGAGGTAACCGTTGCTCCCCTTCTCGGTGATGATTATGTCCGCGGATTGTATGAGGGCAGACGGCCGTCACTATTTTCCATCCTGGCTGCGTACGCGCGGCGAATCCGCTGGATGATGAAAAGCAGTTCTTTTGACCTGATCTGGCTGGAGAAGGAGCTTCTGCCCTTTGCTCCTGCCTGGGGTGAAATGATTCTTGAAAAAATGGGGATCCCCTATGTCGTCGATTACGATGATGCGGTTTTTCATCGGTATGACCTGCATCGAAACAGGTGGATTCGGTTTTTGCTTGGGAAAAAGATAAAGCGGGTGATGCAATACGCAGCTCTTGTAGTGGTGGGGAATGATTATTTGAAAGACCATGCCATCAGGTCGGGGGCGAAGCGAGTGGCATACCTGCCCAGCGTTGTGGACGGGGCGCGATATCTTCCAACCGGGAAGCCGGCCCATTCTCCATTTATCATCGGGTGGATCGGCTCACCGGTCACCGCGCCGTTTCTGGATGCGATCCGTCCTTCGCTGGAGACTCTTGTCCATCAAGGCGGCGCTGAAATTATCCTCGTCGGCTCAGGCGGGATCGATTCATTGGCCCAGATTCCCAAAACGAATCTCCCCTGGAGCGAGGAGATGGAAACCTCGATTTCAGGGAAGTTCGATGTGGGGATCATGCCTCTTCCCGACGGCCCGTTTGAAAAGGGAAAATGCGGTTATAAGTTAATCCAATATATGGCAGCAGGGCTGCCGGTTGTCGCCTCTGCGGTGGGGATCAATCGCCGGATCGTAGATCACGGCGTTAACGGCTTTTTGGCCGACTCTGAATCTGAATGGACACATGCCCTCGAATTTCTTCGTGATAACCCCGAAGCAGGAAGACAGATGGGAAGTGCAGGCCGGATAAAATTTGAAAGTGAATTCGACCTCAAAGTCACCGCGCCGCAGCTGCTGGCCCTGCTGAAGCAGGCTGCCCGGCCTTAAAGAAACGAATGATCAAAATCCTCCTCATTGCAAACACCGATTGGTATCTATATCGTTTTCGTCTCTCGTTGGCAAAATATCTGCGCGCACAGGGCATGGATGTGGCATTTGTTTCTCCTTCGGGACCCTATGTTCGGGAGATCGAGGCGCAGGGATTTCGCTGGCTGGAGTGGTCGGTGGGCCGTCAGACGATCAATCCGTTTGGGGAAATAAAAAGCGTTCTCAATCTGGTTCGGATTTTTCAACGGGAGCATCCCTCGCTGGTTCATTTGCATACCATCAAAGCCGTGCTGTATGGCTCGTTGGCCGCCCGGCTGGTAAAGCTGCCGGCGGTGGTCCGTTCCATTACCGGGCGCGGATATGTATTTTTGGGGCGCGACCTGCGGGCAAGGCTTTTGAAGCCCCTGGTCAAGCGTACGTATCGCCTGATGCTGAAAGCCGGTGCAACGATATTCGAGAATCAAACCGACCGCCAATATTTTCTGGATGAAGCCCTTGTCCATAGTGAGCATTCCTTTGTCATCGAAGGCGTTGGTGTGGATACGGATTATTATTCTTCATTGCCGGAACCGGAGGGAATGCCCACGGTCTTGATGGCCGGCCGCTTGTTGTGGGATAAAGGCGTTGGGACGTTTGTTGAGGCGGCGCGTCTCCTCAAACAAAATATGGAAGTGCGCTGTATTCTGGTCGGGGAGGCGGATCCGGGAAACCCGGCCAGTATCAGTATTAACGTGGTGCAAAATTGGGTGAGTGAAAATATTGTCGAATGGTGGGGCTGGCAGGCGGATATGCGCGCCGTGTTCGCGGCTGTTCATTTGGTGGTTCTGCCCAGCCTGGGCGAGGGCATCCCAACCGTGCTGTTGGAAGCTGCGTCCTGTGGAAGACCCATCGTGGCTACGGATGTACCCGGCTGCCGTGATGTTGTGCAGGATGGCGTAAATGGCTTGCTGGTGCCGCCCAATGACCCAGGCGCACTGACTTCGGCCATGTCAAAACTTCTTTTGGATCGGTCGTTGAGGGGTAAAATGGGTGAGCAGGGCCGCTTGCTGGTTGAGCAGCGCTTTAGCGATCATCACATTATTGCTCAAACCCTGAAGCTTTATCTCCAATTGCTTGATGACGGACTATAATCTTATAGGATGCCCGGCTTGGTTACTCTGTTCATACTCTTTGCCGCCGCATCAATAAATATATTTACTATTTGCCCGGAAATTTCCATGCCATCCCTTGCACAAAAAATCCCTTGAATAGGACCTTCGTGATACGCTCCCATGGATAATCCGTTTGTTTCTCTTGCAATTGGCGTTCTGATAAGTATAGGTTTTGGATATCCCATTATGCTCCTGGCGAGGCGATTAAACTTAATGGATATGCCCGGTTCCGCCTCTCACAAAACGCACACGCATCCCACTCCGCTGGCGGGCGGCCTTTTATTGGCGGCGGCGCTCATCGTTTTGGCGCTCATTTTTCGGGAATGGCTCAACCGCGACATCCTCGTGGTGTTCGCCGGCGCCGCGGTGGTCTTTCTTTTCGGCATCTGGGACGACTATAAAGGATTATCCGCCTGGCCAAAATTGCTGGGGCAGTTCGTTGCAGTGTCCATTTTGATCTTATTCGGGATCCAGGTTCAATTTATCACCGTGCTTACCGAAGCCTGGCAGGTCTCCCCGCTGCTGGTGCAGGTATTAAATATTGCCATAACCCTGTTTTGGGTGATTGGAATTACCAATGCCATGAATATGATCGACAGCATGGATGGGATCGTTGCCGGGCTCGGTGTGATCGCCTTTGCCTTTTTTTTCGGCGCGACAAAAATATCGGGTCAGGCCGCGCTGACGATTTGGTCCGCGGTGCTGATGGGCATTTGCGCCGGGTTATATTTTTGGAACAAAACCGTCTCCAAATTCTTCCTCGGGGATTCGGGGGCGCAGCCTCTTGGCTTTTTGCTTGCTTCATTCAGCATCATGTACAATCCCCTTAATCGCAGCCCTGAGTCCTCCTGGATCGTGCCGATCATGCTGCTGGGCATTCCGATTTTCGACACAACCCTTGTGGTTTTATCCCGCGTTCGGAGAAGACAGGCTGTGGGCAGCGGCAGACGGGATCATACCTATCATCGATTAATTGCCCTCGGATTTTCACCGCGATTATCCGTGTTTTTGACTCACGCCGCGGCACTAACCGTAAGTTTCCTTGCTTTTCTAACCCTGTACCTGCCCCCCTTTTTTGCAGTGACTTTCTTTTTATTGACAATTTTCTGGGGGATCATCGTTTTATTGTGGCTGGAGCGAAAGCCGACTCTGGATGACCGATAAAAAGGAAATGCCCGTGATTAACCTCATTGAACCAATTCGCCAATGGCGCCAACCCCGCTGGCTGCCCGTTTTTTATACTGGATTTCTAGCCGGTGGGGCGTTGCTCACTCTTTTCTCCATTTTGGGGTCGCAATCGGAGTCGAGAAAAGCTTTTTTGCTGGGCTATTCGTTGGAAAGAGTCCTGCTTGGGAGCGGGCTTCTTATCTTATTTTTGTTTTTTACCGCACTGACCGTGAAACTGGTTCGGCAGCCCGAATGGTCCCGCCATGTGTGGGGGATTGTATTTGAAAAGAATAGGGTCCCTGCGGTTTTGGCAGGGATTGCCGGGGTTGTCTTCCTCACCTGCTGGATTATTTTATTCTGGCCTTCGTACCGGTTTGCGGGAAATTTGGCGGGGTACGTCTCCCAGCTGAGAACTGTCATTGTGTGGCTGGCAGTTGTCGGTGCGGCCACGATGCTATTGATCCTGTTCGAGCGTGGAAAAGAATCGTTCAAAGGAATCATCCTGATGAACAGGACCGCCGTTTGGGCAGGCATTCTCATTTTTGGGATATCGATTTTCATGGGTGCCTTGGTAATTTTTACCGGCCTCGGCATCCTTCATGCCGGAGATTATTGGTACGGCACCGGTGTGCCTGTCTTGGGTTTGCAGATCATGTTTGCATTGACGGTGGGGATCTTTGTCATGTGGATCGATGGCAGGGCAGCCAGCGGTGAAACAAAAATAACGGAGTGGCTCATCTGCTTTGCGATCTTTTTTGTGACGGCCTGGCTTTGGGCGCGCGAACCACTGCGCCCGAATTTCTTTATGCCGGATACGGTCAAGAATGTTCTATATCCATATTCCGACAGTGCCACCTTCGATATCGGCAGCCAGTTCGCGTTGATCGGGCAGGGGCTTTTTAATAACCAGTTCTTTGACCGTGCCCTGTATAGCGCCTTACTAACGTACCTGCATATTTTGTTTGGCCAGGATTTCGAGCAGCTCCTGACGGCACAAGCTGTCATCTATGCGGTTTTCCCGGTGATCGTTTATTTGCTGGTCAAAGAACTGCATAGCCGCGCATTAGGCCTTTCGGCGGCGATCCTGATCACATTGCGCGGGGTGAATTCTCTTGTTTCCGCCACCTGGATCGACCTTGCCAGCCCAAAAATGATTTTGACGGATTTCCCCACTGCAATCGGCATCGGTCTGGTTATTCTTTTCGTGCTGAAGTGGATAAAAGAACTGGCAAGAATCGACCTTGCTGCCTGGGCGGGAGGGATGATCGGACTGACCTTAATGCTCAGGATCCATGTTCTTTTGCTCGTGCCGTTCATCATCCTTTATGTATTCCTGTTCGGGGCGCGGCTCCGCTGGAGCTACCGCGTAATTGGTTCGCTGGTAATGATCTTTGGAATGCTTGCCGCCACGATGCCCTGGGATATCCGAAACCGCTCGACAGGCCTGCCCATGTTCTATATGTATTATGCGCGCATCCAATTGATCCTCGAGGCGCGCTACGGCATTCACGAGGATACCTACCTTCCCCCTGCGCCCTCCATGAGTTCTGATATTCGGAATTCACGAGGACGAATTGCTTTACAGAAGTTACCGGAGACACAAGAACTGCATCGATTTGAAATGGGCGAATGCAGTAACCTTGTTTGCAGTTTTGCCAATCACTTTTTTCATAATTTGATCACCTCCGTGCTCTTTCTGCCGACCTCCCCGATCTTCCACGATTTGTGGAACATCATCAAAGAGGGAGCGCCATTCTGGAGGGCGGATTGGAGGGGAGGAGGTGTCGGCTTTAGCGAGGGAATATTTATATCGATAAACCTGGCTCTGATTTCATTGGGAGTGGGGGCGGCATGGGAACGCAATCGGTTTATCGGGATTCTCCCCGCGGCGGTTTTCCTGGTCTATATCATGTCGAATGCGCTGGTGCTGACTTCCGGCGGGCGTTACATTACCCCTGTGGATTGGATCCTATGTGTTTACTACATGGCCGGTCTTTTGCAGCTTGCGGCCTGGGTGATGCGGAAGGCGGGAGCAGGTTTCATGTTCCAGAATTTGGCGCTGGAAAAGAAGGCGGAATCATCCTTCCGCTATTCGGGTATTATTTCTGCATTTGTACTTATATTTGCGGTGGGAGCATTGGTTCCCCTTTCCGAGATGTCTTTCGAAAGAAGGTATCAGGCCTCTTCGGCAGATGAGACGCTGGCCATGCTGGAGAAAAAAGGGCTGCTTGAGCAGGCGGGTTTTAGCAGGGATGACCTTTCAACGTTTCTGACCGACCCGGAGGCGGATATGCTTATCGGCAGGCTTCTCTACCCGCGCTTTTACCGGGCGGGGCAGGGGGAGATGGACCGGCATTATCCGTATGTGGTGCTTGAATATTCGCGCCTCGTCTTCCTGACCATTGGACCGTTTCCCGCCGGCCAGCAAAGCGTCATCATCGCTGGCGACAAACCCAATTATGAACTGCAGGCAGCGGATGTGGTGGTGATCGGCTGTAAAAACGAATTACACCTCGATGGGCTGGTTTTCTTCGTTTTGAACGAGCCCGGCCATGTATATCAGCGCTGGCCCCAATCGGAATTGAAGTGCCCGCTGGAGATTCCCTAAAATCGTTCTGATAAAAAATGACGGAGAGCGCCTCCGTCATTTTTCTTGCTTCCTAAAAGGATGAGTTCCCGGCCATCATTTCGTCATATTTCTTGTGGACTTCGCGAATATCCTCCCACATCTGGGCTTTGGGAGAACCGGGTTCGCGAGAGGGATTCCGCAGCAGGTAGGATGGATGGAAGATCGGCATCAACCAGCGCCTGTCGAACTGGGTCCACTGTCCGCGCAGGGACGTGATGCCTGTTTTTTTGAGAACGGATTGACAGGCCACATTGCCCGTCAATAGGATGACGCACGGGTCGATCACGCGGATTATCTCGAACACAAATGGGCGGTAATACTCGATCTCCTGATCGTTGGGTTTTCGGAACGGTTTGCCATCCTCCCCCGGCGGCATGCGGAACACAGAGTTGGTGATGTAGACATCCTTATCAGGGTCGAATCCCCCGGCTTGTAGAATTTTATCGAGCAATTGACCGGCCGGCCCGACAAACGGCTTGCCTTGAATGTTTTCCTGCGGCCCTGGTGCTTCACCGATCAGTAATAATTTTGCCTTCGGGTTCCCGCGGCTGATGACAATATTCGTGCCTGCATTTGCCAGCGGATCCTCTTTCATGCCCCGGATCGCGCCAAGGACATCTTCGAGGGTGGCAAATTGTTTGGATGCGCTGAACAAATCCGATTGGACCATGATGGCTTCCTCGTAACACACTCCAGAATGATTGCTGAATTTTATCACTCGATTATGCAGGAAGTGGAAATGGTTCGGCGGGATAGTTGCGGGCTTACCTGACAAGCGGGGCGTAAAATCAAAATAACGGAGTATCTTCTCCGCTCATTCCCATTAATGTACGGCAAGCGGGGATCGGGAATTGGTTTCCAAATGATAATAATTTTCCCCGGCACATGAGAGGCACACCACTCTGCCGTTACGGAATACTTCGCGCCCATTGATGATCTCTTCGCCGCACATTTCACACTCGGTTTTTGCGGAAGGCCTGCTGATGATTTCTGCGAGAGGAATTTTCAAGCAGACCGACTGTATGTTGAATAGGTCTTCAGCGGGAATCTTTTGATAGCTTTGAAGCATAGCCTGCCAGCGATTGCGGGCGCCTGGGGCATAATCCAATGCGAGAGAGCGGATTTCCCGCCTCGGCGCGAAGCGGAGGGCTGATTCCGTGTAGGTATCTATAAACGTCGCGGCGACTTTTCCCAGGTCCATGATGCGAAGCGTGCGGCCGCCCACGTGACAGCCAGTCGCGGCGATGAGTCCATCCACAGTGCAGCCGTCCGTTTCAGCGATGATAAGCAACCGCTTGTCTGCGCGCGGGATATCCAGGTGAAGGAGTTCGCCGGCCAGCAACCCCATGCGAGCGCCCAACACCTGGCGCGGACAAAGATGCTTGTGCCTGCTGGCGCTCTTGCGCAAAATTTCTGCGAGGGTCATTTATCTTCCAGCGGGGCAAAACCGCCGCCCAAAATTTCCTGCGCAGGTGAAACGATGACCACAGCCTGCGGGTCTTCCTTTGCAACTGCCGATTTCAAATTGTGCACCTCGGTAATGGTCAGGGCACACATCAATATGGAGCGGTCCTTGCCTGTGTACATGCCCTTGCCCTGCATGGCGGTTACGCCGCGTTTGAGGTCTGTGAGAATGCGGTTGGAAACCTGGTCCGCTTTATCGGTGATGATGAGCGCCAGCAATTGCCTGCGCCTTCGACGCGGAACAAGCAAGGCGCGCAAACCCGTATGTTTGCCCTGCTCCGAAGGCGCGGCGGGCGCAGTTTCATCGCCAAAGCGCGGCAGAATTTCTCCCGTGGCGCGGGTCATGTTGACGGTGGCAATTGCAAAAACGGCAAGGAAAATATAAAGCACAATTCCCAACCCAACCATAACTTCACCGGAGACGGGTCCCACCGAAGCGCGGCTCATGAATTCCGCTAAATCCTTCGGCGCTTCAGGGAAAAGCCCGATCTTCGCGACCCATGAAGCCAGCAATATCAAAAAGATCCAATAATAATTTCTGCGCAGGCGCCTGCCGAACGCCTCCCATATCGAAATGGGGAAACTCGGCGTGAGCAAATTCTCGGCAAGGTTCTCCGCCCAATCCGGTGAGGGATGAAACGGCGGCACGAGCATGGCGGCGAAGAAATCTGTTTCCATGAGGCGGACGCGGTAGCTCCATAATTCGTAATAACGATAGCGCCGCGCTTCGATGAACAAAAACCACAAGACCAGCAGCGTATTCAACATGACAACCGAATGATGAACATTCGTTTGGCTGAAGGCGATGGAGAGCGTGGCGCCTGTGACGACCACCGCCCAGTTGGTGGTGGTATCCAAACGCTGCCGCCAGACATTGGCGCGCTGGATTTCGGCGCGAAATAAATGCACCATTGCGGTGACGAACTCGCTGGTTTTAAGGTGGTACCCGCGATACGTCCAAACAGGTTCTTCAATGGGTTCTTCCTGCCGGGGTTTTGACTTTGCTTTTGTGGATGATTTGACTGCCATTTGATTTTCTTTCTGGATGACGAACACGCTTCAAACTTAGCTGAAAATTGATTCTGTTTCTGGAAGATTTTATTATGCCGTGAGCGAGTGTACACCCGCAGTGGATTCTGTTTCGTGAGGCTTTCGTTACACTTGAAGAAGTGCGTCGCACCAGACGGGGGAGAGAATCTCTGTCAGCAGAATTAACTCACAGTGTGAATTAATCTAATCGAGTCTGGTGCGACGCACCCTCTCACTTCGGCAATTTATACGCTTCCTTTGTCGGCTTCAGTGGACGCGCCAGCCAATAGGGACGACGATTTCCATCGGGGCTAACCTTGTCTGCGGGACGGGTCATTGCAAGCCATTCACGATATTTTTCCATGGATTTATTCGTATCCACAAACAAGTCGCCTGCTTTTTCGCCAGGTTCTGCCTTTCGAATGCTGAACACCTTTTGCAGCCAGCAATGGACTCCGCTGATCGGGTCGGGGTGAACGGCATGAGCAAGATTCTGGTTCACGCCCACGTTGCTCCACCAGATGCGGCTGGTATCGGGGTCGGATGATTCCCACGCTTTTGCGCCGTGAATGACGCGCATGAGGAAACCGCCTTCGCCATCGTCGTGCAGTTCCACGAGGTTGGACGAGCCTTTGCTCACGCCTTTATCTTCATTCAAACGCCAACGTCCCAAATGATGGCTGATGGCGATGATGCCAGGCTTGATGCCTTCGGTGACCCAGACCGTATCCACGAAGTGACCGATCTCGGTCTCTACTTTAGCGAGGTCACCTGTATCCAGCCCAAAACGTTGTGCGTCTTCGGGATTCATCCAGATGGGATTCTTGTGTGAGATCTCATACAGCCATTTCGCATTTGCTGAGCGTGTGTGAATCAATGTTGGCAAGCGGAAGTTGGGAAGCAGAATCATCTCGCCTTTGGAGCGGTCAATCGTGTCGGGGTGGACGTGACTCTTCACTGACCACGGAATGACGTTCTCTTTTTCACTCCAGCCCCAATTGGCGAGCGTGTCGCTGAAGAACTCAAGTTTCTTGGAGGGCGTGTCGAAGCCCGCCTTGGGTTGTCCATCCACCATCAAGCCGAGGACAGCGCCATCTTTTAAAAGACGGTCATGGTCATCAACTTCAAAAGTAGATTGGGAATTGGTAGATTGGTCGTTGCCTTGAACCAATTTACCGTTCACCAATTTACCAATCTCCTTTTCAAACGGAACGTAATTTTCCTTCTTCACTTCAAACACGCCATACTTGCGCATGTACGCCAGCGGAGTCAATCCTTCTTTTGCGGCGGCTTCAGGCAGACCTGGCACCGAGTTCTCGAAGATCCATTGATAGTATTCGTCCACGGTGATGATCTCACCAGGGCGATACGGACTCTCGAACCACTGACGAATGCCAAGCGAACCATCGGGATCCATCTTCGCGGAGAGTTGAATCCAAAACTCGTTCTCTTCCCACACTTCGCCAGGGTTGGCTTGATACGTGAAATCCACTTTCATGCCCGCACGCTCCATCGCAACGCGGCGCACAGGTTGACGAAATGCGATCCACTGCCCCGCGTGCGTTTCCTGACTCATCAGGTCGTGACGCTCAGGTCCGTGACCCGTGGGCAAAACATAATCGGCGAACCATGCGGTCTCGTTCCATGTGGGTGTAAGCGCGACATAACACTTGATCTTTGAGTCTTCATTCTTGAGCGCCTTGAGCCACATGAAGCCATCGGGGTTGACCCACATCGGGTTGTAGACGCGCGTGAAATACACGTCGATGTCGCCGCGTCCTTCTTCGAGCATGTGCGGCAAAAGGATGGACATCTCATAATGAGCGAGCGGATACTCAATCGGGTAGTGCAGTTCGTTCCAAGTTTCAGGAGCGGGCGCACCCTTGAACGGCTTGGGCACGAACTTGTTCCAGCCCGTCATCGACGTGCCGCCCTTGTTGCCGATACTGCCCGTCAGCACATTGAGGAAAAGCAGGCAGCGCGCCACCTGCCACCCGCCCAAATTACCAACGCTCGCAGAACGCCAAACGTGCGTGGCAAGTTTGCCTTCGCAATTTGCGACGAGTCGCGCCGTTTCTTGAATACGCTCGATCGGCACTTCGGATTCCTTTGCGGCGCGTTCAAACGTGTATTCGGCGTAGAGGTCTTTGAGCAGACGGTCGAACAGGTCGAAGGCTGAAGGTTGAATGCTGGATGAAGAACACGCGCTTCGAATCTCCGCCGCTAATTGGTCGCTGTTTACTGATAGTTTTCCATTGGCGACGGCTTGCAGTGTTTCCTTCCAGTTGACCCATTTCTGCATGAAGTCTTTGTTGTACAAATTATTTTGAATCAGATGATTCGCAATCGAAAGCAAAATCGTATTTTCACTGCCAGGGTAGGTTGGCAGCCAGACATCGCTCATGGAAGCGGTGTTGCTCAAACGCGGGTCGAAGGTGATGAGTTTCGCGCCATCCGTTTTGGCTTCGATGATGCGCTGGGCATGCGGGTTGAAGTAATGCCCTGTTTCGAGGTGACTTGAAATCAACAGAATCACTCGCGCATTGGCAAAGTCTGGGCTGGGACGATCCTGCCCGAGCCAGAAGTTATAGCCTGCACGCGCAGACGACGAGCAGATGTTGGTGTGGCTGTTGTGTCCGTCCATGCCCCATGCTTGAACGATGCGGTTGGTGTATCCATCTTCGCCAGGACGCCCGACGTGATAGACGATCCCATTCGGGCGGCGTTTCTTGCTCTCGCGCATTTTCTCGGCGATTTCACTCAACGCCTGCTCCCATGAGATTTGCTCCCACTTGCCTTCGCCGCGCTTGCCCACTCTCTTCAGCGGATAAAGAATTCTTTCGGGGTCATAGACTTGATTATGGGTAGCAGGTCCCTTGGCGCAGTTACGTCCGCGTGAGCCAGGGTGGACGGGGTTGCCTTCGAACTTGCGGATCTCGTAGGTGTCTTTGTCCACGTAGGCGAGAAGTCCACAGGCGGATTCGCAGTTGAAGCAGACGGTCGGCACGAGCGTATATCTCCGCGCCACTTTCTTGGGCCATTCCTTGCCATCCCATTCGACCCAGTCATCCCACACTTCGGACGGGGGATATTGACTGATGCGCCCATCGGGGTGGACGACTTCAGTCAGTTTAATGGGCTTGCGGTCAGAGTCCGCGAATTGCGGGACGGCGGTGCCTGCGGAGGTTTTTGGAATAGATTGGGTCATAGGGTCTCGGTTGAGTTCGATATTGGATATTCGATAGTCGAATTTCCAATATCGAATATCGTTTTTCGCTTTACGAATTTGGAATATACTGCGGCGCCATCACGAAGGCATATTCATAGAAGAACAAGCCAACCAGCGTGAACAATACAGCAAAAGGAAGCGCGGGGGCAAAGGCGATCATCAACACCAGCGGGATGACGTGTCCCAGCGCGATGCCGCCCCACCAGTAGTGATTGCGGAATTTGCCGTGTGTCATCTCACGCGAGGCGAGCATGGCGGTATCGGTGGGGAAGGAGTTGAGTTTACCCGCGAAGGTCATCAACAAATTGACGGCGATGCTGGCAGGGAAGAGAACGGTGAGCAGGGCGGTCAGGTCAGTGGGGAATGTTACGAAGAGATTCAACACAAAGAACACACCGCTTGCCACCATCACGGATTGCGCGAACAACTGGAACGGAAGCAGGTTGTTTTGCCACATGTCGCGCCCTTCGGCTTGACCGAGTAGAAAGGCGGTGTAGATGACGACGCCTAACGCAAAGGGGAAGACGATCCACGAAGCGATAGGGCGAATGCTTGCAACAAAATTCGCAGGGAGGATGTTCCAAAATGCGGCCGCTTCGAGCAGCCACCACAACCCAGCCACAGCCGTGAATGTGACCATGATGTACGCGCCGCGCGCCACCCATGATTTCCATTGCGGGCGGAGAAGGATATTCAAGAAACGCTTGGGCTGAGACAGATCCTTGATAAGCAGGATGGTCGTGATGAGCATGAAAATCATCGCGGTGAAACCTGCAGCGAGGAAAGTCAGCGAGTCGAAGGTGAACATGCCAAATCCCGCGCCGAGGCTGAGGAGCATGAAGATGCCGCCCGCGATGCTTTTGGTGACAAGATAAGATGGCAATTCCCAATGCCATTGGATTTTATGCTGGGCATTGTAAGCCGTCTGCACCATTTGCTCAGCGACACGTCCGCCAATTTGAATGGGACCATTCATCGGGCGTCCCTGCTCCTGCGGGGTGCGGAGTGGCGTCCCTGATTTGGACTTCAGCTGATCACCCGACCCGCCGCTAATCACAGGCAACGCATATGCCGCGACATTCTGCTCGGTGATTTTGTCTGCCCATACATAACTTTCACCTGCAGGTGCAGCGGAAGGATGAAGCGACCAATCGTTGCCATTGATGTAGAAGAGTTTGGGGCCCGTCCCCTGCTCAGGCTTGCGAACGGTCACTTGCGCAGTGGACAACTTTCGGCTGATTTCTGAGGCGGGGTCGTTCAAATCCCCAGCGAGAATCGCATGTTCTGGGCAGACAACGACACAGGCAGGTTCGAGTCCCACATCCAAACGATGCGCGCAGAAGGTGCATTTCGCGGCGGTATTGGTTTCGGGGTCGAGATAGATCGAGTCGTAGGGGCAGGCTTGCATGCAGGATTTACATCCGATGCAGATGCTCGGGTCGAACTCGACGATGCCGTCATCGCGCTGATACATCGCCGTTACGGGGCAGATGCGCACGCAGGGCGGGTTGGCGCAGTGGTTACAGCGTGTCACTTGGAAGCGGCGGCGCACGTCGGGGTAGGAGCCTGTCTCCACATACTTGACCCACGTGCGATTCACGCCAAGCGGCACTTGATTCTCGGACTTGCACGCGGTGGAACAGGCGTGACAGCCGATACATTTTGATTGGTCGATTAGGAAGCCGTAGTTTTGAGTCATGAAAACCTTTTGAACCGCGAAGACCGCTAAGAGCGCAAAGATTTAAAAAGGTTTTTCTTAGCGAACTTCGCGTGCTTCGCGGTTAATTTTTTACGCGGCTTGCGGAGGAGTTACGGCATTCATGATCGCCGTTGTGAAATCGGCGGGGGTAACGCCAGGGGACTGGATGTTGAGGCGGTAGTACGCTTCTTCAATTTTGGATTTGAGATTCTCTGGCGTGGCAGCGACGCCGCGCAAAGATTGTTCAAGCGCCCCGACCGCGAAGACGGGCAGCAGGGTGAAGTCGCCAGAGATAGTGACGTCGTCAATGCGACCTTCACGCAAGCGGGCAATGATGCGGATCAAACCGCCCTGAGCCTTGAATGCCGCTTCGACGATGTGTACATCCTGATGAATTTTCACGCCCTGCTGTTTGAGTTGACCCTTCTGGTAAAGCCATTCATCGGATGTGAAGCGCGCGTCGATCTCCTGCGCCATGGCTTCTTCTTCGGCGGTCCATTCGCCTTCGTAGACTTCCATGCCCAGCGCTTCGGAGACTTTCTTCATGTAAAGGTCTTTGACCATCGCGCGTTCGGGAGTGGAGCCGAGCTGCTCAGACATCGTGGTCATGTAGGCTTCGAGCGATTCGAAGATCTTGTCACGCATTTTCTCGGAAGGGACTTTCAAGACCTGCGACATGGTCTTCTTGTCGAAGGTGTACATCAGGCTGCCGACGAGAATTTCGGCGATGCCCATCTGTGCCGCGCCCGTGCCGCCGATCTTCTTGCCGTTGACATGCACATCATTGATAGGGCGCAAGTTGGCGGGAATGCCGAGTTCCTGATAGGTCGCCACGAGCGGGTTAATGTAAAGTTTGAAGCGTTCTTCCAATGTGGCGGGGAGGTCTTCCTTGTGGAAGATCCACTGCGTGAAGAGTTGACCGTTATCCAGGTACACCGCACCACCGCCGACTTCGCGACGATAGACGGGCAGGTTGTGTTTCTCGCAGTAATCCAAGTCTACTTCTTTTTGGATGTCTTGATGATAGCCAATGGATACATATGGTCCGTTCGGCGAGACCATGATGATGGTATTGGGCGTGCTTTCCTTCATTGCGTAGCCGACCGCATGGTAAACAGTCTGCGAGCGGAGTGGGGATACGCCTTCCATGTAGAGCAAACGGATTTTTTTGGACATTGGGGTTCTCCTCTTGTAAAGTTTTATCTAGCCAAGTTTTGGAAATAGAAACGGGACGTTCTTTTTATATTCAAGATAAGATTCGCCGAAGCGAAGTTCCAATTCTTTTTCTTCAAAATACTTAATGAAGATCAAGTGAGATGGGATAATGCCAAGAATAGCGGCAAGCGTGGCAAAGGTCGAGCCCGTGACGAATCCCAGCGCGATGGCAAGCAGGTAAAAACCTAATGACATTGGGTTTCGGGTGCGTTTGTAAATATCATCATTGACGACATGCCTGGTCAACACAAATGCATTTGTGCCATTCCCAATGGAACGCAGCAATTTGTTGGTCACTGCCATGAAATAAAAACCTGGGATGGCAAGCAATACACCGATTCCGAGAAAGACAGGTCTCATGGGTAAAGGTTGCAAACCGACCAGCTCATCGAGACGAGAGATCCCAGGGGAGAAGAGTGAGACAATCGGGGGAGCGACCTGTCCTGCAAAGAATAGGAAGTGCATAATTCGGCTTGATTTCTCGGCATTTTCTTTGGATGGGTTTCTTCGCAGCCAAACAC
Organism: Anaerolineales bacterium; assembly: GCA_014860745.1. Classification (GTDB taxonomy): domain Bacteria; phylum Chloroflexota; class Anaerolineae; order Anaerolineales; family Villigracilaceae; genus Villigracilis. The sequence goes on from JACZJC010000012.1 coordinate 24,134, forward strand.
CGAGAAATATTGCGCCAAGAGCCATTGCGACTGAACCAGCGATTAACCAATAAACCATCAGCATGGACACACCTAATCAATACACCTTAGACAGTTGATCTTCAATTCCTGGATTCTTGCCTTGTACTTCTCAACAGCTTTATCGCCTGTTACCAGATGAACGCTTTCGTTTTCCAAATTTGTCGGTCTCACTTTGACGAACCAGCCCGTGGTGTACGGCTCTTTATTCGTAATCAAAATATCTTTCGCAAATCCCGCCTCATTCGTCTCGACAATCTCGCATGAGAATGGAGCGGGGAATGGTCCCACCCACTTGGCAGACTCAATCGTCGCGAGAGCCTTACCTTGCGCCACCTTCTTCCCAACATCCCGAAAACTGATGGCCGCGATCTTTCCACAACGCGTCTGCGCCACATCGGTCATGCCGAGAGTCGCGAGGTCGCCATCGAATCGAATCCACACATCGCGATTGATGTCGTAGGTCAGGTCTTCGGGGATGTCGCAGGCGTAGAAAATCATAATATCTCTTAACCGCTAAGACCGCGAAGAACGCAAAGAAAACCTTTTAAATCTTCGCGCTCTTAGCGTGCTTCGCGGTTAATGTTTTTTACTCGAAATTCAAATTCTGCTCTTCCATAAACTTCTGATACGCCGCCACTGCCGCTTCGCCAGTGAGGAGGGAGGCGCTTTCGCCAGCCCATTCGGTTGGCTTCACTTTTACGAACCAGCCTTCACCGTACGGATCAGAGTTGATGAGAGAGGGGTTGCCTTTCATGGTCTCATTAACTTCGACGATCTCGCCCGTCACAGGTGACGTGACTGGTCCCACCCATTTGCCGCTTTCCAAAGTCCCAGCACTTTTACCTTTTTGCACCGTGCGTCCCGCGTCCTTCGGCGTGGCATTGACAATGCCCTTCGCCAAATTCTGCGCCACATCGGTGATGCCGATCTTCACTGTGCCATCATCCATGGGCAATGCCCAGGCGTGCTTCTCCACCCAGTAGTAGAGATTCTCAGGAATGTTACATCCACGAACTGTTGCCATTTTATTCTCCTAATTGGTGTTCGCCTTGCATGTGATACAACAACATATCAAACACGACCAGGCGAATTTCATGTTCATATTCTTTTACGAAACTCGGGTCATTTCGCGCCTTCTTCGTCACCTGCTCATAACTATCTTTACAGACAGGGCAAGTCACAATGAAAAACGTATGACCCGTAAATTCATCCACACGCACGCCCAATGTATCACCATGATTATCAGCCAGATGATTATGGACTTCTGACCTCTTACCGCTAAACTCGCAATACGGACACTTGAACATTTGGTCTCATCGGTGGTCGAGTAGCCGCGCTTTTGGTTTTTGTGGCGTATCGAGACCACGCTTCTTTCTTAACTGACAACTGCTTCCGCTTCGAGCAGCATTTCCACACCGACAGCTTCTGCCACAAGTTGAATAATGTCGCGGACTTCGATCTTGCCTTCGTTGCCTGTGGTCTTGACCGCGTCGGAGTACATGACCATATCTTTAGGACAGGTGACGATGAAGAGTTGGGTCTTCGCGTTTGCGCCTTCACCGAAGGTGGTCAAAGCCTCTTTGATTCGATTCTCGGCAGGACGTTCACCAGGCGCAACCTTGCCCATCCAGATCTGACCGCCGCCCGCGCCGCAGCAGAACGAGTTCTCGCAGTTGCGCGGCATTTCGACAAATTCCACGCCGAGCAGTTCGAGCAATTTGCGCGGAGCGGTGAAGCCGCCGTTGTAGCGTCCGAGATAGCACGGGTCGTGGAAGGTGACTTTGTAATTCGACAGTTTGTTTTTCACCGTCAACTTGCCTTCTTCGATCAACTTGAGCAGAGTCACAGTGTAGTGCTTGACCTCAAACTTCCCGCCGAATTGCGGATACTCGTTCTTGAGCGTGTTGAACGAGTGCGGGTCGGTGGTGACGATCTGCTTGAATTGTGCTTTGCCAAAGGCTTCCATGTTTTGCTCAACGAGTTGCTCGAACAGACCTTCTTCCCCCACGCGGCGGACGTCATTGCCTGCGTTGGATTCGTTCTGGTACATAATGCCGAAGTCCAAACCGCCTTGCTGGAAAATCCGCGCCACCATCTTGGTGTTTGGGATGACGCGCTCATCAAATGAAGCGGTATCGCCGACGAACCAGAGATGTTCAACGGGTTCTTCGGTCGCGTTCTTGACGGGGAACTCCATCTCCTTCGCCCAGCGTCCGCGCAGACGTTTGCCTTTGCTCATCCAGTTGCCGTTGGTGGCGAGCGATTGGAGCGCGTTCTGCACGCCGCTGTCTAACTCTGCGCCATCAACAATCATGCGTCTGCGAATATCAATAATATCTGCCATTGGCTCATTGCCAACGGGACACACACTGACGCACGCATAACAAGTTGTGCAAGACCAAACTGCCTCAGCGGAGATCACTGTCTCAGTAAGCGGAAGCAGGAGTCGGTCGGGGTGAGAGCCGAAGGTCGCTTCCTTGAGAAGATAACGCTTGTTCACTTCCAAGGCTGAAGGGGAGAGTGGTCGATTGTAAAAATTCGCGGGGCAGACATCCTGACAGCGATTGCATTGCACACAGGCATAGGCATCCATCACGCGAGTCCACGCGAGATCGTAAACTTGCTTCGCGCCAGGGTCAAACTTTTGACCTTCGATGACCTTGAGCGGAATCGCTGGATCGAGTTGTCCGCGCGGATTCTGCTTGGCAAGACCAAGGTTGACAGGCGACATGAAAAAGTGCGTGTGCTTGCTGCGCGAGAGATAAGGGATGATGAACATCACCCAGCCAAGACTGATCCACCACGCGACATGCACGCCTGTCTCAGACGCGCCGAAAATGGAATTGAGAAAACTGGCGATGGGCATGAACGGATCCGCGCCATCAGTGAGACGGAATGCCTGACTCATCAGACGCGCACCGACATGCATGATGACGAACACGCCCACAGTGAGCGAGTCTCTTGCCTGCCCGCCCGCCTTGACTTTGGGATTCAGCAAAACATTATCGCGGAAGGTGAGCGCCTTGTCTTTGACGATGAAACGGCGCACAAGGAATACGATAATGGCAATTAACAAAAATCCGCTCATCACATCCGCGATGAGATTGAAGGCGTTGATGAGTCCCGTCGGCGCGTTAGGCAAATGTTTTCCGCCATAGACCAGATCAAAGCCAGGCACGAGTCCTTCGAGCACATCCACAAGGTTGACGACGGCATACGTGATGAGACCGAAGAACAAGCCCATGTGAATGGCGCTGAGCACTTTGCGCGCTTTGAAGATGGTCTGCTGGAACAAGACTTTCACCCCTGCGTTGAGCAAACTCGCAGGAATGTTCTTCAACTCAGGCGCAGGTCGTCCCTTGCGAATCGAGTCGATGATGGTCTTGAACCCATGAAATGTGAACCCCGCCGCTGTGATCGCCAGCACAATGAAGATGATTTTTTCAATCGTTGTGAGCAACGTACCCTCCCGAAAAGAATCAACCACGAAGTGTCACAAAGGTACACAAAGGGTTTTTAAAGGTTTTCCTTCGTGACCCTTTGTGCTCCTTTGTGGTAAAGAACTTAAAGAAGTT
>JACZJC010000013.1 GCA_014860745.1 Anaerolineales bacterium
GTTCCCATCCCGCCGACGGAGACTCCCACCCAGATAATCATCCTCCCCACCGATACTCCTTCACCTACTCCGACCGAGACGGCTACAACTTCGCCATAAACCATCAGGGGAGTAAAGCTCCAAAGGAGACAGAATCAGGCCAAAGCGGCGAAAGAGGCGCGATTCAGCTTTAAGGTCGTGGACTCTTCTATGATTAACACCCTTGACGGGCGCACCCTGTCTGCATATAATCAATTCGTTGGATATAAAAAACGAGCCATAAACAGCAAGCGCTTGAGAAAACACTCTCACAGCGCTTGCCTTTGTTTGTCTCTGAGATAAAGCGACTACACGCTATTTGGAGACCGGTCATATCGTTAACTTTTAGTTAGGAGAGAATCCAGTGGAAACCAAGGGATTGACTGCACTCCGTATCAGCCTTGCCTCCCCCCAGACTATTTTGTCCTGGTCGTATGGTGAGGTGCTGAAACCCGAAACAATCAACTATCGTCGCCTGCGACCTGAAAAGGATGGATTGTTCTGTGAGGCTATCTTCGGCCCCACCCGCGATTGGCAATGCTATTGCGGTAAATATAAAAACCCCCGATACAAAGGTATAACTTGTGATAAGTGCGGCGTAGAGGTCACTCGCTCCGCTGTCCGCCGCGAGCGTATGGGCCACATTGCTCTTGCTACTCCGGTTGCGCACATTTGGTATACCCGCCGCATCCCCTCCCAGATGGGCATGCTGCTCGATGTCTCCCGCCGCAATCTGGACCGTGTCCTGTATTTCGCCCAGTACATCGTCACGTATGTGGATGAGGAAGCCCGCAAGAAGGCGTTGCAGCGCCTCGAGGATGAAATCTCCGTCTCCGAGCGTGAACAGGCCGCGGATGTGAACGCCCGCATCGCTGAGATCAAAACCAAGCGCGACGCGAAGATCGCCGAACTCAAACAAAAGCAAGCCCTTCTCGAACAGGGCTACGATGAAGGCATTGCCGAGCAAATGGACCCCATCATCAAGGAAGGTCAGAAGTTCGAGAAACAACTTCAAGACCAGATGGGCGAGGCGGCCAAAAAGAATATCGCTTTTGAGTCGACGGGCGAGAAGATCATCGATGCCGGCGACAAGGTTGCCAGCAAACATATCACCCTCATTCAGAAAACCGTGCAAAAGAAACTGGAAGCGCTTGAGAACGAACTGAAAGATAAAAAACAGCGCGAGTTGGATGCACTCAAAACCCAGTCTGCCACTATCAAGGCACAGGCAGACCAGGAAATGGAGGCGCTGCGCAGCGAGTTGGAAAACCAAACTTCCGTTTCATCGAATCAATCTTCCCGCCTGCGCGATGAACTGTTGGAGCTTCGCCCCTTCACCTTCCTAAGCGAAATCCGCTACCGCGAACTCAAGCAGCGTTGGGGACAGGTCTTCCGCGCCGACATGGGCGCTGAAGCCTTCTACGATATTCTCGAACGTCTCGACCTCGACAAACTCTCCGAGGAACTCTGGCATGAAGTCCGCACCACCAAGAGCAAACAGAAGCGCAAGAAATCCACGACCCGTTTGAAGGTGGTGGAAGCCTTCCGCCGCTCCGGCAACAGCCCGGCGTGGATGATCCTGACCGTTCTCCCGGTCATTCCTCCGGACCTGCGCCCGATGGTGCAGTTGGACGGCGGCCGCTTTGCCACCTCCGATCTCAACGATCTTTATCGCCGCGTCATCAACCGCAATAACCGCTTGAAGAGACTGCTGGAGCTTGGCGCACCGGATGTCATCATCCGCAATGAAAAACGCATGCTGCAGGAAGCTGTGGACAGCCTTATTGATAATTCACAGCGCGGAAAAGCTTTATCACGCCGCGGACGCCGCGAACTCAAATCCCTGAGCGACATGCTCAAAGGCAAGAAGGGCCGCTTCCGCCGCAACCTGCTCGGCAAACGCGTGGACTATTCCGGTCGTTCCGTGATCGTGGTCGGCCCGCAATTGAAGTTGAATCAGTGCGGCCTGCCCAAGAGCATGGCTCTTGAGTTGTATCGCCCATTCGTCATCGCCCGCCTCGTGCAAAACAATTATGCGGCTAACGTCAAAGGCGCGCGCCGCTTGATCGAACGCAACCGTCCCGAAGTGTGGGAAGCGCTCGAAGGCGTGATCGGTGACCGCCCCGTTTTACTGAACCGTGCTCCCACTTTGCACCGTTTAGGTATTCAGGCGTTCGAGCCGATCCTCATCGAAGGCTCCGCCATTCAGTTACATCCGCTCGTTACCACTGCTTTCAACGCGGACTTTGACGGCGACCAAATGGCTGTCCACGTTCCGCTTTCCCAGAAGGCAGTTACCGAAGCCCGCGAACTCATGCTCGCTTCCAAGAACCTGCTCAAACCTGCTGACGGCGAGCCGATCATTTCCCCGTCCAAGGATATGGTGTTGGGCGTGTATTACCTGACCATGCCGCAAAAAGCCGCGCATCGTGGGGATGGCCGCGCCTTCGCCGATATCGATGAGGTAGAACTCGCCTACGCCCTCGATCAGGTGGATGTGCATACTGAGATCAAATTCCGCGCGAAGACCTGGTACGACGATAAAGGCGACCGCCTGCCTGAACCAGAGACCCGCCTCATCAACACGACCGTTGGCCGCGTGCTCTTCAACCGGGTTCTTCCCGAGGAAGTGCAATTTGTCAACGAAAAACTCGACAAGGGCGGCGTGAAGGATCTGATCGCCGAAGTGTACGAATTGTGCGGGCAGGAAACCACCACTCAGGTGGCCGACCGCGTGAAGAGCATCGGCTTCGAATATGCCATGAAATCCGGCACCACCCTTGCGGTGGCCGATATCTCCATTCCGCCGGAACGCAAACCCATCATCGATGAAGCTTTGAAGGCTGTCGAAGTGGTGCTGCGCGACTTCCGCCGCGGACTGCTCACCGAGCAGGAAAAGAACGAACGCGAAATCCAGATCTGGCAGGAAACCACAGACAAAGTAGGCGATGCTGTGAAGAAGCACATGGACCCGGATGGCAATCTCTCCACCATGGCAACCTCCGGCGCTACAAAAGGCGGTTTCTCCACCATTTCCCAGCTGGCGGGTATGCGCGGTTTGATGGCTGACCCCTCCGGGCGCATCATCCCCATGCCGATCCGTTCCAACTTCCGTGAAGGGCTCACCGCCCAAGAATACTTCATCTCCACACACGGCGCGCGCAAAGGCCTCGCGGATACGGCCCTGCGTACCGCGGATGCAGGGTACCTGACCCGCCGTCTCGTCGATATTGCCCAGGACATCATCATCAATGAATATGATTGCGGCACGCACGAAGGTGTGTATATCCGCAAATCGGATGATGTTGCCGGCCAATCCATGGCAAGCCGCATGTACAGCCGTCTCATTGCAGAGCGCGTGCTCGACCCGAAGACCGGCGAAGTGCTTGCCGAGTATAACGATGTCATTACGCATGACCTGGCCCGCAAGATCGCCGGCGCCGGCGTCACCGAAGTGAAACTCCGCTCGCCGATGACCTGTGAACTGACCCACGGCATCTGCGCCAAATGTTACGGCATCGACCTTGGCCGCGGTGAAATGGTGGAACTCGGTTCCGCAGTAGGCATCGTGGCTGCCCAATCCATTGGTGAACCGGGTACGCAGCTCACGCTCCGCACCTTCCACACCGGTGGTGTTGCATCATCCGGTGCATCCGATATCACCACCGGTCTCCCGCGTGTGGAGGAAATCTTCGAGGCGAGGAAAATGCCGAAGGGTGAAGCAGTTGTCGCCGAGATCGGAGGCGTGGTTCACATCCGCCAATCCGAGAAATATGCCGACATGCGCGAAGTCCGCATCGAGCATGCTGAAATGGTGCACGACGAGTACATCATCCCTGAAGATTGGAAGTTCATCGCAAAGGATGAAACCGAAATTCAAGCCGGCGACATTCTGGCCACCAAGGAAAAAGCCACCATCACAGCCCAGCATGGCGGACGTGTGGCCGTGGAAAAGAAAGACCGCAAGATCATCGTCTCCTACGAACAGCGCGAAGAGAACATCGAAGATATTCCCAATACTTCCCGTCTGATCGTGAAGAGCGGCGCGCACGTAGAAGCCGGCCAACCGTTGACCGAAGGTTCCTTGAACCCGCACCGCATTCTAAAGATCCAGGGACGCGATGCCTGCCAGATGTATCTCATGACCGAAGTGCAGAAGGTATATCGCTCGCAGGGTCAGAACATCCATGACAAGCACTTCGAGGTCATCATCCGCAAGATGTTGAGCAAGGTGCAGGTCACCCGCCCCGGCGATACCAAATACCTGCCCGGCGACGCAGTCGACCGTCTTGAGATCCGCAAGATCAACGAGCAGCTGCTGGCGGAAGGAAAGCAGGCGGCTCGCTTCCAGGAAATCCTGCTCGGTGTGACGAAGGCATCGCTCAGCACTGACTCCTTCCTTTCGGCCTCCTCGTTCCAGCACACCATCAAGGTGCTGGCCAGCGCGGCCATCGGCTCCACCACCGATCCATTGTTCGGCCTGAAGGAGAACGTTATCATCGGCAAGCTGATCCCGGCCGGCACGGGTTTCATCCACGGCCGTTTCACCGATGAAGAAATCGCAAACAATGCCACGCAATGGTCCACCCTTCCGGATACCGGGCTGGGAGATTAATTTCCAGGGCAACAGGTAATACTCAAGAGCGACTGTCACCAGTCGCTCTTGTTTTTTAAAGCGACTCAGTATAATCAGTTTGAATGACAAAAACATCCACCAAAAAACCAGTTGGACAGATCACCCGCGGGAAAACTGCCTCGAATCGGCTCCGGCGCGTTGATAATTTCATCCTGCTTTACGAACCCTCGCTTCTCACGCGGACCGATGGCCTGTTTGCCGATTCATTTTTCATTGACCTTGGCTATGGGGCTGACCCTCGCACCACCCTCGAAAGTGCCGCGCGGTTTCGGCGTGTGAATCCCAATCTTCCCATCCTCGGGGTTGAGATCGACAAGGAACGCGTGGATGCAGCCCTGCCCCATGCAGACAGAATCACTCACTTTCGGCTGGGCGGATTCAATTTGCCGTTGCAACCCCGCATCTTTCATGCTAATCAAATCGAAGATGCGGGGCTGGCAGGCGAGAGCGTGAGGTTGATCCGCGCATTCAACGTCCTGCGTCAATATGAAGAAGTTGATTTTGCGCCCGCGTATGAACGCCTTGGCAAATACGTGTTGCCTGGCGGATTAATGATCGAAGGGACTTCCACACCCTTCGGCCAATTGTGGGTCGCAAACCTGGCGCGGATGACAGCCGAAAAGCGATGGAAGATGGAGGCGTTGGTCTTCAGCACAAATTTCCGCGTTGGGTTTGACATTACCGATTTTCAGGCGGTCCTGCCCAAGAATCACATTCACCATGTAGTGGCGGGCGAACCCATTTACGAATTCATGGAAGCGTGGAAGCGCTCTGCCGCGGAAACATCCGCAGCCAGGGCATTCGGATTAAGACAATGGTTCTCCGCATCGGTTGAAAGCCTGGCGGCAAAAGGATTCAAGATCGACCTGCACAAAAAGTGGTTGGGTAAAGGCTGGCTGGTTTGGAACCAGTGAAGGCTATCGAACGTCTTAAAGGAGCTCATATGTTCCGTTCTTACCGCTTTTACTTTTCACTTGCAGCAATGATGATTGCCAGCCCTGCCTGCGCGGTGCTCGGCGCGCCAGAATTGGACTTCAATACTTCGGGAACTGCCGCCGCACAGACCGTGATCGCCGGGTTGACACAATCACCACCCACACTGGAAATACCGCTCACACCCACATTCACATTCACGGTTACCTCCGAACCGCCCGCCATCACACCAGCTTCGACAACCACACCCACCCCCTTTGTCATCTTTACTGCCACCAGTGCAGTTCCACTGATGAGCGTTTCAGTGCCAACCAATTGCCGCAATGGACCTGGCAAAGTTTATTCACTTGAGGGTTCCCTGCTCGTGGGCGAAATTGCGGAAGTATATGGAAGAGACCCAACAAGCAAGTATTGGTATATCCGCAACCCGGACCCCGGCGCGGAATTTTGCTGGGCATGGGGTGAGTATGCAACCATCACCGGTTCGCCCCTGCTTCTGCCCATCCTCACACCGCCGCCAACTCCCACACCGACCATGACTCCGACTCCATCCCCATCCTTTGACGCGGAATTCAACAACTTGGATTCGTGCGCAGGCTGGTGGATGGATATTGAAGTGAAAAATACGGGAACCCTTCCCTTTAAATCCCTGAAGATCGAAATGAAGGACACGGATACCGAAGTGGAATTGACCGCATTCCTGGACGGTTTTACCGACCTGGATGGATGCCTCAAAACGACCGTAAAAGATACGCTTTATCCCGGCGACATCTTCCTCATAAGTTCGCCGGCTCTCAATTACAATCCCCACGGCCATGGCTTCCGCGTTTTCATGACCCTCTGCACAGAGAAAAGTCAAAAAGGCGGGTGTGTCACCAAAAAGATTAATTTCAAACCATGACCTGCCTGCAATTTAAATCAAAAAGGCAGTCATTCTCTCAAGAGTGACTGCCTTTTTGATTTACTTCACAACTACGGTAAATGTTACCGTCTGCTGCGCGTCCGCTGCCAAATCCGGCGGATAGTAGCCCAGTGTAATGACCGCCTCTCCGGGAGAAATAGCTTTGAAGACCCACACATCCACGCCGCCGGACCCAACAGCCTGAGGGGTGTCGGCTCTGTAATCCCTGCTTACAAATTCCACCACGCTTTCATCCAGCTCATTCATCAACTCCCAGTGATAGCCTGTTGTGGGGTTCGCATTGATGATGATCTTGAACTCGTTTCCCGCTGCCGCTTCAAGCTGCTTTGCAGGATCTGATATTTGTATTTCGGCGGGTTGGTCGGCAGATCCGTTTTTGCCTCCACAGCCCGATAGTGCCAGGGCAGATACGACCAGCAGTAATAAGGTTTTTTTCATGCAAATCTCCTTGGTTTGTTGTCTTCAAACGCCCAAACTTCATATCTATTTATCATGAATATTTTACCGTGTGTTTTCAAGAAATCCCCTTCTCGCAGCTTGATTACTTGTGCTATAATAATTAGAACATCCATTCTGTTATTGGTAAAAGGAGACTCTTATGAGTAAAAAGGTCATGGTCTTCGTGGGAACGAACAAGGGCGGCTTTATCTTCAGCAGTGACACCAAACGCAAAAAGTGGCAGCAAAGCGATATTTTATTCAAAAGCTGGAACATGATGCACATGCAGCTGGATCCGCGCGACAACCGGCTTCATGCGGCGGTCAGCCATAATGTGTATGGACCAACCACCCATTACTCGGATGATTTTGGGAAAACATGGACACAGGCAAAGCAATCTCCCGTTATTCCGCGCCCTTCGCAATCCGGCCGGCCGCCAAGCACGGTCGAGGAGGCGTTCCGCTCCGAGGCGGGCGACAGCGTAAAAGACAAACCGGAGAAAATGATCAAGGTCTGGCACATAAAGCCCGGGCGCGGGAATGAGGCGAATGTCCTGTATGCGGGCGCTCAGCCGGCTTCGTTGTTCATCTCGAAAGACCGCGGCGAGACGTGGGAGATCAACGAAGGTTTCTTCGACCATCCCCATCGCGGGACATTCTTCCCCGGCAACGGCGGGCTATGTTTGCACACCATCCTGCTGGACCCGGTCAACGTCAACCGCATGTATATCGCGATCTCCACCGGCGGATGCTACCGCACGGACGACGGCGGGCAAACCTGGAAGCCCATCAACAAAAATGTGCGGGCGGATTTCCATCCCGATAAATTTCCCGAATACGGCCAATGCGTGCATAAAATGGCAATGCATCCATCCAACCCAAATATTTTGTATCAACAGAATCATTGCGGCGTGTATCGCAGCGACAACGCCGGCGAGGATTGGATCGATATCGGCGAAGGGAAACTGCCTTCGCGATTTGGTTTTCCGATCGCGGTGCATCCCACGGATCCCAAAACGATATATATTGTGCCGGAAGAAAGCGATGAATACCACATGAGTGTGGATGGAAAGCTTGTTATCTGGCGCAGCCGTGATGCTGGCGAGTCTTGGCAGCCATTGACAAAAGGTCTGCCCGAGCGGGCACATGTGGATGTGCTGCGCGAGGCAATGGGGACGGACACTATGGAGGACGCCGGGATTTACTTTGGTACAAATACGGGGCAGTTATTTTATTCGCGCGACTCCGGCGATAGTTGGGAGTTACTGGCAGACTTCCTGCCGCCCATCCAATCGGTGGAAGCGGCAGTGGTGGAAGAGTGACAAGAAAGACGGGTGTTCGTTACACCCGTCTTTCTTTTAGGAACGGGGCGATAAAAGGTTAATGACGCTATTGTCAAATCCTGTAATTGCAAATAGAATTCATCAACACAAGGAGGAAATCAGTGATGCCATGAAAATCCAATACTCTTCACAGCAATCCGTAACAATGCAACGGCCTTCCAATTTGATAGTTTTTCGTAAAGGGCGGGCTTCCTAGTGACCGGATATGTTCTTCACCATGATCAAGGAGGATACAATGAAACGCTATTTGTATTTTGCACTTTGCACTCTGATCTTGCTCATCGCCTGCGGTACTATTCCAGGGTTCAGTTCCACGGCAACCATCCCGCCGGAACCGACATTTACACCACTGCCTTCCGCCACATCCACTCGGGTGCCAACCGCCACTCCCAATGCGACCGCTACTGCGGAGGCAATGGCAACACAAGCTGCAGATGACATGGCGGATAATCTGGGGAAACTACTGGGTGAAGACACGGATATTCCATATGAAAATGGATATCTGATGTGGAAATATGACGATCCCATCGATATCAAATTGACGGGACCTGACAGCAGGGTTATGGAACTTGACAACCGATTAAAAGCGGGTGACTTTATTTTGAAAACGGACGTCACCTGGAAGGCAACCGGGATCATTATTTGTGGGTTGGTCTTCCGCTCGGAGGAGGATCTGGTACAAGGCGCACAATATCAATTCGTGTTCCTTCGTTTATCCGGCCTGCCCGCCTGGTCCATCGAATTCCATGAGTTCGGTCAATTTAGAAACTCTCCCACCAAGGTCAAATATTCCAGCGCACTGCTCCAGGGGAATGATGCCACCAATCAGGTTGTATTGGTGGCAAGAGGTGGAGAGTTCACCCTTTATATTAATCGCGTGCGGCAAGGCAGATATTTCGACACCAGCGAACAGCGCAAGGATGGGATATTTGCCTTTCTGGGTCTTCAGGAATCCGGGAAGGGGACTTGCACCTATGAAAACAGCTGGATCTGGTCGCTGGAGCCGCCGGGAAATGGCCCCTCCACATGGACAAATGACGCCCTGTTGAAAATGATATGACAAGAAGACGGAGGCTGATACCTCCGTCTTCTTTATCAATTAAGAAATCACCCCAATATCTCTTCTTTGAGATTCCGTTCATCGTTTCCCTTTTCCAGCAGGGAACAACAACCGGAACCCATTGCAATCCGGAGCAACGGTGGAAACCGCTTAAAAATTCTTTATTCAGAATTATCCCTATCTTTATATTCTCTTTACAATTTCTTCTTATGATAGTGATGTAGGAAAAAGGAGAAATCAAAATGAAAATAAATTGGAAATGGATTGTAGGCATCCTGGCCTTGCTCTTGGTTTTGATCGCCCTGCCCATCCTACTTCGCACATTTGGTTACGACGGCATGATGGGAGGGTACAGCGGATGGCGTCATCCCATGATGGGCGGGTATGGCTACCTGCCGTTTGGCGGCATGTTCATGGGATTCGGGATGCTGCTGATGCTGGCCTTTCCGCTGGGATTGCTCTTTCTTGTCATCTATGGCGCAGTACGCCTGGCAAACAAGCACAGCATAAATGCTCCCTTACAAACCTGCTCCAACTGCGGCAAAGCGGTGCAGACCGATTGGAAAAATTGTCCACATTGCGGGACAGGGTTATAGCCTGTAAATAAATGAGGCATCAAAAAACAGTCACTCTTAGGGAGTGACTGTTTTTTGATCTGTTAGTTTAAATAGGATGGGAACTTACGGTTGTAATTTATTCAGTACACTTTGTACAATTTATATGTGATATTTTTCACAAATAATTACATCCATCCCCTATTTTGCATGATGTCACACACTTAAATTGAACTGTTCAGCGCGCTATGATTCACATAGAGATATATGGATATTTGCATATAAGGAAGCACGCGATGAACAAGACCCTCGAACTCGAAGTCAACCAACTACATGCCGAAATCTGCGGCGGACTGGCAGACCCCACTCGCATCATGATTTTGTACACACTCTCGCAAAGTTCGCGAAACGTGACGGATTTGTGTCACGAGTTGACCATGCCCCAGCCTTTGATCTCGCGGCATTTGAAGGTCCTGCGCGAACGCGGCATGGTGACTGCCGAACGGCACGGTACAGTCATCATTTATAACCTCGCCGATCGCCGCCTCATCCAGGCCCTCGACCTGCTCCGCGCTGCAATGCACGATATGCTGGCAAAACGCGCCGAACTGGTGGAAGCCATTACATAACCCCTGGCCTGGCAGGTTATTAAAAAACCTGACCGGTCTTCAAAAATAATCAATCGGAGGATCCCATGGAACAGAACGAAAAAATGACACTGGTCGTCTTGAGCGGCGACCTCGACAAGGTGATGGCTTCGTACATTATTGCCACAGGAGCAGCCGCGGCGGGGATGGATGTGGTGATGTTCTTCACCTTCTGGGGATTGAAAGCCATCCAGCGCGGTAACCTCACCGGCAAGAGCCTCTTCGGCCGCATGCTCGGTGCGATGAACCGCGGCGGATTGAACGCCATCGGGCCTTCCCGCCTCAACATGGGCGGCATGGGACGCTGGATGTTCAAATTGATGATGAAGCAGAAGGGTGTTACCCAGCTTCCCGAACTTCAGCAGGCGGCCATTGACCTGGGCGTGAAGTTGATGCCCTGTCAGATGTCCATGGACGTGATGGAGATCGACTGCGACGATCTCATAGCGGAAGCAATGGAGCCTGTCGGTGTTGCAACCATGCTCGAACATGCACGCGAGTCGAAGATCCAGTTCTTTATCTAACAAAAACACCGGCCCCTTTCCCAAAAGGTGAGGGGCGTAAAAAGGAGACAAAATGTCTGAAGCAAAACTATTCCTCGATTTCAAAGGTCTCTTGTGCCCGATGCCTGTTGTCAAACTGGCGCAGGCAATCAAGCAAATTCAGATCGGCGAGATGCTGGAAGCCGTGGCCACCGACCCCGGTGTGATGGCTGACATCCCCGCATGGACTCGCACCACGGGCAACGAATTGGTCACCCTCGAAAAACGGGAAGACAAGACCATCCGATTTGTTGTAAAACGCGCGAAGTAATTATGGTCTCGATCGGCGGTAGTTGAGCGGTGTTCGCTGCGCATCGAAACTCCGCCGCCCACTCGACCACCGACAAAGGAGAACCCATGCTTACCTTCCAACTCCTTGCTCTCGCAGGACTTCTGGCCGGCCTCTACGGAATTTACATCCGCTATATCGAAACAAAGCGCCGCGCTCTGCCTGCCGATAACTCCCCGCTCAAAGGAAATCCCTCTCACGGCATCGCCTACGCATTCACCAAAGGCATGATGCCGTGGGCGAAAGAGTCGACGCGCCTGCACATGATCGCTTATTTACGCGGGATCGGATTCCACATCGGAATTTTCACCTCGATCGGCGCGCTCCTCATCAGCCCCTTCTGGCGGAACCTACCCCCGCTTCTTTCTTCGACGTTGATCTGGGCGCTAACCATCGGCGCTCTTCTGGGCGCGGCAGGCGGACTGATGCGAATCATCGAACACAACCTGCGCGGACTCAGCCTGCCCGACGACTACTTCGCCGTCTGGTTGGTAACAGTTTGGATGGCTGTATCAGCTGTCGCCGTTTGGAATGAAGCGTGGATGCCCGCGTATTATGTGCTGTCTGCAATTACATTGGCTTACATCCCATTGGGAAAGATCCGCCACTGTTTATATTTCTTCTTCTCGCGCACCTTCTTTGGGAAATTCTTCGGACGGCGCGCGGTGTTTCCCCATCCCGAATCGATGAAGTGAGGCTGGCATGACTGAAACAATCCAACTCGCCCTAAAGACCCTCGAAGCACAACTTAACCAGCCGCTGGAAACCGCACTCGAAGCCTGCGCCCGCTGCGGACTTTGCGCGGAGGCGTGCCATTATTACCGCGCCGAACCAAAGGTGGAACACATCCCCGCATTCCGCGCCGAGCAGTTGCGGAGCGTGTATCGCTACGAACATGATTTTCTCAGCCGCCTCTTTCCTGTGTGGACAGGTGCGAAAAAACTCGACGAGCCGATGCTGGCGAACCTGACCGAGATCGCATTCAGCCAATGCACGCTTTGCCGGCGCTGCACTGTGAATTGCCCGCTGGGAGTGGACACGCCGCTGATGATGCGCGCCATCCGCGCCATGGCGACGGCTTCGGGAACGGCGCCTGAAATTCTAGTCATGCTTGCCGATGCCGCAATTGAAAAAGGGAAAGACCCCTCGTTCTATAAAGAGATGTTTCTCGAGCAGATCAAGGAAATGGAGGAACAACTACGGGATGTCACGGGAGACGAGAACGCGACCATTCCTGTGGAAAAACAAGGCGCAAAGATTTTGTACGTGCCGCTTGCGGGCGCCCATACCATCCTGCCGCCTGCGGTAGTCTTCAATGCCGCCAAGGAGGATTGGACTCTTTCGATCTTCGAAGCTTCGAACTATGGCGTATTCCTCGCCGATGTGAATCGAGCCAAGCAGGTTGCCAAACGGATTGTGGATGAAGCCAACCGCCTCGGCGTAAAAGAGATCGTCATTGCCGAATGCGGACATGCATATGCCTCCTATCGCTGGGATGTGCCCAACTGGTTCGCGGGACAATTCGATTTCAAGGTCCGTTCATTGATCGAGGTGTTGGGCGATTACATCCGCGAAGGAAAGATCAAAGTTGACCCGACCGCCATCCCCGAAGGCGTGACCTATCACGACTCTTGTAATCTCGCACGGAATGGGGGTCTGATCGAAGAGCCGCGCTATGTTTTGAAGAACGTGGCGCAGGATTTCCGCGAGATGACGCCGAATAAAGATGAAGCCATCTGTTGCGGCGGCGGAGGCGGATTGGTGGCGCTGGCCGAATATGCCGAGCGCCGCATTGCGGCGGGCAAACCAAAAGCAGACCAGATCAAGCAGACGGGTGCGAAAGTTGTCGTGGCCGCATGCGAGAACTGCCGTCTGCAGATCGGCGACATCAACGAGCATTACAACTTGAACGTGAAGACCACAGCCATCACGGATTTGGTCGTCCGCGCCATGCGCCTGCCCAAGCCGCTGCCCGGCCACGAGGCGGAATATCTCTTCGAGGGCGAAGGGGCCGCCATCGCGCGCGAGTAATGTGATATACCGCAACCGACGGGAAACCCGCCAAGCGCTGATTGGAGAATTGCATTTGGTTTGAGGCGGAGCCCGGTAAATAACGAAAGTGACCGTCCCTTTCATGCGTGAAGTGACGGTCACTTTTTGTTGGGTATGTTATAGCAAGCCCATAGGGCTTGGCAATCTCTCCTGAACAAATGGGATTGTTTTGGGCGGACAATTACCCTCCTTGCAACGACATAAATCTAATTTATATCTTCAATTTCTGATACTTCACGCGATGCGGAGTCAAATCCTTGCCGAATTTCTCCTGCATCATCGTCTTGTAATCAGACCATATCCTGGTAATGGACTCGTCTTCAAAGTTGATGACAGGGTGCACATGAAATTACTCAATGGGCGGATTTTGGAATGAGGAAAGGCACGCTCTTCTTGTATTCCAGGTACGATTCACCGAAGCGCAGTTCGAGTTCGAGTTCTTCGAAATACTTGAGAAAAAAGATATGAGCGGGGATCAAGCCCAGGCAGACAGCGAGCAGGACAAAGGTCGAGGAGAAGGCGAAGGCGACCGCAAGGACAGAGAGATAGAAACCCAGCGACATCGGGTTGCGAGTCCGTTTGTAGATATCATCATTGACAATCTTCTTGGTCAGGATGAAGGCATTGGTTCCGCTGCCGAGCGCGCGCAGAAGTTTGTTGGTAATCCCCATAAAATACAAGCCTGGGATTGCGAAGAGGATTCCCAGAACAAGAAATAGCGGTTTCCACGGCAGGGATTGCAATCCCACGAGTTCGTCGAAATGCGTGAGCCCAGGATAAAAAATACCAACGATGGGCGGCGCGATCAACCCCGCAAAGAACAGGAAGTGCATGATGCGGCTTGATCTTTCCGCGTCCGATATGGTTTGATTCTTTCTGAGCCATCTACCGAGGATCACTGTCCCTGCGGCAAAAGACAATAAACCAATCAATACCAGATAGTGTGTGAACATATTCGTTATCTTTTTGATTTCCTATTATTCAGCCTGAGCCTGACGGACAAAGACCACGCCTGTAACAATAATGATGAGATGGATCACGATGAAAACCGCATAACTGGAGAGAGAATATCCACGTGTAATCCAAATGATATCTACCACGATGCCTCGAAAGGCTTCCGCCCAGATGAGGGTCCACGCCATGATTCGATTTTGGACAGGCGCTCGAGCGGCAACAAGCGCCATTGCGCCCAGCACGCCCAACTCAAAGACGAATACCATCCATGCATCTATAAATGCCCGAACCGCAAGCGCGTCCGTATTCATTGGCGCAGGTAGGATATTGGCATACATCTGACTACCGCCGAGAAACAATCCCGATAGGTTCATTACTGTCAGGAGCAGATAAAACCCTCCTACAACACGAAACCACCATTTCAGTTTGTTCATTTTGTCATCTCCTTTTTGTTGGAATTATCTTCGGATAAATCATTCATCCACCCTGCAAACTGATCATTACAACACACGGAGGGGACAAGCGTTTCGCACCAGAGAATCAAAAAGGGGCGGACCATTTGTCCGCCCCTACAATTTCCGAATATCGATTTCCGATTATCGCTTGAGCGTCCTATACTTCACGCGATGCGGAGTTAGGTCTTTGCCGAATTTTTCTTCCATCATCGTTTCGTAATCGGACCTGTTGACAGTGTATATCTTGGCGATGAGGCGCGTGCAGATGCGATCCAGGAACCAGCGGTCATGAAAGTTTGCGGTATCTTGTGTACAGATAAATTAGTATCGCTCCAAAAAGATTTATAGGGAGAATAATAAATCCAGCTTCGGGACCAAATGCCCCGCCAGTCCAGAATTCTGGACCCGAAACTGAGATGTGGAACAAGCCAGGACGATCATAGCCCGAGACGGGGAAGCCAAACACTGCGCTTTCAAAGAAGTTCCAGCCGAGATGTAAACCAATTGACAGCCATAATTGTCCCGTGCGCATATATCCATAAGCGAGAAACAAGCCAGCCAGAAAAATACCCGCAACAGCCATCCCATTGCTATTTGGGTTGGACAAATGCTCAATGCCAAAGTAAATCGATGAGATAAGGATGCCCCATGTCAGATTGAGTCCGCTGGCGAGAGATTGCATGATATACCCTCGATAAACCAGTTCTTCATTCCAGGCGACAAATATGAACCATACAAA
This sequence comes from Anaerolineales bacterium, assembly GCA_014860745.1. GTDB lineage: Bacteria > Chloroflexota > Anaerolineae > Anaerolineales > Villigracilaceae > Villigracilis. Next base: position 15,582 of record JACZJC010000013.1, read on the forward strand.
ATATCGGAAGGTTTGAGAAATGACCATGGATGGGATCTCGGTTTCCCAGGCAAACGAATCGAACTTCAGCCATCCCAGAGAATATTCAACTGCGTAGATGATAAGAAATAAGATGAAAGGTATGGCGATGCCCACCAGAAGATCAAAGCCTGCCTGTTTATTGATACGAAAGCCAAGGCTTGTAAACGAGCGTTTATCTACAAAGCGGCGCGCGATATAAATGGCGCTTGTGACTACGACAAAATCAATACACAAGCTTATGATGAGGCTGGTCGGCCCCGACATGGATAAGGCGCTGCGAATCCAGTCAACGATATTGAAGAATACGCCTGTCAGTATCACTGCGATCAATATTCGCCAGCCAGCCCGCAGGCGGGACTTGTCGTCTGTTAGAAAGATATGCGATGGGAGCGTACGAAGTTGATTCATTGCGATCTCCTCTATCAAGCGTTGATTTTGCTATCAATAGGTTAGACCTTTGATTCCCGCATTAGTTTCAATACTCAAGAACTGTCTTTTTCCCTAAGGAGTATTGCTTTGGGTTAAATGTTTGAGAGTTCTGTGGGTTATAAAAAGTGACAGTCACCTGCGAGGTGACTGTCACTTGTGTCTATCTCTTCAACGTTCTGTACTTGACCCAAGGCGGGGTTACATCCTTGCCGATTCTATTTGTTCTGTTTTTCGTATAACTCAGGCAAAAAGAATTCGAAGTTCCCGACTTCTTCGACGTTATGTTTGAGCCAGGCTTTTGCCATTTCGTAGCCAATGAATAACGGGCGGACAATGGGGTTGACCAGCCATTTACCAAGGTTTGAGTCCACGCCAATCAATAAGCGCGATTCGTAGCGTGTGCCGTTGGGTACGGCGAAGAATTGATGCTCGAGTGTAGAGAGGCGGATCGGTAGTGGGGCAAGCAGATTGCCCAAGCCAAGCGAAATGCCGCCCTGTTCGGTGGCGAGCAGGATACCTTTGTCGTCGAGATGTTCCACACGGTCTATGATGTTGATGAGGTAATTCTTGTTGGCGCCGAACATCTCAACAATGTGACGGCGCGTACCTGCGCTGCCTGTGCCATCGGGCGCGCGGGAGAGGTCTTTGTAGTAGACATGGTCGAAGGGATGCCAGACGCGATAACGGTGATGGGTCTGACCGTTGTATTCCATCGTGTTATCGATGCGGCAGAACCACCAATGCAGCATCTGCGGGGTGACGCCTTTGATGATGTCGTGCGAGATAGTCAATTCGAATTGCTTGTTGGGGAGGACCTTGATCTCGGCTTTGGATGCGCTGGAGACGGGTTTCATCTGCCAGTTGAATGGCAGCGGCGACTCGGGTTTCCAGTCGCGAAAACGGATGAAGGGTTCGGTGATGCGGTAGTTGAGGTGGGTAGGTTTGAAGGTGGTCATAGGTATAAAGGTGTAGGGGCGGAGCAATGCTCCGCCCCTACGGTGGGGTTTATCGTTTCAACGTTCTATACTTCACCCGATGCGGAGTCAAATCCTTCCCAAATTTTTCAATCATCATGGTTTCGTAATCGGACCAGTTGCCGATGTACATCTTCGCAACCGAATCCCCTTCGAAGACAACGAGATGTGTGCAGATGCGGTCGAGGAACCAGCGATCATGGCTGACGACTAATGCTACGCCTGCGAATTCGGTGAGGGCTTCTTCGAGGGCGCGCAGGGTGTTGACATCCAAGTCGTTGGTGGGTTCGTCGAGGAGCAGGACGTTGGCGCCTTCGGTGAGGGTCTTGGCGAGATGTACGCGGTTGCGTTCACCACCTGAGAGGATGCCGACTTTCTTTTGCTGGTCTGAGCCTGCGAAGTTGAAGGATGAGACATAGCCGCGCGAGTTGACTTTACGTTTGCCAAGCTCAAGATTTTCTGCGCCGCCTGAGATCTCTTCGTAGACGGTTTTCTCGGGGTCGAGGGTGCGGGTTTGGTCGACGTAGGAGAATTTGACGGTGTCGCCAATTTTGACGGAGCCGCTGTCGGGTTTCTCTTTGCCGATGATCATCTTGAGCAGGGTGGTCTTGCCTGCACCGTTTGGACCAATGATCCCGACGATAGAGCCTGGGGGAACAGAAGCAGAAAAGGAGTCGAGAATGAGGCGGTTGTCATAACTCTTCGTCACCTTATCAAACTCGAAGACAACGTCACCGAGGCGCGGACCAGGCGGGATGTAAATATCCAGTTCTTCGCGGCGGGCTTCGGCTTCCTGCCCCAATAATTTTTCGTAGGCAGTAACGCGGGCTTGTCCCTTGGCTTGACGTGCCTTGGCGCCCATGCGAATCCATTCGAGTTCGCGGGCGAGAGTCTTTTGGCGCTGGCTTTCGGATTTTTCTTCGAGGCGGATGCGTTCCTGTTTTTGTTCGAGCCAGGCGGAGTAGTTGCCTTTGTAGGGGATGCCGTAGCCGCGGTCGAGTTCAAGGATCCAGCCTGCGACGTTGTCGAGGAAGTAGCGGTCGTGGGTGACGGCGATGACGGTGCCTTTGTAGTCGCGCAGGTGATGTTCGAGCCACGCCACAGACTCGGCGTCGAGGTGGTTGGTGGGTTCGTCGAGCAGGAGCACATCGGGTTCAGTGAGCAGGAGTCGGGTGAGGGCGACGCGGCGCTTTTCTCCGCCCGATAAAATTTTGATAGGCGTGTCGCCTGGCGGACAGCGAAGCGCGTCCATCGCCACTTCGAGATGGCTGTCGAGATTCCAGGCGTCGTGCTTGTCGAGTTGTTCCTGCAATTTGGCTTGCTCGGCGACGAGGGCGTCGAAGTCGGCGTCGGGTTCGGCGAATTTGGCGTTGACCTCATCGAAGCGCGCCAGCATTTCGACGATGGGCGCGACCGCCTCTTTCACAACTTCGCTGACGGTTTTGGTTTCATCGAGTTTGGGTTCCTGCTCGAGGTAGCCGTAGGTGTAGCCTTTGGCTTGCGAGATCTCGCCGATGTAGTCTTTGTCGATGCCTGCGATGATGCGCAGTAACGTGGATTTGCCCGCGCCGTTGAGACCGAGCACGCCGATCTTGGCGCCGTAGTAGAAGCCGAGCAAGATGTCGCGCAGGATCATTTTGTTGCTGATGGGGATGAGTCGCCCCACTTTGTTCATGGAGTAGATGACGAGGGATTCGTTTGACATAGTGGGAGTATTTTACTTTATGTTTCACCACGAAGGGTCACATAGGTTGGTTATTTATCTGTGGCTAAAATCATGCTCCATATTACAAGCACATTGCGAGACATAATTATGTAGAAGTAGTTATAATTATCATATGTGTTCCTAACCATGCAGAAATTTGAGGGCAACAAGAAATGATAAAGACTGTACTAATTTCTCAAAGCAAAGAGTGGGTGAGTTTGGTCGAGCCAATATTATCAGTGTGTTTAGAACATGAGGTGAAAAAGTTATCGAGCTTCTCTGAAGCAGAAGACATGTTTTTAAAGGAACCACCCGATGTTGTGATATTTGACATTGATTCTGTTTCTACGTATCCATCAGCTCAGTTCATAGATTTTAAGCAAACCACTGGTACGCTTTATATC
>JACZJC010000014.1 GCA_014860745.1 Anaerolineales bacterium
GAGCTTTGACCGTGCAAAGCGACCAGTTGAATGCGTTTTCAGAAGATGACATCAACTCTTTGCAAGCGATGGCTGAACAGGTTGCAATTGCCATCAACAATGCGCAATTGATGAATAAACTTGAGAGCGCGAATGCTGAAATTTTACGCACGAAAACATTCGAAGCGATTGCCACCGCCACGGGTGAAGCCATCCATTGGGTGGGGAACAAGGCCGCGCCGATCCCGGGCAGTGTCAAGCGCGTCCGCGAGGATTTGCAATACCTGCTGGCTTTGATCGCGCAGATGAATGATTCAGCGTTGGGAAATGAATCTTTGCGGGCGGCAGTTCGAACGGTCCGGGAAGAGGCGCAGGCACTCGGCTTGGATCTGGGCAAAGTCATCGGAGAGATGTCTGCCATGAAGCCGAATCGTTTGCAGGCATTGGTCAGCGTCGAATCTATAATGGAAGACCTGGATATTGCCGAAGACAGCGCGGTGACAATCCTTGACATCAAGGAAGGCTTGATCGGACCCGCTCGGCAGCGCAATGACGCAGCGGTGTCGTTGCAGGAAATGATTTCTGCCACTGTGGAAAATATGGGTCTGCCCGATAGCGTGGTTGAAATGAAATGGGCCGACGATATGCCCCCGGCACATGTGGATGCTCGGCAAGTGGAACAGGTTTTCAATAATCTGATCAAGAACGCATGGGAGTCGATGACCCCAGCCTCGGCGCCGAAAATTTTTGTGCATGGCCGCCGCGACGACAATCCGAATTTTGTATTGGTGACGGTGAAAGATAACGGCCCCGGAATCCCGAAGGAGATTCAGGAAAAAATATGGGTTTCGTTTTTCACGACCAAAGGCGGCAGCGGCGGGACGGGACTTGGGCTTTCGTCTGTGATGCAGATTGTGAATCAGCATGGAGGAAAGATTTCTTTGGAAAGTGAAACGGGCAAAGGCGCAACATTTTTTGTCCGCCTGCCTGCGGCGAAATAAATTAATGCTGTTTCAACCCGCTGGTTGAGCAGGCTTGAGCGGCACCAAACGCAAGTGCGGTGTCGAAACTACCGGAATGGCTCAGAATTAAATAATTTTGGAGATTACATGACAACAGTACTTTTAGTGGACGATGAGAAGTTGATCCAACGCAGCCTGGAGAAGACTCTTTTGCGGGCGGGTTTCGATGTGTTAACCGCGTCCGATTGCAAAAGCGGAAGCGAGGTTTTTTCGCAGAATAAAAATGAAGTCAACATTGCCGTGCTGGACCTGAACATGCCCGGGTTTGACGGCACACCCAAAACAGGCGCAGGCTTCGACCTGCTGGATGACTTGAAAATGAAAAAAGCCAGCCTGCCCGTGGTGATTCTGACCGCCTATGATGAAGTGAACAAGGCCAAAGATGCGGTTTCCCGCGGCGCAAGCGCGTTCTTCGTCAAAGGCCGCGAGCAGGGATTGGTGGAGTTGATTCAGAAGATATTGGGATAACCAAATCCCGGTGGTCGAGTAGCCCTGAGCGATAGCGAAGTGCGTATCGAGACCACCATTGAATACTAAAAAAAGGAAATTTTTATGACAAACGATATTCAACGACATGCCACTTTATTGAAAGCTGCGGCGCATGCCGCGAAGAACATCACCACTATTCTCGACCCGTATGAATTATTTCAACGCACCGTGGACATCATCTGTGATGAATTCGGTTTTTATTACGCAGGCGTATTTTTGCTCGATGATAAAAAACAATACGCGGTTCTACGGGCAGGCCGCGGCGAGGCAGGCAGGGCGATGATCAACGAGGGACACAAGCTCGCCGTGGGCGGGAACTCGATGATCGGAGCTTCGATTGCAAATCGTCAGGGGCGCATCGCTCTGGACGTTGGGCATGAGGCGGTTTTCTTCGAGAATCCGCATCTGCCGAAAACGCGCTCCGAGATGGCGTTGCCGTTGATCGTCGTTGACGATGTCATCGGCGCATTGACGGTTCAGTCCACTGAAGAAGCCGCCTTCCACGATGAAGATATCGCCGCCCTGCAGACCATGGCAGACCAGCTTGCGATTGCCATTCAAAATTCCAATTTGCATCGCCAGGCCGAACGCCGCTCGCGTTTGCTCAAAGCCGCGAACCGCGTGGGCAAGGAAGTCACTTCCATATTAGATCTGGAGAAATTACTTCCGCAGACTGTGAACATTATCTGCGAATCCTATGGCTTGTATTATGCGGGTGTCTTCCTTTTGGATGTAGCGGGCGAGTATGCCGTCCTCCGTGCTGGCTATGGCAAGGCAGGCAAGGCTATGGTGGCGGAAGGACATAAATTAAAAGTCGGCACCGACTCAATGATCGGTGCATGCATCGCTATGGGTGAAGCGCGCATTGCTCTCGATGTGGGCGAGGAGCATGTGCATTTCAAGAATCCGCATTTGCCGCATACCCGCTCTGAAATGGCTTTGCCTCTTATTTATGGCGGCAAGGCTTTGGGCGCGGTTACTATCCAAAGTTCGGAAGAGCGCGCCTTCAGCGAGGATGACATCACCACCCTGTTGACGATGGCAGAACATCTTGCCGTGGCGATCAACAATGCCCGGTTGATCGATGAACTCAAGGAAGCTCATAGCGAAATCCTGCGCAACAAAGTTTTCGAAGCGCTCACCACCGCCTCCACCGAAGCCATTCACTGGATCGGCAACAAAACGCTTCCGATTTCACTGACGGTTACCCGCCTGCGCGAAGAGATTGCCGATGGGAAGGTGGATATAGAATCGTTGAAGGAAGACCTCGATATGATCTCTGAAAGCGCCGCCCAGATCATTCAAGTGAAGGAACAATTAATTGGCGCTGTGCGTGAAATGAAGCCGCGCCCCATTCTCATCGCGGATGTGCTGCGGACCGCCGCCCGCCAGCGTGGAATTTCTGAAAATATGCTCAAGGTCAAAATTGACCCCGCCGCCGAATACGTGATTGCCGATAGTACCCAGCTCACGCGCGCGCTTGGCAATATACTGCAAAACGCATCGGAGGCAGGCGCAAAGTCTCTTGTGGTGAGCGTGCATCCCACCGAGGAACGCGGCATTCTTGAGATCGATATCGAAGATGACGGTGCAGGTATGGACGAGGAAACCATGCAGAAGGCATGGTCGCCGTTCTTTACCACGCACGGCGTGGCCCATCATGGACTGGGCCTTCCCGCGGCCATGCATGTTGTCTCCCAGTCACAGGGACGCATTGCCCTGGTCAGTGAGCGGGGCAGGGGAACAACCGTCGCCATGTTCATGCCGCGGGGAGTGGTCAACAACTCCCAGGTCCAGGCGGGAGGCGTGAAGAATATACTTCTGATCGACGATAACGATGATTGGTCAAAACTCTTTGTAGATCTGCTCAAGGATTCAAAGATCAAATTAACGCAGTCTGTGGATCTGAAGAATATCCCTGCTGCCGATTTAATTCTCGTCGATGAAGACATCGCCTCCATTTCCCTGACCGATGTCCAGTCTGCCCTTTCAAAAGCAGGCCTCGCCGCGAAGACCGTGATTCTAACCTCGGCGATCAATCCCGAACGCGTGACGAAATTCCTGCGCGATGGCGTGAAAGATGTAACTGTAAAGCCGTATTCTGCAAGTGAAGTAAGTGAATTGTTGAAGTAGTTTATCGTACCGCACACTTGCCCTGGCGGGCAGTGCCAGGGAGGTTTATCCTGCGCGAGCAACATGAATGTTGCGGTACGTGAAAGAAGTATATGAGACCTCGATGGCGTAAAGTATTACACGATTTATGGGACAACAAAGGACGCACTCTGTTGGTGGTGTTTTCCATTGCTGTCGGTGTGTTTTCCATTGGCGTGATCTCAGGCGCCTACCAGATCATTTCCAATGACATGAGCGAATCCTATGCGATGAACAATCCATCCAACGTGGAACTCCGCACAGTGAATTTCGATGATGATGTACTGGCGTCCATCAATAATATGCGCGGCGTGGCGGAGGCTGAAGGCCGCCGGGTGTTCAACATCCGCGTGAGGGTGGCCGGCACCGAGAAATGGACCACCCTCGATATGGTGGCATTCGAGGACTTCGAAACCAATTCCATTAACCTGCTTTTCCCGATCGAAGGAAATCCCATCCCTGACAAGAGAGAAGTTGTGCTCGAGCGTGATGCTCTCACCAAACTGGATGTCCAGATCGGTGGAACACTCGAATTCCAATTGCAGAATGGTTCAATCAAGACCATGCCTGTTGTTGGCGTAGTGCAGGATACAGCCATGGGTGCGGGCGATTTTTTAGCGTCGCCGTATGCCTACATTAACACGAGTTCTTTGCAGTACCTGCACCAGCCCGAATTGTATAACCGCGCGTACGTTACGGTTGAAACCGGCGGCGACGATATTTACCACATCCGCGAGATCGGCGCGGAGCTAAAGGACAAGCTTGATAAGAACGGAACGCTTGTCATTCGCACGCGGTTTGCAGAATCATCCGAACATCCGCTCGCAAGCACGGTGAATGCGATCCTTGGAATTTTGATGGCGCTGGGAATTTTGATCGTTTTCCTTTCCAGCTCTTTGATCGCGAATACATTGAGCGCGTTGCTGAATCAACACCTGCGTCACATCGGAGTGATCAAGCTAGTGGGTGGCAGCAGGCGGCAGGTCTTCATCATGTATCTGACGTTGATCATGTCATTTGCGGCGCTGGCTTTGTTGATCGCCGTCCCGCTCGGTGGACAGGGCGCGTATGGGCTGGCAGTCTTCATTGCCACCGAATTAAATTTCAACATCCTCGGTTATCGCATTGTGCCGATGGCTTTGCTAATCCAGATCGCAGTTGGGATTTTGGTTCCGCTGGTGGCAGGGCTTGCGCCTGTCATCAACGGATCACGGATCACGGTGTTACGGGCTCTCAGCGGAGACTTGGGCGGGGACGAGAATCAGCCTCAAGCTGGTCAGACGCGTATCTCCTGGTTCGATTGGGCGATGATTCGCGCGACGAGAATCCTCGCCTCACGCGGGATTCACTTCCCCCGCCCATTCATCATCTCATTGAGGAATACGTTCAGGCGGCGCGGACGGTTGATTCTGACTCTATTTACATTGACCATGGGCGGGGCGATCTTTATCGCCGTGTTCAACGTCCGCACGACGCTGCATGATTACATCGGTTCGATCGGAAAATATTTTGCCGCCGATATTTCACTGGATTTCGACAAGCCATATCGGCTGCGCGAGGTCGAACAAACGGCAATGCAAGTGGACGGCATCGTGGGTGTGGAAGGCTGGCAGTTTGTGAGCGGCGAACTTCTGGATGTGAACGGAGATGTGTTCGAAAATATCAATATCTTTGGCCCGCCTGCCGACAGCTCCTTGATCGAGCCGCTGCTTGTGCGGGGACGCTGGATACAACCCGGCGATGTGCGCAAGTTTGCGATCAGCGAAGCCGCGTATGGTTATTTCCCAAATCTTAAGGTCGGCGATTTCGTAACCCTGAAGATCGACGGGCGCAAGGAACAATGGGAAGTGATCGGCATCTTCAAATTCGTGGATCGCGAAGGCGTGCTGGCATATGCTCCCTTCGATTACATTTCGCAAATGAATAACCTCGCGAACCGTTCCTATTCCTACCGCTTGGTTACGGAAAATCACGAACGCGCTTATCAAGATGCAAAGGCGGAGGAGTTGGATAAGTTCTTCCGTGATCGCGGATTTGATGTCCGCGTGGCGGAGGCGGGGCGTGCTTCTTTGGATGTCGCCGTGGAAAGTTTGGATACGCTGGTGGTCTTCCTGCTCATCATGGCGATCCTGACGGCGGTTGTCGGCGCGATGGGACTGACGGGTACGATGGGCATGAATGTGCTCGAACGCACCCGCGAGATCGGTATTACCCGCGCCATCGGTGCGGACGACCGTGCCGTGATGCGGACGGTTATTGCGGAAGGCTTTGTGATCGGCTCCATCTCATTTGTGTTGGCCATCCTTCTGTCCATTCCGTTCACATACCTGCTCTCGACGATTGTAAGTTTGGCCGTGTTTGAAACGCCTATTGACGTGATCTTTACGTTCACGGGTTATGGCATCTGGTTTGGGTTGGTTTTGATCCTCTCGGTGGTCGCATCCATTGTGCCGGCGCGGAATGCGGCAAGGCTGACCATTCGAGAAGTGTTGGCGTACGAATAAAATCGTAAATCGTAAATCGAAGAAGGCTCTCATGAAAAAAAATACCTTGAAATTTGTACCCTTGTTTTTCATCCTTGCGCTGTTTCTTGCGGCGTGCGGAAATGCCGCGGAGGCCACACCTGCTCCCGCGGAAATTATTCCCTCGAATGAAGTGGTGGCAGAAGGACGACTTGAACCTATCCATGCCGCGAATCTGACCTTTCAGGCGCGTGGTGTCGTGGAGGATGTTATCGTAAAGGCTGGGGATACCATCAGCGAGGGAGATGTACTCGTCCGCCTGGCAAATGCGGGCGGGGCCGAGGCGCAAGTTGTCATTGCCCAGAACGCGTATGACCTGCTGCTCCGCAATGAAAGCGGTGACCGTGCCAAACTTTGGCAGGCGTATATGGATGCGCAAATTATCCGCGCAGAGGCGGAGAAGGAATGGGAGGGCGTGAATGTGGATGACATCGACGACCGCATTGAAAACCTCGAAGCGGATGTTGAAGACCGCAGGGCCGATCTCAAAGATGCGCAGGATGAATTCGATAAATACAAGGACCTCAGCAAAGATAATTCCAAGCGTAAGACTGCCGAGGATGATCTCGAACAGGCGCAGAAAGATTTGAACCAGGCCTTGCGTGACTTGGAAGAGGAAACCCGCAGCCGCGATGAAGTGTATGCGGCATACGAGGCAGCGCTGGCCACGGAAGTCGAAACCAAGTATCAATACGAGATTAGCCTGGATGGCCCCAATGCCGATCAGTTGACTTTGGCAAAGGCCCAGTTGGATGCTGCAAAGGATAGCCTTGCGAATTACGTCATCACCGCACCTTTTGGCGGTGTGGTGGCGGATGTAAATGTAAAAGTGGGCGAGCAGGTCGGCACTGATACCCGCGCTGTAAGCCTTGCAGATTTCAGCATGTGGATCGTTGAAACCACCGACATCACCGAACTGGAAGTTGTGAAATTAAATATCGGCCAGAAGGTCAGCCTCATCCCGGATGCCCTGCCCGACCTCGAACTGAGCGGTGAGGTGATCGAGATAAGCAATGCCTACACCGAGCAGGGCGGCGACATTTTTTATACCGTCACCATCCGTGTCAAAGAGGGCGATCCGCGCCTGCGCTGGGGGATGACTGTGGAAGCCGTATTTTTAGAACAATTGAGTGATTGAAAATAAGGCTGAAAAATGCAATAATGAAAGTGCTCCGATAAAGAGCTACACCGGGGAAACCCCGGTGGCGCAAAGCCCCGAACCTAAAGCTGAACTGAGCCAGGGTTGCCAGGGCTGCCGACAAAAGCAAAACCGCCAAAAGGCGGCGGCGCAAAGTCAGAGCGTCTAAAACCAGTGAAAATTCTGGTCAGGACCGACCGACTACCGAAAGGCAAAATCAGGGAAACCTGATGACGCAAAGTCATGGGTCTAAAATCATGTTTTATCTGCGATCATGACCGCCAGACTGCCGAAGAGCAAACCTCTTACAGGGACGACCGAACGCTGGGTCGTCCCTGTTTGATTTAATCGCCTCCTCCTTAACTGAAAGTTGGCCGGCAGTTTATCGTTAGACTCTACCCGCAGGGTATAATCGCCGCTATGAGCAAATCCCCGTCTCCTTCGACAGGCTCAGGGCGGACTCGGCCCCTCGACCCAGAATCCAAACCTGATGACCGCGTGGATAATGCCCTGCGTCCACAAAAATTGGGCGATTTGATCGGGCAGGATCAAGTAAAAGAGAATCTATCCATTCTCATCGATGCCGCGCGGCACCGCAGCGAAGCGTTGGATCATGTTTTGTTTTATGGGCCTCCCGGTTTAGGCAAGACCACACTTGCACACGTGTTGGGCAATGAGATGGGAGTCAACGTTAAAGTGACGGCGGGTCCTGCCATCGAGCGCGCAGGCGACCTGGCTGCCATCCTCACCAACCTCCGCGCCGGGGACGTGATTTTCATCGACGAAATTCACCGCCTTGGCCGTGCCGTGGAAGAAGTACTTTACCCCGCCATGGAAGATTTTGCATTGGATATCGTCATTGGCAAAGGTCCCTCGGCGCGTTCCATTCGTTTGAAATTGCCGAAGTTCACAGTGGTTGGCGCGACGACGCGTTTGGCATTGGTCACAGCTCCGCTGCGGGCGCGTTTTGGCGCGGTCTATCGCTTGGATTATTATGAGATCGAAGCGATGAAGAAGATCGTCAAGCGCGCTGCGGGGATGTTGAAAGTCAGCGCGGATGAATCGGGCATCGATGAGATGGCGCGCCGCGCGCGGGGGACTCCGCGGATTGCGCTGCGTCTTCTGCGCCGTGTTCGGGACTATGCCCAAGTCCGTGCGGATGGAGTCATCAACCAAAAGGTTGCGAAAGAGGCGTTGGATCTTTTGCAGGTCGATCCGCTCGGCCTGGACGATGTGGACCGCCGCGTTTTGAAAACCATCATTGAAAAATACAACGGCGGACCCGTCGGACTGAACACCATCGCCGCATCCATCAGCGAAGAACAGGACACGATCATGGATGTGGTCGAGCCGTATCTTTTACAGCTTGGCTTTTTGGACAGAACTTCGCAGGGCCGCATGGCAACCAGATCCGCTTATGAACATTTGGGGTATACGTACACTGGGGATGGCCAGCAGAGATTGTTGTAGTAATTTGGTCAAAGGTCAAAAGTCAACCAACCTTCAACCTTAGACTTTCGACCTTTAACTCATGTTTGAAGGAAGGACGATCTATGTTACAGGAAGTTGTTATTAAAACAAATGCCAATGAATCACTTAAGCCTATATTGGAAGTGGCGATTCAGAATCAATTAAAAGCCCTGCAGCATGGTATTCAGCGCACCAGGGAACGAGTGGCGGAATTTGAAAAACGCGCGGGAATGTCTTCAGCTGATTTTGAGAAAAAATTACAAAATGAAGAAATTGACGAAACGATTGAAACCATAGATTGGAATATGGAACTCGCAGCCCTACGCTTGATGGAAGGACAATATCAATCGCTCAGTGAGGCGAAAATTGATTGAGCAGTATTTCCAGTCCATGCTGGATTTGCTTGCCGCCCTGCCATTTGTGGAATCTTCCAATGTTAATCTTGAAAAGCGCGGAGATTTAGCTGGGTTTATTCGCGGTGAAGTTGAATTTCAGGACGGCTCTTCTTTGCTTTTCTTTCGTGAATTAATTGACTTGCGCCTGCCGCTTCAAAAGATAATGTATGCTTATCATTATCAAAAAGTGGATGGCACATTGATTTTCCGCTACGATAATACGGCTCATCACAGGTCAGTTTCTACATTTCCAATTCATAAACACTTAAGAGGTGGGGATGTAACCTCCGCTGAAGTTCCTACATTGGAACGAATATTGAGAGAGATTGAAGAATTTATTTTGCAGGGATGAGACATAGTAATGGAAACCCTCGCTCGCTACCTCATGATTGGTGGAATTGCACTCTTTCTCATCGGCGGGGGAGTGTATCTAGCTGCGAAATTTGGAATTCCGTTTGGAAGATTACCCGGTGATATCCGCATTGAGGGGGAGCATGGCAGTTTTTATTTCCCAGTCACAACTTCGATATTGGTTTCGGTCCTGCTAACTCTTATATTGAATATTATTTCTCGCCTCATGCGAAAATAGAAAATTGAAAACCTCCGACTTCGACTACCATCTCCCCGAATCCTCCATCGCGCAGACTCCCATTGAGCCGCGCGATTCCTCGCGTTTGCTTGTGCTGAATCGTGAGACGGGGAAACTGGAACATAAAATATTCCGTGACATCAAAGAGTATTTACGAGAGGGGGATTTGCTGGTTTTGAATCAAACGCGAGTCATTCCCGCGCGCATCTTTGCCAAAAAAGAGACAGGCGGCAAAGTGGAAATTTTGCTGCTGCGCCGCCGCGATGAATTAAGTTGGGAAGCCCTTGTGGGCGGTAAGGGCTTGCGCGTAGGCAAGCTAGTGTTTGTGGAGAACGGACCAAGCGCTGAGATCATTGAAACCCTTGAAGGTTCTGAGCGACTCATCAAATTTTCCGAACCCATCGAACCGTATTTCCCAAAAGTGGGGCACGTCCCTTTACCGCCATACATTCATGAAAAATTGAACGACCCCGAACGCTACCAGACCGTCTTCGCAAAGGAAATGGGTTCCGCCGCCGCACCCACTGCAGGCCTTCACTTCACTCCCCAATTGCTGGATGAATTGAAGGCCAAAGGCGTAAAGATTGCTTATGTTACTTTGCATGTTGGGTTGGATACCTTCGCGCCCGTCACAGAAGATGATCCCGCCGAACATAAGATCCACACCGAGTGGTGCGAACTTCCGCAGGATACTGCAGATTTAATTAATGCTGCTAAAAATTCAGGCGGACGGGTGGTTGCAGTTGGCACAACCTCGGTGAGAACACTTGAAAGCACGGGGAGGAATTCGATACTCGATACTCGTGAATCGAATAACGAATATCGAATTTCTGCATTTATCGGCCCAACGGATATCTTCATCCTCCCTGGCTATCATTTCAAAATCGTGGATGCAATGATCACGAACTTCCATTTGCCCAAATCCACGCTGATCATGCTGGTCAGTGCGTTTGCGGGGCGCGAGAAGATTTTGTCCGCGTATGAGACAGCGATCAAAGAAGGCTATCGGTTTTATTCTTTTGGGGATGCGATGTTTATCGAATGATGCATATTTCTTTCATCTTTCCTCTTTCAACCTCACATGACACTTGAAAAATTAAATCAACAGATCATTCAATGCCGCAAATGTCCCCGCCTTGTCGAATGGCGCGAGGAGATGGCCCAAGTCAAACGCAAGGCTTATAGGGATGAGGAATATTGGGGAAAGCCTGTCCCTGGGTTTGGTGATACGCAGGCGCGGGTGCTGGTGGTGGGACTCGCACCCGGCGCGCACGGTTCGAACCGCACAGGCCGTCAATTCACCGGGGATGCCTCCGGGAATTTTCTATTCCCAGCCTTGCACCGCGCCGGGTTCGCGAATCAGGCATCAGCGGAATCGCGAGGCGATGGTCTCATCCTTAAGGATATGTATATTACTGCGTCCGGTCGCTGCGCTCCCCCGGATAACAAGCCCAGTCCGGAAGAATTGAATAATTGCCAGCCCTTTCTTGAAAGGGAGATTAAGATTCTCAAACCAAAGGTGATCGTTTGCCTGGGGCGGATCGCATTCGAGCGCATTCTTAAAATTTTCTTAGCTCGTAATCCCGTATTTAAGTTTACTCACGGCGTGTCCTACCACCTGGCGAATGGAGTGTGGGTGCTGTGTTCCTACCATCCCAGCCAGCAGAATACCTTGACGGGAAAATTAACCACGAAGATGTTCGATGCCATTTGGGCGCAGGCAAGAAATTTGTTGGAAGGTGAATAAGTTGAAGAGAATAAATTGGAAAATAACGCTGACGGCTTTTGTGGTCGTTTTGGTTTCGGTTTTTGTCATCGCGTTTGTGTATTGGGAAGGGAGGACATTACCTGCAACCGATATTGCTCTGGATGCCATGCAATCCGATTCACAGGTGTATGTGAGCATGGAAAATGGATGGGCGATCTTTTTCCCTGCCGATGAGTCGCGCCCACAGACAGGTTTTATTTTTTACCCGGGTGCGGGTGTGGATTATCGCGCGTATGCGCCGGTGATGAAGTTGGTTGCGCAGGAGGGCTATTTTGTTGTGCTCCTGCCTGTCCCGTTGAACCTCGCGTTTTTTGATATCAATGCTTCGGCGCGGGTGATTGCTCGATATCCCGAGATTCAACATTGGGCGGTTGGCGGACATTCCCTTGGCGGTGTAGCCGCTTCATCATATGCCGCGACTCACCGCGATATCGAAGGGCTGGTTTTTTGGGCTTCATACCCTGCAAATGACGCGTTGAGATCGAAGGATATAAACGTGATTTCCATTTTTAGCACGAACGATGGACTGGCAACGGGCGTTAAGATTGACGAATCGCGTTCTTTGCTCCCGGCGGATGCGCGATTCGTTTCCATCGAGGGCGGCAATCATGCTCAATTCGGCTCTTACGGACCTCAGGCTGGCGACAATGAAGCTTCCATTTCTCCCGAAGAGCAGTGGACTCAAACCGCGGATGCAACGACAAAATTTTTAGAAGAGCTATCTCAATAATTTGTATGCAGAAACATTGGAAAAAGATCGTTCTTGCTGCATTAATTTTTGCCTGCCTCACCGTTGCAATTGGGCCATTTTTTGTCCCCGTCACTGAATTGGATGAATTGGTTCCGGTGGAAGAATTCATCGAAGTTGATAGTAAATTTATAGAAGTTAATGGTGTCACCACCCACTTTAAAGAGGCGGGGGATGGGGACCCGGTTTTCATCCTTCTGCATGGATTTGGTGGAAGCACCTTTTCATGGCGCGAGGTGATGGATGATTTCTCCCGGCTTGGCCGCGTGATTGCCTATGACCGCCCCGCGTTTGGCTTGACCGAACGTCCCATGCCTGAAGAATGGGCTGAGAATCCCTACAGCATGAAGGCCAACATCGAGTTGCTGCTTGGGTTAATGGACAAATTGGGAATTGAAAAAGCGATACTTGTCGGCAACTCGGCGGGCGGCGGTTTGGCGGTGGCATTCGCATTGGAATATCCCCAAAGGGTCGAGTCGCTTATTTTGGTCGATCCAGGAGTCGGCGGAGGACGAGGCCCGCAGTTCCCTGCCTGGGCATTACCGTTGATGTGGACTCCGCAAATGCGGCATATCGGCCCTTTGATGATGCGCGATTATCAGGAAACCCTCCCAAACACGATCCAGCGAGAATGGTATGATTCAACCAAACTTACCGATGAGATCAGGCGGGAATATTTAAAGGTATTCAGAATCGAAAATTGGGACCGCGCGCTTTACGAATTGACGTTCGCGCCAGCCTATCCTGAGCTGCGTCCGCTGCTGCCGCAATTGAGCGTGCCCGTTTTCATTGTGGCGGGCCGGGAAGACCGGTTGATCCGTGCGTTTTATTTTGAAGCCATTGCAACCGAAATTCCAAATGCCCGGCTTACGCTCCTCCCGCAGTGCGGGCATGTCCCTCATGAGGAATGCCCGCTTGATTTTATGCAAGCCGTAATGAGTTATCTGGAACCCTGATGAAACTAAATTTGATCACCCCCGGTGAACTGGCCCCCGATTTTGAACTGGAAGATGTGCATGGCCGGCTTATCCGCCTTTCGAGTTTTCGCGGCGGGAAGCCCGTTGTCCTCGCGTTTTTACGCGGCTTTATGTGACCACATTGCCGCGCGCAGTTGGCGCGCATGCGCGACCATTATGATGAATTTACCTCCCGCGGCGCGGTGATTTTGGCGGTCGGGCCTGACGGTGTGGAAGCGTTCAAAAAATATTGGGCAACAGAAAATATTCCCTATTTCGGTCTGCCTGATCCAAGCCATGTGGTTGCAAAACAATATCGCCAGGAAGTGAATCTCTTCAAACTTGGACGCATGCCTTTGAACAGCATCGTGGATGTGGAAGGCCGCATTCGCTATGTGCATTACGGTTCCTCCATGGCCGATATTCCCGATAACGAAACCTTTCTGGATGTAATAGAAAAACTTAACGCATCATCCAGTTAACATGACTTTAGGACACATCGCCTTTCTCGGTTCCGGAGAGACCTCCCTTGCCGGGGGCCGCATCTTTGAAACACTTGCCCGCCTCATCCCTGACCCATTGCGGGTTGCCATACTGGAAACGCCGGCAGGCTTTGAGTTAAACGCTTCCCTCGTTGCAGGTCGTGTGGGGGATTTTCTGAAGACCCGTTTGCAAAATTACAAGCCGACGATCAATCTCATCCCAGCCCGCAAACAAGGGACGGAGTTCAGCCCCGATAATCTCGAAATCCTGAAACCTTTATTACAAGCGAACCTCATCTTTATGGGACCCGGCAGCCCCAGTTATGTTGTGCGTCAGCTGCAAAACACACTTGCCTGGGATATCATCCGCGCAAGGCACAGACTCGGCGCCACGTTGGTCTTCGCCTCCGCCGCAACCATATCCGTCAGCGAATGGGTGCTGCCTGTTTATGAAATTTATAAAGTCGGCGAGGACGTGCATGTGAAGGATGGGCTGAAGTTCTTCGCAGACTTTGGAATGCATCTATCTTTCATCCCGCATTGGAATAATGCCGAGGGCGGCGTGGATCTGGATACCAGCCGCTGTTTCATGGGTATGGAACGTTTCGAGCAATGGCGCAAACTTACCCCCAAACAAAACATCATCGTTGGGCTGGATGAACACTCCGGTATCATTATGGATTGTGAAAAAGGCGTCTGTGATGTACATGGTGTCAGCTCGGTAACAGTTTTGAAAAGTGACGGAGCAGAGATGTATGCTTCCGGAGCGAATTTTTCCCTGAACGAGCTTGGGACCTGCACACCGCCGGAACCGATCGATAAAGGAATACGGCCTGAGGTGTGGCAAATGGTGCTCGATGCGGCCAATGCGAACCGTGATGAGACTCCTCCGGAAGAAGTGCTATCCTTGCTGGAACAGCGCAGGCAGGTCCGCGCCGATAAGAACTTTGCCGAGTCAGACCGCCTGCGGGATGAGATCTCTGCGCTTGGCTGGGTGGTAAAAGATTCTAAAGAAGGCCAGCAATTGACGAAAACGTAAACAAAGGTGATGTGCCCGGCGTTTTCTGCGGGACAAAATGCGATAAAATAATCGCGCAAGATTATCAGAGGAGAATCCATGCGCGCGGTAGACATCATCATCAAAAAACGCGATAAACAGGAATTAACACCCGAAGAGATCGGATTTTTCATCCGCGGCTTTACGAATGGGGAAATTCCCGATTACCAGGCTTCCGCTTTTGCAATGGCGATCATGCTCAATGGCATGACGCCGGTCGAAACGACCGAACTTACCCTTGCCATGGCGCATTCCGGCCAGGTCCTTGACTTGACCGGAATCGTGGATATTGCGGTGGATAAACATTCCTCCGGCGGTGTGGGTGATAAGACCAGCATCTCCGTTCTGCCGATGGTGGCAGCCTGTGGACTACCCGTTGGAAAAATGTCCGGGCGCGGGCTGGGATTCAGCGGCGGGACGCTCGATAAATTGGAATCCATCCCCGGCTATCGCGTAGACCTCTCCACCGAAGAATTCAAGAAGCAATTAAAAGAAAAAGGCATTGTGCTGACCGGCCAATCGATGGACCTGGCACCAGCAGATGGAAAAATGTACGCCCTGCGCGATGTGACCGGGACGGTTCCATCACTGCCATTGATCGCGTCGTCCATTATGTCAAAAAAGATTGCGGCTGGCGCACAAGCCATCGTGCTGGATGTAAAGATGGGTCTGGGCGCTTTCATGGAAACCCTGGAGGATGCCCGTGAGCTTGCCAACTTGATGGTTGATATTGGCCGTCTCGCGGGGCGTAAAACCGTAGCACTGCTTTCGGATATGAATCAGCCGCTCGGCGCGGCAGTGGGGAATGCGCTTGAAGTGATCGAAGCGATTGATACCCTGCGCGGCGGCGGGCCTGCGGATTTCCGTGAGCATTGCTTGCACGTCGCCTCGCATGTGCTGGTTATAGGTCAGCGCGCGAAGAATCTTGCAGAAGGCCGCACGATGGCGGAGAAATCCATTGCGGATGGGAGTGCGCTGGAAAAATTCCGTGTGCTGGTAGCCGCCCAGGGTGGGGATGTATCCTATGTGGATGACGTCTCCAAATTCGAGCGGGCAAAATTTGTAGAAGTGGTGAATGCCCCTCGGAGCGGATTCATCTCACAGGTCCACGCAAGAGGCGTTGGCGAAGCCTCCGTGGCGCTGGGCGCCGGTCGGGCAAAGAAAAGCGATGCGGTGGATCACGCTGTCGGGTTTTTAATCCACAAAAAAGTGGGGGATAAGGTGCGGGAGGGCGAACAGTTATTCGAAGTCCATGCGAACGACCGGGCAAAATTGGATGAAGCCCGCACGGCTGTGCTCTCGGCGCACGAGTTCCGGGATGAATTTGTGCCGCCATTGCCACTGTTTTACGAGTAAAATAGCGTATAGCCTTGCGAATTACTTAAGAATCAGGCATACTTAATGCAGGAACAGATAATGGCAAAAGTCTCTTTGAGAATTTACAATCGTGAAATCGAACGCCTTGTTGAACAGGCACATATAGATGAAGCTATTGCTCATTGTCATCATATCCTGAAAACTTTTCCAAAGCATCTTGAAACGTACCGCCATCTGGGTAAAGCCTACCTTGAGGCAAAGCGCTATGGCGAAGCGGTGGATATTTTTGGGCGTGTGCTGATGGCAGTGCCCGGAGATTTTGTTGCGCACGTCGGCCTCAGCATCATTAATGATGAAGAAAATAAATTAGACGATGCCATCTGGCATATGGAGCGCGCGTTCGAGGCGCAGCCTTCCAACGCCGCCATTCAAGGCGAGTTGCAAAGGTTGTACGGCCGCCGCGATGGCATGGAGCCGCCCAAGATCCGCATGACGCGCGGCGCGCTTGCCCACATGTATGTGCAGGGCGAGTTGTATCCGCAGGCCATTGCGGAAATTCGCGCGGTCCTGGCGCAGGACCCGCAGCGTTCCGACATGCAGTCGCTGCTGGCATATTCCTATTTCATGGCCGGGCAAAAATCGGATGCCTCCGATATTTGCGACCAACTGCTGAAACGTTATCCGTATTGTTACGACGCAAATCGTATCAAGGTTGAATTATTGCCGGCCACGGCCGGTGCAACGGAAAGCACCCAGGTTTATCGGATGCGACTGGGCGAACTGGATCCCTATTCAAATTTTGTGAAGGGCTCAGTCTTTCAAACCCAGGAGGTTTCCGACGCCTCCGTAAATTTGGAACGGCACGAATACAACGGCGAACAGGTTCCAGCGGGGCAGGAATGGAGTTCGTCACTCGGCATCGAACTTGGAAGTTCCGCAGCAGGTATCGCTTCCACATTTGATGAACAACCCGATTGGTTAAAGTCAGCCGGACTTACATCCGAAACGCCTCCCTCCGCGCCGATGCCTGATTCTGCTTTCGAGAAGAAGGAAGAAATCCCGGACTTTCTCCGTGCCGCGGGTTGGGGAGAATCCAGCAAGCCGGAACAGCCTACATCCATGTTCGATGAGGAACCTGCCGGTGAACCGCTCGTTCCCGCTGATTTGCCGGATTGGTTGAAAGGCCAGATGCCGGCTTCGGAAGATCGCGAACGCCCTACTGAGCCTCAACCCAGCGAAATGATGGGAACCACGGAAACCCCGGATTGGTTAAGCGGCCTTGACGGCAATGAACCCACCGGCTCAAGCGAATCCCCGCAAGCAGAATCTACAGCCACAGGCGATGTTCCAGATTGGTTAAGTGGACTTGGCCGCGACCAGAAAGAAAACGAGCCTCTGACCGTGCCGGATTGGTTAAGCACCCCAGATAGCTCACAGCCTGCCGCGGAACCTGCCAACCTACCCGACTGGTTGAGCGGGGATGAACCGAAAAGCAGTGCAACACCTTCTATAGAAAATCTCGGCACATCCGCGCAGGAGCAGGATGATGCCGTCGCCTGGCTTGAATCACTGGCCGCCAAACACGGCGCAAAGCCGGAAGAACTTGTTACCGACCCGAACAAACGCAGCGAGACCCCTCCCGACTGGGTTTCACAGGCACAGTCTGCCAATCAACAGCCGGCAGCCCAGCAGCCGAATATTCAAGACCTTGGCGCGACTTCACAGGAGCAGGATGACGCAGTGGCCTGGCTCGAATCGCTGGCCGCCAAACACGGCGCAAAGCCGGAGGAACTTGTCACCGACCCGAACAAACGCAGCGAAACCCCGCCTGAATGGGTACAGCAGGCCCAGTCCATCGGCGAAGCCCAATCTATTTCTTCAAGTGAAACTCCCGCTGAAAAGACCGAATGGGTTGAGGGCGCTCAAAATATCGGCGAACAATTTTTTGCTGAATTTGAAAGCGGATCCAAACCTGCGCCTGCAGCCGATGAAACCGGCATGTGGCTCCGCGACCTGGCCGAGAAAGAACCGCAGGAAGACCAGCCCCTTCAGCGCGGTGAAATTCCTGAATGGTTAAGCGACAGCCAGCAGCCTTCCGAAAAACAATCCACATCTGATTTGCCTGATTGGTTGAGCGGTCTTGATAAAGAAACACCTGCTGAAAGCGGAGAGTACATAAGTCAGAACCTCTCCAATCAGGACCTCTCCGACTGGCTCAGCGGTTTGGATGACGAACCCGGCCTGGATATCGATCCTGAGCTTATCCGCGCCCCCGCGCGGCCGCCTCTTCCTGACAGTTTCGAAAAAACGATGACACCTCAACCTACCCAAACAGATTTACCAGATTGGTTGGGCGGACTGGATTCCGAATCAAAAGCGGATGACAATGAATGGAAGCAATCCATCGAGCAGGAACCCGCCTCATTCCCGACTGGGGAACCTGTCTCTGCACAAGAAAGTCCCGTTACGCTGTCAGCGGATCTGCCCGACTGGCTAAAGGGTGTGGACGAGGAGGCTGCCGAAAGCGGTCAAGTTGACGAAGATACGCCGCCCTGGCTGCACCGCGAACAGTGGGAAGCGGAAACTCCTCAACAGCTTAGACCCACATCACCTTCCGATTGGCATCCGCTCGAACCCAAACCCGCCACGACACAAAAGCAAACGCCAGACGCCCAATCACGACCACCTGTGTACATGCCTCCTCCGTCACAGACTCGCGCGCCATCAATCATGCAGAATCCCCCTCCACCGGAACCGAGTGAGAAGACCACCGTGGAGAAAAAGAAACCAGCCAGGCAGGCACGTCCACCCAAGGCAGAAGGGCAGTCCAACATCAATGTGTTGGGGCAGGCTAAGGGTGAGTTGGACCGAGGTGACATTCCCGCCGCATTGGACCATTATGGAAAGCTCATCAAAAAAGGCAAACATCTCGAAGAGACGATCCGCGACCTAACCGAGTCGATCTATCGTTACCCGGTCGAGGTTGGTATCTGGCAGACCTTGGGCGACGCCTACATGCGTGCCAACCGTTTGAAGGAAGCGCTCGAAGCGTATAACAAAGCCGAAGAGTTAATTCGTTAATCACAGAGCGGGCAGCCCCCGCTCTGTGAATCCAGTTCATATTTTGGAGGAATTTGTGGAAAGAACGCTCGTACTTGTAAAACCTGATGGTGTGCAGCGCGGCTTGATCGGTGAAGTGATTGCGCGTTTTGAACGCCGCGGTCTCCGCCTGGTTGGCGCGAAATTCATTCAGGTCAGTCAGACATTGGCCGAAACCCATTATGCTGAACATAAAGGCAAACCTTTTTACGACGGCTTGATCTCATACATCACTTCTGCGCCAGTAATGGCGATGGTGTGGGAAGGACCCAATGCTGTGGCTGCTGTGCGCCAGACGGTTGGTTCTACAAAACCTGTTGAAGCCGCTCCCGGCACCATCCGCCATGATTTTGCCCTCGAAGTTGGCCGCAACCTCATCCATGCTTCGGACAAACCCGAGACCGGCGAACGCGAAGTTGCACTTTGGTTTAAAAAGGATGAACTTGTGGATTGGAAACGTGCGGTCGATGCATGGGTGTTTGAAAAATAAAGCGTTTGATTTGTAGATCATAAATCGAAAAGTATCCCGCAGGCAAGCGCCTGCGGGATACTTTTCGATATGTAATTGGGTGATTAAAATTGTGTGAAAAGTTATATAATGAATTTGCAAGTTTGTGTCGTTTCTTCCCGGTTTTGATAAAGGAGAGCTGTTCATGAAAAAATCGCGATGGTTTACGGCAGTATTGGTGCTTGTTTTGTTGGCGCTCGCATGCAGTGTCCCCGGCACTACCGGCACTGGTGATGGGATCGAAGAGACCAGGGTGGCGCTGGCCATTCAACAAACCAGCCTGGCCATGCAGCAAGCGGCGCTGACGCAAGGCAGTTCACAGCAATCCCAGCCCCTGCCAGCGGAGACCTATACGCCCTATCCAACCTACACAGCAATTGCGCCTGCTGCTCCTGCCGTTGGAGGGGTGGCTGCCACACCCACCATGGATATACGCGCCCGCATCAAAGCTTCCAATATCCTTATTTACGAGGATATTGTAGGGTATCCGGTCTTGATGCCCATGGTCGATAGTACGATCAGTTCAATGGGCTTTTCGGGCGGCAGGATTGTGAATGCCGCCGACGGCCTGGGAACTTTCAAAGGACATGCAAATTCCGCCACCCCATGGGACTTGATGATCGTTGCAACTGAGGTCCGCTCGGGTTTCAGTGGCGAGATGTTCGAGATGATGTATGACCACATTGACGATGGCGGAGCGGTTGTCATCGAAATCTGGAATTTGGATGATATTGCCAGCGGCAAGATCTCTCCGATATTAAGCAGGTGCGGCGTCAAACTTTTCCGGGATTGGATACGCGAGTATAATTATGATCCGTTCGATTATTCGATCTACTGGCTGGATAAATCGCACCCGCTGCTCACCACCCCGAACATTGTTCAAGCGCCATCTTATCCCTACCCGGTATGGTTTACGGATGCCGGTGACTTATTGGAATTGGGTTCCGGGGGAGACGCTGTGCTGGTTGGCGGTCTTCACGCCAACCGCAAATCGGATTACGGAGTGCTGGCTGTCTGCATGGGCGGGCGGATGGTGATTCAAACCTTTTCCTCCCATGATTATGAATGGGAGGACGTTCAGCCTTTATGGGTTAATTACATTACCTATACCCTGACCAAGCATTATGAATACATCCCTTAAATTGACCAGGTGATTAAACAAATCCCACAGGCACTACGCCTGCGGGATTTGTTTGACCGGGGAACTTTCATTGGACCCTTAAAAGTACTTTGCCATCCTCCCAAAGCTCTTCGAGCAGGTAGTAATCACGTTGGTCCGGCGAGAAGAGATGGACGATCACATCGCCGTAATCCACGATCACCCAGCCGTCGCGGGCGAAGCCTTGTTTTTTGCCCTTTTTTCTATGCCTGGCGCGGATATCCTCGATGACGGATTTGGCAAGGGCGTCGATCATGCGGTCGCTGGTGCCGGTGCAAATAATGAAATAATCGGTAAAGGAGACGATGTCTTTCAGGTCGATCAGGACGATATCCTCGCCCTTTTTATCTTCCAGGGAATTTACGATTTCGCGGGCAAGTTCGAGTGCGTTCAGATTTCACCTCAGTTGGATTTTTTTAATTGGGCGGAAAATAATTTTGTGTAGACCGAACCGCTGGAATGCAGTTCGCTTTTGTACAGGTGGATGGTGTCTACTCTGGCGGAGCCTATC
The DNA here is from genome assembly GCA_014860745.1 of Anaerolineales bacterium. GTDB lineage: Bacteria > Chloroflexota > Anaerolineae > Anaerolineales > Villigracilaceae > Villigracilis. Next base: position 21,361 of record JACZJC010000014.1, read on the forward strand.
CTGCCAAGTTGGATTGAATCCAATGTTGCGCGGATCTTTTGAATATCCGCTTGTTCGATTTTCTGGCGGACGCGCCCAAGAGTAAGATGGGGGGAAAATGGGCGTTCTTCCATTTCATACCCCAGGCGGATTGTACCTGCTTCTATGTTCTTTTGCAGGGAGACGAGAGCTGCCGGGGCGTGGATTCCAGCCCAAAGAACCCGGGGCAGTTTCGAGTTTGGGAAGGAGCCGATGCCGCTGATTTGCAGTTCGAATTGCGGGTGCGAGTCTGCTATTTGGATGAGGAGCTGCTTAATGAAATCCAGGTGCGAGGCGGCGGTGTTTCCGATGAATTTTAAGGTCAAATGCATGTTTTGTGTGGGGATCCAGCGGACGAGGTCGTCCCCCAGGGTTTGGCGCAGGCGGGCGGTTTGTTTTTCGAGCGCGTTTTGAAGCTGTTCCGGGAGTTCGATGGCAATGAAGGCGCGCAGCAAATTCATGTGTTGTGGTTGTTTGACAAAACTTTTTCCACGGCCAGCTTGAGGTCCTGGAAGCCGACGGGTTTGGTAAGGTAGAGTGATGCGCCTGCTTCCAGGCCGGTTTTAATGTCGCCTGGCATGCTTTTGGCGGATACGACGATGACAGGGATCGAGGCTAATTCCGGTTCGCGGCGCATAAACCGCAGGACTTCCAGCCCGGAGATATCTGGCATCATGATGTCGAGAAGGATAAGGTCGGGTTTTATCTGTGAGATCATTGGAATGGCAGGCGCGCTGGAGAACATTTTTATTACATGGAAGCCGTTGATGCGCATCATTTCCGCAAAAAGTTCGGCGGCGTCGATTTCATCTTCGATGATCATGACAGTTTTTTGTGTGGAAGTCATTCGATTTTCCTCGTTCCTAAAATAGCATAAAGCAGATGAATTGGCAAGGGGTTCATGGTTTGGTTATGATTCCGTAAGAAATCGGATGATGTTCATATCTAATCAGAAAATACCCGATGGAGGCAGAATGACAGAGTTGGATGCATTTCGCAAAGAGAAGGATGAATTTTTTGGCGGCCACCCGCAAAGCCCTTTAACGCCTGAACAGCGGAAGGATTTTCATGGGCTGCAGTATTTCCCCGAAAATGAGGGCTTGCGGCTTGATGTGAAGGTGGAAGAGTTTGAAAATAAGGAGCGTTTTGAAATGCAAACCTCGACCGGGGATGTTCAGAAGTACGAGAGGTTTGGAAAGTTCCATTTTGCGGTCGATGGGGAGGAGGTGGAATTGACCATTTACCAAAGCCAGCACGGGTTCTTCCTGCCGTTCGTTGATTCTCTGGCGGGAAGCGAAACCTATCCGGCTGGCCGGTACCTTGAACCGGAGCCATTAGCAGGCGGCCGCTTTCTGGTGGATTTCAATATCGCGTATAACCCTTATTGCGCTTATAACGAAATGTGGTCCTGTCCGATCACTCCGGCGGAGAACCGTCTGAAGGTGGCGATCCGCGCAGGGGAAAAGCTGTTCCACTCCTAAAAAATGACGGGCTTTTGGCCCGTCATTTTCCTTCTTCCTTTGTGTTTTCCAAAACCGTAAGAAGCGCCTCATATTCTTCGCAGCAGTCGTTACAAATATCAAGGTGATCTCGCAACAGGGGCATGATCCGGGCTGCGTCTTTTTTTTCCACTTCCCGTTCCACGAATTCATCCAGGTGCGCATATAACTCGCCGCAGGAGATTTCCTCGCTTTTAAGATGTTCGAGCACATGCAAAAACTTGATGATGACTTCGTCTTCAAGTTCCGGCTGCGGTTTATTTTTATTCATGGCGCTTTGGATGAGTTTATTGATTTTCATGCTATTGCATTGACGGATGGATTAATGACATTCTTACTTTTGTTCGAAGGCGGTTAAAAGGTCTTGCGGGGTGAGGTCTTCGAGAGCGAGCCGCCTTTTCAACCGCAGGCGGGCGTCGTGCAGGAGTTTGTAGAGCGCATTGCGGTTGGTCTTCATGCGTTTGGCGGCCTCTTCCATGGGAACATCCTGCAGGCCAAGCAGCATGAGCGCCTCCCGTTGTTTTGGAGTGAGTTCTTCTTCAAGGATGCGGCGAACGCGGACGAGCATGTCCGAACGTTCCGCCGAGGTTTCGGGAGATGCGTGAGGGTCAGCGAGCAGGCCGGGGGGTGGGGGAGCGTCTTCGTTTTCCGTCAACTCATCGAGGGATGCATCCCGCCAGCGTTTGCGGCGCAGTTCGGTCAGTGCGATCCGAATCGCGATCTTGTGAACCCAGGTGGTGAATAGGCTGCGGCCTTCGAAAGTGTCGAGCTGGTCGAGCACACGCAGGAGTGTTTCCTGTGTCACTTCTTCCACTAGGGGTTGGAAGAGAGGGTCGTCTGATGAAAGCCAGCGCGAAAGGGCATAGGGCAGGCCTTTCTGCACGATTTCACGCAGATCGGTTAGCGCTTCGCTGTGGTTTTCGCCGCTGTCCCGCAGGTCTGCCAGCCAGGTTTCGTTGGTCCGTCCACTCCGCTTTGCTTCGGGATGATAAGTCGTCATGATGGGCCTGATTATAAGAGAGATTCAACAAGCAGGGTAAACTCTTATAAAATGTTGAGACTTTTTGATAGCCTGGTTTTGCGGGGGCTCGAACCCCGGACCTTGCATCTCCGCTGAGAGAGCGTTTCTTAAGTCCTTATCGCCTTCTTTTAGTACACGGATTTCACGGAACATTCGGAAAAGAGCAGCTTTTTAATGGGTTTTTCCGTGAACTTCAGTGTAATCCGTGTTGTCCGTGTCCCAAAAACTAAGGGAAAAACGTGGAAAACAAAAAACTGCTTTTTAGCAGTTTTTGTGGGCGCACAGGGACTCGAACCCCGGACCTCTACTGTGTGATAGTAGCGCTCTAACCAACTGAGCCATGCGCCCGATCAAGCGACGGAGATTATAGTATAGCCTTTTGGCTTTGGCAAGTATTAAGGCGGCGGAAGATAATCCCAGGGATTGACCTTCATGCCGGCCATTAATTCAAAGTGTAAATGCGATCCGGAGGAACGGCCTGTGGAGCCGACTGCGCCGATCACTTCACCCTGCCCCACGCTTTGCCCGCAGCCGACATTAAATGCACTCAGGTGGGCATACAAGGATTGGAATCCATTGCCGTGATCGATCATGATCATGTTGCCGTAGCCGTAGTCGTTCCAGCCTGCATAAACGATCACTCCTGCATCAGAGGCATAAACGCCCTCGCCTTCATTTCCGGCAAGGTCAATGCCCAGGTGATTTGACTTGGTGGAAAAATCAAAGCCGGAGAGGTAATGTTTATTGGTAGGGTAGACGTAGTATCCGTACCCAATCGCCCCGCCGCTGACCGGGTCACAAGCGCCAGCTCCAAGGACGCGCGCAGAAGCGGGGTTTTCACGAGTCACACCCAGCGGGGCGCTCCAGCTTACGAATTCCCTTTTTCCGTGGGGAATGATCAACCAGGTGCCGACTTCGATATTCGCATTTTCATAATCGGGGAATGATTTGGGGTCAAGATTATTGCCGGGGTATTCGATGATATCCGCGGCGGTTACGCCATAGAATTCAGCCCATGAACCGAAGGTAAGCCCGCCCAGCCATTCCCAATAAACACCGTCCACCGGTAGAATACTCAACTCCTGGCCGGGACGCAGGGAATGGGGATCGTCCAGAAGAACTTCGTAATTGCCCCACAAAATCGTCTGCGGTTCGAGCCCGAATTTTTCAGCAATTCCAAAAACCGTGTCGCCATCCTGCACAGTGTAGATCGCGATTTCATCACGCGGACGGCTTGGAACGTTGGTGTGGATTTGCGCGGAGCGCGCGATACCCTCGACAATCGAGATGTTCACCTCTGGCGCAGGAATCGAGCTCACGCTCTCGGTCACTACCGGACCTGATACCTGCCCGGCGTTTGCTGAAAGCGGATTCTCACCCTGACGATAAAAGCCCTGCACGAGCAGAATCACAAGCCCGATCGCGATGATCGAAAACAGGTTTGTGCCAATTCTTAAAAGCGGTTCGCCCAGCCCCATATCCACAAGGCTGTTTATCCAACGGCTGATCAAGCCGGGCTGGTTGAGGGGTGAGTCTGTATTTGATTCCCGTCTTTTTTTCGCGTCATTTTCAACAGGGTTTGGAACATCTTCCTTGAAATTATTTTGCATATTTGTCATCATAACATGGGCAAAAAATCGAAGTCAAGCGAAAGGGCTGAATACTTATCCGGCCTTAAGCCGGGGTTTTCCCGTTTCGGAGGAAAAACAGCCTTACAAGAAGAATTCCAAGCAGGCAAACTGATCCGCCTGCCACGGTGGCAGTCTGCACATTCCAGGTTTGTGCGAGCCAGCCGATCATGATACTTCCAAAAGGGGCCACGCCCTGCAAGGCCCAAAAATAGATGCTGAACACCCGTCCGCGCAGATCGTTTGGGACCTGCATCTGGATCATGGTATTCATCGTCACCAGTTGGGTTACCGTCCCCCACCCGATAAAGGCCAGCAGCACAAGCGCGATGTTCATATTCAGGGTGATGCCGAGGGCGATCACCGGGAAAATAAAAGCAACCTGTCCCCACAACAGTAATTTGCTTTTATTTGCAGAACTGAGATATGCAACCATAAAAGCCGCCACAACCGCCCCGACTCCCTGCGCGGTGTATAAACTGCTGGTTCGGGCTGCGATCAAGAGTTCGGTATCCATCCCGGTTTTTAGCACGTCGCGCGCGAGAGCGGGGATTTGTTGCAGCAAGGGAATTCCGAAGAATCCCAACAATGCCGACATTATGATTGCGGATAATACAACCGCATTGCGCCTGATGTAGATTAAGCCTTCCTTGAATTCGCTCCCCATGCCCTGGGATTTAATCGCTTCACCCCCGACCTTGAAACTGGTCCTCGCCAAGAATAGACCCGCGATCACAAAGACGAAACTGATCCCATTCGCCAAAAAGACACTGCCTTCGCTTCCAGTGGCAGAGATCAACCACGCCGCACTCAGCGGACCAAGCACCCGCCCAAGATTGAATACGGTGGTCTGTAATGCAATGGCGCTGGGCAGTGCCTCCCGCCCTGCCAGCTCGATCAACATGGCCTGCCGGGCTGTTACTTCCACAGCCACGGCCGAACCATAAAAAAAAGCCAGGGTGACGATATGCCAGATTTTAATTTGACCTGTGTATGCAAGATATGCCAGTCCAAATGCCTGAATGGACATCAGCGCTTGGAATAAGATCACCGTCTTCCGTTTGTCCCAGCGTTCCACCAGCACACCTGCGGGGAGTGCGAACAATAACGTGGGTAAAGTGTTCGAAAATCCGATAAGACCCAGATCCAGCGGACGGCCGGAGATGCGGTAGGCAAGATAGGGCAGGGCTGTAGCCTGCATCCAGGTCCCGATAACCGAGACGAATTGACCGATCAGGAAGATGACATAATCACGTGAACCAAGGGCGGGGAAATGAGTGATCAACCAGGGTTTGAGTTGGCGCATTTTTGAAGTTTTGTTGAAGAATTATCGCTGGTCGCTTTTAGCCGAACGACTGATTTCATTCCTAGTTTAAGGGTACAACACATTCGGGGCGGTCATTGCCTGGTTTGTTGACCAATGTCGAAACAGGGTAGGCGGACATTTTATCCGCGGGGAAAGGCTTGATGAGCGGGAGCAGGTTTTCGGGAGTCTGAGGCGCGGCGTCGAGCCATTGAGCATAATCCTTTTGGTGGAGGATCACCGGCATGCGGTTGTGCAAGGCCGCCATCAATTCATTGGGCTCGGTGGTAATGATGGTGCAGGTGCGTAATGTTCCGCCGTCGGGCGAATGCCACTCATCCCATAGGCCTGCGAAGGCGAATGGGTGGCGGTCTTTCATGTGAATGAAGTAGGGGACTTTTGTTTTTTCACCGCCCTGCGCCTTCCATTCGTAGAACCCGTCGGCGGGGATGAGGCAGCGCTTGTATTTGAAACTACCTCGAAAGGACGGTTTTTCGGCGACGGTTTCACCACGCGCATTGATAAGGCGGGATGCGATGGTTGGGTCCTTGGACCAGGATGGGATGAGCCCCCAGGAAAAGAAATCCGCCTTGTTCCTTGTGTCATTTGGGATGGCCAGCACCGGCTGGGTTGGGGAGATATTAAAGCGCGGCGCGAACTGTTCTGGAAACATATATTCGCCAAACGCCTCCTGCAATTCGGCCGGGTCGACGGTCAGGGTAAATCGTCCGCACATGGCTGCTCCTTTTTTATTTTTGTAATTTTGTAAAGTGATCCGACGTAAAGTGTTACGCGGACAGGGTGAAATAGAATATGGAACCTTTGCCCGCCTGGGATTCGACCCAGATCCTGCCGCCATGGACTTCGATGATGCGTTTGACGATGGCCAGGCCGACACCCGAGCCTTGTGTGTTTGCATCCAATTTATTGAACAGGCCAAAGATGCGTTCGGTGTACTTCGGGTCGATTCCGATGCCGTTATCCTTCACGAAGAAGATCGGAATATTGTTTTCATCCAGGATCGTGCCGATCTTGATACGCGGATTGGGCTGGCTGCCCATGAATTTGATGGCGTTGTCGATCAGGTTTTGAAGGGCTTCCACCAGGCGGATGCGGTCGCCGGTAATCATTTGACCACTGTCAGTGAATTCCACGCTCACGCCTCTTTCTTTGATCTGTCCATCCACGAGGGCAAGCGCATCTTTGACGATCTCGGAAAATTTTATTTCAACGGGCTCGTTCATCAACCTGCCGATGCGCGATAATTCCAGAAGGTCTTTCAAAAGTTCCTGCATTTTTTGCACCGCCTGCTGGATGCGGTCGATATCCCTGCTGAATTTATCGAAGTTCCCGCTTCGCGCATCCCGTTCGAGATAGCTGAGAAACCCGGTAATTGTAACAAGCGGGGATTTCAAGTCGTGTGATACGGTATAGGTGAAACGTTCGAGTTCGGCGTTCTTGGCTTCCAGTTCGGTGATGAGTGCTTCGCGCTCGAGTTCCGCTCTTTTTCTTTCGGTGATCTCGCGGGCGATACCCGTGGTGCCGATGATCTCTCCCTGTACATTGCGGATGGGGGTCTTTGTGGTTTCCACCCAGTATTTCCTGCCGGTGCTGTCCATCTGGGATTCTTCGAGCTGCCTGCGCTGTCCGCTTTTTATCACTTCAAGGTCATCCTGGTGATATTTCTCGGCGAAATTTTTCTGCCAGATTTCATAATCGGTCTTGCCGACAATGTCTTCGATTTTAAATCCGCAGGTCTTTGCGAATTGTTCGTTCACCGCGATGTAGCGGCTGTTGACATCTTTTAGCCAGGCCATATCCGGGATATTATCCAATATCGCGTTTTGTCGGATCAACGTTTCTTTTAGGAGTTCGTCCGCCTGCTTTTGTGTGGTCACGTCCTGCACCGCTCCTACAATGCCTGCAAGACGGTTTTTCTTATTATCCCAAACCGGGTGGGCGAAGATGCGTTCCCAGCGGATCTCCCCGCTCTTTGTAAATGTGCGGATTTCAGAGCCGATGATATCTTCATTCTTCATTAGTACCTGCATATCCAGCGCGTCTTTTTCATGATCATCGGGGTGGACGTGAGCCAGCCAGCCGCCTTTGGCAACGTATTCCTCGTAGGTGTACCCCGTCATTTTTTCGAAGGCGCCCGCCACCCAGATCAGGTTCGCATTACCTTCTTCATCCACACTGCTTTCAAACGTATAGTCCGAGCTAACCCTGGAAATTAATTCATATTTTTCCTCGCTGGTATAAGCCCGCCTCAACGCCTTTCGAACCGTGTGCGAAGCGAGGTATTGCATGGTCGCCCCCATGGGAAAGACGATAAAACTAAGGATCCATGAAGTAATTGAGGATCGATTCGTCTCTGCGGCGATCAACCCCCGACCTTCGGCATAAATCATGATCAGACCGGAAACCAGCGAGAGGATTGTCACAGTTAATGCGGCGGGTCCGCCAAGCAAGACGCCGGCGATCACGATCGCAAGCGGGTATCCCAGTAAATATGATTCTCCCTGTACTCCCATATCTGTGTAAGCAGAAACTGTCAGGAAAAGCCAGAAGGCGGTTATTTGCGCGATCGAAGCGGCGCGTACATGACCTTGTCTCAACATTACCATCAAGATGATATTGATGACTTCGCCCGCCGCGCCCTGGATGAAAGCGCGGGTTGCAGCCTCTGGAACAAACAGCACGTAATACAAAACGTATGGAACCGGCACGAGGATCAGCCCCCACAAAACAACATGCAGTAGATACGCCTGATGGGTATCTTCTTCAGAGTCAAATTGAGGAGGGGAGAACAGGTGCATTATTCGGGCAAACAAGGCGAGCTCACTTCCTTAATTTTCTTGCATCCCCATCGCGCATGGTCACACCCACGGCATCCAGATGTTCCAGCAATGCCTGAATATATTTTCGGGTCGTGCCAAGCATATCGCGCACTTCGCCGAGAGTGACCTGTCCGTTTTTTTGAATGGCGGTTTTGATCTTCCCGACCATCTCCTCATAATCCTGTTTACGGAAAAGGACATCCGATGAAACGGCGACAAGCACACCGGTTTCGATCAGGGCATTGACGATTTCCTCGCCGGCCTCTGCCTGGCATTCCTTGACGCTGGGCGTGGCATACGGATTTGCCGAAAACTTCCGCATCAATTCCTCGACCTTGGCCTGTTGACCAGCCTCAAATCTAATCTCATGCCCCGGGCGGGATATGACTCCCCGTCCATCTGCCAGCAAATTGGATTCAGCCAGTTTCTTCATTGTCGCGTTGAAAATGCGCGGAGCAAGTTTTAGTCTGCTCTTTAATTCTTCCCGAGGTATCCCGCGCCTTAATGGATACTGTTCGTGATATGCGTTCAAGGTGTTTTCCACCCGCTTGCCCAATTCATTCCAGTGGGGAAGGGCAATTGCCAGCGAATCGCTTTTGGGGTCGGTTTTCTCTCCTTCCAAAAGGATGAGTTGGCCGCTGTTCAGCAGTTCGTTTATTGCCGCCTCCACATGGGAGGCATTCAAACGGGATTTGGCGGTTATTTCCTTCAAGGGAGCGGCGTTAAGCGCAAGAGCAGCTTCAAACAACACATCGGCGGGCGAGCCTTGCGCAAGCGATTCCAGGGATTTCAATATGCCTTCGTCAAAGCGCTTGTGCCTGCCTTTGGGTTGATGGTCGATCACTACGCCGCCGCCGAGAGTTTCACTTGGCGATGGTCGGCGCAAAATATATCGATCTCCCCGCACCGCGATGAGCGGCTCGCGCAATTCCAGTTGAATCCAGCCTTCTTCGCCAGCGCTCAATTCCTCTGTTCCGAGCAGACGCAGAGTTGCGATGGTCTCACTCGCGCCAACAAAAAACTTTACTTCGTCGCCATGCTTGATGGCTAAGCCGACATCCTTGAGCAGGCGAACACGCGCATCAAGCCGACGGGTTGGCTGGTACTGATTTGGGTGGGTTACCACATCGCCGCGGCGAATCGATTCCGTATCCACGCCTGAAATATTCACAGCTGTCCGCGACCCCGGCATTGCGCGCTCTTCTTTTTTCTTGTGAGTTTGAAGCCCGCGAACGCGGCCTTTCATGCCGCCCGGCAAAATTTCCACTTCATCGCCGATGGAGAGGTGGCCGTCCCTGAGTGTGCCGGTGACGACGGTTCCGAATCCGCTCATGCTGAAGACGCGGTCGATGGGCAGGCGCGGACGGTTCAAGTCGAGCTGTGCGGGTTTTTCCTGCAATATTTTTTCGAGTGAGGAAATTAATTCGGCAAGCCCCGTTTTATTTCTGGCTGAGACTCTGACAATGGGCGCGTCTTTGAGGACGGTGCCGCTCACAGCGGAGCGAATGTCTGTTTCCAGCAGATCAAGCCACCCTGAGTCCGAAGCGAGGTCGGTTTTTGTCACGACGATCAACCCGGCAGGAATCTGTAAGAGATCCAAAATCGCCAGATGTTCCTTCGTCTGGGGCATCACGCCTTCATCGGCGGCAATGACGAGCAAAGCGGCATCGATGCCGCTAATGCCTGAGAGCATGTTCTCGATGAAATCGCGATGGCCGGGCACATCCACAATGCCGACTTCTTCGCCGTCGGGGAGGCTCAGCCATCCGAATCCGAGTTCGATGGTCATCTCGCGCGCCTGTTCTTCCTTGAGGCGGTCGGGATGTGTGCCGGTGAGCGCTTCAATTAATGTGGATTTGCCGTGGTCCACATGGCCTGCCGTACCGATTACTCTCATGTTTTAATTTAACCACACTTTGAAAATAAAAAAGTGGAAATCATGCAGACTTCCACTTTTCCATACCCGGTAAAGAGGATTATTTCTTTGCCGTTTTTTTGCCGTGCCCCATGATGCGCTGGTAGGATGTCATCCATTCATGGACGACGTTCGTCAATTCCTGTAATTGTTTTTCGGTGGTGTCTGTTGTTTGGTGCATTTGATCCTGCAATACCTGGGCGGCGTCGTTCAAGACGGTCATTCGTTCGTCATATTTTTGAACTTCCTTGCGGATATCGCGGAACGATTCTTCGGAGGATAAACTGTAGCCGGTCCAGCGTTTTTGATCATCGGCTTTGAAGCTGAGCCATTCCTGTCTTAATCGGTCTTCGGTCAGGCGCTGCATTTCGGTCACTTCGTTGATGCGCCGTTCGAGTTTGGTGTTGAGTTCAAGGTAGGTGTCCTGCGCCTTTTTTGCGCCGCGCAGGGCTTCGTCCAGTTTTTGGATCTGTGTATCGAGGGTTTCGGCTTCCTTTTGGAAGGCTTCATATTTTTCCTTCCATTCCTTCCAGGCACGGTCGCGGTCGATCTGCGCGATGGCTTGTCCTTCGAGGAAGGCAGCCTGGGCCTGCTTGCGTTCCAACTCGGAGGCGATTAACTCGGTGAAACGATTTTCCACATTGCGGATGCTGTCTGCTGTGATCGTTGTTTTTTCGCGGTTTTCATCCACTCGTTTGCGAAGGGCGGTCAACTCGCCTTGCATGTCGGTGATCCGTTTCAGGTCGTTCCTGCGGATTTCCTCGGTGGTCTTCAAGGCATGTTGAACGTCTTCGTTGGAGCGTTTTGCGGATTCCACACCTGCCTTAAGGTCGCTGACATTATTAAGCAGGCGCTGGATTTCATCCGCCCGCTCCTTGAGCAGTTTTTTGATCTCAGCGAAGTTTGCAGTTGATTTAAATTGGATAAAAGATTTGTTGAGATCGTTGATTTCCGTCTGAACCCTTTTTTCCGAATCCTTTTCCAGTTTTACGCGGGCTTTTTCTTTATCCTCGATGAGTTTAACGATGTCGCTGCGTTGTTTGGTCAGCAGGGACTCAAACTGTTCCACCCGTTTGGCCGCAGGGGCAATCTCTGTCACCTGTTTGCTGATCGCTTTGATCTGTTTGGATGCCGCATTGACCGAGGTTTCGAAGGAAGTCAAACGCTCGCCCAGGGAGGAAATATTTTCCTTGTTTTCGCGCTGTTGTTTTTCCAGCCAATCGAGCCGTTTGACGATTTGTTCAAATTCCATGTTGATCTCCGGTGTTCAAGGGGAAATAATGCGATTAAATTATAGCACGCCGTAAACGCGGCTTATTGGCCGATGTGATCGAACAGGGATGGCAGGTTTACCATAAAGGGAAGCAGAACCTGAGGGAATAAACCCAGGATAAAAAGCCCGATCACTCCCAGCCCAAGCATGGCAGACTGAACCCAGGACTCGTTCAACCCCCATTTTTTTTCCTCGTCCACCATCACAAAAACTGCCAGCGTGCGGATGGCGGCAACCAACAAACCCAGCGACCCTGCAAAGACCCAGACCGTTATGCCAAGGGATTGTGCCGCCAGTTCCTGCCAGATTGCGAGACGGGCGGGAAAGCCTGCCAGCAGGGGAAAGCCGGACATGGAGAGTTGCGCCAGAAGAAGAGCGATGACCGCCAGCGGGTATCTGCGGGCCAGTCCCTGTATTTCGTTAAACCGAAGAGAATAGGCAAGGCGCTTTATGATGGAAAGAGCCAGCGCCCAAACCGCAAGCGCCAATCCGCGCGGGATGAGAATCAGGAAGGTGAGATTGACGATTTCGGAAGGTTTTAATCCCATGATCAGAATCAACAACCCGGTTTCAGCGATCGAGGCATATCCGAGCATTCTCCCGATATGGCGCTGCAGGGCTGCGAAGATTCCACCACTTGCCACCATGAGAACTCCGGCAAATTGGATGGCACTGGCAAGTTGCGGCGAAGTGCGAAGCCAGGCGTAGCGGTCCAGAAAGCCGAGCGCGAAAATGACCGTGAAAGTGGGCAACACCCAAAGCAGGAAGCCGGTCGCATACGGCGAGTTTTCCTCCATCAGCATGGGAATCCAGTTGTAAAGGGGAAAGACCGCCAGCAAAAACGCAAATCCCAGCCCTAGGATCGTGCCCGCCTGCGTGGTCGTGCTCAAGTCACCGGGGCTGGATTCCACACCGGCCAGCATCCACCCTGAAAAAAGAATGAAAGGCATGGCAAGCGTTTGGTAGATCAAGAAACGCACAACGCCGCGCCCGGGTTTTTGATAAGCGGGGACAAGCAGGAGGACGATCAGCATGGCTGCAATCTCAAGCAGAAGCGCCGCATATAAAAACGGTTCCACCGCAATGGATGCGGTCAGCAGAGAAATGATCATTAACCCCAACGAGACAAAGCGGTTTGCTGTACCGGATGCCTCGGTCCCAAAGAACCACAACGTGGCAATCCCGAAAATGATGGCCAGCAATGGACCATCCGCAGTGTTAAGCTCAAAGCTGCGGCCAAAGAATTGAATGGAAGGCGAAATCTTTAATGAGATGGAACCAATCAGCAGGGCGGTGTCGATCGGGATGATCAACGCAATAAGGGCAAGAATGGCGGACAAGCCGCCCCCCGCAAGCGCGGAATATCGTTCGCGCAGGAAAAATAAAATCAAAACACCGGTGATGAATGGGAGGGCAATCCATAGAAGCGGCGCATTCATAGGTCTTCCCCGCTTTCCAGAGGTGTCGATCCGGCTACCAGAAGATAGGAGCCAACAATTCCCAGCCCCAAATTTGTAACAGCCAGGAATCCTGTGACGAGGATCGAACTTTCCACCGCCGCGTAAATGATTTCAAACCCTGCCAGCATTGTTAGCAGGCCGAGGATCACACGCAAGAGATCGGAGGTTACTCCCAAATGAAATACCCCCGCGCCGATTAAAAGCAGGCCGCCGGCTATGACCGGGAGTCCGAGGCCGGGTATGGCAGCCTCTATTCGCGGCGTGGCTCCGGCAGTGACTAGCGCGACGATCATTATTAAGATGATTCGGAACCACCGTCCGCGCGGCCAGAAGGTATCCTCTTCTTCCCGATCTAAATTTGTTAGTCCAAGACGAGTCATGCCGAGGGCGGCCACCACCATCCAGCCTGCGATTAATTTGACAGAGCCCATTACAAAAGGCAGATGGCGCGAGACCAGCCAGAACACTGCAATATACTGCACTGCCAGCGAGCCAAGACTCACGCGCCAATCCCGATTAATAAGAATGGTCGCAGATGTGGCAAGGATCAATCCCACCGACAGCCATGAGATGATTTCGTTCGTCATGTTAAGGAGCCCCCTGGGTTAATAATGAAACAAAGAGGATCAGGAAAAGCAGTGTCCACATGATTCCGCCTTCCCCTTCGAGAGTCAGGATGATGGTTTGGCTGATCCCTGCCAGCGAGCGATAGAACGACCATAACAGTCGGCTGATGCCGCCGAACTGCGAAGCAGTGGATATGATCCAGTGGGCGCGAATGGGGTTGAGGATGCGGAAACGCGGCATAGCCCAGACCAGCCCAAAGGTCAGAAGAGAGGCGATGACAGCTTGCAGCCATGCCCCGACTTGCATCGCTCCATTCCAGCCGGCCAATCCCAATAAAAACTGAATAAGAATAAGCAATAATATTCCCGCAGGGTAAACGGCGCGCGCCCAACCCGGTTGAGCTTCAAGTGAGTCACGGCCGATGGGGCGGAGAGCGTGGCGGATAAAACCGGCAACGGTCAATGCCTGTGCAGCGATTACAAATGGAAGGAAAATTCCCAAATTTCCCAGCCAGGCCCCGGCGGTAAGCGAAAATGGCAGGGATGAAAGACTCCATGCGCCAGCCAGCATCGCGCGGTTTAACCACGGGAGTTGTACCGAAGAAAGGAAAAGCGAACCGCCCACTAGGATCAGAGAACATCCCCAGGCGATAGCGCCGGTTGGGTTGCCGGTCAATGCGGAAATGACGGCTAACGAAACAATGCTGATGATCCAATACGGGCGGCCATTCAGTTCATCGGGCGCGCGCAGCCACATCCATCCGCCATACAAAGTGGCGACCAACGCCAGTGTGATCAAGATCGGTGTCGCAATTGAATTCAAACTTTCAGCGGGAACATGTGCCAGCACCACCATGCTGGATGCCGCTGAAATTAATCGAAGCGATGTGCCAAGCCCGCGGCGCAGCGAAGAATCAGGCGAATATGGCAGGTGAAGGGGGAACACCCCCAGGCGCAAACCCGCCGCCGCGATCAAATACAAACCCGAGCCTGCCGACATGGATTTAAAATCGAATACACTGCCTCCGGCAGCGCTCGCGATATTTGCCCAAAGCAATAACGCGAGGCCAAAGACGCGGGTCGAAAATGAAATAACAACTTTTTCATTATTGGTTTTTCCCTCCACCGAACGTAACTGTGTGAATAGTTCGGTCAGGTCCAGAGACGCCCAAACCAGCAACAAAGTCAACGGGTTTTCTGCCGTCACGGCCAGGATGCCGACCCCGCCCAAAGCGAGCACGCCCACCCATGCATAAGAGTTGACAAAGACCGGTCCCGCTGCAGCGGTAAGGAGCGCGGCCAGGGTCAACGCAGCAATGCTGATCGAAAAAGGCCACGAGATTTCATCCGCCCGAAAAAGGATCGGGGTTGAGAATAACGAATTCGGCTGCCATGCAGGCAGGACGAGCTCGAAAGGCATTTGAGCCAGCCAAAGAAGCACGCTCAGCAAGGCAAGGATTCCCCCGCTCACGGCCACGAGCCATGTGTAGCGGGCGGAGGGCTGCACCACACGCAAAACGATCAATGTCAGCCCGCTGACAAATAACAAAAGACAGGAAATCAAAATTAACATGGGATAAGTAATTGTATCAGTTTTATTGCCGTGGCACTTTGCCCAATTGCTTTTGGTACAATCATCTTCATTATGTATCGCGATCACAAACCATCTGGAAGAAAAATACTACTTTCGATTTTAACATTCCTTTGGATTTCATCCTGCACCCCTTCCGCCGCCTCCACAACAGATGGAACGCCTTTTCCCCCACTGCAAATTGAGTCTGTTTCCTCGAACATTCAACCCACATTGACGCCTTTTCAACCCCTGGATGCATCACCGGATCCATATCTTGCATTGACCACCCCTCAGCCCCAGCCAACCTTCACGCCTTATCCGACGAAATATGTTCCCGTGGAAGGCTTGCCCGGTCCATCGAACATTGTCCCATCCGCAGATGCATCTGTTTCCATCGTCACCAACCCGTTGACCGGCCTGCCCGTCAGCGACCCTGCTTCGTTGCAACACAGGCCGCTGGCCATCAAGATTGCCAATTCTCCAGATTACATCCGCCCGCAATCCAGCCTGACTCTGGCGGATGTGGTCTATGAATATTACATCGAGTGGGGGGATACCCGTTTCATCGCAGTTTTTTTGAGCAATGATTCGACACGGGTGGGTCCCGTGCGTTCCGGCCGATTTTTGGATGAACACGTGGCACGCATGTACCACGCATTCCTGATGTTCAAGGGTGCCGACCCGCGTGAGTTGAATTATTTACAAGCGACGGATATCAGCGAGTTCCTCATCAGCGTGGGGATCGGCTCCTGTCCGCCTTATTTTATCGGCCCGTACAAACGCGATTCCTATAACAATGTATTTTTCAATACAACCAAATGGGCTGCCTGTGCAACAACAAAAGGGCTCGATAATTCCCCGCAAACCATCAATGGCGGATTCTTTTCCACGGAAGTGCCGCAAAGCCAGCTGCAGGCAACGCGGATATATTCCTTCTACTCGGTATACAACTATAATTATTGGGAGTACGATCCCGCTACAAATAATTACTTCCGCTATCAGGAAGCGAAAGACATGATCAAGGGCAGGGCTGAATCATACGAGCCTCTTTCCGACGCACAGACAGGCTTGCCGGTCACCGCGGCAAATGTGGTGGTTTTGTTTGTGCCGCATATTTTTACCAATTCGTACAATGCCGAAGATGAAGTCTTCAACATCGACCTGATCGACTTTGGAAATGCGATCGTCTTCCGTGACGGAGTTGCGATGCCCGCCTACTGGAATCGCACCGAAAGGGACCAGCCAATCTCGATGACTCATTTGGATGGGACGCCCATCTTCCTCCGTCCGGGCCGCACCTTTTATCAGGTGCTTGGAACAACTTCCACCTACACACAGGATGGCACGGACTGGCATTTCGTCTTCCAAACCCCTTAATACTGCCCGGTATCGCCAGTCCCTTTTGAATTAATGGATTAAAATGACCGCATCCCCGTTTGACGTGGAGTCCTCATGACCTTCGACCCCGTTTTCCTTAGCAGCCTAACCCTAGTATTGACCGCATTTGGCGGAGCATTTCTCGCCGCTTTATGGATCAGCCTCGTGGTATGGACCTACCGCGATATTCGCGCGCGCGCCAGAGACCCGTTGATGCGAATGCTCGCGGCTTTGCTTGTAGCTGTCTTGAACCTGCCCGGTGTTCTCGTATACCTGATTCTTCGTCCGCCGCGTACTTTGGAGGAGGAATACCAGCGCACCCTGGAAGAGGAAGCCTTGCTTCAAGCGTTGGAAGACCTTCCGCTTTGCCCGGGTTGTGAACGCCGTGTAAAAGAGGATTGGCAGATCTGCCCCAACTGCCACACCAAATTAAAAAAGACCTGCCATAACTGCTCGAAGTTCATGGAATTATCCTGGAACCTTTGCCCGTATTGCGGAACACCTGCGCCCGGTATGCGGCTCGAATCCACCAGCATGGACGATGCCTTGCGCGGCATGAAAATGAACGAAGAACAGGGTGACGTTAAGATTGATAATGGATGACCCAAACGGATGAAAATAGAATCAGGAAGCCTTTATCACGTTTCCATGCCGTTGATTGCCCCGTTCGAGACCTCCTTTGGGCGCGAGACGAATCGCCAGTGCATCATCATTGAGATCCGCTCCGAGGGACTCGTTGGTTATGGGGAATGTGTCGCCACCCGTGACCCCGGCTACAACTACGAAACCACCGGCACATCCATGCACATTCTAAAAGACTTTATTGCTCCTTTGCTGCTTGGTAAAGATCTAAAAGATGCGGTGGATTTTCAGGAGAAAGTCTCCGGTATTCGCGGGCATCACCTCGCGAAAGCGGGAGTTGAAATGGCGATCTGGGATTTGCTCGGCAAGCGCGCGGGTAAATCATTGCGCGAACTTTTCGGCGGCGTGCGGGACAAGGTGGAGGTTGGGGTTTCCATCGGCATTCAGTCTTCTCCTGAAAAAATGGTGGAAACCGTCGCTGAATTTGTCAAGCAGGGCTATACGCGTGTCAAGCTCAAGATCAAACCCGGCAAGGATGTGGAAGTTGCTGCAGCCGTTCGCAAAGCATTTCCCAACCTCCGTCTGCAAGTGGATGCGAATTCCGCCTACTCGATGGAGGATGCGCCCCGCCTTAAACCATTGGATGATCTGAATTTACTCCTGATCGAACAACCCCTGTTCGAAGATGATATTTGGGACCACCATAAATTCCAGCAACAGTTTGAAACGCCTGTTTGTTTGGATGAAAGCATCGTAACACCTCGCCATGCGCGGTATGCCATCGAGATGAAAGCCTGCAAAATTATCAACATCAAAGCGGGCAGGCTGGGCGGTTTAAGTCAGGGCGTAATGGTGCATGACCTATGCCAGAAAAATAATATGCCAGTCTGGTGTGGCGGCATGTTGGAGACTGGCATTGGCCGCGCCTCCAACCTTGCGTTGGCTTCCCTGCCAAACTTTCTTCTGCCCGGCGATGTCTCCGCGTCTGACCGGTATTATGAACGCGACATTACCAATGAACGCTTTGTGTTGAACCCGGATTCAACCATCGATGTGCCGCGCGGTCCGGGATTGGGTGT
Source organism: Anaerolineales bacterium (assembly GCA_014860745.1). Taxonomy (GTDB): domain Bacteria; phylum Chloroflexota; class Anaerolineae; order Anaerolineales; family Villigracilaceae; genus Villigracilis. Next base: position 39,495 of record JACZJC010000014.1, read on the forward strand.
CACTATCGACGAGGATGCCTTGAAGTCGTTTTCGCTTGCTCAGGTAAACTTGTAAAAAAATTCGGAAAAATCCATCAGTTCACTAGTGAATTGATTTCCAAAGCACGAGGCGTGCAATTGGCTTCGTGCTTTTCCTTTGAAAAGTAATCGAGATTTCCATGAAAAAATTTTTATGTTTCTTTCTTTGTATTTCCATCCTTACGGCCTGTACACCTGCTACAGTTGTACCGACCGTTCCTGTTTATGCGAGTCCAACATCCACTCAGCCACCCCCGCCAGACGCATTGTGGGTGAGTCCTGCCGTGCCCGATGACCTGCACGAACTTGCTAAATCATGGGGCATTCCCATCGTCAATGACTCCGCGCTAGCCACGCAAAAATTGGATGTGGCCGATTCAGGCGCGTTGTGGATTTATGCCCTCGTTGCGCCTTTTCCCACCATTACAGATGATGTGACATCTTCTGAATTAATCTCAGCCTGGAAAGGCGCCTCAACCGGACCTTTGGCTGGGCACGATTTACTAATGGCAGAATCCACCCTGAGGGCCTTCACTGCCCTTTGGGGTGAACCAGCTTCAGGCGCGGTCCGAACCGTTTCATCTGATGAATTGTTGGATATCGCATGGAGTGACATGTCCAGTTGGGCCGTCATCCCCTTTGAAGAGATCCAGCCAAAATGGAAAGTGCTCGGCGTGGACGGACAATCTCCCATTCGCAAAGATTTTATGGCGGATGCATATCCATTAAAAATAAATTTTGGTTTATCAAATTCAGACCTTGCACCCCTGCCAGAATCAAACCGCGATGCTTTAAAATTGACAACGGTTGTTTTGACAGGTGTAACTGCGCTCGTACGCGCGACGGCATTCACGATGGAAACAAAAGGGGTTACACGCCCCGGTGATTTGATCTACGACTGGCTGTATAACGCAGACGTGACCCACATCAGCAATGAAGTGGCTTTCGATAAAAACTGCCCAATGCCTACGCCGGGATATACCAATTTCATTTTGTGCAGCGACCCCGGGTATTTTGAATTATTGAAATATGTTGGAACCGATATTGTTGAATTGACGGGCGATCATTTTACAGATCGCGGTGTACAGGCCATGTTTGATACGCTGGATATGTATAAGCAAAATAATATTCCATATTATGGCGGCGGTGCAAATGAAACGGAGGCGCGCCAGCCGATATTGATGGAGGTGAACGGAAATAAAATTGCCTTCATGGGCTGCAATGGCAAGGAGTCCTACACTTTTGTGAAGGCTACGGCGTTTTCCCCCGGGGCGGCAAATTGTGATTACGATTTTTTCACCAAACAAATCCAGGATGTGAAAACGCAGGGCTACATGGTGATCTTCACCTTCCAGCATGAAGAATGCTATCATTTCGGTCCGTGCTATCAACATGAAGCAGGCTTCCATGCTGCCGCGGATGCGGGGGCAACGATTGTGAGCGGAAGCCAGGCACACTTCCCGCATTTGATGGAGTTTCGCGGCGACTCATTCATTCATTTCGGGCTGGGCAATCTCTTCTTCGACCAGATGACTTACGAACTTCCGGACGGCTCGGTGATCGATGGAACCCGCCGCGAATTTATTGACCGGCATGTTTTTTATGACGGCAGATATCTCGGTGTGGAGTTGCTGACCGCGATGCTGGAGGATTTCTCGCGTCCGCGCCCGATGAACGAGCGCGAGCGGACCCAATTCCTCTCGGAGTATTTTGCTTACAGTGGGTGGGCGCCGCTGTTGCCGACGCCTATTCCGCAGCCCACGGTTACACTCACGCCGATTGCACTGCCGTAGAGAATTCATCCGTTGAATATTCCTTACAGATTGTAAGGGCATCCGCTGCTGTGTAAGGTGAGTTTATTAATCGAATGAATTTACAATCTTTTTACATCCCCGCCACACGCACTTAACCCGCTTATTCTAAAATTTCATCGTAACCCAAAAGGAGGCTTACGATGAAAAATATGATCAAGAAAATAATTCTGGCGGTGTCTGCTGCTGCCCTGGTCTTTGCGGCATTCCCTTCCACGAGCGTTTTTGCCGCAGATGAAACGCCGCCCGCTTCGAATGAGGCGTCAAACGAACGGTTGGAAAAGATCTGGTCCCGCCAGCTGCGGGCGTACGAAAGACTCGGCAGGACATTTGAAAATTCTGAATCCCACCTTGCCAAAATTCAGTCAATGATCGACAAAGCCGCTGAAAATGGCAAGGATGTCACCACGCTTCAAGCCGCGCTGGATGATTACGCCGCCGCATTGACCGCCGCCAAACCAACCTACGACAGCATCGGTGGTATTGTCAGCTCCCATGCAGGTTTCGACTCGGATGGCAAGGTCACCGATGCCGACCAGGCTCGGTCTACTGTGGAGCAGATGCGCGAGAAAATGATGGAGGTCAGGTCTGCAGTGGGGGATTCGTTCAAAGCGTTGCATGAAGCGTTGAAGGCATTCCGCGATGCCAACAAGCCCGCCGAACCAAGACAGGAGCGGGATTAGAAATTTGATTTTACACAAGACAGGCGCAAAATTTTGCGCCTGTCACCTATTATTTTTATAGATATTCTTTGCGATGAAAATTCCTCATGCGGTACAATAAAACAACTTCCAGATGGAAATGCAAAATATCAAACGGATTAAGTGAGGTGCTCATGCAAAGGAAAATCATCCACACTGAAAAAGCTCCAAAGGCGATTGGTCCCTACTCCCAGGCCATTTGTACCGACACAATGATCTACACCGCGGGGCAGACTGGCCTTGACCCCGCCACGATGGAATTGGTCGCAGGCGGAGTTGAAGAGCAGACGCGGCAGGTTCTGATTAATCTCAAAAATGTTTTGGAAGCGGCTGGTTCCGATTTTGAGCATGTCGTAAAAACGACCGTCTTTTTGAAAGATATGAACGATTTTCAAAAAATGAACGCGATCTACGCTGAATTTTTTGGCGATACCCCGCCTGCGCGCAGCACCATTGCCGTTGCCGGCCTTCCCAAAGGCGGGCTGGTTGAAATCGAAGTGGTTGCCTTGATCGCATAAACCATGTCCTCCGAATTGATCCTGCTGGTCGACGATGAACCCTCCATCATCCAACTTTCGCGCATGTACTTCGAACGCGAAGGGTTTCGCGTGCAGGAAATTTCAGACGGCGAATCCGCTCTGGACGCGGTTGCAAAACACCAACCTGCCCTCGTTGTGCTGGATGTTATGCTCCCCGGACTGGACGGTTTCGATGTGTGCCGAAAATTGCGCGCCAGCGGAAATCAAACCCCGATCATCATGTTGACTGCGCGGGATGAAGATATCGATAAAATCCTCGGGCTCGAACTCGGCGCGGACGACTACCTTACCAAGCCATTTAATCCGCGTGAATTGATTGCCCGCGTCAAAGCCATTTTGCGCAGGGGCGAAACTAAAAAGCAGGCGGATGGAAAAACCGTCCATCACGGGGAACTGACCATCGATCCCGTCACCCGGGAAGTTCGCATCGCTTCGCGGACCCTCGACCTGCGTACCCAGGAATTCGACCTTTTACTCACCCTGGCGGAACAGCCCGGCCGCGTTTTCACGCGTGAACAATTACTCCAACTTGCCTGGGGTTTTGATTACTACGGCCAGACCCGCACCGTGGATGTGCACATTGCCCACCTCCGCAAGAAGATGGAAGGCGGAAGTGTGAAAATTGAAACGGTTACGGGTGTGGGATATAAACTTGTAACATAATGTCGTTGCGAGGAGCGCTCTTGCTTTTTGCGACGAAGCAATCTCAGTTTGGCGATGAGATTGCTTCCGGCTAAGAAAAATACCGCCCTCGCCATGACACCATAACCTCTCCATGTTCTCCACTCTTCGCTCCCGTCTTTGGTTAAGCTACGCCTTTATCATCGTCACAGCATTAGGTGTTGTGGCGATGATCCTTTTTGTGTTTCTCCTCCGCAACCCCATTTTATCCCGTCAAACCCTCGAGCGGTTGAGGGCGGTGCAGATGGTTGTGAAGGAGCGCGAGAATGTGCCGGAATCCCAGTCGATTACCATGGCAGCAGAGAAAGCTTCGCAAACTTTTGGTGTGCGTGTTCTGTTGTATTCGCGGGAAAAGCAGCTCACCCTCGATACCTACGCCGATACGGAAGCTCCCCTCCCATTTCCAAAACAAAGAATATTGACTCGCAATACAACGCCGCTGGTCCGCGATGAAAACGGAGCGAACTGGCTGTATTCGATAGAGAAACTTCCAGATGGAAGTTTCTTGATGGTCGCATCCCCGCGTCCGCGCTTTTCCATTTTGAACGTGTTCAACGATGAATTTTTACCCATCATTTTACAAGGCGGGCTGATTGCACTCCTTCTCTCGCTTGTGCTTGCCTTCTTTGTTGCGCGCTGGATCGCAGACCCGTTGCAAAAGGTGGTGCTGGCGGCGCGGACCCTTCCGTCAGATGAGATTCGCCCGGTCGAAACGCGCGGCCCGCACGAGGTCCAGGAATTGACGCGGGCATTCAATGCCATGATCGCGCGGATGCAGGCGAGTCAAAGGTCACAACGGGAGTTCGTGGCAAACGTCTCACATGAATTGAAAACGCCGCTTACTTCCATTCAGGGATTTGCGCAGGCGATTCTGGATGGCACGGCTGATTCGAATGAATCCCGTCAACAGGCGGCGCAGGTGATCTACACCGAGTCGGGGAGGATGCATCGCTTGGTGTTGGATTTGCTCGACCTGGCGCGCCTCGATGCGGGCACAGCAGATATGACGATGAGTCCTGTGCATCTGCAGGCTTTGTTGAGCGCTGTCGCTGAAAAATTTTCGCCGCAATTGCAGAGGGCGGGAGTGAATATCGAAGTGAAGGTTCTGCCTGACCTGCCGACTGTCACTGCCGATGGCGACCGCATGGCTCAGGTCTTCACCAACCTGGTGGACAATGCCCTTAAGTTCACACCGCGGGACGGGTTGATCACCATGCAGGCCGCGGTTCTAAATAATGAAATACAAGTTTCAGTGACAGATTCCGGGACGGGTATACCTGAGGAGGCGCAGGCGAAAATTTTTACACGCTTTTACCAGGCTGACCCTGCCCGCCGGGGCGGAGAAAAACACGGCGCAGGGCTGGGCCTGGCGATTGCCCGTGAAATCGTCCTCGCACATGGTGGTAGAATTAGCGTCCGCAGCGGGTTGGGGGAGGGAACAACCTTCGATGTGTTCCTGCCGCTAATAAAACCCAGGTTGCAAAAATAAGATTACGTAATACGTGACGCGTATTACGTAATTTGCTGAAAACCCAAAGATCGAACCATGCCGCCATTTGTCTCCATTATCGTCCCCTGTTATAACGAGGAAGCCACCATCCGTCATTTGCTGGAGGCTGTTCTCGCGCAGACCTATCCACGCGGGCAGATGGAATTGGTCATCTCGGACGGCATGTCCACAGATCATACACGGGTTGCGATTACAGCTTTCCAAGAGGAGCATCCCGACCTGGCAGTGCGTATGGTGACGAATTCGGCGCGGACGATTCCCTCGGGGCTGAATCAGGCTATTCGCGAGTCGAGAGGCGAGATCATCATCCGTTTGGATGCCCATTCCATGCCCATCCCTGAATATGTGGAGCGTTGTGTCGCGGCGCATCAGGCAGGCAAGGGGGAGAACATCGGCGGCGTGTGGGAGATCCGCCCGGGCGCAGAGACGTGGACGGGGGAGTCGATTTCGTTCGCGGCGGCGCATCCGCTGGGCGTGGGTGATGCGATGTACCGTCTCAATGCTAAGGCAGGCGCGGTGGATACCGTTCCATTTGGTTCCTTCCGCCGCTCATTGATCGAAACCATCGGAGCCTTCGATGAAACCCTGCTCGCAAATGAAGATTATGAATTCAATACCCGCGTGCGCGAATCAGGCGGCGTGGTCTGGCTCGACCCTGGGATTCGCTCTATTTATTTTTCGCGCAGCACACTTGGAAAACTGGCAGTCCAATATTGGCGTTATGGTTTTTGGAAATTTCGGATGCTCCAGCGCTACCCGCACACCTTGCGCTGGCGGCAGGCTTTGCCGCCCGCATTTATATTAATCCTCGTTCTGCTGATTGTGTTATCCTTGTGGATTGTGCCTGCGCGCTATCTGCTGGGATTGCAATTATTCGTTTATTTTATTACCCTGGGGCTGGCTGGTTTGAAACTGGCATTCAATAAAAGGAAAGGCTTTTTATTTTGGGGTCTGCCGCTTGCGATCGCAACCATGCATTTCGCCTGGGGGGCGGGCTTTTTATGGAGCGGCATTCTAAATTTGTTCAAGAAAAATGGCTGATATTTACAGACCTTCATTGCGATTAAGACCCAGCGAGCAGCGCACCATTTTATTGGTGGGGGATTTTATCGCATCCGTCAGCGCCATGGTTGGCGCAATTTATTTTTGGTACCAATATTCCCTTTATAAACTGATCGACAACGGCATTTCCCCGGGCAGGGCCGAACGCCTCATTACCATAGAAGTGCCGTTTTGGTTTTACCTGCTGCCTCTCGTCTGGCTTCTTTTGATGGTGGAGTCCTACGACCCGCATTCCGCGGGCAACTGGCGAAAAACCCTGCGGGGAATCGCAGTCGCGCCGATCGTCGGCTTGCTGACGTACTCCCTGCTGTTTACGATTAATCTCGATCCGAACTCCCTCCCGCGTATTGCGGTGGGGGCATTCCTTGTCTTCGCCTCCTTCCTGACTTTGGGCTGGCGCGCCATCTTTATCCGACTCTACACTTCATCCGGGTTGATGCGCCGTGTGCTGATCGTTGGCGCGGGCAAGGCGGGCCGTTCCCTTGCAGACATATATCGCAAGCTCAGTCCGCCTCCATTTATATTGCTTGGGTTCATCGACGATGATCCGCGAAAAAAAAGCAATTCGTTTTTGGGCTTTGCCGTTCTTGGGACGAGTGAACATCTCCTCGAAATCATCGAGGATTACCGGGTTTCCGATATTGTGGTGGCGATCAACGGCGAGATAAAGGGTGAAACCTTTCAGACTATTCTGGATACGCAGGAACGCGGTGTGGAAGTATCCCGCATGCCGATCATGTACGAAGAACTGACCCAGCGCGTGCCCATTGAGCATCTCGAATCGGATTGGGTGATTCGATCCTTCGTCGATCAGGTGCGAGTCAGCGGTATGTATGAGTTTTCCAAACGGATCATGGATATCTTTGGCGGTGTTATCGGGACCCTCATTTTCATCGTCACATTTCCCATCATATCGCTGGCGATTCTGCTGGAGAGCGGGTCTCCGATTTTTTATTCCCAGTCCAGGCTGGGCAAGGGCGGGTCTGTCTTCAGAATCTACAAATACCGCACCATGAAGCAGGATGCCGAAGCGGACGGCGAGGCGAAAGCGGCCATCGAAAACGACCCGCGGGTTACGCGTGTTGGAAATATCCTCCGCCGCACCCGCTTCGATGAAATGCCTCAATTCCTGAGCGTTTTACAGGGTGAAATGAGTCTGGTTGGCCCGCGCGCGGAACGCCCCGAATTGGTGGCGGAATACCAAAAGCAGATCCCTTTTTACCGCGCGAGGCTGCTGGTGAAGCCCGGCCTCACCGGCTGGGCGCAGATCAATTATGGATATGTTGCCACTGTCAGAGAGACGGTGGTTAAACTGGAGTATGACCTTTATTACATCAAGCATCGCACGTTGAACATGGATATTAATATCGTTTTACGAACTATTGGCACAGTCATAAGAAGGACGGGCAGATGAAAAAATATTTGGTGACAGGCGGCGCAGGCTTTATCGGTTCCCATATTTCCCGCACTCTTTTGGAGAACGGCAATAAGGTCCGCATCTTGGACAACTTCTCTTCTGGCAAACGTGAGAATTTAAAAGGCCAGGATGTGGAAATCATTGAAGGGGACCTGCGCGATGTTTCCAAAGTCGCGGACGCCGTCAAAGGCATGGACATCATCTTCCACGAGGCAGCTTTTGTCTCGGTTCCTGAATCGATGGAAAAGCCGCAGGAATGTCTTGATGTAAACATTACAGGTACATCCATTTTGTTTGACGCGGCCCGTAAGGCGGGCATCGGACGGGTGGTGGTTGCCTCCAGCGCAGCGGTTTACGGTGATTCGGAAGCTTATCCGCTGTCGGAGGATTCTCCCCTTCGCCAGTTGTCGCCGTATGCCATCTCCAAACGCGTCGATGAGATGTACGCGGAATTATTCACCCAGCAATTCAGCCTGGAGGTTGCCGCCCTGCGTTACTTCAACGTCTACGGCCCGCGCCAGCGGCCTGATTCCATGTACGCTGCCGCCGTCCCGATTTTTATCCGCCGCATGTTGGACAACAAACCTATCACCATATATGGTGATGGCGGCCAGACCCGTGACCTCGTTAACGTCCGTGACGTGGTGCAGGCGAACTTGCTCGCATCCGAGCATCCCGCTGCGCCCGGCAGAATCTTCAACGTCTGCACAGGTGTTGAGACTCGTCTGCTCGACCTACTTGACATCCTCTACGAAATCTTTCCAAATGCCCCCAAACATGTCCATGCCGAACCGCGTGCAGGCGACATCTACCGTTCCATTGGTACACCGAAGAAGATCGTGGAAACCCTCGGCTTCAAACCTCAAGTCACGCTGGCGGATGGTTTATATGAAGCCGTAGAGTCGATGCGGAATAGCCATTAATAAGTAACGAAAAATGAGAGGCGAGTAACGAATTGGTAAGTTCGTCAGGCAGATGTTAAGGTTTTGTTTATGGCTTTTGATTTCAAATCGCTCGATCATATATTTTATATGCGTGAGGCGCTTAAAGAGGCAGCATTCGCCGCACAGTCTGGAGAACGTCCGATTGGCGCTGTAATCGTCCACCATGAAAGGATTGTTGGACGCGGACGAGCGGAACACCTGAAAAAACATAATCGCCTTGCTCATGCTGAGTTGAATGCGCTGTTAGAAACAGCCACAAACCTCTACGATTATCCACATGACAACGCAGTCATCTACACTACTCTTGAGCCGTGTGAAATGTGTCTGGGCGCGATTGTGATGAGCGATGTAGTAAACCATGTTGTTTTTGCTTTGGCGGATCGTTGGATAAATCCTTCGCCCATGTTTGAAATACCCCATGTTCGCCACCATATCCAAAACTATGTTGGCGGGGTTCTTGAAAAAGAAAGTGCAGCACTCTGGCAGCAGTACCGCCCTGATGAACTTGTACTAATTCACGATGGGAGAAAACTGTAAAGAATGAACATCTCTTGGCTTTTGGTTGCTGATTATCCCTCGTACCTTATTTCTCGTTACTTACATCTTTTTTCATCTGTTCTCATTCACCCTTCATCCTTTACCAATTATGTCCTCCCGACCTCAAATCCGTAACCGCTTCGTCTTAATTGGCGATATTGCCCTCATCATCGTTTCGGTGCTGGGCAGTTTCGCGCTGCGGTTGGACGTCAGTGAATTGCCGTTCTATTTCCCCGCCGCGTTGACGATGTGTGCGGTGGCATTGCTTGTAAAAATTCCCGTTTATTATTCTTTTGGCTTATATCGTCGTTTGTGGGTCTATGCCAGTACAAGCGAACTTCGCCTGATCACGGTCGCAGTGACGGCTGCCTCCGTGTTGACATCCGGGGTCATGCTTTTGCTCATCAACTTCAGGCTGCTTCAACCCGGCATGCCCCGCTCCGCGCTGGGCATTGACTGGCTGCTCTCGCTTGTCCTTATCGGTGGTTCGCGCTTTGCCCTTCGTATCCTCGCGGAACAAAACACAGTTTCACGCGCAGGAAATACGAAGCGTGTACTTATCATCGGCGCGGGGGATGAAGGTGCGCTTGTTGTTCGCGAATTACAGAAATCATCCCAACTTAATCTCATTCCTGTTGGCTTTCTCGATGATGACTCCGCCAAGCAGAAGCATCAAATTTACGGCGTCTCTGTGATTGGCAAAGTAAACAATATTGCAGAAGTGCTCGATAACCAGCATGTGGATGAAGTCATCATTGCCATTCCGTCCGCGCCTGGCAGCATCATCCGCCTCGTCAATGACGCCTGCCGTCAAAAAGGGATTTCGTCCCGGACCATGCCTGGCATGTATGAACTGATCGGCGGCAAAGTTAGCGTCAATCGTCTGCGCGAAGTGGACATCACCGATTTGCTTCGCCGCGAACCTGTCACCATTGATGACCATCTGGTTGGCTCGATTCTCGGCGGCAAACGCATAATGGTCACAGGCGCGGGCGGCTCCATCGGACGCGAGATATGCCGTCAAATTGCACGCTGGTCTCCCGCTGAACTTGTTTTGCTTGGTCACGGCGAGAACAGCATCTTTGAATCGCTGCTCGAACTCAACGAAGATTTTCCTTCGCTATCCATTCATCCCGTCATTGCCGATGTGCGCGACGCAAGCCGCATCGAAGAGATGTTCAAACTGCATCAGCCGCAGGTGGTCTTTCATGCGGCGGCGCACAAACATGTCCCTTTGATGGAAGCGAATGTCGAAGAGGCGATCACGAACAATGTCCTCGGCACGAGAAATATCGTTGGAACAGCGAACAGGTACGGGGTGGAAAGACTCGTTCTCATTTCCACGGATAAAGCCGTTCGCCCCGTCAGCATCATGGGTGCAACCAAGCGCCTCGCCGAGATGATCGTCCTCGACACCGCGCAGTGCACAAAGCGCGCCTATTCCGTGGTTCGTTTTGGAAATGTGCTTGGCAGCCGCGGCAGTGTGGTTCCGAAATTCAAAAATCAAATTGCTCGCGGCGGACCTGTTACCATCACGCATCCTGAAATGTATCGTTATTTCATGACCATCCCCGAAGCCGTGCATCTTGTTTTGCAGGCCGCGTCGATGGGCAAGGGCGGCGAGGTCTTTATGCTCAATATGGGTCAGCAGGTTCGCATCCTCGATCTTGCCGAAGATCTCATCAAACTATCTGGCTTGGAGCCGCATCGCGATATTGAGATCACGTTCACGGGTATTCGCCCTGGCGAAAAATTGCGCGAGGATCTTTGGGAGGAAGGTATGCAGTTCGAGCCAACGCAGCACTCCGAAATTTTCCGCGCCGTCGAAGAGGAAAAGGTGGATGGAGACTCGCTCGCACGCGCCATCGAGCAACTAGCTCAATCCGCGCTTCACTCCGAGACCGACAGCCTGATTCGCCAGCTCAATGATTTTCTCCCCTCAGGCTCTGTCCGCTCCACGCCGCCGCCTGACATGACGTCTGTGGTCTAGGTGATTGAGTAGCGGAGCGTATCGAAATCACCATGCCCGAAGTTTCCCTCACCGAATGGAATATTTTTTTAGAGAATCATCCCAACGCGCATCTCTTGCAGATGGGCGAATGGGGCGAATTAAAAAATAATTTTGGATGGAAACCCGTGCGCTTCGTCCTTAACAACGAAGTTGGTGCGCAAATCCTCTTCCGCCGCCTGCCTTTGGCTTTGACTCTCGGCTACATGCCGAAGCCAGCTTTTAGCATTCAGCAATCAGCGATTAGCGATGACTTCTGGAAAGAAGTTGATTCTGTTTGCAAAAAGAACCATGCTGTCTTCTTGAAAGTTGAATCCGATGTTTGGACAGAGGAATTCATCCTTCATCCTTCACCCTTCGTCCTTTCCCCTCATAACATCCAACCTCCCCGTTCCATCGTAATTTCCATTAATGACAATGAAGAACAAATTTTGGCAAGAATGAAACCGAAGTGCCGCTACAACATCCGCCTCGCTGAGAAGAAGGGCATCACCGTCCGCGCATGGGACGACATCCCAGCCTTCCACGAGATGATGACCGTCACAGGCGGGCGCGATAAGTTCGGTGTACATTCACAAGAATATTATCAACGCGCTTATGAACTCTTTCATCCTAAAGGGACCTGCGAACTACTCGTTGCAGAATTTGAGGGCAAGCCTCTCGCTTCATTAATGGTCTTCGCAAACGGGGAACGCGCATGGTATGTCTACGGCGCGTCGAACGACCAGGAGCGCAACCGTATGCCAACCTATCTTTTGCAGTGGGAAGCCATCCGCTGGGCAAAGGCGCGCGGATGTGACGAGTACGATCTGTGGGGCGTCCCTGATGAAAATGAAGAAACTCTTGAAGCTCAATTTGAATCCCGCCACGATGGACTCTGGGGAGTCTACCGTTTCAAACGCGGATTCGGCGGCCAAGTCAAACGCGCCGCGCAGGCAGTGGACAGAGTGTACAATCCGCTGTTGTATTGGGCGTATTTGAAATTAATAGGAAATAGAGAATAGTGACCAGCCAGAATTGGAATCAGATCATCTCTGCGCTTCCCCATCCTCACTTTCTCCAAACCTACGAATGGGGACAGGTGAAGGCGAAGTATGGTTGGCAGCCAATCTATTTGGTATGGGATAAAGATGGAAGAATGAAAGAAGAGAGAACGAATCTTTCCTCTTTCATCTTTCCTGTTCAAGCGGCTTGTCTTGTTTTGAAACGTACTGTTCTTAATCGCGGTTTCGCCGCCCGCCTATCCATTCTCTACGCTCCCAAAGGCCCTTTGATGGACTGGAACAACGAGCCCCTGCGGGCTCGCGTGCTGAATGACCTGCAAGCCTTTGCAAGAAAACAAGGCGCGATCTTTCTGAAACTTGACCCCGATGTCGTGCTTGCGCACGGAGTCCCTAACAGCGGGGAAGATGTCACAGAAAACAGCGGACAGGTCGTGATGTCCGATTTGAAGCGCAGGGGGTGGGTATATTCATTCGACCAGATCCAATTCAGAAATTCTGTCCTCGTTGATTTAACTGCTGCCGAAGATGAAATCCTCATGCGCATGAAGCCGAAGACGCGCTACAACGTCCGTCTTGCGGGTAAAAAAGGTGTGACCGTGCGCGTCGGCACAATTGATGATCTGTCTATGCTTTACAAAATGTACGCCGAAACATCTGTACGAGACGGCTTTGTGATTCGAAACGAAGACTACTACATGACTGTTTGGAAACTGTTCATGCAATCCACCGTCCACGGTCAACCGTCCACTGTCCCTCTCATCGCCGAAGTGGATGGTGAAGCCGTCGCCGCAATTTTCCTGTTCATGTTCGCAGGCCGTGGATATTATGTCTACGGCATGTCACGTAATGCTCATCGCGAAAAGATGCCGACCTATCTTTTGCAATGGGAAGCGATGAGACACGCAAAATTCAATGGATGCGAGACCTATGATCTATGGGGCGCGCCAGAGGTCTTTGATGAAAGCGATTCGATGTGGGGTGTCTACCGCTTCAAGGAGGGATTGGGCGGCGAAGTGGTGTGCACTCTCGGCGCGTATGATTTTGCGCCGAACAAACTTTGGTATAAGATGTATGCCGATATCATGCCGCGTGTGTTGGATGTGATGCGCTCGCGTGGAAAACAAAAAACGAAGCAAGTTGTTGGAGGTGCATAGATGCCTGTCTCAAGATTGAACTTTGCCCATCTTCCTACGCCCATCGAAGAATTGCCGAACCTCACCAAAACTCTTGGAGGCTCGCGGCTTCTCGTTAAACGCGATGACCAAACGGGATTGGCCTTTGGCGGGAACAAGACTCGCAAGCTGGAATTCCTGATCGCAGAAGCGCGCGAGCAAGGCGCGGACATGTTGATCTCAGGCGGCGCGATGCAGTCCAATCATTGCCGCCAGACTGCCGCCGCGGCTGCCCGCTACGGCTTTGACTGTACGCTGGTGTTGACAGGTGAAAAGCCAAAACAACCCTCTGCAAATTTTCTGCTTGACCAACTCTTCGACGCGGAAATTATCACCGTGGAAGACCGCGCCTTTCGTGACCAAACTTTGCAGGATACTTTTGATAAAGCTGTTGCTAAGGGGAAGAAACCTTATCTTGTGCCGTATGGCGGGTCAAGCCCCACAGGGGCAATGGGATATACGTTCGCGATGGAAGAATTCATGAATCAAAACATGCGAGTGGATTGGATCGTCTTTGGCACATCATCAGGCGGCACGCACGCGGGGCTTGTGCTCGGACAACGATTGTTTGGTTTTAAAGGCAGGGTGCTGGGAATCAGCATCGACGAGCCAGAAGAGGAATTGAAATCCCACGTCTCTGAATTGGCTTCACAGGCCAGCGAAAAACTAGGCCAGCGGATTGATTTCACCCGCAACGATGTGCTTGCCACTGAAGATTATTGTCAGGCGGGCTATGGAGTCTTTGGGGAAGGGGAGCATGAAGCCATCCATTTATTTGCCAGCAGCGAAGGCTTGCTGTTGGACCCCGTCTACACGGGACGCGCTGCCGCAGGGATGATCGACTTAATCCGTAAGGGATTCTTCAAGAAGGATGAAACTGTACTTTTTTGGCACACAGGTGGTCAGCCTGCACTGTTTGCGGATAAATATTCGAATTCCCTTTTGTAGTTACGATGGTGGTTTCGATTCTCAACCACCGAGTTTTTTCTTAACCCTTTGCCCAAAACTTCCTTCCCAATGTCAAAACCGCGATCCCAACCCAGGCGATGTTCAGCCCTGCGGACGGGTAGGCGCGCAGATAAAACGTGTTGACGATGAGCAGTGTCCCAGCGACGATGTTCAAGCCCTGATACAGCCACGAATCGCTTTCTGCTTTTTTCGCAGAGACCAATCCATAGGCGATGAGATACAAAATCGTACCGATCCACCCGATGATGTCGATAATGATTCGTTCCATTATGAAACGACCTTCACGCTCATCCCGACCTTGAGCCTGCCTTCATTCAGCGGAATAACGTTCATTCCAAAGATCGCGCCCAGCTTGTGTTTGCGATACCCGCCCAGAGTTTTGAGCGGTTCTTTCTTCCTCTCGAGCGTGACCTGGTCTGTGGTGGTCACTTCGCAGCGAGCGCAGGGTTTGACAAGCGCCATTTCCACGCCGCCGATTTTGACGCGCTTCCATAAATCTTCCGCAAAAGGCTCACAGCCCTTGACGACAATGTTCGGGCGGAATCGATTCATCGGGAGCGGGGAATCCAGCTTCGAGTTTATGTCCTGAAGCGATGCTTCGGAGATGATCAGGATCGGGTAGCCGTCTGCAAATCCTGTGTGATCGTCGGAATTGACGGCATACGTCGAATTGACCTTTCGTTTGTATCCTTCCGCAATGTGGACGAGACGGACAGGTGTGCCGAGCCAATCCGAAAACCATTGTGCAGACTCTTCGCCCTGATCCACGGCTTGCACGCCTGAACTCTTCCAAATATTGACAGGATACATTGCGCCAGATCTTTGAATGCCGAATTGGATCGAATCAAAATTCGGCGCGGAGAGCGTGACCGAATCATTTTCCGTTTCTTTCGCACTGAGCAGAGCGGAGCGCAGTCGAAGTGTAGGCATGACGAGCGCGAGTTTTGGATGGTCGCGCTGGGTGAGGAATTTGCCATCGGGTGTGACCACCATCATGCGGCGGTCGTGTTCGAGACCCATGCGTTCGACATTGGATTCCTGAACATCGAATCCGCGGCAGGCTTTGATGGGGTAATACGTGAGGTTGGATAATGTGATCATAAGAGTTCATCGTAAATGATTTTTGAAATTTGCGCCATGCAGACATGCGCTTCGTTTTCGTTCTCTTCGGGAAAGCCTTGCGTGAAGATCGAGATGGCATACGCCTTGCGGTGCGGCGGAAAGACAATGCCCGTGTCGTGAAAGAATGAACCCGTCCAGCCTGTTTTGTGCGCAACCCTTGTAGTCGGCGGCAATAGTGCAGGGATGCTTTCGTTGAATTCCTGCCCGAGCATGATCTGTATCATATCAGTGCAGGCTTCTTTTGAAACCACCCTGCCTTCGGCGATCAGGCGCATCATGAAAGTGGAACTGTGCGCGCTGGCCGAATTATTGATGTTCATCTGGTATGCTTTTTTATCTTCCAACCCGCGGATGACGTTCATATCTGGAATGCCGAGTTCCTTGAGGAAGGCATCCACCCGCGCAGCGCCGACCTGTTCCATTAGCAGGTTGGTGGCAAGGTTGCTCGAGCGCACGATCATCAGGCGTGTCAACTCGCGGATGCTTTCTGATTCGCCGATGCGCCTGTATAAAGTGAGTTCAGAATCATCGGCAGGATCGAGGGAGAACCCGCTGCCATCCACGATGCTCTTGAACGAATTGAAAATTTCCAAACGATCGTCCAATGAAATAATTTTTTCCCGCGCCTGACGGAATACTTCCATCATCACCGGGACCTTCATGGTGCTGGCAGGGTGCATCATCTCATCGGCATTGACGAGAATTTCATTTTGCGTGTGCAAGTCAAATACTGCAAGGCTGATGGTCTTTTCTTTGAATTGGGATATATAAGCTTCAAGTCGGCTCATGGGCGCAATTGTAACAAACCCCGCTTACTAGGAACGCTTCTTGAGCAGTCGTTCTTTTTTATTTGTACACGGATTTAACGGATTTCACGGACAACCGCGGATTTTTCCGTGATCGCCCGTGAGTTCCGTGTACTTGGAAACTACCGCCCATAGATATCATCCCGTTCAATTCATTCCCGGGATGACGAACTATTTTATTTTGCCGACCTCCGCGCGGAGTTATCCGCCGCTCTCGTATTTGAACGAAACCTTCACTTTGGTTCGATACATCGTCACCTTGCCGTCTTCCAACACCATGTCCATTTCGACGACCTCGGCAACGCGCAGTTCGCGCAGGGATTGGGCCGCGCGTTCCACAGCGGCGGCGGCGGCTTTCTCCCAGGATTCAGAACTGGTGCCTACCAACTCGATCACTTTATAAACGCTTTCTGTCATGACTCTCTCCTTTTTTTTGTAATGGTTTATGGTCGTAAAATCACTATACAATATTTTTCAAGGCATTACAACATTTTCATGCGTACATCCAAAGCAAAGGCGCCTTTGCTCAACACGCGCAAGGGATTGATCTCGATCTCGGCAATGGTTTCGTTTTCCATGGCAAGCTGCGAAAGTTTGATGAGGACGTCGATGACAGATGCCTGGTCCACGGGCGGGATGCTACGGAAGCCTTTGAGTTTTATCCCAGCCCAGGTTCTTCGCATCATCGACTCCGCCTCGGCCTGATTCAGCGGCGCCAGTGCAAATGCCACATCCTTGAGTCCCTCCACTTCGATGCCGCCCGAGCCGAACATCATCAACGGGCCAAAGAGTGGATCGCGCACCATGCCGATGATGACTTCCTGCCCTTCTGGAATTTGACGCTGCAAATGCACCCCGTCGATGCGGGCTGGAGGAACGAGTCTTTCAATCCGTTTTACAATCTGCGTGTAGGCACTTTGAAGGGATTTTTTATCCTGGATGTTGAGCATCACTCCGCCGACATCCGACTTGTGCAAAATATCCGGTGATGCAATTTTCATCACCAAAGGGAAGCCGAGTTCGTTCGCAATTTCAAAGGCTTCGTTCTCATTACGGGCAAGTTTGATCGGCGCGGTCGGGATGCCGTAAGCAGAGATGAGTTCTTCGGGAGAGGAAGGTGGATGAAGAACGGAAGCCGACGGACGGAGAATACTCGATGGCTCAACCTGGTCGTTGGCCTTTCGTACCCGGCCAAGATATTCCGCTCGCTTCGCCAACACCCCCAACGCGGATGCCGCTCTTTCAGGGAATGGATAGGTTGGGATATTTGCGCGTTGGAATACCCCGCCTGCTTTTTCGACGAGGGTTGAACCCATCAGGGCAATGACAACAGGTTTGGTAAATTGACGGATGACTTCAACGATTTTTTCAGCCACTTCTTCGGCTTTGAACATGGGAGGGGGCGGGAGGATCACCATCACGCCGTCCACGTTTTCATCATGCAATAAAAGTTTCAGGCAGGCTGCGTAGGTAGCGGGGGATGCGGAGGCGAGCATATCCACGGGGTTGTGAAAACTGGCTGAGGGGGGCAGGGTTGTTGCTAAAATTTTCAGTGTGGACTCTGCCAATTGAGATAGAAGCAGGCCGTTCGTTTCGAGTGAATCGGCGGCGATCACGCCGGGTCCGCCTGCGTTGGTTAATATCGCCATGTTTTTCCCGCTCGGCAGTGGACAATTCTCCAGAGCCCGTGCCCAGTCGAACATCTGCTCGGCGGTGTCGGCGCGTAATACGCCTGCTTTTTCGAAAGCCGCGTTGAATGCCTCTTCGGAGCCAGCCATTGCGCCCGTATGCGAGGCGGCGGCTTTTTGTCCCGCATCGAAGCGGCCGACTTTCAAGGCAATGACGGGTTTGAGTTGTGTGACTTCCTTTGCGGCTTGTACAAATTTTATTCCATTCGAAACACTTTCCATGTACAGCGCGATGATGCGCGTATGTTCATCCTCTGCCACTTCGGGCAGCACATCGGTCTCGTTGACATCCGCCTGGTTGCCGAGGCTGACGATCTGCGAAAAACCGAAACCCTGTTCGCGCGCCCAGTCCACGATGGCGGCGGCGAATGCGCCGGAGTGTGAGATGAAACCGATACCGCCTGCGGTTGGCATGGGCGGTTGGAGGAAGGTGGTATCGAGCGGGAGATGGGTATCGATGGTGCCGATGCAGTTGGGGCCGAGCAAGCGGACGCCAAATTTATTTGCGATCTTCACGCATTCCTGTTCGAGCGCCGCGCCTTCCGCTCCCACTTCGCGAAATCCCGCAGAGACAATAATGGCGGCTTTGATGCCGCGCTTCGCACAATCTTCGATCATCCGCGGCGTGGATTGGGTTGGGACGATGAGGATCGCAAGGTCAACGGGATCAGGAACCTCGCTCAGACTCAGAAGCAGCGGGTACCCAAACAACTCGCCTTTTTTCTGGCTGACGAAGTGGATCGCGCCCCGGTATCCGCTGGCAATCAAATTACGCGCCACACCATACCCAAGTTTTTCAGGCGAGGTCGTTGCGCCGATGACGACGACGCCCTTGGGGGAGAAGAAAGGCAGCAGGGATGAGTCCATGCGTGGATTAAACCACAAAAGCGGCGGGCATCGAAAGCTGGTTCAGGCCGACCCGGCAAGTCCCATGTTCGCGGGAAAATCCCCTGTTCGTTTTTCGGAAAATGGTGTGATAATATATCGAATTCATTCCATTTGCAGGCAGAAGCATTAACACAAGGAGGCATTGTTATGATCGATTTGAATAACCCCAAGGTTGTGGATGGCGAATATGTTTTGAGCCAATATAAGAACAAAATTGACTATTATTGGGGGGCAAGCCGCAGCAACAAACATGCATTCAAGCGCTACCGCACCTGGACGATCATCCTCGGTTCGCTGGTAACGCTGGTTTCCTCGATCTCCGCCGCGGAGTTTCTTCAGAACCCCGAATGGCTGAAGAACGTCTTTTCCGTCGCGACCCCAATCATCGCGGCCACGTTGACCGTCATCAGCGGGCTGGGACAGAACTTCCATTGGGGCTCTACCTGGCGGGACATGGTCATCAATGCCACGCGCCTCGAGAAGGAACGCGATCGCTTCCTCGCGACCAAGCCTGAAAAAAGGGACATCGAAAAGGAACTCGACATTCTGAACTCGATCATTCTCGAAGAGACCAGGAACTTTTTCCAAAGGGTGCTCGATAGCGAGATCAAGCCAAAAGAGCAGAATGGTTCAGCGGGCTGAAAATATAAAACCTCTGTGTTATTGAAGACACAGAGGTTTCGTTTTAATTTGTAATTTCCGAACGTAGGGGCGGGGTCTCCCCGCCCTGTATTTGGCTTTTATTCATAAGATTGCATCGAGCCGCGCCACATGCACGTGGATCGCGAAGGTATGAGCGCCAAAATATGGCTTGACCCTGTTGTATCTCTTGCGGAAAATCATGGATACAGCCGCAGGGAGTTACGTGAAATCGAAAGAATTGCGACGGAAAATTTGGAGAAACTGAGAAATGAATGGGACAACTTCTGTAACGGTAACGCTTAGCTTGCCCAGAGTCGTGAATGTCTCTGTGACGGATGACACCTTGTCTGTGGACTTGGAGGATGGGCGCACGGTTTCCGTGCCGATTGGCTGGTATCCGCGCCTAGCGCATGGAACTCCCGCTGAGCGCGCCAATGTTCAAATTGCAGGCGCGGGTTTTGGACTCCACTGGCCCGATTTGGATGAAGACATTGGCGTCGAGGGAATTTTGCTCGGCAAACCATCCACCGAAAGCCCGCAATCATTCGAGAAGTGGTTGAAGGCAAGGAAGTGAAAATGATAAACCTCCGATTTCAAAACTCGGAGGTCTGCATTTGTGTAACTCATTTCTCGTTTCTCGTCACTTTTTTCCTTCAATCACCTCTCTCAAGCCTTTCAACACCCCCTCCTCATCACACTTGACCAACTCATCAAACAACCTCAGCACGGACTTGACCACCCCCGCATGTGGCGCGATCATCGTTGGGCGAATTTGTGTTGGGTTTCACGCGTCATCCTCTTCCATTCTCTCATACACCTCAATAATCTTATTCTCGCGATGATGTTCCTTTTGTTTCGCGGCATATTCCTTGACAGCTTCCAATGACCGCTCACCAATACTCAATGCGCCATAGCCTTCCTGCCATTTAAATTTCCCATCGCTTCCATCCATGTGATTGATCGCATACGAACTCGCCCCTTTGAGATGACGGACGCAATCTGCCACGGCAAGTTTTGGCGGGATGGAAGCGACAACGTGGGCATGATCTTCAATATTACCTGCGGCATGGATTTTCACTCCTAATTCCTCAGCTTTGTTATACAACACACCATAAAATATTTTTTCGCGTTCAGGCGTAATGCTTGGCTCGCGTTCAAAGGTTGCCCAGATGAGATGATAGTGAAGCCGCCAGTAAGTCATGACAATATTCCTTTCAGAGTATGGGTTTTGGCTTGCGGTGATTCGGCGGGATGATTTTGTGGAATGTGATTCAGCATTACGTGATTTGGCGCAAGATTCGGCGGGATAAATCCCTGCCTCAGTACATGAAAGTCCGCTGAAGCGGACTCGCTCCTCAGCCCGCAGGGCTTCCATGAACTGAGCAGGCGGCTTCAGCCCCGCTCAACTCAACCCACACTCAACCCACACCCTCCACTGCTTTTCTCACATCCTTCAAAATTTCTCCTCCCTCGCACTTGACCAATTCATCGAACAACCTCAGCACGGGCTTGACCACCCCCGCATGTGGCGCAATCGTCCGCGCCTTCTTAAACGTCTCAACCGCCTCGGCAATCGTCTTTCCGCGGTCTACCGTCTGTCGTCCATCGTCGGCGGCGATAGCCGCCCCACACAACGCCAACCCCTTCGCATCCAGCGCGGAATAATAATCGGGCGTCTTGGCAAGGATTTCATCCGCCTGCGCAATGGATTTCATAAAAGCCTCTTGCGCGGTTTTCCTTTCCCCTTGCCGCAAAGCGATGATTCCGTGCAGGGCGCTTGCATTGTGATTGTTTTCTAGCACATCATATTGAAGCGCGACTTCGATGGTGGTGCGGGCATTGACCAAATTATTTTGGATAAGATAAACTTCTGTCAGCCCTTGGCGTGCATAACTCTGGGTTTGCGGGAAGGAAATATCATCAGCAATTTTAATGGCTTGCTGATAACTTTCTTTGGCTTTTTGATACTCTCCAAGACTTACCCAAGCATCTCCTGTGTTTCCAAAGCTATTTGCTTCGCCACTACGATCACCAATCTCTTGTTTAATTAGAATGGACTTTTCATAATACTCGATTGCCTTTTTATATTCTGCAATTTCAGAATATCGGTTTCCTAGATTCGATAGGTTACTACTTTCATTTCTTCGATCTCCAATTTCTTGCGCAATCATCAAAGCTATTTCTTGGTATTCAATTGCTTTTTCAATATTTCCTAAAACTTTATAGTCGCTCCCCATACTGCCGAGAATCGACCCTTCGCCTGTGCGATTGCCAATCTCGCGGGCAATCACCAATGCCTGTTCATGGAATTCGATGGCTTTGTGCATATTCCCTAAATTAGCATAATAAACTCCCAACCTTTGCAACGAGTTTTCTTCGCCTACGCGGTTGCCAGTCTCGCGGGCAATGAACAATGCCTGTTCATCAAATTCAATGGCTTTGATGCTGTCGCCTAAATCGTCATAGGCATTTCCAAGATTACCTAACCATGTACCTTCTGCCTGACGATTTTTGGCTTGTCTTGCCATAACAAGTGCCTTTTCATAATTCGATATTGCTTCTTTAATTTTTCCGATCGAACTTAATGCATGACCCAAATTGCCAATGTTGATTCTGGCAAGCGTTAAATCTTTTATCTTTCCGATTAACTTCTCGTGTAATTCAATCATCAAACGATAATGTCCCCACAGAAGTAGATAATTAAAATCGATTTCCAACAACACGCCTGCAGCGGTATCGTAATCTCCCGCTTCACAACGCAATTCAAATTCCGCCAGTTGTGCATTCAGATCGTCCAGTTTTTTCCATTCCGCGCGCGGCTTGCGGGCTTGGGCAAAGTAATCCGCGGCGCGGTTGAGCAGGTCGTGCTGGGTGAAGGGCAGATTATCAGAGACAAGAGATTGGGGATTAGTCGTTGGAGGCTCGGGGGACTCACTATTCACTACTTTCTGTTCTCTATTCTCTCCCACGGAAATCAAACTGAAAGCATATTCCTTATCCGCAGGATGTAAATAATAACGTCCAGCCTCGCGGCGGGCGAAGTGCATGTTCACCAAACGATTCAGCACCAGCGCGCTGTCAATGCTCGGCAAATGCGGCTGCAACAGGTAATCAATCGCGGCGGGGCTGACGGGTCGGTTATATACAGCCAGCGCCTGCATCACTTTTTGTGCGCTCGGGTCAAGGCGGTTGAAGGCTTCGCCCACCAGTTTCTGCACCACTTCATCAGGCAGGCTGATCTCCAGCAATTCTTCGAGCGTGGTGTAACGGTCAACCGAGAGGATGGCATACAACGCTTCCAACGCACGCGGGTAACCGCGTGTCTTTTCGCGGGCTTTGTTCAGTAACGCATCAGGCGCGGACTTGAGTCCCACGCG
>JACZJC010000015.1 GCA_014860745.1 Anaerolineales bacterium
AACAAGGAGATATACCATGTTGTACACCATTATCGTAATTCTAATCATCCTGTGGTTGCTTGGCTTTTTAGGTTCGAACATAAGCCCGAGTTTCCCAAAAACAGGCGGGTGGATCCACACTCTGGTTGTTCTTGCCGTCATCCTCATCATTCTGAATCTGTTAGGGATCATTTAGTTCTGCGCTTCTTTGAAAACTGGAGGCAGCCTGATACGCTGCCTCTTCACACAAAAGAAAAGTATTCTCGAAATGAGAGTATCTGTGATTAATCGCAACCTAGTCCGTGAATATATAACCTTGATCGTTGTGGTTATCACATTTGCAATCAGCCTTTCAGTATATTTAACTCCTGTCAGGGCTGGCACAATTCTCGCCGCGGATTTATGCGGTCAAGGCTCCGCCCCAGATTATGGATTCACTTACGATCTCCAGCAGATCCATTGGACCGTAGATTGGCAGGGCTATGTCTCTGAGAATACTGTGACCGAAGTGGATGTAATTCTCGACCGGCTAAATAGCGATTCGATTGCACAGACGATGATTCTCATCCAATCAGAGGAACAGGTTGGCAACCGCGTCAACTGCGCAGTTCATTTTCTTCGTTACATGCGGCTTGGACTGCCGGATGGTGAACGTAAGGATAACGGCTTTGTATTTTTGATCGTTGTTGAACCCAATAGCATTGATGTGCATTACGGTGTGGGCTTGGGCTTGCCTGCGCTGACAGCTTCTGAATTGACATCCTTAAACCGTGTTGCGGAAGATACTTACCAAACTACCGAGAGTCTTGACCAGGCGCTGTTGACCCTGATCCAGGAATTCGACAAAGTTGCTCGCAGTAACTACTCGCCGCTGATATCCCCCGCTCCGACCCAGGAGATAAACAACCTGCCAACGCTGCCTTCCGGCCCGCTTGGCATTTTGTCCATCTGCGGATTGTTGTGCATTGGCGTCCCTCTTCTACTATTTCTGATGTGGATGCTCCCTAAATTGGCCCGTAGTGGTATCAGCTTCAATCCATACGGTTCGGGTTCACGCGGATCAGGGTTCCCGCTGGGCGGAGGCAGGAGCACTCCCCGGTCGCGTGGTGGCAGCGGCAGTGGCCGCTCCGGACGCGGAAATTAAAAAGAAAAGGATATTAAATCATGAAACGCTATATTAAACAGATCATACCCATTTTTATACTGGTTGCCATGTTAGTGGGGCTGACCGGCTGCGGTGTTGTCAAGTCAGGTACGGACGAATACAACGAACTGGTTGCGTTAGTGCAGGGCGTGCAGTCTGCTGCGGCCAATTTTCAACTGGTGACGGATACACAGTATGCCAAGATCCAGGCTAAAACTCAGATCACCAAGGATTATTACGATGCGGTCAGCACCAGTGGCGAGGTATGGACGGGAAACTTCCGTTCGCAAGCGGATGCGCTGACGGACCTGCTGAAAAATTACCGCGATGAAAACGGCCAGCCGTTGGATCCGACCAAGCTGAACTTGAGCGAGTTGCAGGGTAAAGGTGCATTGCCCGATGGCTTAGGCCAGGGCTTTACACTCTATGTCAACGCCATTACTCAAGCTCCTCCACCTGTACCGGATGCCGCAGTTACCCTGGCGCTTGGCGATACCATTGATGAGGCGATGAACACCATTCAACTGGGCGGCACCGATTGGAACGATGCTGTCAAAGCCTACAATACTCGTCGGGCACAAATCAAGGGCGAGATTGTAGCGCGCGTTTCTACGTACTTCGGTTTTGACCTGCCGGTGACTTTCCCCTATTATCAAGGCGGCAATGCCGGCCAGCCCATCCAGAATCCGCTGGCGACGCCGAAGCCGTAGACAATGCGGTTTTTAAAATATGAAAAATAATATGTTATCAGGGAATGTTGTTGAAGCGCAGGACTTAACCAAAAAATTTGGTGATGATATTGCCGTGCGATCTCTGAACATGCAGTTGCCGCGCGGCGTTATTTTTGGTTTCGTTGGTCCAAGTGGCTGTGGAAAAACCACGACCGTCCGTTTATTAACCGGGTTTTATAAACCGACCTCCGGTATATTGAATGTGTTGGGAACCCCCCCGGCTGATTTTTCGAAATCAGATCGTGAAAAAATAGGTTATCTGACCCAACAATTTGTTTTATATCCGAATCTAACTGTTTGGGAAAACTTGAATTTTGCGGCTTCCTTTTATGGCGTAAGCCTTTTTCGATGGGGGCGTTTAAATAAACTGCTTGATTTTGTGGAGTTGAAGGGAGACAAAAATAAATTGGCAAGGGATCTCTCCGGAGGGATGAAGAGACGCCTCAGCCTGGCCGCCACATTGGTACACAAACCGGAGTTACTTTTTCTGGATGAGCCCACCGCTGGAATTGATCCGATCCTGCGCCGAAAGTTTTGGGATTATTTTAAGGAACTGCAGGCGGAGGAT
Organism: Anaerolineales bacterium; assembly: GCA_014860745.1. GTDB lineage: Bacteria > Chloroflexota > Anaerolineae > Anaerolineales > Villigracilaceae > Villigracilis. The sequence continues at coordinate 2,423 of JACZJC010000015.1, forward strand.
CATACTCTATTTATCACCACGCAATATGTGGGTGAAGCTGCATTTTGTGACCTGGTTGGGGTAATGTACAAGGGAAGACTACTGATGATCGAAACCCCGGATGGGCTGCGCAGGAAAGCTTATGGAGGGGATGTGATCGGGATCAGAACCAATGAAGATATAAGTTCTGAACACAGGCATCAATTGGAAGGCCTGCCCTTCGTTCGCGGCAAAGTAAAAATTGTAAGCGACCAAGAGGTTGATGTCATTGTGGACGATGCAAGCATAGCAGTTGCAGTACTGCTGGAATGGTCCCAGGCACAAAAGTTGACTGTGGAAATGATGGAGAAAAAATCCCCTCCTTTTGATGATGTGTTTGTCAGATTAATTGAAATGGAAATTGCGAATGACTAGAATCTTCAAATTCCTTATCCGAATTTCTTCATTCCTGAGCAAGGAACTGACAGAAATTTTTCGCCAGCCCAAGCTTATTTTGACTCTTGTATTGGGACCGTTTTTAATTATGTTTCTATTTGGATTGGCAAATCCTGGCCAGGGCCGAACTTTGAGAACTACGTTTGTAGTCACAGACCCAAATTCTTTTCAGAAAGAGATTGATGCATTTACCAAGTCCTTCAGCTCGTCACTTGTTAATTATGTTATAGAGAATGATGGAGAACTGGCGCTGAAAAAACTTGCCCTCAACCAAACTGACATGGTGATCATCATACCGGATGTTCCGTTGGAAACCATCCAAAACAACCAACAGGCAGAGTTTCTTGTTTATCATAATGAAATCGACCCATTCCAGATCGGATATATCAATTCCGTGGGAAGAATATATGTAGATGAAATCAACCGTCAATTTTTACAATCCATGGTTGAACAGGAACAAGGGGACTCTGCCTCCCTGCAAAGCAATTTGGAGGCTGCGATTATAAAAACGCAGACACTCCGACGGGCCATTCCGTCGGGCGATGTAAATACTGCAACGCAAGCTGCAGATCTTGAGAAAGATCTCACAGACCTGCATGGAAAATTAACTACATTTCGTACACTGGCATCTGGCGTTTTGGTTAGACCGTTCTCTGCAAAGATCTCCGGATTATCCGATATTCAATTGACTGTCATCGGGTTCTTTGCTCCGGCAGTGATCGTCCTGCTCCTGCAGCATTTCTCCATAACCTTTGCATCCCTATCGATTGTTCGGGAAACGCGCTCCGGGATCATGGAGTTGTTCAAAGTGGCCCCCATTACAGCTTTTGAAACTTTGGCGGGAAAATATATTAGTTATCTGTTCTTTGAAATAATACTTGCCGGCATTATTACTGTCCTGGCTGTCTGGCTGCTAAAGATTCCCATTCTGGGTCAGTTGCAGGATTATGCCCTGGCTGTACTTGTTCTGCTTTTTACATCCCTTGGGGTCGGGTTCCTCATCTCTTTGATCTCAGAAACCGACACCCAGGCCGTTCAATATTCGATGCTATTGCTGCTGGCAAGCATTTTCTTTAGCGGATTTTTTCTGGACCTGCGCTTGATGAAGGAGCCAATCACATTTCTTGCGTGGTCATTACCTGCCACATATGGCATTCGAATGCTGCAAGACATTATATTGCGTGGATCTTCAGCGCCTCCGATGATATTTCTAGGAATCACGCTCATAGGAATAGTGCTCTTCTTGATCGACTGGACACTCCTAAGAAAAAAAATGGAAAGTCAATACGCTTAAATATAAACCGTTAGGCGTTTAAAAAATACCTCTTCTTTGAGGCAATCTAACTAAAGGAGTTACCATGAAAGGTTATGTACAAAACATCGAAAGTGTCGCAGTCAAGAATGAAGATTTTCGCCAGGTGCTTTACACCGCCAAGAACTGTCAACTCGTTGTAATGGCGTTGAAGCCAAAAGAGGAGATCGGGATGGAGGTGCATAAACTCGATCAGTTCTTTCGGGTGGAGGAAGGTACGGGAGAGGCCGTTCTCGATGGTGTTCGCACAGCGATCAGCGCGGGATTCGCCGTGCTCGTGCCTGCTGAAGCGAATCACAACATCATCAATACCGGTACTATTCCAATGAAACTCTATACGCTCTATTCACCGCCGAATCATCGGGACGGCGTTGTCCACCACACCCGCGCCGAAGCGGAAAAGGACAAGGAACACTTCGACGGCAAAACGACGGAATAAAATCTGACTGAACGCTGGGATATGCCTTGCAATTGCTTCGATTATATAGTCGAAGCAATTGCCTATTTCGATGTCTGGTGATCATGAAAGAGAATTTCAAATGATTAAACTATTAAAGATTGCTCGACCGCAATTCTTAATTTCCGGACTTGCCCTTTTTGTCTTTGGGGCATCGTGGGCAATTTTATTGGGAGCGCCTTTTTCTCTGTCGAGGATACTCTTTGGCTACCTGGTGCTTATGCCAGCCCACCTTTCCATTTCCTACAGCAATGACTACTTTGATGTGGAAGTCGACAAGTACGATAAACCGACACTCTTCAGCGGAGGCAGCGGTACTCTTGTGAATCATCCTGGATTAAGAAAACCTGCGCTGTGGATTGCCATAACATTGATATTGATCTCTCTGGTGCTGGGAATTGCATTTCAAATTATCTATTCGTTTCCGATCTGGTTCCTGGGGTTCGCTATATTGGGTAATCTATTGGGTTGGTTTTACACTGCGCCACCTTTAAAACTTGTTTATCGTGGTCTGGGAGAATTGTCGATGATCTTTTCCATCGGACTACTAATCCCGGGATTTGGATATCTGGTTACAAGTGGGAAGATTAATCAGGATGGATTTCTTTTTTTCATCCCTTTGATGCTGTATGGCTTGGCATTTATTCTTACTGTCGAATTACCGGACATGGAATCAGACCGATTGGGTGGAAAGATGACATGGGTGGCTCAAAAGGGACGAAGTTTTGGCTTCACTTTAATTGCGGTGTCATTTCTCTTTGCAACATTATTCTTCTTATTCTTTCCGTTGTTGACATCCCGCAATTACCCAGTGGATTTTCGTTTTTTAGGTGTCCTTTCTCTATTGCCTCTTGGAGCAGGCTGTTTAGGTTTGCTCAAGAGACCTTTAGAAAAACCATCGGCTACCCGGGTTGTCAATGGGATCATGATCACTCTGACGGTTTTCTTAATCCTGGTGGATGGATATGTAGTTTCTCTAGCCTTTGGTCGGATGCTATAAATGAATAAGATTTCCGTACCAATCGCTTATTTTTCGTTTTCACATTCTGGAGGTTTTACCTATGATAAAAAGTAAACCACTTCAACTCTGGGATCTCTGGTATCCCCAAGCTGGCGCAACGGGCATCTCCTTTGCTCGCGGCAGGTTGGCAGCCACGAACATACTTATCGTGCATGCCCCACCTGCATCACTCACAGTTGAGATTCGGAGTGATAACGGTAACCGCCTAGCTTACGGTCAGGATTTGGCACAGACTGCAGACCGACCGATGGCAATCCTGACCCGTCGAGAGAATCGAGTAACACGTCAAGATCGCTGGCCGATCAAAAAGGACATCGGTCAGTGCGTGCTGTTACCAGGAGGTGAAGTCGGCGTATTAATCCAATGGTGGAATGCAGAAGATGGGAGCGAGTGGCGCTGGCAAGTCGAGTTCTACAATCACCGTTAGGAACAGGATAAAAGCCAATGACAAAAAACGAATATGACTTAATTGTGATCGGAGCAGGCGGTGCGGGCAGTACTGCTGCTGGTAATGCGGCAGGTTCCGGCAAGCGTGTCGCGCTGATCGAGCGTGATAAGTTGGGCGGTACATGTCTTAATTATGGCTGTGATCCAACCAAAACACTTTTACACACAGCCTCAGTCTTGTACCATGCTCAGCACGCCACCGGACTTGGTTTACGAATCCCACAGGCTAAAGCTGACTGGGAAGCGGTGCAAGCGCATGTGCAGCAGGTGCAGGATACTATTCGCGGCGGCACACTTGAACAAGCCCGCGCAGGCATAGCTGCGCAAGGTATTGACCTGTTCATGGGCCAAGCGATGTTCACGTCACCGCATGAAATCCTTGTGAACGGCGAGATATTACGCGGCAAGCGATTCCTCATTGCGACAGGCACCGTTGCCTTGATTCCGGATATTGAGGGACTTGCAGAAACGGGCTACATCACCAATGTGGAAGCCGTGTCTTTGACCGCACTTCCAAAGCGTCTTGTTGTGATTGGAGCTGGTCCTATAGGGCTGGAGTTCGCGCAGATGTTCAGCCGCCTTGGCACACAGGTGGTGGTACTTGAACATGGCAAGCAGCCCTTACCGCGCGAAGACCCCGAACTCGCAATGCTGCTATGTTCGAAGCTTACTGAGGAAGGCATCCGATTGGAATTCGGGGCCGAGATGCGTTGCGGGGAGATCAATGAGCACGGTAAACATATCCACATCCATGGTGAAGACGGCAGGGAAGAAGATATTGCAACTGATCAACTTTTGGTGGCAGTTGGGCGGCGACCCGCGTTGGACAAACTTAATCTTGAGGCGGCGGGTGTTCAATATACAAAAGAAGGCATCACGACCAATGCAGTCCTATGTACAAATGTGCCGCACATCTGGGCAGCTGGTGATATTGCCAGCAAATATCAATTCACACATGTCGCGTCCGATCAAGGCAAACTGGTTGCGCATAATGTGTTTTCTCGCAAGCCAAAAGCATTTGACGATCGCGTCACCCCCTGGGTGACATTTACCGACCCCGAACTAGCGCGAGTAGGCATGTCAGAGGCAGACTTAAAGGAAGCCAAGATTGAGTACCGCGTGGGACGTGCATATTTCAACAAACTCGATCGCGCAATCGCCAACGATCAAACCTTTGGCAGCGTAAAACTTCTGGCAGATGTGGATGGAAAAATACTCGGCGGGCATATTCTCGGCGCGAACGCAGGTGAACTGATTGCGCCCATAGTCTACGCGATGCGCTTTGGCTTGACAGCAAAGAAGATGGCTGAAGCAATGCTGCCGTATCCGACAATGGCTGAAGCGGTGCGTTGGGCGGCATCTCAAATTTAGTTTTGCGCCAATTACCTTTTACTTATGAATGATTTATCTATATGACAACTCCCACTCGTATCGAACATGACTTGCAGCCAAAGCCATCATGCCTCCGCCTGCTCGGAAAAGACCAGACAACACGGATCTTAGATAGGAGTAAAGATTATGGCAAATAAAACATCGCTGACTGTCATTCAACTGAACGATAGTCATGCCTATTTTGATCTACACCAGGAGCTGTTCTGGCAGGGTGGTCAGGCAGCCTATCGCCCTGCGGGAGGATATGCCCGCATTGCCGCAATCGTCAACCAGATTCGGGCTGAAAGGCAAGATCATGTTCTGTTTTGCGACTGCGGTGATACGCTGCATGGCACGTATCCCGCCCTGAAGACGCAGGGACAGGCATTGATCCCCATTTTGAATTCATTGGGTCTCGATGCAATGACAGCCCACTGGGAATTTGCTTATGGTCCGGAGATATTCAAGCAGCGCGTAGCAGAACTCAACTATCCGATGCTTGCGATCAATATTTATAATAAAGCGACGAAGGAGCGGCCTTTCCCGACATTCAGCGTAAAGGAGATCGGCGGTTTGCGAATTGGTCTTGTGGGTATTGCCTGCAATATTATAGACAAGACCATGCCGCCCTCCTACAGTGAAGGACTGGAGTTCACTCTTGGTCGGGAGGAACTTCCTTCAATTATTGATATTTTACGCACTCAAGAGCATGTAGACCTGATCGTTCTCATCTCGCACCTCGGGTTTTCCCAAGACATGCAGCTTATGTCAGAGGTGCAGGGTATTGATGTTTGTCTGAGTGGACACACTCATAACCGCCTTTATAAACCGGCACTCCAGGGGAAAACGGTGGTAATACAATCGGGCTGCCACGGTTCCTTCCTGGGTCGCTTGGATTTGGAAATTGAGGGAGGAAATGTTGTTGACTACCGACACCAATTGATTGAGGTGGAACGCAATATCAAGCCTGATCCCATAGTAGATGACCTTGTCCGACACGCACTCGCGCCTTTCCAGGAGGAATTGTCAACGGTTGTGGGTGAAACGACGACTGCGCTTAACCGATCCACCACGCTGGAAACGACGATGGACAATTTCTTGCTGCAGGCGCTGCTGGAAAGCACGGGTGCTCAAATGGCATTCTCGAATGGTTGGCGCTTCGGCGCTCCGATAATACCCGGAGACGTCACAGTGAATGACCTGTATAACATGATCCCGATGAACCCGCCCATCTCAACGGTCGAGATCACGGGCGAGGAAATTGTCGCGATGCTGGAGGAGAATCTGGAACGGACGTTTGCGCGCAACCCGTACAATCAAATGGGCGGTTACGTCAAACGTAGTCTGGGTTTCAACGCCTATATTAAGATCGAAAACCCACCCGGGCAGCGCGTCCAGCAAGTATTTGTAGGCGACGAACTACTGCAATCTGGACGCCATTACCCCGCGTCCTTTGTCACCGAACAAGGTGTTGCAAAAAAGTACGGTCGTAATCGTCAACAGCATACAGAGCACATCATAGACGCGCTTAGAGGTTATCTGGCTAAGCACCACCCGCTGAAGGTGGAACTTCAAGGCACGTTCGTCGCGGTATAAGGTACTCGCCTGATTGCCTGTCCGCATGTGTTGATGTTACTGTGTATCTTGTTTTAGCGATTAGCGTCACGTCTGCGGTACAGAATTGGATATAGAAAATATCTCAAGGAAGTAAATATGCCCCAAAAAAAGGTCAATCACCGCCCGCTCCGGGCAAAACTCATCTTTAACGAAATATCCGGCCGGTCCGATGAATCGCCGCAACAGCTTACAGAGATCCTGACTGAGATGCAAAACTTGAATATATTACCGGAAGTTTATATGGTGCATCCGGATAGCCAAATTGAATCCGTGGTGCGAAGCGCAATTAAAAGGGGCACCAACTTGATCGTTGTAGCAGGTGGTGACGGAACAATTGATAGCGTTATAGGAGCCATGATTGGCAGTTCCGCAACTCTCGGCATTATTCCCACGGGAACGCGAAACAATTTAGCCTTTAACTTGGGTGTTCCCAGCACAATTGCGGGTGCTGTTGCGCTTCTACGCAAAGGCCGTCGGCTAAAGGTTGATGTCGGAAAGATCCAGCACGGACGATCCGGCCGTTGGTTCCTGGAAGATGCGACATTGGGCCTCTTGTCCGATATCTATCCGTTTGCGGACAGTGTTCAACACGGCGATCTGACACAGATTGGAAATTTGTTATCTACAGTTGTTTCTTCAACACCTTCGCAGCTGCGAATGATTCTTGAGGGACGTAAGAAGATTTCTATAAGTGCGTACATGGTATTAATTGCCAATATGCCCTATATCGGACCACGCTTTCATATCTCCCCGAAGGTATTCTGGAACGACAATTATCTGGATGTGTTCGTTTTTTCAGATATGAGCAAACTGGATCTGATCTCCTATGCGGTGCAATCCACTGGCGGTGCAGTAGAAGATGCCCGCATCAAGCATTACCATGTCAAGCGGCTGACGATCCGTTCCGATCCGCCAATGCCGGTGCTCGCCGACGGTATACCTCTTGAGCAGGGTCCAGTAACAGCCTCGGTTTACCCTCGCGCCCTTGCGATCATGGGCGGCGCGGCCAATAAAGCAATGGGGGAAAAGTCCACAACATAATTTTCCGACTGCGCCTATTTCCCTTACTGTTGAAAAGAACCAGCCCGTGGAATGCATCACTATATTTGAATAGACTTTAGCTCAAATGGAAACTTCTAAAATGCCAGACAAAATACCTATTGAAAAGATTACAGAGATGGCGCATCAGTCAGCGCGTACCGCAAGCGCTTCAACTCTTTTGCGACGATATCGGGCTGTGTTGTTCCAAACAGCGCTGATCTTTGTAGCGAGTGCTTTTGCTGTATTGACTTATTATGTGAAAACCATGCCTTCTTTTGCGATTGATCTTCAGATCACAAAAGCCATCCAGTTGATTAATTTTCCATTCTTTGCATCATTCATGAATCTGGTGAGCTGGCCGGGGTTTGGTCCACAATTAATCGTTATCACAGCACTGATCGTTTTGTTGATTTACAGCTTTGGCCTGCACTGGGAATCTGTAATGGCGTTCGTAGCGGCATCCTTTTCCACCGGGAGCAATCTCATAGTGAAGGATTTGATTCAGCGTCCGCGTCCTACATCAAACCTGGTAAATGTGTTTGCGAAACTTACCGATTCTAGTTTCCCAAGCGGGCACGTTATGTTTTATATTGGCTTTTATGGTTTTATTGGGTTTCTGGCTTTTAGCTTGCTAAAACCATCCTTAAAACGCAACTTTCTCCTGGCGTTCTTTGGCGGCTTGGTAGTCTTAATTGGCGCCTCGCGTATTTACCTTGGACAACATTGGGCTAGTGATGTGTTGGGAGCTTATTTGCTTGGCAGCCTGACTCTGGAAGCTTATATACGAATTTACCTCTGGGGCAAAACACGCTTTTTTGTTCATCAACCAGTGGTAACGGCTGAATCTTAATCGGTGCAAGCATAAAAATTATGTCCATTCATTATTCTGATGTAGATCAGGTAGGCACCAAAAATAATAAAAAGTTCTATTTCTTGATGACGTCCACCATTAGGCTGACTGCAACCATCTTCCCCATCATCAAAGAAGTTCCTGGGCGTAATCTTTCAGGCATCAACAATGCAGCAGTAACATTTGATTGTTCAGGAGATTATATTAATTGAGCACAGAATTGATTCTCATCCGGCACGGCAATGCTGTGCGTGTAAACGGAAACTACTTTCATGCCCCCTTGACACCCCTTGGGCGGGAGCAGGCTGCCCAGACGGGACAATATTTTAGTGCTCCTGAAAACCATCTTGACGGCTTTTATTCAAGTCCCCTGCGCCGCACGCAGGAAACAGCAAAGATCATCGGGGCAAAAATCGGGCTAGACCCAGAATTGCGGCCCGGCGTACAGGAGGTAATGTTCTTCGAGACGCCCACATTGGTGATCCTGGAAATTCTTTCGATTTTTAATCCCGTTGAAGATTATCTGGAGGCCCATGTAGGTATTCCAATTCGATGGCCGATTGTGGGGCGCGTTTCAGAGGTGTTATTGGATATCTTAGCCAAACATCCCGATCAACGTGTTGCTGTAGTCGCTCATGCTGGCGTAATCTCGGCTTCGTTATCATGGTATCTACCTGAAAAACGCTGGCGTTGGTGGCGCACGACCGTGGGCAATTGTTCTTTAACACGATTCAAGGTGGAAGGCAATCGGGCGGAGCTTTTGGCGGTAAATGATGTAAAGCATTTGAACCCTGTGATCGTTACGACGCAGCCTCCGACAGTAACTGTTGAAGTCGCCAAGGAAGTCCATCCAACTGAGAAAGCATTGGTATTTGAAAAGCCGCCAGAGACAGATGAAAAATAATGTACTCAATATGCTTGACATTCTTCTTCGCATAGAATGACCCAGTAGTTACAAAAAAAGACCTAAAAGGATTCAACAAAAAGAACTGCTGGAAAAGGCAGTTCTTTTTGTTGTTTTTTTCGTATTTATGTACCGCCTATGTTGCCGCCAACGCTTGCGGCCGAAATTTATACCCGTTTACCAGATACGTACCCTGTTGGACAGGTAAAATTGCGATTATGAAGTCGGAACTTCGGGGCACGTTCGTCGCGGTATAAGGTACTCATGTGATTGCCTGTCCGCATGTGTTGAGATTGGCTGTGTCTCTTGTCATAGCGATAAGCGCCACGTCTGCGGCGCAGAACGGGATGTTGAATGCGATGTTGATCTACCCTGGAAGAGGCTCTCCGTGACGCAGAGCGCTCTTCGCGCAGATTGGCGAATAAAAAATCCAAATGCGATTGTCCTGTGATGGTCACACTTCTTCGCAACGATATAATGCTATACTATTTATGTTGGCAAAATATATTCGGGGAAATTAGAATTATAGTTCTGCCTTCGTGGAAATTTTCGTATCAATTTTTTAGCTCAAGGAATTTGGACTATGACTCAAGCAAAGAAAACTCCAGCCAAAGCCAAGACCCCCAAACTTATAACCACCGTTGATTCAACTTTCCCCATCGTCGGCATTGGCGCCTCGGCAGGCGGATTGGAGGCGTTGGAAATTTTCCTTGCCAATGTGCCAGAAAACAGCGGCATGGCGTTCGTCATCGTCCAACACCTTGACCCAACGCACAAGGGCATCATGGTGGAACTGCTCCAGCGTGGCACCAGCATGAAGGTTTTTCAGATCAAGGATCGGATGCGGGTGGAGGCGAACTGTGTGTACGTCATCCCGCCGAACAAGGATCTATCCATCCTGCACGGAGTCTTGAATCTATTCGCTCCACTCGCCCCGCGCGGATTGCGCCTGCCAATTGACTTTTTCTTTCGCGCATTGGCGGAAGACCAGCAGGAACATAGCATCGGCGTGATCCTTTCGGGCATGGGCACAGACGGCACGCTGGGATTACGCGCCATTAAAGAAAAGGGCGGTAGTGTTTTTGTGCAGTTACCTGACTCGGCAAAATTTGACGGAATGCCGCGCAGCGCAGTGGACGCAGGGCTGGCGGATGTGACCTCGGCGGTGGAGGAATTGCCCGCCAACATCAACGCCTATGTTCACCATGCGCCGCTGTTCACGAAACCCAACCTTTCCACAGGCTCAGGGCAGCATCTGTTGGATGAAGACCAGGCGAAAAGTTCCATCGAAAAAGTGATCCTGATCCTGCGCGCGCAAACTGGACATGATTTTTCACACTATAAAAAGACCACCATCCATAGGCGCATCGAGCGGCGCATTGGTTTGCACCACATGGATAATATCGCCGCGTACGTGCGCTTCCTACGCGAGAATCCACAGGAAGTGGAATTGCTGTTCAACGAGTTGTTGATCGGTGTGACGAATTTTTTCCGCGACCCTGCCGCATGGGAAAGCTTGAAAACCGAAGCCCTGCCGAAACTGCTGGCGAAACGCGCGCCTCAACAGACTCTGCGCGCCTGGGTTCCCGCCTGTTCCACTGGCGAAGAAGCTTATTCGCTGGCAATGCTCTTTGAAGAAGCGCTGGATTCTCTCAAACCGCACAAGACCGTCAAAAAATTTAAATTGCAAATCTTCGCCACTGATCTGGATTTACACGCCATCGAGCGCGCCCGCGCGGGCGTATACCCGCAAAACATCAGCGCCGATGTTTCACCAGAACGCCTGAGCCACTTCTTCGTTAAGGAAGAGCGCGGGTATCGCGTCTCAAAATCCATCCGCGAAATGGTCATCTTTGCGCCGCAGAACATCATCATGGATCCGCCTTTTACCAAACTCGATCTTTTGACCTGCCGCAATTTGTTGATCTACCTCACGCCCGAATTGCAAAAAAAACTTTTGCCGCTCTTTCATTACAGCCTGAAACCTGATGGGATTTTGTTCCTGGGCACTTCTGAAACCATCGGCGGATTTGACGATCTATTCGCGCCAGTGGATGGAAAAATGCGCCTCTATCGGCGGCTGGAAACTGGTCAGCCCGCCCAGGGGGTTGAGTTCCCGACAGCATTTTCAAAGGCGCGTCCGAGCCCATCTGCCAGGTTGATAAAACCGAGTGTGAATATTCAGTCGCTGGCTGACAGCCTGCTCCTGCAAACCTATTCTCCCGCCGCAGTGATGACCAACGAGAATGGCGATATTCTCTACATCAGCGGGCGCACGGGAAAATATATCGAAGCGGCGGCGGGCAAAGCCAATTGGAATATTTTTGTGATGGCGCGTGAAGGGCTGCGCTACGAACTAAGCAGCGCTTTCCAAATAGCGCTGCGCAAAAAAGAGACGGTGACGCTCAAGGATGTTGTGATCGGCACCAACGGCGGGACGCAAAGGATCAATGTGACCATTCAGCCGATTCAAGATGGGGGCGAATTGCGCGGCATGGTGATGGTCGTTTTCAACGATGTCGCCGCGCCACCCATTAGTAAATTGAGCGCTAAGCCAGCGCGCGGACGCGGAGCCGCAGCGAAGAATTCAGGGGAGCTGAAAAAACAACTTGATTACTCCCGCATGGAACTTCAAAATGTGCGTGAAGAGATGCAGACTTCGCAGGAGGAGTTGCAATCCACCAATGAGGAATTGCAATCCACGAACGAAGAACTGCAATCCACCAATGAGGAATTGACCACCTCCAAGGAAGAGATGCAGTCCATGAATGAGGAATTGCAAACGGTCAACAATGAATTGCAAGCCAAATTGGATGAACTCTCGCACGTCAACAGCGATATGAAGAACCTGCTCGACAGCACCGATATCGCCACTTTATTTTTGGATAATAATTTGTGTGTGCGGCGCTTCACCGCGCAGACCAGCAAGATCACGCAATTGATCCCCGCCGATGTGGGCAGACCGATCACCGATATTGCCTCGGCGCTGCTTTATCCGCAGCTGGCTGAGGATGCGCGCGAAGTACTGCGCACGCTGGTCAAAGTGGATCGGCAGATCTCGCTCCCCAACGGAGATTGGTTCGGCACGCGCATCCTGCCCTACCGCACGCTGGAGAATATGATCAACGGCGTGGTGATCACGTTTACTGATATTACGGAATCTAAAAAGTTGGAAGCCAAGTTGAGGAAGAGCAGTGAGAAGTGAAGAGCAGTGGACAGTGACGGACCACTGATTACTAAAAGGAAATTCCATGAAAAAAACAGACCTCCGCCAGCAAGCTGAAGCGAAACTGAGCAAGCGCAAGAAATCTCCTGCAACGGACGCGAACGCGGATCCCCTGCGCCTGATCCACGAATTGGAAGTGCATCAGATCGAATTGGAAATGCAAAACGAGGAACTGCTGCAAGCGAACGCGGAGTTGGAATCGACGCTCAGTCAGTACGCTGAATTGTATGCCTTTGCTTCGGCAGGTTACTTCACACTGACGCGCGATGGTACGATCCGCCGCGCTAATTTAACAGCTGCGAAACTCATGGGCGTGGGGCTTAGTGAACTGATCCAACGACGCTTTGCTGTGTTTATTTCCCCTGAGTCGCGCATCCCTTTCAGCGCTTTTCTTGACAGGGTATTTACAAGCAGCAATAAAGAAACCTGCGAAGTTGCGATCCATAAAGACGGATATGATCCGCTTTGGGTGCAAATCGAAGCCATCGTTGATCCTTCGGGTGGGCAGGATGGATTATGCTATGCCATGGTGAGCGAAATCACCGACCGCAAAGCCAGGAAGCAGTAAGAAGAAAAAAGTGAGGTGTCACTGCAATCCACCTGTGACATAGTTACAGAATAAAACCCAACATCGTCTGCCGCCAGAAGTTATCAATGGCAACGCCTACGGGCCGTCCCATTGCAATATCGCTATTATCCTTGATGAAGCCTGTCAGAACCTCGCTGGGTCGTCTGATGGCATACCGTCTGTAAACGGCACGAAGATCACTTGGTAGCCGTATCGTACGGTGAATCCTCTCCCCCAAGTGGGGGAGATAAACATACCCTGACCGATGGATGCGGTCAGGGTATGTTTTTTATAAAATCAAAAGGGAGATACGCGTCCTCGACCTTAAACGTGGGGTAAATGAACCACCTGGCGAATCTGGTCAGCCGCCGCGCCATCCCAGCGCAGATTTTCAGGATGAAAAGGATAAATGAACATGCCAAAAGCAAGAGGGCAACTACCCAAAGCGCCAACGGGCATCCAGGGGCTGGACGAAATCACGGGCGGCGGATTGCCCAAAGGCAGACCGACACTTGTCTGCGGCAGCGCAGGCTGTGGCAAGACCCTCCTCGCCATGGAGTTTCTGGTACGCGGCGCGATCCAGTTCAACGAGCCGGGCGTCTTTATGGCATTCGAAGAGACCGCCCAGGACCTGACCCAGAACGTCGCTTCACTGGGTTTCGACTTGAAAGATCTGATCGCGCGTAAAAAGATGGTGCTCGATTTTGTGTACATCGAGCGCAGTGAGATCGAAGAGACCGGTGAATATGATCTGGAAGGGTTGTTCATTCGCCTCGGACATGCCATTGACTCCATCGGTGCCAAGCGCGTCGTGCTGGATACCATCGAGTCTCTTTTCTCCGGCTTGCCCAATCCGCTCATCCTGCGCGCCGAACTGCGCCGCCTCTTCCGCTGGCTGAAAGCCAAAGGTGTGAGCGCCATTATCACCGGCGAACGCGGCGAAGGCACGCTGACACGCCAGGGGTTGGAAGAGTACGTCTCCGACTGCGTCATCGTGCTCGACCATCGCGCGAACGAGCAGGTCTCCTCGCGGCGCTTGCGCGTGGTAAAGTATCGCGGCTCCACGCACGGCACGAACGAGTATCCATTTCTGATCGACGAAAACGGTATTTCGGTATTACCGGTCACCTCGCTCGGCTTGCAACAGATCGCCTCCACCGGACGCATTCCCTCCGGCATTCCACGCCTTGATGCAATGCTGGGTGGCGCGGGCTATTACCGTGGCAGCAGCATACTGATCTCCGGCACAGCGGGCACCGGCAAGAGTAGTCTCGCCGCGCACTTTGCCGCAGCCGCCTGCCGTCGCGGTGAACGTGCCCTTTATTTTGCCTTCGAGGAATCTCCCAGCCAGATCATACGCAACATGCATTCCATCGGGATCGACCTGCAAGTGTGGGTGAAGAAAGGTTTGCTCCAGTTTCAGGCGAACCGCCCCACGTTTGCGGGGCTGGAAATGCACCTGACAATGATGCACAAAGCGATCAACACCTTCAAACCGCAGGTTGTGATCGTAGACCCGTTGAACAGTTTCGTCATCGGTGGCAATGAGATCGAGGTCAAAGCCATGTTGATGCGGCTGGTGGATTTCCTGAAAATGAATCGGATCACCGGTTTGTTCACCAATTTGACTTCGGGCGGGAGTGCGCTCGAGCAAACCGATATCGCCATTTCGTCCCTGATCGACACCTGGCTGTTACTGCGCGATATCGAAATCGGCGGCGAGCGCAATCGCGGCTTGTACATCCTGAAATCACGCGGCATGGCGCACTCGAACCAGATCCGCGAGTTTCTGCTCACCGACAACGGTGTGGAATTACGAGATGTATATGTCGGTCCGAGCGGCGTGCTGACCGGCTCGGCGCGTCTGGCACAGGAGGCGCAAGAGCAAGCCGCGCAGATGATGCACGAGCAGGAAGTGGAACGACGAAAACTGGAACTGGAACGCAAGCGCAGGGTAATAGAAGCGCAGATCGCCGCGATGCGCGCCGAGTTTGAGGCGCAGGAAGCCGAGACGTTGAACATCATCGGGCAGGAACATGCGCGGGAAGCGCACCTGTCGCAGGAGCGTGCGGACATGGCGCTGAGTCGCAAGGCGGATGCGAAACCGAACCAACACAAAAGAGGCTCGAAATGAAAACGAAATCGACCAGATCAAAATCGGACGTCTTTCTCCTGCGCCTGTATGTTGCCGGGCAAACGCCCAAATCAATGATGGCTTTTGCCAATCTCAAGAAAATTTGCGAAGAACATCTTGCAGGGCGGTACGAAATCGAAGTGGTGGACTTGCTGAAAAACCCAACACTGGCGAGCGGCGACCAGATCCTTGCGATTCCGACCCTGGTGCGGAAACTGCCCGAGCCCGTGCGCAAGATCATTGGCGATCTCTCCAACACCGAACGCGTGCTGATCGGGCTGGATCTGCTGCCGCGGGAATGAGAGGATCTCATGCCAAAAAAGCAAGTGCGCGATTCGACCCAGGAGTTTGAACGGGCGCGGGTCCGCGCACAGAAAACACCCTATGTCTTAAAGTTGTATGTCACCGGCACAACACCGCAGTCCGCGCGCGCCATCGCCAACATCAAAAAACTCTGCGAGATACACCTGAAAGGGCGCTACGAGCTGGATGTGGTCGATCTATATCAACAGCCCCAATTGGCGCAGGGCGAGCAGATCATCGCCGCGCCAACGCTCATCAAGAAATTGCCGCTCCCACAGCGCCGTATCATCGGCGATATGTCAAAGAGCGAGCGCGTGCTGGCGGGATTGGATCTGCAAAAGAAAGCCTGATTACAATTTATGATTTGCGCCACATAGGATTCAAATGCGTATAAAAACCGCACTCCCAACTCAAAAGCAACTGATGGACAAAAACGCCGACCTGCGTGCGCAGTTGGATGAAGCCGAAGACACGTTGCGCGCCATTCGCAGCGGTGAGGTGGATGCGCTCGTCGTCTCGGGCGTGGGCGGCGACCAGATCTTTACGCTCAAGGGCGCCGAACTTCCCTACCGCGTATTGATCGAGGATATGAACGAAGGCGCGCTGACCCTGGCGATGGACGGCGTGATTTTATTTGCCAACCGCTGCTTTGCCGAAATGCTCAAGACGCCGCTCGAAAAGGTGATCGGTTCCACAGTCCACACCTGGATCGCCCCTGATAACCAGGGAACACTTCGGGCGCTGCTGCAAAAAGGCGCAGAAGAGCAATGCCGCGATGAACTGGTTCTCACCGCCAGTGACGGGACACAGATACCGGTCAATCTTTCGGTGAATCGCCTGTCTGTGGAAGGGTCGCCCGATTGCTTCGGCCTGGTGGCAGCCGACCTGACCGAGCAGAAGAGACGCAACGAAGCGATTGCCGCCGCCGAAAAGTCGGCACGCGAGATGTTGGAAGAACGACAACGATTGGCGCACGACCTGCATGACGCCGTCAACCAGACACTCTTCTCCGCCAGCCTGATTGCCGAAGTCCTGCCGCGGATGTGGGAAAAGGATCAGGCGGAGGCGCGGCGATCCCTCGATGACCTGCGCCGCTTGACGCGCGGAGCGCTGGCTGAGATGCGCGGACTGTTGGCCGAACTGCAACCCTCCACGTTGACCGATTCAGACCTAGGTGATTTGTTGCGTCAGTTGGGAAATGCGCTCTCAGGTCGTACCGACATCCCGGTCATTGTTACCATTACAGGAAAGTTCAGCCTCCCTTCTGAAATCCAGATAACCTTCTATCGTGTCTGCCAGGAAGCGCTGCTTAATATCGCCAAGCATGCCAAAACCAGCAGGGTTGAGATAAACCTGCAGCAAGATGGAGATGTGATCGAACTGCGTATTCGTGACAACGGCCAGGGATTTGACCCTGAACGATCTGCCGTTTCCGGTCACCATGGCTTGAGCATGATGAAAGAACGCGCTGAAGCAGTGGGAGCGCTATTATCCGTCACAAGCCAACCCAGTCACGGGACTGAACTTGCCCTCCGTTGGAAAAAATAGAAAAACAGACCCTATGAAAACTCCCCCAACCAAACCCATTCGAATCATGCTTGTTGATGATCATACGATGGCCCGCCGGGGACTGGCAACATTCTTGAAAGTCTTCAACGATTTACAGCTGGTGGGTGAAGCCGAAAGCGACGGGGCTTGACCTGACGGAACGCGAGCGTGAAGTCTTATCTTTGATGATCGAAGGGTTGAATGATTCTGCATAGGAACCTGCCTGTAGTGATGGATTTCTTGGATCAGTATAAAGCAGGCAAGCTCTGGGATCAGACAAGCTGTCGTAGATAGAAAAAGTGGATTGATCATTTACGGGAATGTTTTAAACGAAAACACCCCTATACGTGGGGGTGTTCATTCGTTTTTAGATTTTTATTCTCTATCTGGTGGGCATAAACCCGACGGGCCTGAATTTATACCCGTATACCAGATATGTACCCCGCTGGGCAGATTAGATTGCGGTTGTGAGATGGAAAATTAACTATTACGCATGAATGCTCGAATACTGCCTTCTACATTTTAGCAGGTTCGATATTCTGGTATCACTGCCCTGTCGTCAACCGCTGAATGTGCCTGAGTACGAATAGTTTTTCAAAAGCTATTACGCCCTAATAACTAATGGAGCGTAATAGCTACATGATAGATATAAATCCTTGGAAAAGAAGTGTACACAATCGACCATATTTTTCATGCCAAACTTGAAAAAATAGGCTAATCATGAGATCCACTATAAGGTTTTTGGAGGGCTATGCTAGAAAACATACGGCATATCATCAAGCGTTATAGATAAGCTTTGTAGAGAGTTTTACACAGGCGATTACCTCCTTCCAAAAAGGAGGTAATCGCCTGTGTTGGTTTTTGTCCCAATTCTTGTGTAAGTAATGTGTACCAATTATAGAGCGTGATCCCTTATAAATTGATCATGGAAGACGATCTGGGTAACTTCAGATCGATATCATCATTTTTAAGGAAAGCACATGAAACTTACTCGTACTGCAATTCAATCCTCCATTCCCTCGCTGACACTACAAAGCAGCGGTTTGGTAATTCTTTTCGCCTTTGTCCACACGATCAGCGATGCAATCACCAATATGCTCTCAGCACTCCTGCCAACCCTCCAGAGTCAGTTTAATTTATCTGAAACCATACTGGCGTTGCTGGTGGCAAGCTTATCCTTAAGTGCGCTTGTAACCCAGCCGCTTTTTGGCGCACTTGCTGATCGAGTGGGATATCGCCGCATTGCCGCCCTGGGCGTGATATTCAATGCAGTCCTCTTCAGCCTGATCGGTATCGTCCCCAATATTTACATCCTGTTCGGATTGATCCTGATCGGAGGGCTGGGGTCATCGGCGTTGCATCCCGCAATGGCGAGCATGGCACGTTTGGCGGGTAGAAACAAACCCGATCTAGCCGTTGGGCTTTTTAGCGCTGGTGGAACATTAGGCATAGCCATTGGTCCCATTATTATTATAATTTTGTTGTCAAATTTGGGACTGTCATTTACGCCCTGGCTGATGATTCCTGGCATCGTTCTTGGGATTTTGATGTACATTCTGTCGCCGGCAGATACCCAACCTGCTTCAAATGTTTCAGAAAAAATATTTGATCTCCGCCTCTTAACCGGACCCGTAGGACTCTTATCCCTTACAGGCATTTTAAGTGGTGTGGCTTTTGTTACCTTTACGAGTGCAATGCCACTCTGGCTTGTTCGGGTTCATTCATTACCCAATGATTCAACCTTGATCGGCTGGACCTTGTCCACGTTCTCTCTTGCTGCAGCTGCGGGAGGGATCGCGGGTGGAATGATCAGCAACCGGGTCGGCGTGAAGCGGGTGATCGTCGCATCGACATTACTTGCCCTGCTGCCACTGTACGCAATCTTTTCTTTGACACCGGGTTCCCTTTTCTACTTTGTGGCGGTCGCTCTGGCAGGCGTATTGATCAACGCAGGAATGCCTTTATTGATCGTGATCGCTCAGGACCTGTCTCCGAAAAATGCGGCAGCAGCCTCAGGCATGTTGATGGGCTTTTCAGCCGGAGCAGCAGGATTGGTCTATGTAGGCATTGGGCGGTTACAGGAAGTGATTGGATTGGCGCCAGCGATGAGCATTGGTTACCTCGCACTCATTGCAGCTGCTGTACTTGCTTCCATTGCGATCAATTCACAAGGACCTTCCGCACGGCAGCAACCGGCTCCGATTGAAGGGTGGTCCTGCCTCTGCTCCCCTTGCATGGATCAAAACATTGCCGCTCTCCCGCAGCGAACCAGAACTTCGTAAATTTGAACATCAGGAAATGCCGTGAATTCAATCAAACCCCCAACCCGACCCAAATGGCGGTTGATCTATCAACTTTCCATTTCGGATGACACTCCTATCGAAAAGGTGCTGACCGATAGCCTTGCCGTCGAATTGGAACCAGTGGAAATATCCGCTGAGTTCTTTCAAAAAGTTATCCATTCCATAAAGAATTCTGTGGCAAATGCCTTGGATATTCTCAGGTCAGCCGGGACCGATTTCCAGTTGAAGTTGTTTGTCTATGTGCCTAAAAAAATAAAAGCCCGCAATCACAAAAGGAATTGGGGCTTCTTCAGAGTTGAAAAAACGGAGCCCGTCTCGATTTCGAAAAACCGTCCGGCGACACACTCCATCGAGTTCTATCTTTATCTGGATGGTTAACCGATCATTTCTGCTGCAAGCTCGTTGACATTTTTGTTACGGGCTTGCAGTTTGATTTCCTCTGCCCGTGGTTTGGAAAATTCCTTCTCAATCGCAACAATGAGTTTTTTGGCTCGGTCCTTCGCAGTTTGCGATTTGGAACTGCTGGTATTCACAACGGTCAAGATCTCCAGTGCTCTTTCCAGATCGGTGCCCAGAATATGAACTTCGGCTTCCCCAATCATGGCATCCAACATAACCGGAGTAATCTTTGCATCCAATGCAACGCGCAACGCTTTCAGAAAATGCAGGCGGGCTTTTTCCCCTTCTTTCATTCCAAGCAGGGTATTGCCCATGTGGTTGAGTGTCTGTGCAAGATTGCCTTGTTCCCCGATCTCCGTCCACAGGTTGATGCTTTCCTGTAATATTTTTTTCGCCTCGGAATAGTTAGCCTGAGCGGCATACAGAAAGCCTAACCCATCTAAGGCAACTGCAATACTGGCTCGGTCTTCCAACTGACGGCTGAGTTCCAGACCTTCCAGAAGATATTGTTGTGCCTGTTCATATCTCCCACGAAAATATGCTATATACCCAAGTTGGTTGAGGGAGGCGGCAATGGACCATGTATTTCCCAAATCCCTGCTGATGGTCAGACTCTCCTCTAACGCCTGTCGGGCTCTTTCATAATCACCTTGATATTGAGCAGAGACCCCGATCTGGCGCAGACAAAAGGCTGATCCCCATGCATCACCCAGTTTTTTCTTTAATGCCAAGCCTTCCTGTAAATACAGATCGCCCTGAGAAAAATCTCCCATGACTGCTGTGATCGTTCCTAAAAAGATCAGTGCGTTGGATAAAGCTATTTGCACATCAGGAGCATTCTGATCCTGGATGCTATTCAACACATCAAGGCTGGCTTGCAACGACTCTTTTGCTTCAGGATGGCGTCCCTGCCTGTATTGGAAATATCCCTTGTAACTGAGTGCCTGCCCCATTGCGAGTGGATGCGCTTTTTCGTCCGAGGGGATTAGGTTTCCCGTTTGCTTCTGCAGGTGTTCCACTGCCTCCCCATACAAAGGGACGCCCTCACGGCAGTTGCTGCGCGACTCGAACAACCAGAAGAGGGTATCGGATGCCTTACTGAGTTCTTCATATTGTTGATGGTTGGATGTCCAATGCCAGACCTGACGCAGGTTGGCCATATCGGCGATCAACTCCACCACCACAAATGGGCGTTGTTTGCCCTTCAAGGCGGGACCCCGTTCAAAAAGCCAGTTCGAATAATGACTTGCGTAACTTTTATGAAGAGTATCGAATTCTTCCTCGTCCAATTGCAAACGATCCCAGGCAAACTGTCGGATCAATTCATGCATATCGTATCGGTTGGATTCCGCCCGCCTCAGCAGGGATTTTGAAACCAGCGATGAAATCACTGAGAGGTTGGCACCGGCAATCTGTTCTCCCGCCTGACGGGTAAAACCGCCACGGAAAATGGACAATCGCGACAAGACGGTTCGTTCTTTGGGAGAGAGCAGATCCCATGAATGTTCGATGGTTGCCCGGATGGAACGATGACGTTCTGGCAGGTCCTGGACGGAGACCGCCAGAAAATCCATTGAACGCCGGATCTCCTGCTCGATCTCCTGGCAGGATAATGTACGCACCCAGGTGGCAGCCAGTTCGATTCCGAGCGGCAAACCTTCCACCAACTTACAGATTTGGGCAATGGCAAGCAAGTCTTTCTGATCCGGCTTGAAACTTGAATAGGCTTGAGTAGCACGCTGCAGAAACAATCGCACGGCACTGCTTTGTTCCAGATCAGATATTTGGTCGTCCGCAGAAACAGGCAGACCCTGCACTTCAAAGCCCCATTCCGTCTGCAGGTTGAGCGGCTGGCGGGAAGTTACAAGGATTTTGACCTGATGGGTTCCGCGCAAAATTTCGCTGATGAGTCCGGTACATCCGGCGTCATTCGCCAGGTGTTCGAAGTTATCCAGGATCAGTAGCTGTTGTTTTTCATGCAGATAGGAAATTAATTGATTTGCGCGATCCGAGGCACTGTACAGAACAATGCCCAACGTATCCGCGATGGTTGTAACCGCCTCTTCCCGCCCTCTGACCGGGGCGAGGTTAACGAAAGCGCTTCCTCCGCTGGATGTTTCATTCTCTAACTGGGCGGTATGCAAAGCCAGATGGGTCTTTCCAATACCGCCTGGACCTGTCAATGTCAGCAAACGGCACTGCGGGTCGCGAAGCAGGCGTGCGATCTCCTCCAACTCGATCTCACGCCCAATCAGCGGAGTGGCGTTCGGCAGATGATGGGGATGTACTGGTTGGATTTGTTGAGAAGGGGGAACTGGGGGAACAGGCAGGTCGGGCAGGGTCTCGACCGATTTTTCCTGCCGGGCAACCTTTAAGAAATGTTCCTGTTGTTCGGTGGGAATCTCCAAATGCGTGGCGAGCAACGCCGCGATCTGGCGAGACGGACGGCGTTCATCCGACTCGATCTTGTTGATCGCCGACAGCGAACATCCCAACCGGCGGGCAAGTTCCTGCTGCGTCAGGTCCAGGGATTTGCGTCTTCGTTTGACCCAGTTTCCAAAAGATACTTCCATACAATAAAAAACCTCGGATTCAGATGTCGGACCCATCAAATTGTCGCACAAATTATTGTACTTCTTTTTGTACACTAATTTGTGCTGGATTTCCGTACCCGACAAGGCTTGTTTTTCTGTATAACTTGAGCATGGAAATATCTCTGAACGTCATCCATTTAGAGTTGAAAGAAAAGAGGTAAATAAAATGAGCACAACTATGCAACACCACTCGAATCACAATGAAGAACCGATGGAGGATCACTCCCAGCATAACATGGACCACTCCATGCACGAAGGGATGGATCACTCCGAACATGCGGGACATAGCATGCCCGCCACCACAAGGGATCACTCTGCCCAAACAGGTCACAACATGTCTGGGGCAATGGATCACTCTGCACACGCCGGTCATGGAACGGACCACGGCGGACATGAGCAAATGTTCCGCATCCGCTTCTGGTGGAGTTTGCTGTTGAGCATTCCCGTGCTCCTTTACAGCGAGATGATCCAGCACTGGCTAAACTTTTACCCACCAGTTTTCCCATTCAGCGAATGGGTCCCATTTATTTTGTCTTTGGCCATCTTTGCCTATGGCGGAATTCCGTTCCTGCAAATGGCAGTCCCTGAATTGAAGGAACGCAAACCCGGCATGATGACGCTGATCTCGCTGGCGATCTCGGTCGCGTTCATTTACAGCGTCGCCGCCGAGTTCGTTGACCTGGGCGAAGGCTTCTTCTGGGAACTCGTGACTCTTATTGACATCATGCTACTCGGTCACTGGCTCGAAATGCGCTCAGTCCGTCAGGCTTCCGGTGCACTGAACGAACTTGCCAAGCTCATGCCCGATACTGCAGAACGCGTTATCAAAGGCAGCACCACCGAAACCGTCTCAGTCTCCGACCTTCAACACGGTGACCTGATCCTCATCCGCCCCGGGACAAGTGTATCCGCAGATGGTGAGGTAGTAGGTGGCTTCTCCGATGTCAGCGAAGCCATGATTACGGGCGAGTCCAAACCCGTCCACAAGCACAAAGGCGAGAAGGTCATCGCCGGTACGATCAATGGCGACGGCAGTCTGCGCGTGAAGGTCACTGCCACAGGAAATGAAACCGCTTTGGCTGGCATCATGCGTCTGGTCGAACAGGCACAGCAATCCAAATCCAAGACGCAGGTGCTTGCCGATAAAGCCGCAGGCTGGCTCTTCTACATTGCGCTTGCCTCCGCCATCCTCACTGCCATCGCCTGGACCATCGCCGACACATTCAACATCGAAGTGCTCAACCGTGTTGTCACCGTGCTGGTCATCGCCTGTCCGCACGCGCTCGGTCTGGCTGTCCCGCTTGTCGTCGCCATCACCACGGCAATGGGCGCAAAGAATGGCATCTTGGTTCGCAATCGTCTGGCACTTGAAGCCGCACGTGAGATCGATGTTGTCATCTTTGATAAAACCGGCACGCTTACACAGGGTCAATTCGGTGTGGTGGATACAGTTACAGCGGATGGCTGGGACTCTGCACAGGCATTGGCACTGGCGGCCTCATTGGAAACTGACTCCGAGCACTTGATCGCTCAATCCATTCGCCGCTTTGCCCGTGACCGAAAAATGACTTTGCCTGCGATCACTAATTTCTCCGCCCTGCAAGGTCGTGGCGTACAGGCTGAATTTGAGAACGAAACCTATTATGTTGGCGGACCCCGTCTGCTGGAAATGCTGGGGCTCACTCCGATGGGTGCGTTCAAAACTTTTACGGATACCGCGAACACCGACGCCCAGTCCGTGGTGTATCTAACGACCAAAGACAGGATCATTGCGGGAATTTCGATCGCGGATGTCATCCGTCTCGAAAGCAAAAAAGCGGTCGATGAATTAAAGGCAATGGGCATTGAAGTTGCGATGCTGACCGGCGATAGTTATTCTGTTGCATCCGCGGTTGCAAACCAGTTGGGAATCAATCGTGTGTTTGCGGAAGTGCTGCCCGAACACAAGGATCAAAAAGTGATGGAACTGCAGAAACTTGGCAAACGCGTGGCAATGGTCGGCGATGGTGTGAACGATGCACCCGCCCTGACCCGCGCGGATGTTGGCATTGCCATCGGCGGCGGTACGGATGTCGCGATTGAGTCAGCGGGCTTGATTTTGGTCAACAGCAACCCGCTGGATGTGGTCAAGATCTTCAAACTCAGCCGCGCCAGTTACCGCAAGATGATCCAAAACCTATGGTGGGCGGCTGGCTATAACATTATTGCCATTCCACTGGCGGCAGGTGTGCTTGCGAATTGGGGAGTCACCCTGTCCCCGGCTGTGGGCGCGGTTTTGATGTCTATCAGCACGATCGTGGTCGCAATCAATGCGCAGTTGTTGAGAAGGGTAACTCTTTAGAAGAAACAAGGAGGCTGATTTCCCAAACAGGCAGCGATGCCCGGTGTCAATTCCTGATACTTATCTATATGGTTCAAAAAAGGAGATAGAAAAATGAATATAAAAACAGAGAGCACATCTTCACTCAAGCGCCTCGCTAGAATTGCCGGCGTCTTTTACCTGCTTGTCGCCATCTTCGGCGGCTTTGCCGAAGGCTTTGGAGATCCCATGATGTACGTAGCTGGCAATGCGGCGGCCACGGCTGCGAACGTGATCGCGGACCCTGGACTTGTTCGCGTGATCGTCGTCGCCCACTTGGTGAATGCGATCTTCTTCGTCCTCACGGCTATGGCCTTCTATATCTTGCTTCAGCACGTGAACAAAAGCGTGGCGAGGGCCATGCTAGTCTTCGTTGCTATTTCGGCCGGTATCACTACCCTAAATGCGGTCTTCCAGTTTGAGGGCTTGCAGGTAGCAACCAACAGTTCCTACGTAGACGCCTTCGGTGCCGCTGGGTCGAATGCGCTCGTGTTGCTCCTGCTCGACATCCAGCACTACGGGACTCTCAGCGCGCAGGTTTTCTTCGGCCTGTGGCTGGCGCCGCTCGGGTATCTTGCCTACAAATCGGGACTGTTCCCCAAGGCGCTGGGCGTCACTCTCGTCGCGGCCACCGTCTACTACTTGGTACACCTAATCACCGCGTTCCTAGTCCCCGACTTTCATAAGCAGATCCAACCGTTCATTCTCATCGTGATCATCGCGGAGGTCTGGCTGCTCGGATACCTGCTCATAGTTGGCGTGAGGACTGCGAAACCAGAGCTTGCCGCACTGGTGGGCAAAGGATAAATATGGAAAATGGATGGCAGAAATGATATTCAACCATTTCTGCCATCCTGACCGATCATTTCCAAAAAGGAGATAGAAAAATGAACATCACTAAAGAAGTAAAACTTGCGAGCACCAATCAACAAACCGCGATCAAGGAAAGCAAAATGAAAATAACAGGCTCGAAAATGATCCGCGTGGCAGGTTTAGCAGCCATGGGTGCAGGGATCCTTTACATAACGATTCAGGCGATCCATCCACTTGATGTTCTTTCGTCAGTCACCACTGCCCAGTGGGCAATCACCCACTACTTGAGCATCGTTATGGACCTTCTCGCTATGCTTGGTATAGCCGGGATCTTCGCCCGCCAAGTGGAAAAGTCCGGTTGGCTGGGTCTGGCGGGCTATCTTCTGTTTAGCGGCTTCTGGACCTTCTCAGTGGCTCTCCATTTCATTGAAGCCTTTATCTCGCCAGTGGCGGCAACCGAGGCACCGAAGTTTGTGGAGGGACTTTTGGGAATGGTCGCTGGGCACGCCAGTGAGATTAACCTCGGTGCACTCCCAACGGTATATGGGCTGCTAATAGGAGTTGTTGGGTATGTGCTCGGCGGCCTTTTGTTTGGCATCGCTACGTTTCGAGCTAACGTCCTGCCGCGCTGGGCCGGCGGACTGCTTGCCTTGGGGACCTTATTGCCCGTCCTTCTGTTCTTTGTCCAGCACCCGTACGACCGGATCTTTGCGGTGCCGGTGGGGTTGGCTCTAGCCTGGTTGGGATATTCGCTCTGGTCTGAACGACGCGAGCCAGTTTCAGAACCCGTGCTGGGCAAGGTCAGCCCAGAGCTCAGCCAAACTGGAGCCGATTAAGTTTGCTTGAATCTGCATGGAGTGAGACAAGCAACCATATGGTTGCTTGTCTCACTCGTGGGTGGAAGTTTCATAATAGGCTCAGGTTGACGCCGCAACACCTCTTCAGCCAGATAATCCACAATATAGCGATGATCTCCTGCGAACGCCTGGATAAATCTGTGGACATCCTGTTGTCCCTTCATTGAAAGTGCCGCGAGTTGCAGACCGGCGATCCAACCTTCGGTACGGGTTTCCAATGTGGTAACTTCATCAGCGGTGAGGTTGAGTCCCATCACTTGGTTGAGAAATTCCGCGGCTTCTGATGGGGTGAAACGCAAGTCCGCCGCGCGGATTTCGGTCAATTGATTTCGGGCACGCAGGCGCGGGATGGGTAGAGACGGGCCTTCACGGGTGGTAATAACCAGATGCATCTGAGGCGGCAGGTGGTCAATTATAAAAGCAACGGCTTCGTCAATTGTTTTCGTGTCAGTCAAGTGATAATCGTCAAGGACGAAGATGAAATCGCTTGAAATAGTCGAAATTTCGTTGAGCAGGGCTGTCAGAATTGAATTGGTGGGTGGTGCTTGAGGAGATTGGAGTGAGTCCAGTAACTCTGTACCCAACTTCACTGAAATGGTTTGCAAAGCGCCGATAAAGTAAATCAAAAACCATGTAACGTCATTGTCATTTTCATCCAGCGATAACCATGCAGTAGGCCGCCCGCTGTTCACTATCCATTCGCTGACCAGTGTGCTCTTACCAAAGCCTGCAGGAGCTGGGATGATGGTCAACTTTCGACCCGCAAAGAGACCTTTGTTTAGCTGGTCAATTAGGCGGGAGCGGGTCACGACTTTAGGAGGAGGTGGAGATATGTAAAGTTTTGTAGCTAATATTGAGATAGCCATAGGTGGATTATATAACACCTGGGTAGAATTCAAATTACACGGGTATATCCTTGAAATTTTCGGAATTATAATAAAGATATGACGATCCCGATTCTCTCGACAAAATTGTATCCACCGCTCCCAACAGAGAGTTTCGTTTCCCGTGGAAGATTAATAGAACGTGTACAGGCAGGCGCAAATGGAAGAGTGATGATTATTTCCGCGCCGCCGGGTTTTGGCAAAAGCACCTTGCTGGCGGACTGGCTTGCCGGGGGGGCAGATGAAAAGACGGCATGGTACTCATTGGATGAAGACGACAATGATCCAGCCCGATTCTTTGGATATATTGCCGCCTCCTTGTGGACCGTTCAGCCTGATTTCGTCCAATCACTCGACTCTCTGCTGGAAACTTTATCTCCCAACCCGCGCGAACTGATCGCCGCGCTCATCAACGACATTTCAGAATTTGTCAGCAAGGATGTCGTGCTGGTCTTGGATGATTACCACCACATCACCCAACAGCCAATCCATGATGCAATCGCGTATTTGATCGATCATCTTCCCAATAACCTGCATCTTGTCTTCATCAGCCGCGCCGACCCGCCGCTCCCATTGGGACGTTGGCGCGTGCGCGGACAGTTGACTGAGATTCGCGCCGATGACTTGCGCTTTACCGAAGAAGAAACAGCACAATTTCTGAATCAAACGATGGGACTCTCACTGAGTGCCGAAGACATCCGCACGTTGGAAGCGCGCACCGAAGGCTGGGTGGCAGGTCTGCAACTCGCCGCGCTCTCCCTGCAAAAATCATCGAACCCCAGCGAGGTCATTTCCGCATTTGCGGGCAGCAACCGCTATGTGGCAGAGTATCTGACCGATGAAGTACTTTCGCGCCAATCTGAGACTTTGCGTGATTTTTTATTGAAGACTTCCATTTTGGAACGTTTCAACGCATCCTTGTGCGACCACATGTTGGAAACATCCAATTCAGAATCCATGCTCGCTGAACTGGAACGCGCCAACCTGTTCATCATCCCGCTTGATTCAGACTCGAACTGGTTCCGCTACCACCATCTCTTTGCCGATTTGTTGCGGCGGCGGCTTACCCAAGCCGATCAAAGTAAAATCACCAACCTCCATCACCGCGCGGCGGATTGGTTCGAGAAGAATAACTTTCTGCTCGATGCCGTCCGTCATTGGATTGCGGCAAATAAGCCTGAGCGTGTGGCTTCCTTGATGGAACACGCCCTCAGCCAGACCTGGGGGCGTGTGGAAATGGCAGGTTTGCTGAAGCGCGTGGAAACACTGCCTAAAGCGGTGCTGGCGGAATACCCATCCCTGAGCGCGTTTTGGGGATGGTCATGGTTCTGGCTGGGGCATGACAATGAAAAGATCCTGCCCTTGCTTGAGCGCGCGGAGAAGAACTTGCAGGGCAAGCCCAATGCAGATCATTCTATCGGGCGCTTCAATGTCATCCGCAGTTATTTGCTGCGCGCTGTGAATACCGATTCGCCATCTGCTCTTTTGCTTGGGAGAACGGCATTGGAGCAACTGGCGCAGGATGATCTGCTGTGGCGCGGATTTGCGGAGTTGAACATCGCCGCATCCATTCACTCGATGGGGAGTGAGCTCGCACAGGCAGAGGAAGCCTACGGCGAGACGGTCCGTCTTTGCCAAATGGCGAGGGATTTCACCACAGCCTGGATCGCAGCATGTGCGCGGGTGCAAGTGGTGACGGAACGTGGCGAATTGGGACGGGCAATCATACTCAATACTCAATTGTTGGATGAAGTAAAGCGTAAGGGAGGTACAAACAATGTGCGCGGTTGGGCGCATATTAATCAGGCAGGAATAATGTATCAGATCAATGAACTCGAGACGGCGTGGCGGGAAGCAAATATCACCATCGAGTTGGAAAAGCAAACGGGCGGTGTGCCCGATGTGGAGTTACGCCTGTTTAGTCTGTTGACGAAACTGGAAAGCCTCAATGGAGATGAAAATGCGGCGCGTAATGCCGCGAATGAGTTGATCACGCGCATGAAACGCAGCGGCGTGACAAACGCCATGGACCGCGCCAATTCCATCTATGCAGAGTTGATGTTCAGACTCGGCGACTGGCACGCATTCGATGCCTGGGCGCAGACGTATCGTCCGCCGCTGCAGCCGTTGTTTCTCCCCTATCGCTTGGCAACGCTGATGTACGCGCGATATTTGATGCGGCAAAAGGCTTGGGATGAGAGTCGGCGTTTGTTGGAGGAACAGGCTCGGCTGGCGCACGAGGCGGGACACGTCGAATACGAGATGGAAATTGGCATCGCTCGCTCCATCCTTGAAAAAGAGGCGGGATGTTCGTCTGAATCCATGCAGGCGTTGATGCAGGCACTGGGAATTGGCGCGGCAGGCGGATATGTGCGAGCCTTTGTGGATGAGGGCGAGGCAATGAAAAATCTGTTGGTGCAGGCACAGAGGTCAACGAAGGATGAGGCGCTGCGGGCGTACATCACGAAACTGCTTGATGCATTTGAGAAATCCATTGCTGTTGACCAGTCTTCCCTGATCGAGCCGTTGACCGAGCGTGAGATCGAAGTGTTGAAGCTGATAGCAGAGGGACTCTCCAACCCTGAAATTGCGGAGAAACTTGTTCTCTCGGTGGGGACGGTCAAGACCCATGTTAAGCATATTTATGGAAAGTTAGGGGTGGATGACCGCGTGAAGGCGGCAGGCATGGCACGTGAACTTGGATTAATTAATTGACGGTCGCCTGATGAACTTTAACAAAATAATATCGTAACTTTTAGTCGAGTTGATGGCCAGGCAAAGAGCGATAGATTTTGGTTGGATCCTGCAAGCCAACATAACGCAGCAAATCAGAAGATCCATGAGCGAACTGATCTAAAAAAGATGT
>JACZJC010000016.1 GCA_014860745.1 Anaerolineales bacterium
TTTTGCAGGCAATACGTATCCGATATTGTCAGCGGGATTCACATCCTGCCTTTCTACCCGTGGACGTCGGACGATGGCTTCTCGGTTGTGGATTATCGCAAGGTTGATTCCGCGCTGGGGGATTGGGAGGATATCTCCTCCCTTTATTTCAGGAAAGATCATATTGATTTCCAAAACGTTTTGGTATATAATTTTACTACCTAAACGTTTTGGTTAATTATGTCTATCACAATCCGTGATGTTGCCAAACAGCTCAATCTCTCGATTACAACCGTCTCTCGCGCTTTGGATGGTTATAAAGATGTCTCCGAGGAGACCCGTCAGCGCGTTATCCAAGTTGCAAAAGAAATGGGCTACGCACCGAGCAGGAGCGCGCGCCAACTACGGCGTCAACGCACTGATACGATTGGTTACATCATGCCAACTTCACAGCCGCGTTTTGCTGACCCTTTTTTCTCTGAGTTCATTGCGGGTCTGGGCGACGAGGCCAGCGTGCAGAACTTTGATCTGTTGATTACCCTTGCCCCACCAAACCAGGAGGCTGAACGAGTTGCTTATCAGCGTTGGATCCAGGGCCGCCGCGTGGACGGGATTGTGCTTAGCCGTATGCGCCAGGATGACTGGCGTGTGCATTACCTGCACAAATCCAAGTTCCCCTTTGCTACCTTTGGCCGCACAAACAACTCAATCGAATTTCCGTATATTGGCGTGGATGGCGCATATGGCATGCGTCGTTTAATGATGCACTTGGTCGAACAGGGTCATCAACGCATCGCCTTCGTCTCCGCCGCGTCAGACCTGTCCCTGCAAACCGACCGCTTTAGTGGCTATCAAGAAGGACTGGCTGAAGCCGGCCTCATTTTTGAGGAGAGATTTGTCGCTGAAGGCAATCTCACCCGCGACGGCGGTTATTTGGCGGCAAAAAAACTACTGGCTTTACATTCTCCCCCCACAGCGATCATTGGAGCAAATGACCTGACTGCGATTGGCATCCTGCGCGCCGCCCGGGAATTGGGCATCAGCGTAGGCTCTGATTTAGCGGTAGCCGGCTTCGATGGAATTGAAGACACGGAACATACCGTTCCGCCTCTGACGACACTCAATCAACCTGTCTATGATTGCGCTCGCCGTTTGGTGCGTATGTTGACCGCCCTGATCAATAACGAAGTGCTGGAGGAGCCGCACGTTCTCTTGGTTCCAGATTTAATCATTCGTGATTCTACGCTACGATAGATTAATGGACTATGTTATCCGACGAAAGGAGGCAGCAGCTTGAGATCAAATATGTTTCTTTGTGTATATGACGATCCATAAAACCCCATTTGAATTTGGAGGAGAAATGAATAAACTGCTAGTTAAAGTTCTGGTATTGATGGTATCCATCAGCCTGTTCGCAGCGGCCTGTCAGCCTCAGGTCACTCAACCTCCCAAAGAAGTTCAGGTTATCGTGACTCAAATTGTAGAGGTTGCGCCGCCCGTAGTGGACTATGGTGATATCGTGTGGCTCTCGACACAACTGCGCCCAGTCCAGGAAGCCGAGAAAGTGCGCGGGGTCATCCTGGATAAGTTCCCCGGCAATGTCGAATTCATTCCGGAAGATGAAGGTCCCTTCCATGACCGCATCACTGCTGAAGTTCAAGCCAATCAGGGCACAGTTGATGTTCTTGGCGCCTTGCATGGCAACTTCTCAACGATGGGTCCCAAGGATCAACTCCAGGACCTGACCGCTCTGCGTTCATCCCTAGCCGATCGCGGCATCCCTGATGCCTTCTGGGATGTAGCCCAACTCAACACCGACAAAACCTACTACGTGCCGTGGATGCAGGCAACTTATATTCTTGCCATCAACAAAAAAGCTTTGGAATACCTGCCCGCCGGAGCGGATGTCAACGCCTTGACCTATGATGATTTGATGGCTTGGGCAAAGAACATTAAGGACACCACTGGCGATGCCAAGTTTGGATTCCCGGCAGGCGAGAGTGGTCTGTTGCACCGATTCTTCCAGGGTTTCCTTGTGCCATCCTTCTCCGGCGGGGTGGTAACCACCTTCGCCAGTGATGATGCGGCTCAAGGCTGGCAGTGGTTAAAAGATTTTTGGCCCTACGTCAACCCGCAATCCACCACGTACAACTTCATGCAGGAACAACTGCTCAATGAAGAAGTCTGGATTGCCTGGGATCACACTGCCCGTTTAAAGGATGCTTTCGAAGCGCTGCCGGATGACTTCCTCGCCGTGCCCGTTCCAGCCGGACCCAAGGGCCGCGCCTTTATGCCGGTTATCGCCGGCTTGGCTATCCCGGTTACGAGCACGAACCAGGCCGGGGCGGAGGCGCTGATCGCCTACCTCACCGAGCCCCAGATCCAGGTCACGACCCTGCGCGAAGTTGGCTTCTTCCCGATTGTGGCAGTGGATTATCCGGGCTACGTATCGCCTGGCATTAAACTGGAAGGCGAAGCTGTGACCTTGCAGGCGGGTGCTCCTGACGCTTTGCCCGCGCTTCTGCCGCAAGGACTGGCTGACAAGGGCGGAGACTTCAACAAAGTCTTCCGCGATACCTTTACCAGCATTGTCCTGAACGGTGAGGATATCAACACCGTTTTGGACGAGCAAAAGGTTATCCTGCAATCCATCATGGATGCGACAGGCGCTCCATGCTGGTCGCCCGATCCTGATAGCGTCGGGAAGGCTTGCCAGGTTAAATAAAGTTTCACAATTGGGTGCGATGCATGGAAATGTGCATCGCACCCTTTTTTTCAAGAGGCGCTGATGAATGCCCGTCGTTTAAAACAACTCACCCCCTACCTGCTCCTGCTTCCTTCCATTATATTTTTGTTCATCTTTTTTGCTTTTCCGATGGTAAACGCCTTCACTCTGGCTTTTCAATCCGATGCAGGTGAGTGGACTCTTGAGCACTTTTCCACCATGGTCAATGATGTTGCCTTCGCGCAAGCCTTTCGCACCACTTTGTTGCTATTGGTCATCATCATCCCGGTGCAATTCGCGCTGGCGCTCATCATGGCATTGCTAATTCAATCCAAGCTGAAATTTTCCGGGTTGTTCCTTTATATTTACTCGATCCCACTGGGTATCTCAGAACTTGCTGCAGGCATCGTCTGGTTTGCCATCTTTACCGAACGAGGCTACCTGAACACGGTCCTGACAGGCCTGGGAATTCTGGAAAAGCCTTTTATATTCTTAAGTTACCAAAATACGGGCTGGTTGTTATTCGCCGTGGTTGTGGCAGAGGTTTGGCGGGCTACATCCATCGTTATGGTTATTCTGGTAGCCGGATTGCAATCCATTCCCAGCGAGTTTCTCGAGGCGGCGGATGTCTTCGGCGCGACGCTGTGGCAAAAGGTCTGGCAGGTGATTCTGCCCATGCTCAAACCCAGCCTGCAAGTTGCCCTGATCCTGCGAACGATCCTGGCATTCCAGGTTTTCGCGGTTGCCATGGCGGTGGCTGGGCGCGGGGTCACACTCCTGGCGGCTGAAGCCTATCGCTGGTATGGAACGTATCGCAACCCGCATGTGGCGGCTGCCTACGCCGTCCTCATCCTGACGCTTTCGATTGTCAGTACGGCGCTTTATGTGTGGGGATTGCGTACCCCTGAGGAACAAACCCTATGAAAAGCCGCGCCAGTTTTCCGCGTGTCCTTGGCCGAATTCTCACCTACGTGCTGGCCATCCTGATCGCGCTCTGGATATTGGCGCCGATCTACCTGATCGGCGTCTCAGCCTTCGGCGAGAAACTCTCGGCATACACATATCCCCGTCCATTTTGGCCCGCGCCATTTACCATCGAAACCATGTCATTTTTCCTGAAGTCGGGCGGCGTGATAAAGTCGGTGCAATCAAGTGTGATCGTAGCGATGATTACGCTCGTCTTGTCAACCCTGATCGGTGCGCCGGCCGGATATACCATCGCACGTTTCATTTTCAGCGGGCGCGACGCCTTCCGCTTAATAGTCGTCTCGACCCGCTCGTTCCCAATCGTGATCCTGTCGATTCCGCTGGCAGTGACCTTCATTGAATGGGGCATGTACGACTCGGTTTACAGTCTGGCACTGATGCACACCGCTCTAGCTTTGCCATTCACTATTCTTATAACCAGCAGTGTCTTCGCCAGCATCCCGCGCGACCTGGAAGAGGCCGCCCAAACTTTGGGATGCAGTCAGCTCGAAGCCTTCCTGCGTATTTCGCTGCCCCTGGCTTTACCGGGTTTAGCCGCCGCCACGCTTTTCACTTTTGTGCTCTCATGGAACGAGGTCTTCGCGGCGGTGATCCTGACGGTCCGCAATCGCACATTGCCGGCTTTGGTGTTGACCGTGCTGAGTGAATCACAACTGCCGTATCGTTTTGCAGGAGGCTTTTTCATGATGGTTCCTTCGCTGATCTTCATGCTATTCATCCGGCGTTATCTGTTGAATTTATGGGGAAGGGTGACAAAATAATGGCTGAAATAAAAATCATCAACGTTCAGAAGCAATTCGGAAAAGTTGTCGCTAACCGCGATATAAACCTGACTATTCACGACCGTGAATTCATGGTCCTGCTCGGACCTTCAGGATGCGGCAAGACGACACTGTTGCGCGGCATCGCCGGGCTGGACCCAGTTGACTCAGGCAGTATTTATATCGGTGACACCGATGTGACCGATCTGCCGCCCCGCAAACGCCGCATTGCCATGGTCTTTCAGAGTTATGCAGTCTTTCCGCACCTGACGATTTTCGAGAACATCGCTTTCGGTCTGCGGATGCAGCGCGTGGCGGATCAAGACGTCGGGAAGCGCGTTGAGGCGGCTGCGGAATTGCTCCAGATCAACGACCTGCTCAAACGCTATCCAGCCCAGGTCTCTGGCGGACAACGTCAACGCGTGGCGGTCGCGCGTGCGCTCGCGGTGGAGTCTGAGGTTTTGTTGATGGACGAACCGCTCAGCAACCTCGACGCTCTGTTGCGATTGGAAATGCGCGCCGAACTCAAGCGCCTTCTCAAAGAAGTTAAAAGCACGGTTGTTTATGTCACGCATGACCAGATCGAAGCCCTCAGCCTAGGCGACCGCATTGCCGTAATGAAAAACGGATCCATTCTGCAATGCGATACGCCGTTACGAGTTTACGATCACCCTGCCAATGAATTCATTGGCAGCTTTATCGGCAACCCGCCCATGAACTTCCTGCAAGGTGCGGTGGAAGTGAGTGGAAGCAAAGTAAACGTGCTGGCGGGCGGAGCATCCATCCAGCCTCCTACTTCGGTGGAAGGTATCTTGAAACAGAAAATATCCAGCGGTGTCCGTTTGGGCATTCGCGCCGAGAATATCGAAGTCGTTTCCAATGCCCAAAAGGATGCCATGACAGGCAAGGTGCTGGTCGTCGAACCGCTCGGCTCGCATAACATGCTGACCGTGATGGTCGGCGATCAACGCGTCAAGGTCAATGCCCACGCGGACAGCGTCTTCCAGCCAGACCAGACGATCTGGCTGCGGCCCGCCCCCGAAAAAATCCGCTGGCTGGATGTGGAAAGCGGAGTGGCGCTCGCCGAATGACCGTTCCGCATCTACTCGACCTGGCGCGGGCTCTGCTCCGAAAAAACGATGCCGGCCCCTTTACCAAACCGGGACCAAACCAATACCCGCATCAATGGAACTGGGACTCGGCGCTGATCGCCCTGGGACTTTCGCATTTTGACCTGCCGCGCGCCCTGACTGAAATCCGCTCCCTGCTCAGCGGGCAGTGGAAGGATGGCATGTTGCCGCACGTCGTCTACCATTCTGATCCGTCCGATTACTTTCCCAGCCCCGCTTTCTGGCAGATCGAGAACAACCCCAATGCGCCGGGCATTTCTACATCAGGCATTACCCAGCCGCCTCTTTTGACAACAATCATCCGCCGTATGCGCACGCGGCATTCGATCCCGCAGTTCATCGGTGAAGTTTACCCATCTCTGCTGAAATGGCATCGCTGGCTGCATACCTCCCGCGATGCCGATAAGAGCGGATTGGCTTGCATCATCCATCCCTGGGAATCCGGCACCGACGACTCGCCGCGCTGGCTCGAGGTCATGGCTTCGATCCGTCCGCAGGATGTGCCTGACTTTCGGCGCGGCGATACGCTCCACGTCCCGGCGGCGGAGCGTCCTCATCAAGCGGATTACGAACGCTTCATATATCTAATTGATGTCTTTCGCCGTGAAAAATACGATCCAACCGCGTTGCTGGCGCGTTCGCCCTTCCTTGTGCAGGACGTGCTTTTCAATTCCATCCTGCACCGTGCGGATGAAGACCTGCGCGTGCTGGCTGAAGAACTTGGTCAGCCAACTGACGAAATTGATGACTGGATGAATAATCTGCGAGCGCACTTCGATAGGCAGTTCTGGGATAACGCGGATGGTCTTTACCATGATTATGATCGGCGTGGGAGCGCATCCATTTCGGTTAATACTGCGGCAACGTTCCTGCCATTGTTTGGCGGAATCGCCTCTCGTGAACAGGCGAAGCGGCTGGTCGAGGAACATTTGCAGAATCCTCTGGAATACGCGCCTAATCAAAAAATACGCCACTGGCTGACCACAACCAGCCAGTCTGAGCCAACCTGGGAGGCGCGTCGTTACTGGCGGGGACCCGTCTGGATCATTCTGAATTGGCTCGTGATCGAAGGCTTGCGGCGATACGATTACAATGACCTGGCAGGCGCGATACAACGCGACTCGCTTGAACTGCTTGCCCGTTCGGGCTTTCGCGAATACTACGACCCGCGCGACGGTTCAGGCTGCGGTTCGACCGATTTTTCCTGGTCCGCCGCCCTGGCTTTTGAGTTCAAAGAGGGCGCTTGACTGAATTCCTCTGTCATTATCAGCAAAACAGCGCCTCATGAAAGATCAACCAGAATGCAAATTGGCAGCGTCATCGGGGAACACACATGAATTAAAGGGCAAATTAATCATCATCACACAGAAGGGTATACTCATGGGAGATTATTACTCAATTTAACAATGACAAACCTGCCATCTCACCTCACCTTCCTCTACGGAGCAGACCTGGCGCCACAACTACTTGACCGCACTCATAAACTTGCGGCAGACTATCAAAGACGCATTCCACTGCGCGACGGCGAACTGACCGAACGCGACTCCATCCTCATCACCTATGGGGATCAAATCCAATTGCTAAATAAAAAGCCGCTACAAACTTTAAACGAATTTTGCAGGCAATACGTATCCGATATTGTCAGCGGGATTCACATC
>JACZJC010000017.1 GCA_014860745.1 Anaerolineales bacterium
GAGATGGTGATGCCGGGCGACAACGTGAACCTGACGGTGGAGTTGATCGTGCCGGTGGCTCTCGAGCAGGGTTCCAAATTCGCCATCCGTGAAGGCGGTCTGACCGTCGGTGCGGGTGTCGTTACCAAGATCATCGAGTAAGGCGAGGTATGATGGCTAAGCAAAAGATCCGCATCCGCCTTAAGGCGTATGATCATCGGGTTCTCGACCAATCCGCGAAGCGTATTGTAGAGACCGCAGAGCGCACAGGCGCCCATGTTGTTGGGCCCGTTCCCTTGCCAAGCAAGAAGGAACGCTTTACAATACGGCGCTCTGCATTCATTGACAAGGACTCCCACGAGCACTTTGAAATCCGCACCCATAACCGGCTGATCGATGTTCTGGACCCGGATTCAAAAACCATCGATATGTTGATGCGGTTAAACCTGCCTGCTGGTGTTGATATCGAGATTAAAATCTAGTCGAAATACGTAATTCGTGTTTTGTGTTAGCGAAACACGGCCTACGGTGTACGTTCGAGACAGTGCAAGAGCTGGTTGGGCGCGAATACAAAAATTAGTTCGCCTCCCACACCTACTGACTGCGCTGTACGGAGATGATGCGGCCGATGCCCCGGCTGGCAGTCTCGTCAATATCTTCTGAAGGAGAAAATTGAGTATGTTGAAAGGGCTAATTGGAAAGAAGATTGGCATGACCCAGATCTTCGATGAGCAAGGTGTTGCCTGGACGGTGACACTCATCGAAGCTGGGCCATGTTACGTTACCCAGGTACGTCTGCCCGAAAAGGAAGGTTATTCATCGGTGCAGCTGGGTTTTGGTGAAGCAAACCCCAAACGCCTGACCGGCGGTCAATTGGGCCACTTGAAAGCCAATGAGATTCCCCCCATGCGCTTCCTGCGCGAATTTCGCGTCAAGGATCACGGATTGAAGGTCGGCGACAAGGTTACCGTCGGCGAGGCCTTTGCCGTTGGCGAGCGTGTGGATGTGATTGGCGTAAGCAAAGGTAAGGGCTTTGCCGGTGCTGTAAAACGCTATCACTTCCACGGTATGAACGCCACCCATGGTACATCTGACCGCAACCGTGCCCCAGGCTCGCGCGGTTCTGGTACAACGCCAGGACGTGTTTACAAAGGCGCGCGCGGAGCGGGTCATATGGGAGTAGACCGCGTTACCACTCAAAACATCAAAGTTGTCATGGTGGATGCGGAACGCAACCTGATTGCCATTAACGGCGCGGTTCCCGGCGGCAAGGGTAGTCTTGTCATGATCAAGGAATCGCGCAAGCAATAGGCGCGTAGGAAACGGGAGCCAGAATAACCATGAAAGTAAATGTTCTTGATTTGAAGGGAAAGAAGGTCCGCGAGGTTGAACTGCCTGCGAAACTTTTCGAAGCCCCTGTAAACGTAGATTTGATGCATCAGGCCTATGTGCGCCAGATGGCAAATGCCCGCCTTGGAACCCACGAAACAAAAGTCCGTGGCGAGGTTGCCGGTGGCGGCCGAAAGCCATGGAAACAGAAGGGAACCGGCCGGGCCCGCCAGGGATCCACGCGTGCGGCGCAATGGGTTGGTGGTGGTCGGATCCACACCCCGCATCCCCGCAGCTACGAACTGCGCATGCCCAAGAAAATGCGCCAGGCTGCTCTTCGGTCCGCATTGTCTGTCAAAGCCGCGGAAGCATCCATTGTGGTCGTGGACGAACTCGATCTCAAGGAAGTTAAGACCCGTGCGATGGCTGAAATGCTTGGAAACTTGGTTGGCACCTCCACAGTATTGGTATTGATGCCCGTCAAGGACCAGAATTACGACACTGTCATGCGC
The DNA here is from genome assembly GCA_014860745.1 of Anaerolineales bacterium. GTDB lineage: Bacteria > Chloroflexota > Anaerolineae > Anaerolineales > Villigracilaceae > Villigracilis. Next base: position 1,821 of record JACZJC010000017.1, read on the forward strand.
TCTGCCGATAACATCGAGAGCGCCAAGGTATTGCTCGCCAGCTATTTGAATGTGCGCGACGTACTCAATTTTGACAAAGTTGTCTTGCCCCTCAAGACAATCGATGCGCTTGTGGCGCACCTCGGATAGGAGAGAGACATGACCAATCTATACAATGTCCTCATCCGCCCATTGGTAACTGAAAAATCCAGCTATCAATCCGGCAAACTGGGTCAATATGTTTTTGTTGTCGCCGAAGAAGCGACTCGCACTGCAGTGAAGGATGCAATCGAAACTCTGTTCGATGTCACCGTAGCTCGTGTAAATATCCTCAATGCGCCTGCGAAACGCGGACGCCGCACCCGTGCCCGCCGCATGTTGGTGCGCCGCCCATCTTTCAAAAAGGCCATTGTTACCCTGGCCGAGGGAAGCAAACCCCTCGAGATCTTTGAAGGGGTGCAGTAATGGCAGTTAAAAAATATAAACCGATAACCCCCGGCACGCGCGGAATGACCGGTTACACCTTTGAAGAAATCACAAAGAGCACGCCGGAGCGATCCTTGCTGGTCAACAGACCGAGACATGGCGGTCGTAATGCTCAAGGTCGCGTGACAGTTCGACATCGTGGCGGTGGCGCTCGTCGCTTCATTCGTATCGTCGATTTCAAACGTGAAAAGCACGGTATTCCCGCCAAGGTTGCAGCGATCGAATACGATCCGAATCGCACCGCCCGCCTCGCGCTTCTCTTTTATGTAGATGGTGAAAAGCGATACATCGTCTCTCCTCTGGACCTGAAAGTTGGTGACACCATTGTGTCCGGTCCCACCGCTGAGATTCGGCCCGGCAACGCGCTTCCGATCAGCAATATTCCGGTCGGCACACTGATCCATAACATCGAAGTCAAAGAGGGGAAGGGCGGACAACTCGTCCGTTCTGCAGGCGGCGCGGCACAGTTGCTTGCCAAAGAAGGCGACTTTGCCCAAATCCGCATGCCGTCAGGTGAAGTCCGCCTTATCCACCAGGTTTGCTATGCCACCATTGGTCAGGTTGGAAATCTTGACCACGGCAACATCAAACTTGGCAAAGCAGGCCGCAAACGCCACCTCGGCATCCGCCCGACCGTCCGCGGTACGGCAATGAGTCCTCGCGATCATCCTCACGGTGGTGGTGAAGGTGTCCAACCAATCGGTCTTCCGGGTCCCAAGAGTCCGTGGGGCAAGCCCACACTCGGCAAAAAGACCCGCCACAATAAAAAGACCGATCAGTACATTGTACGCCGTCGTAGTAAGACGGGCCGCTAAGAAATAGACGAGGTACGCATATATGTCACGTTCATTAAAAAAAGGCCCTTACATTGAGCCGAAACTGCTCAAGCGTATCGAGGCCATGAACCAGAAAAAAGAAAAGAAAGTCATCCGCACCTGGAGCCGCGCCTCTGTGATCTTCCCCCAGATGGTTGGCCATACCATTGCTGTTCACGACGGACGCCGCCACGTGCCGATCTACATTACCGAAAACATGGTCGGCCATCGTTTGGGTGAATTCGCCCCGACACGCACATTCCGTGGTCACCAGACCAGCGAGAAAGCTGCGTAGGAGATTGAGAAATGCAAGATATTAATGCAAAAATCCGTCATCTTTCTCTTTCTGCGCAGAAAGTACGCTACGTCATTGACCTGATCCGCGGGAAGAGCGCCAATGAAGCTTTGGAAATCCTTCGCTTTGTGAACAAACGCGCCGCCCTGCCCGTACATAAATTGGTTGCATCCGCGGTTGCAAATGCTGAGGAAAATTTCGGTGTCAGCCGCGACGATCTGTACGTAGCCAAGATTACCGCTGATGAGGCTCCCACCCGCAAGTGGAGGCGTTTCGGAGCACGCGGCCGTTTCAAGCCGTTATTGCGCCGCAGTTCACACGTAACCGTTATTTTGCGCGAGCGCGGACGCGCTGCGTAAGGAGAATTTTATGGGTCGTAAAGTACATCCAATTGGTTTTCGTCTGGGCATCAACCAGCCATGGGGCGGTCGTTGGTTTGCAGAAGGAAGCACCTATCGTCAGCAATTACACCAGGATTTTGCCATCCGTAACTTGTTGCTTGGCAAACTCTCAAAAGGTGGCGCTGCAGCCAATGAGAAGGTCCGTGAGCTTCGTAAGCAAATGCCCGATGCAGTGAAAGACCGCAAAGCTGGCGTCTCCCGCATTGACGTGGAACGCACACCAGGCAAGATTCGCATATCAATCCACACCGCCAAGCCTGGCATTTTGATCGGCCGCAAAGGCGAAGGTGTGAAAAAAATCCGCCTGGCCTTGGAATCATTGGTTGGCAAGAAGATCGATCTGGATATCAAGGAAATCTCCTCGCCCGATACGGACGCGATGCTGGTTGCCGCCAACATTGCCGACCAACTCGAGCGCCGTATTGCTTATCGCCGCGCTATGAAACGCGCCATTCAGCAAGCCATGAAACAAGGCGCTGAAGGAATCAAGATCCTTGTAGGCGGACGGTTGGGCGGCGCAGAAATGTCCCGTGATGTATGGTTGCGTGAGGGCCGTGTTCCTCTGCAAACCCTTCGTGCAAATTTGGATTTTGCCACAACCGAAGCCCTGACCACGTATGGTCAGATTGGCATCAAGGTCTGGATATATAAAGGCGAAGTCACGCCTGAAGTTGAAGAAAAAGTTGAAGCGACGGAAGGTGTGTACGTCAGCGAGTAACCCCGCACGTGCGCTTCACGGTATTTTGAAGCGCGCGGGAATAACGCAACGTCGCAATGAGATGAGGTAAGTGATATGTTGATGCCGAAACGTGTAAAGTGGCGCAAGCAGATGCGCGGACGCATGCGAGGAAAAGCTCTGCGCGGAGCAGAAGTTTCCTTTGGCGAATTTGGTCTGCAGGCGCTGGAACCGGGCTGGATCACAGCCCGTCAAATCGAAGCTGCCCGCCGCTCCATTGTCCGTGAAATGAAGCGCCGCGGTAAGATCTGGATCCGCATTTTCCCGGCCAAGCCGTTCACGCACAAGCCGCCGGAGACCCGCATGGGTTCCGGTAAAGGGAATGTGGAATACTATGTCGCCGTTGTAAAGCCAGGGCGGATCATGTTCGAGGTGAGTGGTCTATCTGCGGAAATTGCCGTCGCTGCGCTGAAAAGCGCCCAATACAAATTCTCCATCAAAACCAAAGTTGTGGCGCGCCACACAGGAGGAGAATAAATATGAAGGCCATGAAAGTGGAAGAGATACGCAAGTTGGCGGTGGAAGAGATTCGCACAAAATTGGCGGATGCCCGGGATGAGATGATGAAACTGCGCTTTCAGCAGGTTACCGGTCAGTTGACCGATTCCAGCCACCTGACAATTTTGCGCCGCGACATCGCCCGCATGGAAACGATTCTGCGCGAGACCGCGCGTGCCGCTTTGGAAGGTGCAAAATGAACAATCGCCGTCGTTTAACTGGTGTTGTCACCAGCAACAAAATGACCAAAACTGTGGTGGTGGAGATTACCCGCAAGTTCCGACACCCTCTTTATAAGAAAGTGGTTTTCTCCAGCATGCGCGTGAAAGCGCATGACGAGATTGGCTGTCAGATGGGCGACGAGGTTCAGATCGTGGAAACCCGCCCCTTGTCCCGGGAGAAGCGCTGGGCGGTTGAGTCCGTCATCAAGCGCGAGACCCGAACTGCTGATCAGGGCGTGGGAGAATAAGCCATGATTCAGCATGAGTCTCGATTAAAGGTTGCCGATAATACCGGCGCGCGCGAATTGCTTGTCATTCACGTGTTGGGCGGTTCCCGCCGGAAGTATGGATCGATCGGTGATATTGTGGTTGCAACCGTAAAAGCAGCTGCGCCGCAGGGATCGGTAAAGAAAAGTGAAGTTGTGAAAGCCGTCATTGTGCGCTGCACGAAGGAATGGCGCCGCGAAGACGGTTCATATATCCGCTTTGACGATAACGCCGCGGTCATTCTGGATGCTGATGGCGAAAACCCGAGGGGCACCCGTATCTTTGGGCCGGTGGCGCGCGAATTGCGCGACATGGGTTACATGAAGATCGTGTCGCTGGCCCCGGAAGTGCTGTAGGAGCAAAGGATGAAAGTTAAGATTCGAAAAGGCGATACAGTGGAAGTGATCAGCGGCCGCCTCGAAGACAAGGGCAAGCGCGGCGAGGTGATCAACGTCTTGTTGGATGACCGCCGCCTGGTTGTGCAGGGCGTGAATATTCGCACCAAACATCAAAAACAGGTGCAGACCCAGCAGGGCCGCAACATCAACCCGGGCCGTATTCAGTTTGAAGCGGCGATCGATATTTCAAATGTGATGCTTGTCTGCCCGAAATGCAGCGAACCAACGCGCGTTGCAGTTCAACGAGACGATGAAGGCGCGCACCGCATTTGCAAGAATTGCGAGGCGGCAATTGACTAGGCCGTGGAGTGAATAATGATGAACAGAATGCAAGAACTCTATACCAAGGAAGCGGCTCCGGCCCTGTTCAAGTCGTTCGGCTTCAAGAACGTGATGCAGGTACCGCGCATCGAAAAGGTCGTCGTGAACATCGGCGTCGGCGAAGCGTTGGATAATCCCAAAGCCCTGGATGCTGCAACAGCCGACCTGATGCAGATCACCACCCAGAAGCCTGTACAGACCAAGGCGCGTAAAAGCATTGCGAACTTTAAGCTGCGCGAGGGACGTTTGATCGGTGCGAAGGTGACCCTGCGTGGCCCCCGTATGTGGGCTTTTCTTGACCGGCTTGTCAACATTGCCCTGCCGCGCGTCCGTGATTTTCGCGGTGTGTCGGCAAATGCCTTTGATGGCCGCGGAAATTACACCCTCGGTTTGAAGGACCAACTGGTTTTTCCGGAGATCGAGTATGACAAAATTGACAAATTGCGCGGGATGGAGATCACCATTGTGACCTCGGCCGAGAACGACGATGAGGCACGCGCATTATTGAAATTGCTCGGAATGCCGTTCAGTAGCAAGAAGGATGCTTAACCTATGGCAAAGAAATGTATGCAATATCGTGAACTGCGCCGCAGACATGCCGTGCAGGTACGGAATCGTTGTCAGCGATGCGGACGCCCGCGCGGGTATATTCGCCGGTTTGGTTTGTGCCGGATCTGTTTTCGTGAACTGGCGTTGACGGGCAAAATCCCCGGCGTTGTAAAGGCGTCCTGGTAACCCCAGGCGGAGGAAGATCATGTCATTTACTGATCCGATCGCTGATATGTTGACTCGCATTCGCAATGCTGTGCTGGCAGGTCATGCCCAGGTTGCAATGCCCAACTCAAAGATTAAAGTCGAGATCGCCAAGATCCTCAAGGATGAAGGCTTTCTTGAGGGATTTGAAGTCGTGGATGGTGAGCACGAAGGGCAAAAGGTCCTGCGTGTGAAGGTTCGGTACGTTGGCGAACGCCGCCAGCGTCGCGCGGTGATCACAGGTTTGGAACGTGTCAGCAAACCCGGCCGCCGTATCTACACCAAGAAGACGGACATTCCGTGGGTTCTCTCAGGAATTGGCGTAGCCATTCTTTCGACCCCCAAGGGTGTCATGACCGGTGTTCGCGCCAGGCAGTTGGGCGTGGGCGGCGAGATCATCTGCAAGGTGTGGTAGGAGGATTATTACTATGTCTCGCATTGGTCGTTTACCCGTGGAAATTCCAGGTGGCGTGCAGGTGGAGCTGAAGGGTTCCAAAGTTCATGTGAAGGGTCCCAAAGGCGAGTTGCAGCGTGAGTTTTCCAAATCGATTGGCATCAAATTGGAAAACAACCAGTTGAACATTACGCGCAATTCCGATGACCCCGCTGAACGCGCCCTGCATGGCACAACACGCGCCGTGCTTGCCAATATGGTACACGGCGTCAGCAAGGGTTTTGAAGTAATTCTGGAAGTGGAAGGTGTGGGATACCGCGCTGAAATGGAAGGGAAGAAACTTGCCCTGTTCGTTGGTTATTCACACCCCGTCAAAATGGATCCGCCATCGGGCGTATCTTTTGAAACAGATGCGAAGACCCGCCAGATCAAGGTGATGGGCTTCGATAAGGAATTGGTTGGCCAGGTGGCGGCGAATGTTCGCAAGGTTCGCCCCCCGGAACCGTATCATGGTAAAGGGCTGCGCTATCTTGGCGAGCGTGTTCGTCGCAAAGCTGGCAAAGCCGGAAAAGGAGCCAAGTAATCCATGGCTAATAAGAGTCGTTCCCTCGCTCGCGAGCGTCGTCATGTGCGCGTTCGCAAGCATGTTTCCGGCACGCCGAATCGCCCCCGCTTGAACGTGTTCAAGAGCCTCGGCGGCATTTACGCCCAGATCATCGATGATTTGGACGGGAACACCCTCGTTTCCGCTTCCTCGATAGATAAGGAACTGCGTGAGAAAATGAAGGGCCTAAAGAAGACTGAGCAGGCGAAAGCCATTGGAAAGGCCGTTGCTGAACGCGCCAAGTCCAAGGGAATTTCCTCGGTTGTATTTGACCGTGGCGGCTTTCGTTACGTCGGGCGGGTCAAGGCATTGGCCGATGGCGCACGCGAAGGCGGATTGCAGTTTTAAAAGTTGTTATAAGGGCATAAGCCGTTATAACGTAACCGGAGATAGTTATGGCAGAAAATCAATTTACTGAAAAGCAGCAGTATGAGACCCAGGACGCCTTTGAAGAGCGCGTAATCGAGATTGCACGTGTTGCAAAAGTCGTCAAGGGTGGACGCCGCTTCCGCTTCCGTGTGACAGTTGTCGTTGGTGACAAGAAGGGGACTGTCGGCATGGGAGTTGGCAAGGCGAATGCAGTTCCCGATGCTATGCGGAAGGCCTCTGAACGCGCTCGTAAAGACCTGCGTGTGGTGAATGTCTCCGGCACAACCATTCCTCATGAATCTTTGGGCAAAGTGGCAGGGGCAAGGGTATTCCTAAAGCCCGCATCCGCTGGTACGGGAGTTATCGCTGCAGGCGGCGTCCGCGCCGTATTGGAAGTGGCTGGCGTGCGCGACATCCTGACCAAATCCATGGGAAGCGCGAATGTTCTCAACGTGGTCATGGCAACCTTCGATGCGTTGGATGGTTTGCGTTCACCGGCTCTCGAGGCGGCACGTCGCGGCAAACGTCCGGAAGAACTGCTTCCATTCTGGGAGCGGAGGAAGCAACATGCCTAAGAAAGAAACCACCGGCAAAACCCTGCGCGTGACCTGGGTCAAAAGCGATATTGGGTTTCCTAAAGATCAAAAAGCCACGGTCAAGGCGCTTGGCTTGCGCCGTTTACATCAAACTGTTGAGCATAAGGATACGCCCGCCTTGCGCGGCATGGTGAACAAGATCATCCATTTGCTCAAGATCGAAGAGTAGGAATTTATATGAAGCTACACGATCTCGTACCCAATGCTGGGTCTAAAAAGAATAGAAAGCGTGTCGGACGCGGTATCTCGGCGGGGCAGGGGAAAACCGCCGGTCGCGGAACCAAAGGCGCGGGTGCGCGTTCCGGTGAGGGCGGTCACGCCTATCGCCAGGGCGGCAACCTTCCTTTCTTTCGCCGCCTGCCGTTCATTCGTGGTGAAGGGTTTACCCCCCCCAATCAGGTATTTTTCAATGAAGTGAATCTGGATCAGCTCTCCCAGGCGTTTAAAGCCAATGAGGAAGTGACACCGGAGACCCTTGAAAAAGCCCGCCTTCTCCGCGATTCGCGCAACCCGACAGTTGTTCTGGGCCGCGGTGAAATTTCCATCGCCCTCAAGATTCGCGTCCACCGCATCAGCACTGGCGCCAAAGCCAAGATCGAAAAGGCTGGCGGAACTGTTGAATTGATCGCCTAGACCAAAGGATATTGAGCATGAAGACCACCTTCTCAGGCTGGCGTTACCTCTGGAAATCGGAAGATATACGCCGCAAGCTGATTATCACCTTTATCATCCTGGCAATTTACAGGATTGCGGCGAATGTCCCTGCCCCGGGTGTAAATCATGAGATCCTTGCCTTGTTCCGAAATTCAGCCTCCGGGCAGGGAAACTTCCTTGGATTCCTAGATCTGCTTTCCGGCGGAACCGTATCCAATTTCTCATTGCTATCCATGGGAGTGTATCCCTACATAACCGCCCAAATTATCCTGCAGTTGCTGATCCCGATCATCCCCTCCCTTCAACGCAGAATGCAGGAAGATCCGCGGGAAGGCCGCCGCTGGCAGGAAAAGTGGACTTATTATCTAGCCGTACCGATGGCAGCGCTTTCCGCGATTGGCCAGATCAACATTTTCAATTCCCTGTCTCTGCAGGCGGTTGGCGAGAAAATTCTGCCTTTCGGATTTTCAGCAGATGCCTGGCTCCAGTCTACAACGGTATTGATCGCCATGACCGCAGGTACCATGTTTGCCATCTGGCTGGGTGAGTTGATCTCCGAGTACGGCATCCGCGGGCAGGGACTTTCCCTCGTCATCTTTGCAGGCATTGTTTCCCAATTGCCCGGTAATCTCGCTTCGTTGCTTGCCGATGAACAGACACGCTGGGTTATGCTGATCCTGACCATCGTCGTCATTATTTTGACGGTGTTTGCGATCGTTTATGTCCAGCAGGGACGCCGCAACGTCCCGGTGATGTACCCCGGACGCCGTATGGGCAACCGTATGTCCATGCCGGTCAAAGGTACCCTGCCGTTGATGGTGAACCTCTCCGGAATGATCCCGTTGATCTTTGCAAGCGCCATTCTGCAATTCCCGACGATTTTGGCAAGCTACTTCACACAAAGTGAGAACCCAGGTGTAGCTGATTTTTTTACCGGTATTCAGAATTTCTTCGGCGCCACCGGTACGAGTAACTGGGGTTACTGGACGATCTACTTCTTCATGGTAGTTGTCTTCACCTTCTTCTATACCTCCGTTCTATTCGACCAGCAAAATTATGGCGATAACTTGAAGAAAGTCGGTGCAACCGTTCCCGGGGTGCATACGGGTGCTCCGACCCAGAAGTATTTGAGCACGGTCCAGAGGCGCATTACCCTCGTAGGTGCGCTATTCCTCGGTCTTGTGGCCATTATGCCCTTCTTGCTCGGATTGTTGCTCAATCTTTTCAATCTCTCCGCAGCGAGTTCGCAGACTGGCATCTTCCTGGTTTCATCGTCCGGCTTGCTCATCGTGGTCGGCGTGGTGCGTGATACCTTCCAGAACATTGATGCCGAACTCAAATTGCATGGCTATCAGGATTCGTTACTCGTCCGCTAAGGAGAGAATATGGCGACCTTTATCGTCCTGCTCGGCCCACCCGGTGTTGGTAAAGGAACCCAGGCCAAGATTTTGGCTGAAACGACCAAACTCGCTCACGTCTCCTCCGGAGATCTCTTTCGCGAGAACCTTAAAAATCAAACGGAACTAGGCAAACTCGCCAATTCTTTTATGGAAAAGGGCGAACTGGTGCCGGATGACGTGACCATCCGTATGATCCGTGACCGCATCTCCCGTCCCGACTGTGAAGCTGGTGCCATTCTTGACGGTTTCCCCCGCACCCCAGCACAGGCGGATGCGCTCGAGAAAATGCTTTCCGAATTCGGCGGGCATGTGGATGCAGTCCCTTATATCACAGGGGATGAAGCAGTTCTCATCGAGCGCGTGAGCGGACGCTGGACGTGCCGCGGACAGGGGCACATCTATCATCAAAAATTCAGCCCCCCGAAAAAGGCTGGTATTTGTGACCTGGATGGCTCCGAGCTGTACCAGCGCGATGATGACAAAGTGGAGACGGTTACAAAACGGATCCATGTATATTTGGAGCAGACGATGCCGCTGGTAGAGTACTACCGAGATGGCGGCAGGCTTATCGAGATTGACGGAATGCAAACCGTGGAGCAGGTGACGAAAGAACTGCTGGCAGCATTGAAAAAATAATTATTATGAGTATGCAGAGCGAACGACAGGCTCTGTTGAAAAGCAGGCTGAAAAAATGAGTTCGGATCGCCAGATCAATGTCAAAACCCCCGCCCAGCTCAAGATCATGAGGGAAGCGGGACGCATCAATGCCCAAGTTCTGGCCAGGGTAAAAGAACATTTACAACCAGGTGTGACGACAGCGGAACTCAACGCGGCTGCTGAGGAAGTACTGAAGTCATACGAATGTGTATCGCCATTCAAAGGCTATGGTTTCCCGCCCTATCCTGCCTCCATCACCGTTTGTATCAACGATGAGATGGTGCACGGAATACCCCACCCGAAGCGCAAGCTAAAGGAAGGGGATATTGTCTCGATTGATTGTGGGACCTTCTTTGAAGGGTACGTCGCAGACTCCGCTTTCACTGCCGGGGTCGGGGAGATCTCTCCCCAGGCGGCGAAACTGCTCGAAGTGACGGAAGGCGCGTTATATGCCGGCATAGAAAATATGCGCAAAGGCAGGCGCACCGGAGACGTTTCGGCAGCGATACAGAAATATGTGGAAAACCATGGCTTCCATGTTACCCGTGAATATACGGGGCATGGCGTCGGGAAGGACATGCACGAAGGTCCGCAGGTGCCAAATATCGGCGTGGCGGGAACCGGCGTGCTGCTCCGCCCGGGTGTTACCATCGCTTTGGAGCCAATGGTCCTCGTTGGGACGTATGAAACCCGCGTCCTCCCGGATAAGTGGACGGTTGTGTCTGCTGACGGGTCTTTGACGTCGCATTTTGAACATACGATTGCCGTCACCGAAGGAGACCTCCTCATCCTGACTGTCTTGTGACCGTCAACAGACAACCGTTGAAATATGGACGATTTGTAATTCGAACAGTATAATTAGACCTTTGGTCGTTCAATAGAATGGCCGCAAGTTAGGAGATTTTTCATGAAAGTTTCACCCTCCATTCGCAAGCGTTGTGCCAAGTGCCGGATCATACGGCGCAAGGGAGTAATCTTTATCATTTGCGAAAATCCAAAACATAAACAAAGACAGGGGTAGTGTGGTGACCTATGGCGAGAATTGAAGGTGTTGATCTGCCCCGCAATAAGCGGGTTGAAGTTGGACTGACCTACCTCTTTGGTATCGGGCCAACCCGCGCTCAGAAGATTTTGGCTCAGACCAAAGTCAACCCTGATACGCGCATCAAGGATTTAAGCGAAGCCGAAGTCTCCGCGATCCGCGAAGTGATCTCGAAAAATTTCAAGGTGGAAGGCGACCTGCGCCGCGAAGTTCAAATGAACATCAAGCGCCTGATCGAAATCGGCTCTTATCGCGGTCTGCGCCACCGCCGCAACCTGCCCGTTCACGGCCAGCGCACAAAGACAAATGCGCGTACCCGCAAGGGCACCAAAAAGACCGTTGCCGGCCGCGGCCGCCGCAAGGGCGCCAAGAAGTAATCCTGTCCGAAAGGTAAATAAAGAAACATGGCTCAGAGTGTTCGTTCCACCCGCCGCGCCGCTGGCGCGAAAAAAGGGAAGCGTACCCTGTCCTCCGGACAGGTGCATATTTTTGCCTCCTTTAACAATACCATTGTGACCGTAACAGATACTGAAGGCAACACCGTTGCCTGGGGTTCCGCCGGCTCTGCGGGCTTCAAGGGCTCACGCAAAAGCACACCTTTTGCCGCGCGCCTTGCCGCTGAGCAGGCCTTGAAGGCGGCCCAGCAGCTGGGCTTGCAGGAAGTGGATCTTTTTGTAAAAGGCCCCGGCCCTGGCCGCGAAAACGCCATCCGCGCTGTTCAGTCCATGGGTTTGAAAGTTCGCTCCATTTCAGATATTACGCCGGTGCCGCACAACGGCTGCCGTCCTCCGAAAAAGCGACGCGTGTAATTGATGAGGTTCCAGATATATGGCTAAATTATTAAGTCCGGTTTGTAAACTTTGCCGTCGTGAGGGCGAAAAACTCTTCCTCAAAGGCGAGCGCTGCTTTACGCCAAAATGCTCCTTCGACAAGCGCAGTTTCGCACCCGGCCAGCATGGCCGCACCGCAGGACGCGGCGGCGGTAAAGGCATGGGTACGGGGCGCGCCTCCGACTTTGCCCGGCAGTTGCGTGCCAAACAGAAGGCCCGCCGCATTTACGGCGTGCTGGAACGCCAGTTCCGCCGCTACTATGATACTGCGATCACGGGACGCGGCCTGACAGGTTTGACCCTGCTTCAGATCCTTGAGTCCCGCCTCGATAACGTGGTCTTCCGTCTTGGCTTCGCTTCCAGCCGCTCACAGGCTCGCTTGCTCGTCTCGCACGGCCACTTTACTGTAAACGGCCGCCGCACCGATGTCCCCTCCATGCTCCTTGGTGAGGGTGATGTCATTGCCATTCGCGCAGGCTCCAGCAAGCTGACCTACTTTAAAGAATTGGACGCCTACGCTGAAAAGCGTAACGCTCCAAGCTGGCTCAGCCGTGATGTTAAATCCATGGCAGGTTCCGTGGCCCGCATGCCGGAACGCGCTGAAATTGACGGAAGTCTCGACGAACAGTTGATCGTCGAATACTACTCCAGACGATAAATCCTCCAGTTGCGCCTCGGGTCGGACCTGAAAGCTGGTCTACCACCCGGCGCGCATTATCAAAAGGGACAGGTGAACCGTGACGGGTATCATTACGAACATGGTTATGCCAAAAATCGAGCGCGAAGCAGAAGCTCGTAATTATGGCAAATTCACAATCAGCCCGCTAGAGGGTGGCTACGGCGTGACGTTGGGCAATGCCCTGCGCCGCGTGTTGCTCTCCTCTCTGGAGGGAACGGCTATAACATCATTGCGCTTGTCGGATGTGCTGCATGAATTCAGCGACATCCCCGGTGTGCGCGAAGATGTCATCCAGGTCATGCTGCAGGTCAAACAGGTCCGCATCAAGATGGATGGCGTCGACAGCGCCCGCATGCAGCTTGAAGTGCGCGGCGAGGGAACGGTCACTGCGGCGGATATCATTACCCCGCCCGAGATAGAGATCGTCAACCCCGACACATACCTCTTTACTGTGGACGGCGCAAAGACCAAGCACGATATCGAATTCGTAGTGGAGCGTGGCCGCGGCTACTCTCCGGCCAACGAACGCGCAGGGCACATGCCCATCGGTGAACTGCCGGTGGATGCGATCTTCAGCCCGGTCAAACGCGTAAATTGGGAGGTGGCCTCGGCCCGTGTTGGGCAGAGCACTAACTACGATAAATTAATTTTGGAAATCTGGACAGACGGCACCATTTCACCGGAACGCGCGCTCAGTTCCTCCGCCCGCATTTTGATCGATCACCTGCGCTATGTTGCAGGGATCAATGAAGAGATGCTGGCAGTCGCTGTGGAACGCGAAACCTCGGGAAGCCGTTTGAGCAGTGAACTGGCGGAAACGCCAGTGGAAGCCCTGGACCTTTCCGTGCGCGTCTTTAACTCCTTGAAGCGCACCGGCATCACCACCGTTGGTGATGTGCTTGACCTCCTTGAAAAAGGCGAGACTGCGGTCATGTCCATCCGTAATTTTGGCGAGAAGAGTCTCGACGAACTTCGCGACAAGATGCGCGAAAAGGGCTTCATGAAAAACGATTCATCCTCGGAGAGTTAAGAGATGCGACATCAAATAGCTGGTTATCGATTGGGCCGCACCACGAGCTCGCGTATTGCTCTGCGACGCAACCTGATCAAACAATTTTTTACATACGAGCGGATTCAAACCACCAAGGCCAAGGCCGCCGCGATCCGCGGCGACGCCGAACGCTTGATCACCCTTGCCAAGAACAGCGAAAGCGGCACACCCGAACAGAAAGTCAATGCCCGCCGCCTCGCCATTTCCAAACTGGGCGACAACCAGATCATCAAACGCCTGTTTGATGAAATTGCGCCGCGCTTCGCAACCCGCAATGGCGGTTATACCCGCGTGACGAAACTCGGACCCCGTTTCGGCGACTCTGCTGAAATGGTTGTCCTCGAATTAGTGGAAGAATAATTGAAACATCTGGCGTTCAGCCAAAAGCATCTTGCTAAAGGCTAATCGCTATATGGCACGTTACCAAGTGATCCTTGCCTATGACGGCTCCGGGTTTACCGGCAGCCAGCGGCAGGCGAACTCCCGAACCGTGCAGGGCGAGTTTGAAAAATCCCTGCGAACCCTCGGCTGGTCTGGAAAGTCGGTCCTTATGGCTGGCAGAACAGATACAGGAGTTCATGCAACAGGGCAGGTGGCCGCATTTGATTTTGAATGGGCGCATTCGGCAGAAAAACTGCTCAAGGCGCTCAATGCGAAACTACCGCCTGACGTTGCGATAACAAGCCTGCTCTTGGCTTCGGCAGATTTTCATCCGCGGTTTGATGCAGTTTCGCGGACGTACTGCTACAGGTTGTTTTGCGAACCGACCCGCGACCCGTTGCGCGAAAGATACGCATGGCGGGTCTGGCCTTCAGTGGATGGAAATGCCCTCAAACAGAACGCAGGCATCTTCCTCGGCACACATGATTTTGCCGCCTTCGGCTCACCGACAACCCCAAAAGGGACTACGGTGCGGACGGTGACAAAGACCGAGTGGAGAAAAATGCCGGATGGAGAGTGGCAGTTTGAAGTCCAGGCGGACGCGTTTTTATATCGCATGGTAAGAAGATTGGTATTTGTGCAGGTGTCGCTTGCCCAGGGAAAAAGCTCAGTCGAGAAAGTCCAACATGCTCTCTTGAAGCAGGGAAAACTTCTCTCGGGCCTGGCTCCCTCCCATGGGCTGGCACTCACAAAAGTAAATTATTGATCATTTGTAATGATATTAAGGAAACGGAGAGACGAAAGTGCAACAGAAGACGTACTATCCGAAAGCCGCTGAAATTCAGCGCAACTGGGTTGTAATTAATGCAGAAGGGCAGACCCTTGGCCG
>JACZJC010000018.1 GCA_014860745.1 Anaerolineales bacterium
TTTTGCAGGCAATACGTATCCGATATTGTCAGCGGGATTCACATCCTGCCTTTCTACCCGTGGACGTCGGACGATGGCTTCTCGGTTGTGGATTATCGCAAGGTTGATTCCGCGCTGGGGGATTGGGAGGATATCTCCTCCATGCAAAGTCATTTCCGCCTGATGTTTGACGGAGTCATTAATCACATTTCCTCACAGAGCGAATGGTTCAAGGGGTTCCTGCGAGATGATCCGCGCTATCGCGATTATTTCATTACCATCGAAGGCGAGCCAAATCTTTCGCAAGTGGTACGTCCGCGGGCATTGCCATTGCTGACAACCTTCAATACACCGTCTGGGGAAAAGCAAGTATGGACAACATTCAGCGAAGATCAGGTCGACCTCAACTTCAAAAATCCCGAAGTTTTATTGGAAATTCTCGATATTCTGCTTATGTATGCAGAGCGCGGCGCAATATTTATCCGTCTTGATGCAATTGCCTATTTGTGGAAAGAGATCGGCACGACCTGCATTCATCTTCCGCAGACTCACGCGGTCATTCAGTTTTTGCGCGCCGCCATTAACGAAGCCGCGCCGCATGTGCATCTCATCACCGAAACCAACGTGCCGCACATGGACAATATCTCCTATTTTGGCGACGGCACGAACGAGGCACAGCTGGTTTACAACTTTGCCCTGCCGCCTTTAACCTTGCATACCTTCCACACAGGTGACGCGCGCATCTTATCCAATTGGGCCAAGACTTTGACTCTGCCCTCGGACAAAACGACCTTCTTCAACTTCCTCGCCTCGCACGACGGGATCGGGCTGAATCCTGCCCGAGGAATTTTATCGGACGCTGAAATAGACTCGCTGGTGCATAAAACACTCGAACACGGCGGCCTGGTCTCCTACAAACACAACGCGGACGGTTCGCAAGCTCCGTATGAAATGAACATCAATTATTTCGATGCGTTGTCACAACCAAATGGCAACGAATCATTGGCCATGCAAGTATCGCGTTTCATGGCCTCACAAGCCATCATGCTTTCGCTGCTCGGCGTGCCGGGAATTTATTTCCACAGCCTCTTCGGCTCGCGCGGATGGATCGAGGGCGTAAAGCAGACCGGACGCAACCGCACGATCAACCGCGAGAAATTACAGGTCGATGAATTACAGAACGAACTCGCAAATGAAAATTCTCTGCGCTCAAAAGTTTTCACACGATACTCCCGCTTGTTGAAAGCGAGAAGCAATTCCTCCGCCTTTCATCCACACGGCGAACAAAAAGTTTTGAATGTTCATCCGTCCGTTTTTGCAGTGGAACGCATTTCGCCTGGCGGAGAATCACATGTGTTATGTTTACAGAATGTCGGCGCGCAAAGAATCATGTGTACAACGAACTACAAATCGGCAGTGGACCTTTTTACGAGTAAAATTTTACAGCTTTCAAAAATCACACTTGAACCTTATCAAACTTTATGGATGAGACTATGACACATCATATCGGTTTTATCTCCACCCGCTTTGCGGGCACGGACGGCGTTTCGCTCGAAACGGACAAGTGGGCAACCGTGCTGGGGCGCCTCGGGCATAAATGTTTTTATTTCGCTGGAGAATGTGATCGAAACAGCGACCAGTCCCTGGTCACGCCGGAGGCGTTTTATCGTCATCCCGAAATCGACAAGATAAATCAACAAGCCTATTCGGGCAGTTGGACGGTGACGAAGGAGGCGCGCAAGGCGCATCCTGAAATAACTCATTTGCACAAGGATTTTTTCTCCATCTATGTCCGCCCGCCGCAGATGACCCGCCGCGTGAATGAATTGAAGGAATATCTCAAGGAACGTTTGTATGAATTTGCGTATCGCTTTGATTTGGAAATTCTGGTCATCGAAAATGCGGTGACGATCCCGCTTAACCTGCCGCTTGGCCTTGCAATAACAGAGTTCATCGCCGAGACGGGTTTTCCTGCCATTGCCCATCACCACGATTTTCATTGGGAGCGGCAGCGCTTTCAAGTCAATTGTGTGGGCGATTATCTTGCGGCCGCCTTCCCGCCGAACCTGCCGTCGATCCGGCATGTGGTCATCAATTCGATACAAGCCCAGCAGATCGCATCCCGTTATGGAATCGCGGCGCGGGTGATTCCCAACGTGATGGATTTCGACTCCCCGCCGCCCGCTCCGGACCCTTACACGGAAACGGTTCGGAAAGACTTTGGCATTAACGACGGCGAATATTTTTTCCTGCAGCCCACACGCGTCATCCAACGCAAAGGCATTGAGCACGCCGTTGAACTTGTCCGCAGACTCGGCCTGCCTGCAAAGCTGGTCATCTCTCACGCTTCAGGTGATGAGGGCACAGACTACGAACAACGTGTGACCGAGTATGCCCACTTGTTGGATGTGACCGTTCGCTTTGAATCCGATCAGGTGCAGGATGAACGCGGCGTCACAAAAGACGGGCAAAAAATTTACACTCTTGGTGACGTATATCCGCATGCCGATTTGGTGACTTATCCATCCAGCATTGAAGGTTTTGGCAATGCCTTCCTCGAAGCCGTATACTATCGCCGCCTGATTTTGGTCAACAACTATTCCATCTATGAAGTGGATATCAAGCCGAAGGGCTTCCACACCCTATGGTTCGACGGCTTCATCAGCACCAGCACCATTGTCGCCGTGCGGCACTCTTTGCAAAACCCCGAACTGACACGCGAATGGACGGAAATGAACTATCAACTCGCTCAACGATATTTTTCCTACTCCGTACTCGAACGGCGGCTGGAATCGATTGTCGCAGATTGTTTGGGGTATCAAGTATGAACATTGCGATTTTGCATTACTCCGTTCCGCCCATTGTTGGAGGCGTGGAAAGTGTCATCGCGCACCACGCGCGGCTCATGTCTGCGGATGAACATTCTGTTCGTTTGATTGCGGCGCGCGGCGAGGCATTGAGTGAACGAATTTCTCTGAGAACAATTCCCCTTGCCGATTCGCGCCATGAACGGGTGGCGAAAGTCAAAGCACAATTGGATTCGGGCGAAGTGACGGCAGATTTCGAATCTCTTCGCGACGAACTCGCTGCTCAGTTACAGGATGGCTTGTCCGGCGTTGATGTGTTGATCGCGCACAACGTCTGCTCGTTGAATAAAAACCTTGCACTCACCGCCGCGCTGCATCAACTGCACACTTCCAAAAGACTGCCGCGTCTCATCCTCTGGCATCACGACCTCGCATGGACGACCCCGCGCTATCGGCACGAACTTCATAACGGCTATCCGTGGGATTTATTACGCACTGATTGGGGTGGTACTATGCACGTGGTTGTTTCCGAACTTCGCCGCATGGAATTGGCAGATTTGATGAAGATCAGCCCCGAAAAAATTCACGTCATCCCCAACGGTGTGGATATGGAGCGCTTCTTCAAGCTTGAGAATCAAACCCAAAACCTGCTTAAGAAAACAAAATTGTTGGACGCATCACCGATTTTGCTGCTGCCCGTCCGTTTGACCCCGCGCAAGAATATCGAGCTGGCGTTGTGGACGCTGGCAGCGTTGAGAAAAGACTTCCCCAGAGCTGCCTTGGTGGTGACCGGTCCGCTGGGACCGCATAACGAGAACAACATCAACTATTTTGAAATACTCACCGGGCTGCGAAAACAATTGGGGTTGGTTGGCTCCGCGCATTTTCTGGCGGAATTGCATGAAGGCTTCCTTCCCGATGAAGTGATCGCGGATTTTTTCCGCGTTGCCGATGCGCTCTTCTTCCCCAGCCGCGAGGAGGGCTTCGGCATTCCGCTCGTCGAAGCAGCGTTCAGTCATTTACCCGCTTTCTGTGCCGATATTCCCCCGCTGCGCGAATTGGGAGTCAATGATGCAAGATTCTTTTCCCCAGATGAAGACCCGGCAAAAATCGCGGGGATGATCGCGGAATATTTTCGAACTTCGATGAATGCGAGGCTTTCCATGCGGGCGCGTGATTCCTTCCGCTGGGAAGCGATCTATCGACAGCATATTGCGCCGATATTAGCGTAGACTGTAAAGGTTTATCTCTTAAATATGCGCCTGATCCAAAAGAAAACCTTTAGAGTCTTTTTCAATCATGGGAGAACCTATGCAACGACATTCCGAATTCAAACCCATTCACACCATCCTTGTTCCTTTTGTCCATGATGGGCCCGGCTTATATATGCTGGATGCGGCGCGTCACTTTGACGTGGAGATCATCCTCGTTGGGGTTGTGGTTGTTCCGCAGGGTCAATCTCTCAGCACAGGGGCGGTTGCCGCGCGTTCCCTGCGAAAAACCTTAAGGGTTTTTGGACGGGACAAACGCGTCACCAGTAAAACGCAGATCATCGTTTCATATGAACCGTGGAACGAACTCTACCGCCTGGTGCAGGATCTAAAACCTGATCTGCTTTTCCTCGACTTTGAAAACCATCTTAAAGCATTGCATGTCACGTTGAACGATGTACTGGAGCATCCGCCGTGTGACGTTGCCCTGGTGCGGGGAAAAATTACCAGTAAACCGAAGCAGGTGCTGGTACCCGTAAGAGGCGGTCCGCATGCGGAGTTGGCATTGCGGGTCGGGCTTGGCTTGCATTCCAAGGGAGTGAAGACTCTTCACATCCGCAGGCCGAACGACCCCGAAGCGGGGAACGATGCGCCCTTCAAAGGATTGGGGCAGGTTCTGAATCAAATTACAGATGTGCAGACGGAGTTCGCGGTTACGGATGATGCGGCGAACTTGATTCTGGAAAAGGCGAAGGATTCGGAGGTCATCATCCTTGGCACGACCCAGCAGCCGCTGACAAGTTCCGCTTCGCTCGGCCCGGTAGCTGATCGTATTCTACGGGAAGCGCCAGCCACCGTGATCGCGGTCAAAAGCGGAAGACCTATGCCTCAAATAACATACGATGAGAGCGCGGGCGTGGAGGCAATCTCCATTCTGGTGGATAAATGGTTCGCGGAAAATACCTTTCATGCGGACGAATTCAATCAACTGCACGAACTGTTGAACCTGAAGAAGGAACAAGGATTGACCATCAGCCTGGCGCTGCCTGCGTTGAACGAAGAGCAAACGGTTGGCAGGGTGATCGGGATGATGAAGAAGGAATTAATGCAGCGAGTGCCGCTGCTGGATGAGATCGTGCTGATCGACTCCGATTCCACTGACCGCACGCGGGAGATCGCAAAAAAGGAAGGTGTGCCGGTTTACATCCACCAGCAATTGCTGGAACGGCTGAAGCCGCGGGACGGAAAAGGCGAAGCATTATGGAAGAGTTTGCTTGTCACAAAGGGCGATATTATCGTGTGGATCGATACGGATATTGTGAATATTCATCCGCGCTTTGTGTATGGCATCATTGGCCCGTTGCTCATCAACCCGCAGGTGCAGTTCGTGAAAGGCTTTTACCGCAGGCCCTTGCGCGTGGGCGCGAAAATGCAAGCGGGCGGCGGCGGGCGTGTGACCGAATTAACGGCGCGCCCATTGTTGAATTTATTTTTCCCTGAACTCTCCGGTGTGGTTCAGCCGCTTTCAGGAGAGTACGGAGGCAGGCGCGGTGCGCTGGAGCAGGCAACTTTCTATTCGGGGTACGGCGTAGAGACGGGCTTGTTAATTGATGTGTACGAACGCTACGGTCTGAGCGCCATCGCCCAGGTGGACTTGCTCGAACGCATTCATCACAATCAACATCTGGAGGCGTTGAGCAAGATGTCCTTCGCCATCATCCAGACCGTATTCCGAAAACTGGAAAAGCGTTTTGGCCGCGCCGTGCTGGAAGATGTGAACCGCTCCATGAAGTTAATCCGCCATGACAGCAAGGGCTACTCACTGGAGGTGGAGCAGATCGCCGAATATGAACGTCCGCCGATGATCGAGGTCGCAGAGTACCTTGAGAAATTCAAGAGAAAATTATAGTCGCCGAATTTTTTCGAGTTATACTATTTGCAGCATGAGCCTCTTCCTCCAACTTGCCTTCCTGCTTTCCATTATCCTGCTCTCTGCAAAGATGGCGGGATTTTTGAGCATTCGCTTTGGGCAGCCTTCAGTCTTGGGCGAATTGCTGGTCGGCATTTTATTGGGTCCTTCCCTCATCAATTTGCTCAATCTCTCTTTCATCGAGCACGAACTCACAGAGACGGTTGCCAGATTTGGCGAACTTGGTGTATTGTTGCTTATGTTCCTTGCGGGGTTGGAATTGCATTTCGGCGAGATGAGACAGAATCTACGCGTGGCTGCCTTTGCTGGATTGATGGGTGTGTTCTGGCCGGTATTGTTGGGATGGGGCGCAGGCTTGCTCTTTGGCCTTGAACAACCCGCCGCGATCTTTCTCGGTCTGACGCTTGGCGCCACCAGCGTCAGCATTTCAGCGCAGACGTTGATCGAGCTAAAAGCGTTGCGCAGCCGCGTGGGACTGAGTTTGCTTGGCGCGGCGGTGTTTGACGATATTTTAATCATCTTATTGCTTTCAGGATTTCTTGCCCTGCAAGGCGGAGGCGGAAGCACATATGACATTATGCTTATCATCGTCCGCATAGTTTTGTTCCTTGCCCTTTCGGTGATGTTCGGCTTATGGGCATTGCCGTGGATCATCCACCGTTTTTCCAGCCTTCCTGTCAGCCAGGGTTTGCTGGCCATTTCTCTCGTCATCATGCTGGCATATGGAATTGCCGCGGAATATTTTGGCGGCATGGCAGCCATCACAGGGGCTTTTCTTGCAGGTCTGATGCTGGCACGCACTCCCGAAAAAGAAAGAATAGAATCGGGGATGCACGCGCTCGCCTATGGATTATTTGTGCCGATCTTCTTCGTCAACATTGGTTTATCCATTGACCTGCGCAAGTTTCAATTACAGGCATTGCTCTTTACAGTTGTTATTATTCTGGTGGCAGTTGCCGGCAAATGGATCGGTTCAAGCTGGGGCGCGCGGCTGGGCGGACTCTCGCAACGCGAATCGATTCAACTCGGCGCGGGCATGATCTCGCGCGGCGAGGTGGGTTTGATCGTGGCAAGCGTGGGTATGCGCGCCGGCTTGGTAAGTGTGGAAGGGTTTTCCGCGATTGTTGTCACTGTGTTGACCACCACACTGATTACGCCGCCTATTCTGCGCGGGTTGTTTACACAGAAACAAGAAAAGGCAAAGGAAATGCAACTCGAAGCGGAGCAGGTTCAAGCTTCGTCGGCAACGTCCCCGAAGGGGGACGCGAAAGAGTCGGAGGTGTCCTGATGTATATGATCATTCTGGTTTTGCATAATCCAGACCTGTTGAAAGAATTGATGGAAGCATGGAATGAAGAAGGAGTGGACGGCGCAACCATTCTCTTCAGCGTGGGCATGGGAAAGTTTCTTGAAAAGCAGGGGTTGCGCGATGACATTCCATTGATCCCTTCGCTGGAAGATTTTTATGAAGCGTCGGAAACGCTCAGCCGCACGGTCTTCGCAACTGTAAAAGAAGAGGCGCTGATTGATAAAATTGTCGCCGCCACGCAGCGTGTGATGGGCGATTTAAATAAACCTGAAACCGGCATGTTGCTTGTGATGCCAGTGTTGAAGGCGTATGGCTTATATAAAACAGGGAGAACCAAATGACCGCCACCCCAATCCATTTATTATTAATGGCCGTCGTCCAGGAACAGGACCTCGATGCCGCCACGAAGGCTTTGCAAAATATCGGCGCGTCGCTGACGTATCTTTCCAGCGCGGGCGGTTTTCTTGGCCGGCGCAACGCCACTTTGTTGGTCGGCCTGCCGGCTGAAAAGGAAGCCGAAGCCTTGGCGGTTTTGCAGCAAGTTTGCCGTCAGCGGATCGAGTACATGACCCTTCCTTTGGAAGGTTCGCCCATGCCCATGCCCTCGCCTGTGCCGGTCACTGTCGGCGGCGCTACGGTGTTCGCCTTGCCGGTTGAAAGATTCGAACAGATTTAAAATTTGAGGAGAAGCCGCCATGAAAATGATCATTGTCATTGTGCAGGATAACGACGCCGATATTCTTACGCAGGCATTTACGGCCGCTAGTTTCCGCGTGACGCGCGTGGCCTCGACCGGCGGATTTTTACGCAGCGGCGTGGTCACCATGCTGTTGGGCGTGGAAGAGGAGCAGGTGGATGCGGTCATGCAAACCGTGCGCAATTCGCTGCCGCCCAAAGCCGGCCAGAAACGCGCCACCATCTTTGTTGTCCCTGTACAGCACTTCGAACAAGTCTAAGTATTATCTGAAATTCAGCAAAGGCACCGCTTAAACGTCTTTGCTGAATTCAACGGGGAATTCGATAAGAAAACAATCCTCCAGAAGGGTGTATCCAGGCTGCATCTCTCCTACAATGGTTAAACTCTTAATCAAGGAGATTTTAATGTTTTACGAATTTATCTCAAAGTTCCATCTCTGGTCGGCGATCTTCGCCCTTGTTTTCGGGTTGTCCGTGTTCCTCGTCCGCAAAGGGACGCGGTTGCACAAACAACTGGGTTATGCATATTTCTTCAACATGCTCAGCTTGAATATTTCCGCGTTATTCATTTATGAATTGACAGGAAATTTCGGGCCGTTTCACATTTCGGCGCTGGCAAGCTTACTCACCCTCATCGCTGGATTCGTTCCCGCCTATCTTCGTCTGCCGCGCAATGGCTGGCTGGACTTGCATTACGAATTCATGAACTGGTCGTATGTGGGGTTGGTCGCTGCGGGAGTTTCTGAAGTCGCTACACGGATTCCTTCCTCACCGTTTTGGCCTGCCGTGGTTGGTGGGTCAATTGTCGTCTTTTTCATTGGCGGGGTTCTCATCAATTCCCTGAGGCCAAAAGCTGTCACTCGGGCACGAGAGAGCCTTTCACAGTCAACAGAGGAGCCGATGGATTTTTTCGCCGCACTCAAACACAGGCGTTCGACCTGTAATTAAAAGATGAGGCGGGACGCCGTACAGCGTCCCGCCTCATCTTTTACCCCAAAATAAAATTATCGATCAACCGCGTCTTCCCAAGAAAGACCGCCATCGAGAGCAGGGCTTTCCCTTTGATCTCGCTCAACTCTTCCAAAGAATCATAATCAGCACAGGAAACATACTGCATCTGCGCCAGCGGCTCGGCGGCCAGCACTTCTTTCATCTTTCCTCGAATCTTCTCGGCATCTCTCTCCCCGCCTTCATACAATTCCTTCGCCGCGCTCAACGAGCGGAACAACACCGTGGCCGCCTTGCGCTCTGCTTCATTCAAATACTTGTTGCGGCTGGACATCGCCAGGCCGTCTGCCTCGCGCACAGTCGGGCAGACAACAATTTCAATCGGGAAGTTCAAGTCCCGCGTCATCTGGCGGATGACCGCCGCCTGCTGTGCATCCTTTTGACCGAAGTAGGCCTTGTCAGGCTGTGCCGCGTTGAATAACTTCGCCACGACGGTGGTCACTCCCTTGAAATGACCGGGCCGCATCGAACCTTCCAAAGGCTGAGTCATCGCCTCGACCTCCACCCAGGTCTGGTAGCCAGACGGATACATGATCTCCGCTGTGGGATTCCAGACGAAGTCTACGCCAAGGGGACTGATGAGGTTCAGGTCACGCTCGAGATCACGAGGATATTTCGAGAGGTCTTCGTTCGGCCCGAACTGAGTGGGGTTGACGAAGATGCTCACGATCACGTGGTTGCACTCGGCTTTGGCCTGGCGGACGAGAGAGAGATGCCCTTCGTGTAAAAATCCCATCGTTGGGACAAGACCAACTGTCCCTTTGAGAGAGAGGCGGGCTGCTCTTAAGTCATAGAGGGCGGATATGGTTTTCATGTCTACTCCAAGAGAGTAGGTGGATTGCCCTACTCGCAAATATGTCTATACAAATCGTGTTTAGAGGGCTTGACAGGCTAGAAATTTTGTTCTACACTCTTATTACAACTTAGACAAAAGGAGATTATAATGGCATACGGACATACTAATTCAAAAGGAACTACCTACTACCTGCACTCGAAAGGCCGAATGTTCTTCTTCTCGAAGGAGATCAAGGAAGGCGCTCTGGACGCCGTGCCCGCAGGCTACGATGTCGTCGAAATGAAGACCGGCCTCCCCGTCCTCAAGAAGAAAGTGGTGGAAACTCCCGCTTCGGAAGCTGCCCCCACGGAGAACGCAGGCTAATTATTAAAGTATAACCCGTTCGACACAACCTATTGTTCTTTTAGATAAAAAAGGAGCCTAATATGACACGTACACTAGCATCTAAAAGTTATGAAATGAAAGGGGTGCAGCCATGCCAACACTAAACCGCGTTCAATTGATCGGCCGTTTGGGTAAGGACCCTGAAAGCAAGTTCACCCCTACCGGCAAAAAAGTGACCCATTTCAGCCTGGCTGTCAGCAACCGTTGGAAGGACAAGAACGGCGAGACGAAGGAAGCCACCGAATGGGTCAACATCGAGGCGTGGGGGCGGCTCGGCGAGGTCTGTCAGGAATACCTGAAGAAGGGCAGTTTGATCTTCGTGGAAGGCCGCTTGAAGACCGACAAGTACGAAGCCAATGGCGAAACAAAGTACTTCACGAA
>JACZJC010000019.1 GCA_014860745.1 Anaerolineales bacterium
CCCCCGCACCCACGCTTGGCCCGCTTTACCCGGCCAGCGCGCCAGATATTGCCAACGGCAAAATCATATACGCAGAAAAATGCGCACCCTGCCATGGCAGCACCGGCCTCGGTGACGGCCAGCAAGGCAAGGAACTTCCCGTCACTGTAGCTGCATTTGCATTGCCCGAAACCGCACGCAAAGCATCACCCGCTGAATGGTACATCACCGTCACACAAGGCAACCTCGACCGCTTCATGCCGCCCTTCGTCAGCCTGAGTGATCAGGAGCGCTGGGATGTTGTAGCTTACGCGCTCACCTTCCAAACCACACCTGAACAGGTTGAAACGGGCAAGTCATTGTTTGCAAAAAACTGTGCAGATTGTGCCAAATTTTTCAGCAACCAGGAAATGATGTCCTCCCTTTCTACGGATGAAATTGTGAAGTTGATCAAGGAAGGCGCGGGCGATATCCCTGCTTTTGGAAGTAATTTAAGCGACGAGGAAGTTTATGCCGTTGCGGCCTACGTCCGCACATTGAGCTTCACGGCTCTCTCCGCGCCGGTAGTTGAATCAGTGACTGAGACTCCCGTCGCTGCTGTGGCAGGGACTCCGTCAGCCGAGGCAACGCCGCTCAATGGCACAGCCCAGGCTCAAGTCACGCCCGAAGCGACTGTGGAACCCGTTATTGTCAACTCGAGCAAAATCACCGGTACCGTCGATAATCGTACTGGTGCAGACCTGCCATCTGACCAAAAGATCACCTTGCGCGGCTTCGATCACGGCACAGACCCAAGCGCCGGTCCGCAGGAAATTCTCACCCTCGACGGAATCGTCAATGCTGACGGAACCTATGCATTCGAGGATTTGGAGATCATCGAAAGCCAGATCTTCCTGGCGGAAATTGAAGTGGATGGGTTGAGCTACCAGAGCGAGTTTGCCGTTGTTCCCGCCGGCGCCGCTGGACTGACTTTGCCGGACATCATCGTTTATGCCACGACCGAGGATTTCAGCACATTGAAGGTCGACGCGGTTCAGATGTTCTTCGATTTTGCCACGGAAGATATTGCGCAAATCTTTACGGTTTATAACATTTCCAACACTGGCGATAAAACCATCGTCATAAAAATGGGCGATGAGCAGAAAGTCCCATTCATTGCCTTCCCCGCAGGCTCCGAAGCGCTTGGTTATGAAGCCGGTCAGGACAGCGCAGCCTTCGTGCCCACCGCGGACGGTTTTGCCATGCCGCCCAGCGAAATACCCTACAACCTGATTGCCTTCGCTTCCATCCCAAAAGAAAAAGAAATCACCATCTCCCAGCCTGCATTGCTTTCCATCAGCGGGTTGACCCTCTTCCTGCCCGAAGGCGTGGAAGCCAAAGGCTCAGCGCTTACCGATGATGGCATTCAAACCCTTCAAACAACGAACTTCCATGTTTATTCGGCCGACGCCGTGAATAAAGGCGATACCATCGAGTTCACGCTGACGGGCAAGCCAACGGATACGGCCGTTTCCCCGAATGTGATGCAGAATAAAAACCTGTTGATTGGCATTGGCGCGCTCGGTGTCGTGCTTATCCTCGCCGGTGTGTGGATGTTTATGCGCGACCGCAAAAAAGAGGAGGAACTTGAGGAAGAGGAGGATGAATTTGACGACACCGAATCCATCATGGATGCCATCATCGCCCTCGACGACCTGCACCGCTCCGGAAAACTCTCCGACCAGGCCTACAAACAAAGACGCGAAGAATTGAAAAACGCGTTGATGAGAAAGGGGTAATTTGTAATTGGTAAATTTACAATTACAAATTATGACCTTCCAATGATCGAAACCAAAAAACTCGTCAAACGATTTGGCTTGAAAACCATCCTGCGCGGAGTGGATTTTTCGGTAGAGCCCGGTGAGTTCGTGGCCTTGCTCGGGCCGAACGGAGCGGGCAAAACCACCTTCCTGCGGATTCTCGCCTCCCTCTCCCGCCCCAGCCTGGGAAGTGTCAAAGTGGCAGGATACTCCCTTCCAAATGAGTCTGCCCAAGTCCGTGCAAAATTGGGCGTGGTTTCACACATGCCCCTGCTCTATCCCGACCTGACAGCCGAAGAAAATTTACAATTCTATGCCCGCATGTATGGGCTTATGGATTATCAATTAAGAATCACAAAGGTTTTGGAAATGGTCGGTCTTGAACACCGCCGCAAAGACCTTATCCGCACATTTTCACGCGGAATGCAGCAGCGTCTCGCCATCGGCCGGGCTGTCATCCATGACCCCGAAGTGATGCTCTTCGACGAGCCGTACACCGGTCTCGACCAGGATGCCTCCGAAATGCTGGATGGTGTACTTCGCTCCGTTGCTGCCGAGGGACGCACTGTCGTCATGACCTCGCACGACCTCGCTCGCGCCGAAGATCTCGCCACCCGGTTCGATATCCTCTCCCGCGGAGTCATTGCAGCCTCGGCAAAACGCACAGATTTTAAGAACACGAATCTGCTGGATTTTTACAAGAAAGCGCTGACGGATTAACGCATGAAAACCGAAACCAACACCGCCGAACATCGTCCATCGTCCATTATCTATCGTCCGTCTTTTTTCAAAGCCACCATGGCCATCGTCCAAAAAGA
Source organism: Anaerolineales bacterium (assembly GCA_014860745.1). Classification (GTDB taxonomy): domain Bacteria; phylum Chloroflexota; class Anaerolineae; order Anaerolineales; family Villigracilaceae; genus Villigracilis. The sequence goes on from JACZJC010000019.1 coordinate 2,597, forward strand.
CCTTGCCGCAGAATTGCGTTCGCGCGAACTGCTCTCCGCCATGCTGGTCTTCTCCATGCTCGTCATCCTCATCTTCAACTTTGCGCTCGAATTGGATGTTAAAGTGCGGCAATCTGTCACCGCCGGTGTCTTGTGGACCACCTTTGCTTTCGCCGGTACCCTCGGCCTCAACCGCTCGATGGCCGTGGAAAAAGACCGCGGCTGTATGGACGGTCTCCTGCTCGCGCCCGTGGATCGTTCCGCCATCTTTTTCGGCAAAGCCATCAGCAACCTCGCCTTCATGCTCATCGTCGAAGCCATCGTCCTCCCTCTTTACGCCCTGCTTTACAACGAAACCCGCATTTTTCAACCCAGTTTCCTTGGTGTGATCCTGCTCGGCTCCATCGGCTATATCGCCGTCGGCACGCTGCTTTCTGCCATGTCCGTACAAACCCGCACGCGGGATGTACTGCTCCCGATTCTGCTGTTCCCTGTGGCGGTCCCCGTTTTGCTGGCATCCGTCAAAGCCAGCGGCGGGTTATTGAATGGCGCAACTTTTGCAGAGATCCTCGCCCCGCTCAACCTGCTCATCGTCTATGATGTGATCTTCATCGCCGTTGCCTTCATGGTCTTTGACTTTGTCGTTGAAGAATAGAAATCTTCAAAATCTACAACCCAAAAAAATCCATTCTCAGCAAACGTTATATCAATTGAGATTTAATCGGCAATTGTAGATTTGAAATCGTAAATTTTAAAAGGAGTTCGTTCCATGCAATCCAAACCAATTGCACTCACCATTCTCGATATTGTTTCCATCATCGTTCTCGGCGTTGCCACCTATCTGGCGCTCGTCTTCGCCCCCACCGAGCTGGTCATGGGGGATGTACAACGCGTCTTCTATTTCCATGTCGGCACAGCCTGGGTCGGTCTCGTTGGTTTCGTCCTTGCGGCCGTTTCAGGCATTGCCTACCTCATTACCAAGAACATGAAATGGGACCGCTTCGAAGTCGCGGCTGTTGAAGTCAGCACCATGTTCTTCTTTATCACCATCGTCCTCGGTTCCATTTGGGCGCGCCCCGCCTGGAACACCTGGTGGACCTGGGATCCCCGTCTCACGACCGCCGCTGTCACCGAACTCATCTATATCGCCTACTTCATGCTTCGTCAGGGCATCGAAGATCCCGACAAACGCGCCCGCTTTGGAGCCGTCTACGCCCTGCTTGGCGGTCTCAGTGCGCCCATCACCTTCATGGTCATCCGCCTCTTCCGCACCATCCATCCCGTTGTCATTGGGAATGCAAGCGCTGAAGCCCAGGGCGGTTTCGATATGACCGCTGATATGCGCACCGCCTTTTTCTTCGCCCTCTTCGCCTTCACCGTCATATTCATAGACATGATGTGGCACCGCATCCGCCTCAGCAGTTTGCAGGAAAAAGTCGAAGAGCTCAAACTCAACGTCTCAATGTAATTGGAGTAAAAAATGGAAACCTTTCCCGACACCTCAGGCTACATGATCGCAGGGTTCGTCATTGCATTCGCCACCATGGGTATTTACATCTTCAGCATCTACCTGCGAAACAGGAACCTCAAGAGTGACCTCGAAACCCTCGAATCGCTTGAGACCAAACAGTCCAAAAAGAAATAGCCCTTTAAGAAAGAGTCCGCTGTATAATATGTGCGGACTCTTTTGATTCCGATGCAGAGACGCCGCTGGAAGATCGGGCTCCTTTCGATCATGATCGCCATCTCGAATATGGCGTTCATGCCTAATCTTGCGCCTGCTCCTGAACCCAATCCCCCGCCTGGCCCGGACCGCTTCTCCATCATTGCTGTGGAATATACCGCCTACGAATGGAACCTGCTGACATGGAAGAAAAAAGAATTGGCATGTTCCGTGGTGGTTGACCACGAAGGCATGCCGTTACCGGGGGAAGTCTACAGAGATTGTGGGGAAACCATTTATCAGAAATGGATCACCCAGCCTCCCTGCATCATCCGCGAATATAAAAATTGCGAGGGGTTCTACGCTGTGCTTATTGACAGCCGTCGGAAGGAAAAAGAGATCGGCATGCAGCTCGCACCGGCCGGCGCATGGATATCCCTCGAAGGCTGCGAATCCGTCCCAAGCACCTCCACCAATATTTGCGAAACCCAGCCCACACTTGTCATCACAGGGCAGGAACCGCTGCCGAATGAATCGATCATTCAAATTGCAGGGACCTACAACGGCGAGGCCTTCGATTGCGACGAAACCGACATCTGCAAATTCCGCATCCCTGAAACGGATGACGATGGCGTCACTGTGGAATTCTGGTCTTATTCAACCTATGGAGACAGCAGCCCTGTTTTTACCGCCGAAGTCCGTGTGAAGCTGGTCGATGAAGGCGACCCGGACCAACTCTATTGGTATGTGGATGTACTCTCCTCTCAATGGCAGGGGGGTGAGGTTGCCTCCTGCTCAGACGCTTGGGGAGTATTTCCTCCCGTCGGCGGCGCTCCTGAATGGCTCTCCACACCGACACAAAGTGAAGAGCTGAGCAGCGATATTCCATATACCTATCTTGCCTCCAACCTGATCATCCAAGGCGTAGTGGATGCGAGTGCCTGCCCCGATGGCGGCATGGCTGCGGGGAATCTTGTCAATCAATGCGGTCTGGAAAAATCGCGGGATGCGGTGAAGGAATGGCAAAACCAGTTCGATGAATTGATCCTGACCACGTCGAAAGAAACCGGCGTACCGGCCCGGGTACTGAAAAATCTTTTCGCGCGTGAAAGCCAGTTTTGGCCGGGCATCTTTCAGGCGGGTGGAGACGTGGGTTTGGGGCAATTGACGGAGAACGGCGCAGACACCACCCTGTTCTGGAATCGATCCTTCTACAATCAATTCTGCCCGCTTGTGATGGATGCGAGTATTTGCGGCGCGGGTTATATGAATTTGGACGAGGCCGATCAGGCCGCCCTCCGCAGCGCGCTGGTGAGAAGTGTCAACGCCACTTGTGAAGAGTGTCCGCTCGGACTCGACCTTTCGCAGGCAGACTTTTCCATCGGGGTTTTTGCTCATACCATGATTGCAAACTGCGAACAGGCCGGGCAGGTGGTGTACAACTACACGGGTTCGTCCCCCGGCGATGCCGCCACTTACGAAGACCTTTGGAAATTCACTCTCGTCAATTACAACGCAGGCGGGGGCTGCCTTGCAGATGCCATCACCAACACCACAGGCAGGGGATTGGAACTAACCTGGGAGAATGTTTCCTCTCATCTCACCGGCGCATGTGCCGGGGCCGTCGATTACGTAAACGACATAAGCAAATAATTCTTGCGGGAAATTCATTAAAACCGTTGAAGCGTCTTCAATGGTATTTTTGTTTTTATCCGCCTTAAGTACTGTAAGTACCTTCTACGCATATCCCTTTTGCACCCGAAAGGATATGATGGTTGCAGTCTATATTTATTGATTCTTTATCAAGGAGCAGCCATGAAATTCAGGAATGTAAAAATCGTTTTTGCTGTTTTGAGTTTGTTCGCGACCCTTCTGGCCTGCACGTTTCCATCGGCCAATCAAGCGACTGAAGCTCCCGGCACGGAGGTCCCTGCCACCGAACAAGCCACGTCGGAAACTGCACCTCCGGCCCAGCCAACCGCAATACAACATCAAACCATACCCGTGGGGCTGCCGGAGAATCAAAGCGGCCAGGCAGGCGATTTCGATTCCTCGAGCGTGCTCGAATCCAAAACCGCCATTGGGGGCGACCGTTTCACCTTTGGCCGCTTCGAGCGCCCCTTCAATGCAAATACCATGGATGTTTATTATTCCCAGCTTGATATCGTTGATACAAAGGTTTTTCAGGATGACATCTGGATCTTTGGCAATATGACCATCAAGGATTTGACCGCCAGCAGTTCCTCCACGGAAAAATACGCCCTCGAATTGGATGTTACCCTGGATGGAAAGGGAGATTGGCTTATTGTTGCGCTCAAACCTGAATCCACCGACTGGACGGTGAACGGCGTTAAAATCTTTGAAGACGCGAACGACGATGTCGGTGATATACAGCCCATGCTCACGGATGAAAACGCAACCGAAGGAGACGGCTTTGAAAAGCTAATCTTCAGCGCTGGCGAAGGCGATGACCCTGATTCTGCATGGGTGCGCATCTCCCCAAATGACTCGAACACAGTGGAAATCGCTGTAAAGCAGTCTGTTTTGGGCTCGCCAAAAAAATATCTCATCAATATGTGGGCGGGTACCAACCTGCTTGACCCGGCGCTCTTCGACCTCAACGACCATTTTACTCATGAACAAGCAGGTGCCGCGGACAGGGGGTTTGAATTTTTCTATCCCATCAAGGCAGTCTATGAGATCGACAACTCCTGCCGTATGGCGGTCGGTTTTCAAGCGAATGGAAGTGAGCCTGGCATTTGCCCGCTGCCACAACAGGAGCAAAGTGGAGAGCCTGTCCCGCCTGGAAGTTCCTGTCCTGAAGGCTATGTCTTATATTGCAGTCCAAACGGTTGTGTTTGTCGCGGACCTTCAACAAACAACCAATTTCCATAAAAAAGATAATAGGATTCTGATGGGCGGGATGTAAAATCCGATTCGTTGGCACTAGCTTAATTCTCAAATTACCCAGTCTGGAAATGCTTTCAGACTGGGTTATTAATATTAAGGATGATTATTCGCAGGAGATAGAATTCCAGAAGCTGAATCAACTTCAAGTTACGGAGTGAAGCTTATTTACCCCTCAATTAAGGGGAAAGGAACAGGGGTCAGGAATTGAGGAGAGTATAATATCCAAACTTATATATGAGTGCCAAAATTTTTTCATCCCCCAATAAAATTAATTTTTTCGCCTGGCAGTTCCTCTGCCTGGCTGTCTCCACCGCTCTGTATATTGCAATCCTGGAAAACCGTTCACCGAATATTCTGCGTTCATTGAGCATTTCCCTGCGCACAAGCTTTGGGGTGGTGGTTCTTCTTACCACGCTCGGTTTGTATTTGGTTTATCGGATTCCCGGTAGAATCGGCCAGCTTGCCGGCATGGCCGCAACTCTGGCGCTGTTTGCATTGGCTCTTGCAGGGGTATGGGCTTCGGGCCATACCCAATCAATTCTGATCAGCGGGTTAATACCCGTGAGTGATGCCACAGGCTATTATATTGACGCGAATCGCATTCTATACGGCACGGATGTTTCCAATTTTTCAGCAATGCGTCCGTTATTTCCCGGGTTTCTTGCTTTCCTTTTAGGTTTAACAGAACGCAACTTGATGTCTGCTGTCGGGATTCTTACGGCTCTCGCCGGCCTGGCAGCCTACATTGCCTCAAGGGAAATTCAGAAAACACACGGTACAGAACCTGCGATCATTTTCCTGATGTCCATGTTTCTTTATTTCCGCCATCACAGCGGCACGACCCTGTCGGAATCGCTTGCGGTGACGGTGAGTTTGTTGGGCATAGCACTGATCTGGCTGGGAAAAAACAGAAGCAGCGAGTGGATCACATTATTCGGGATCGGCGTGACGGCATTTGCCCTGAACATCCGCCCTGGAGCGATGTTTGTCCTTCCCGCCCTTCTTCTTTGGGGAGGGTGGTACTTTCGGGGAGATAAACGTTTTTCCTTCGAATTCTTTTTAGTCGGAACGGCACTGATTACATTAGTATTTTACTTAAACAACCTCATGATAGATATCCTGGGCGGCCCGGACGGCGTTGCATTCCAAAATTTTTCATGGGCAGTGTACGGTCTTGCCTCGGGTGGAAAGTCCTGGACGTATATCTTCGAGGCGCACCCGGAAGTATTTTTCTTGAACGCTGAGGAGCAGAACCGCGCCATTTATAAGCTCACCATCGAATTGATCCTTCAAAACCCGGCGCTGCTGATTCAGGGCGCACTTCAATATTGGAAAATGTTCTTTTCCAATACATGGTACAACGCTTATTCCTTTGTAGCAGGGAATAATTACCATGTCAACGAGGTTGCGCGCTGGAGCATGTACTTCCTGTGCGGAATGGGGGTTGTGAAATGGTGGAAGGATCGCAAAGATGAATATGCGAGTCTGGTTTTACTGGCGGCGCTCGGTGTGCTGGCATCCGTGCCCTTTGTTCCCCCAACCGATGCGTATCGTGTCCGCCTGTATGCTGCGACCATTCCATTTTTTGGTTTGCTGCCCGCCATGGGAGTTGCCTATCTTCGCGACAGATTCGGTTTTCGTCTTTTTCCAAAATCCATGCCTGAGGCCCCGCAAATCACCTGGATGGTCCAGTTTTCGATCCTGCTCCTTGTGGCAGTTTTGACGACTCCCATCCTGATAAAGACGAACAGCCGGCCGCCTCATCTCGGATCTGAATCTTGTCCTTCCGAATTTAATATGATCACCATCCGATACGATCCCGGCACGTATGTCAATGTGGCAAGGGAAAGCACGGTCTTTCTAGATTGGATGCCAAATTTTCATGTTAGCGATTTTCGGCAGGGTTCCCACAGCCTCGCAGATATAAATTTAATTCAAGCCATGGAGACTATCGCCCCTCCCAGAACTCTGTTCTACGCGCTGGATATTCAGACGAATAAAGAGACGCTTGTCATTATCAGGACGGATGAATTACCCAAACCGGGTCAACTTGTGTCACTTTGTGGTCAATGGGACGATGATCCAAATGTAGCGATATATGGAGTCTTTCATGCAGACTTTATGGCTGAAAAGTGAATAATTTCTAGTGGAATCGATGATTATTTCCTGAAATAATCGCATTTGCCGCCTTTCCTTAAAAAAATACCCTCAAAAAAACACATGGTATAATTCGCCAGCTTGAACTTGGAGAGGTCGCGTAGTCTGGCTTAGCGCGCACGCTTGGAAAGCGTGTAACCCACAAAGGTTCGCGGGTTCGAATCCCGCCCTCTCCGCTGGTTGTGTCCCTCTCTTTTGAGGGACGTTTTTATTTGGGTTCGCGAGTCCCCTTTGAGGGGATGATATTCGAATCCCGCCCTCTCCGCCACAAGTCCCTTTTGCGAGGGGGGGGTATCTGAACTCGGAATAAAAAATGACCTGATCTTTTTTCGACCAGGTCATTTTTGTTTTGAGGCGTGATTAAGGCGTGGGGGTTGGCGTCGCTTCCACTACAGGGGATGGGGTTGCCCTTGGGTCAGGTGCGGGAAGGGGTGTGCCCGCGAAAATCAATAGGTCTGATTTGATTTCGGCATGGCCGGGAACATCCGCTTTGCTGGTGGAAATAAACTCATACAGCAGGGAGGAGTCCCATTTCCCAGCGCTGAGAATGTCTGTTCCGGTGGATTCTGCGTCGGCGCGGCGCGAACCGGCCATAATTCCCGCGTAGGTGCTCAAATCCAACTGAGCAGGTGAAACGGCCACATCCACTGAATGGCAGGAAACACAGGCGAGGGAACCGGTATACCATTGGTTGCCTTCGATCAGGAGCGATCTCACTTCATCAAATGTGGATTCGCAATTTTGTCCGGAGGCGTCTACAAACTGAAAGACATCCGTTTCGGGGGAACCCACCTCGACCCATGCGCCGATCAAATCCACGGCCGCGACACGGCATTCATTGGGAGCCGCGGCATTATGCGCTGTATCCTGCATGACAGGAAGGGTTGCCGGGAGAAGTGTGGGGATGGGGGTGCGATCCACTGCCGGTTGGCCACGGTTGCATGTCAATGTAAACCCGCAGGCGTTGACGAAAAGGAAGCCGACCCACACAAGCACACCGACCACAAAGACAGTCAATGTGCCATAGATATATTTTCTTACATCATCATTCATTGAACCAACTCCCTATTGCCCTTCCGCCGCTTTGAGCGTACGTAGGTAATTGACAATATCCCACCGTTCGCGCACGGTCAGGTTTTCGTTCAGAGGCGGCATTTGGCCGGAGAATTCCACTTCGGGGAAGAGTGTGTTATTCGGGTTGAATATGCCGTTGGAGATGGCGAGGAACAAACTGCCGTCGCTTTTGCTCTGAACCAGTTCGCTGGTGAGGTCGGCGGGTTTCTTTTTGACGAGGAAGGCGGAAATCGTTCCATTTCCCTGACCGCCAGCCCCATGGCACATCTGGCAATGAATGGCAAAAAGTTCCGCGCCGCGCGCAATGGATGTTTCGTCGGCGGGTACGGGATTTGCCGGTGCGCCTTCGCCGGGAATGTAGGCAGCGCCTTCCACCGGTATGGACTGAGCGGGCACAGGCAATGGGCCGGCGCCGGTGACCATATCAACATCCTGGTTTCCAAAGGACGGCTGGATTTCCATGAATACGACCCAGTCGATCTTGATCACATCATAGGCAAAGATCATCAGTGCGCCAAATAATACGGCAAGCACCGCAAATACTACAACGAGTTGTTTAAGGAGTCTCATAGGTGCTGCGCCTCCGCAGGCCTCACGGATTCCGCACCCAGCTTGTTCAAGGCGTCCATTATTTTCTTTTCATCTGCATGCGGGCATTCGATCAGTATGGCAATCTTCCCATCGCTCACTTCGGGAACGTATTTCATGGGGCGGTAATTTGGGAAGTAGCTGTCGAGAAATACGCCGAGGAAGGTGGATAACAACATGCCGAGCATGGTCAATTCAAACAGGACAACAACAGTGGGAGGGCCCGGGGTGAAGGATTGTGTACTTACCTGGATGGGATAAGGGTAAAGGAACGGGGCAACATAGGCAAGAAAGAAGCCTCCTAAAAATCCCAATGCGGCGCCGCCCATGGCGATGCGGGGCACGTTCGTCCATTGGTTCGGGCGGCCCAGCATGGCCTCCGTGACGGGAATTCCAGAGATGACGTTCATGCAGTCGTCGTGAATGCCCAATAAGCGGAGTTGCTCAATCGCGTCGGCGGCAGGCTCCAGCTCCGGAAAGACCGCCAGTATATCTACAATTTTGGATTCAGCCATCGCATCCTCCTATTCCAAATCGCTGACCGTTACAACGGTCTCGCGTCCAAATTTTTTGATCGCATGCGCCATCTGGCCTTCCTGTACTTCCCAAACCGGGACGAGAGGAATAAGACGGGATGCCGCCATGTAGAGCAGGATGAAGAAAGCCAACGTTCCGATGCCCATGGGGACTTCGATGCCGGGCTCATACAGGCGCCAGGTGAAGGGCATGCGGTTGATCGTTACAGAAACGGGGATGATAATGTAGCGTTCGAACCACATGCCGACATTAATGAGCAGGCCGACGATGAATACGATCCAGGGGGTGGAGCGCCATTTTCGATTCCACAAAACGGACCAGGGGATCACCACGTTGAAGACCAGCATGGCAAACCACATCCAACCCAGGGGACCCGCTTCGTGAAAATGAAGGAGTTGACGAGTCCATTTGTCTCCGCCATACCACTGCACCATATAATCGTTGAAGAAGAAGTAAGCCCAGGTCATGGAGATGATCAGCATTAGTTTGCCAATGGCTTCAAAGTGCTCTGGGCGGATGAAATATTTCATATGCTTCATGGTTCCGCGGACGATTGCCAGCACCATGATCACCGCGCCCATGCCTGAGTGAAGCGCGCCCACTACAAAGTACGGACCGAAAATGGTGGAATTCCAACCGGGGCGGGTGGCAGCGGCGAAGTCCCAGGACACAATGGTGTGCACCGAGAACATGACCGGGATGATCGCGAACGCAAAGATATTCATGGCGTTGCGAAGATGCGTCCACTCGCCTTCCGTACCCCGGAAGCCCAGGGCAAGAGTCTTGTAGAAGGATTTCCGCCAGCCGGTGGATCGGTCACGCGCCATGGCCAGATCCGGGATCAGCGGCAGGAACAGGTACATGGTTGAGGAAAGCAGGTAAGTGGTGATGGCGAGCAAATCCCATGTCAATGGGGAATGCAGGTTCGGCCATAACATGCGCTGGTTCGGGTAGGGGAACAGCCAGTATGCGATCCAGACGCGGCCCATGTGCATGAATACACTGAAACCAGCCTGCACGAGGCCGAAGGTGGTCATCAATTCCGCGGCGCGCGTGAAGGGACGGCGGAATTCAGCCTTGAAGACGCGCAAGATCGCGGAGATGAACGTTCCTGCATGGCTAATACCGATCCAGAACACGGTGTTGACCAGGAAGATGCCCCAGTAATCGGGTCGCATCACACCGGCCACTCCCTGACCTTCGATGATAAGTACGGCCCAGTCGTAGAACAGGTAGACCGCAACGATCACACTCAGGATTGCGAAGACCACCCAGAATTTCCATGAGGTTGTATTCATGGATTCCATCACCATGTCGTTCATTTGACCGCGCGGCAGCGGGTCGAGCATCAAATGTTCTTCACGCAGATGCTCTTCGTGCGATTTCTCTTGATGTTGTTTGTTTTTCTCAGCCATAATTACCCTCCCTTGAGGTAGGTCACGTTGGGAAGCGTGCCAAGTTCCTCAAGATGTTTTACTCCGTGTCCGTGCGCACGAGCCATTTGGGAGACAAGCGATTTAGGATCATCCACGCGTCCAAAGGTTATGGCGTTTGCAGGGCAGGCCTGCGCACAGGCGGTGGTGAATTCACCATCCACCACTTCGCGGCCTTCAGATTTTGCCTTATCCTGAGCTTTGTGGATACGCTGGATACAGAACGTGCACTTCTCCATCACGCCCTTGCGGCGGACGGTCACATCGGGATTAAACTGGTTGGGCAATGGTTCCGGGCGTTGATAATCGCGCCAATTAAAGGCACGGACCTGGTACGGACAGTTGTTCGCGCAATAGCGAGTACCCACACAGCGGTTATAAACCTGCAGGTTCAACTGCTCAGCCTGCGAATGTACGGTGGCAAAGGCAGGGCAGACAGGCTCACAAGTGGCATGGCCGCATTGCTGGCACAGCATGGGCTGGTTGGAGGTCATTTTTACCTCGGGGTACTCACCCTCCCAGAAGCGCTCTATGCGGATCCAGTGCATCGAGCGGCCATATCCCGAGTCCACTTCACCCACAAAAGTGACATTGTTCTCCATCGCACAAGCGGCCACACAAGCCTGACAACCCGTGCAAATATCCTGGTCGATCACCATACCCCATTTGCCGGTCTGTTCTTCGCTCATTTTCATTTCGGAGATTTTATAATCAGTCGTCATAATTAATGCTCCTCACCAAGACCAACACCATAGACACCCATAATACTTTCGAGGCGTGAAAGCGGCTGCTTCCTGCCTGTCTTTTTGATTTTGACCTTCATACCGGCAAACGCAAGATCACCGGCTTCATTATAGTGCTGGCCAAGCAGGTCAGCAGGATTGACGCCGCGCGCGATAACATTTCCGTTTTCATCCATTGAAGTCGCATACCTGCCATAGGCTGTGTGGCCCTGACCAAAGGGGATCGCGATCGTATCCGGGCGGATGGCTGGGTAACGGTAAACCGGCACCTCCAACTCCCCGGCCTCGCTGATGATACTGACCACATCATCGTCCTCGAGCCCAAGTTCACGGGCGGTTTCGGGATTGATCTCGACCCAGGTATTCCACATGACGGTTGTCGTCGGGTCGGGCAATTCCTGAAGCCACGGCTTATTCGCGCCCGCTTCAGCCAGGGTCGGCGATACGAACGGGACGAAATAGAACTCCCCTTCGCCGGCAAATTCCGCTTCTCCGGCAGATAGATTGCGATTTAGGACATCCGCCGCATTGGGTACACCGCGGCCATCTGAAAGCTTCCAAAAGCCGCCATGCTGTTGAAAGTAGGCCATAAAAGTAGGCAGGTCCGGCCCAGAGATGGAGCCGTCCGCTTCGTTCATTAATGAAGAAACTTTACTTTGCAGGAATTCAACCTCATCTTTGAAAGGGAGTGCATCGGCAAATTTACCACCCGCCAGTTGAGCAGCGGCGATCAGCACATCTGCCGTGGCGCGGGTATTGTAATATGGGGAGACCACCGGTTGCGCGCCGGACAAAACCGGTTGAGCCGACCCGGTAGCCACACGCTGGTAACCCCAGGATTCAAGTCCGTGATGATCGGGGAAGATATAATCCGCTTCGCGCGCAGTTTCATCTGGGAAGGTCGCGAAGGAAATGATCTGGCTGACAGTTTTGCTCGCGCCGCCAAATTCAAGCGAGGTGGGCAATTCAAATAACGGATTGACGCCATGCACAAACAAGACCTTAATTTTGCCATCGAACATCTTCTGAATGAATTCCCGCATTTCCTGGGTGGAAGCAGGGCGTTGATGCTCGGTCTGATTTGGGGCAAGAGCGGAAAGGTAAACGCCGCCTGGCTTGCCAAAATTATTGGAGAGTGCATTCAAAGCCAGGACAGCTTCGGCAACGGCAAGCCCATTAGTTTGGCCGAGCGCTGCACCGCCGGGTATGGCGAGTGCCCCTGTAGAATTTGCGAACATCCCGGCAAGATGTTCAAGCGTTTCGAGTTTGATCCCGGATTTCGAGGCCACATCGAGCGGATTCACATCGGCGAAAGCACGGGGCATGGCGCCCCCGCGAATCTCAGAGGCGAGTTTGCCGATTGCCAGCGCAACCAGTGCTTCGGTCCCGGGGCGAAGCGGAACCCACTCATCAGCCTTGCCGCCGGTTTGCGACATCCGCGATTCAAATTGCACGAATTTTCCGCGTTGTTTTGTCAGAGCTTCGCGCAAGCCTGCAAATCCGCGGGTGTAGGAGACTGGTGAAAGCCAGGTTTCGAGGAAGTTCGCTCCAAAGGAAAAAACCACCTGCGCCCCGCCTATATCGAAGAAAGGCAGACCCGGCCCACCGAAAAGATTCTCAACGGCTTTGCTCAAGGTGGCACGAGCTTCGAACATACCGAGGGCGCCAAAACGGACCGGGGAGTTCATACCGGTTGCCTTGGCAAGATCGGTGACGAGGTCAAAGAGATGATCGGGTGCCATACCCATCAAAAATGCGATCTCTTCGGGTTTGTTATTCTTGAGGGCTTCAGCCACTACTTGAAGGGCGGCATCCCAATCCATTGTCTGGGTGGAGTCGCCGCCGCGAGAACTGCGCTTGATCGGGTCGGTAACCCGGTCGGGATTGTATAGCCCATGCAGGGTAGCCTGTCCGCGCGCGCAGGTCTTGCCCAGGTTCAGCGGATTGTTCGCATTGCCTTCGGTTTTGATCGCGCGGCCTTGAACGGTGCGGACGATGAGTCCGCAGCCTGCCGCACATTCGCGGCAGGTCGTGGCGTAATATGTACTCTGGCCGTTATAGTTGTATTCGGGCATCTGCATGTAGGGTTCGCGCTTGACATAACGCGAAGCCGGCCCGCAACCAGTGAGGATGGCGGTGGTCGCCGCTCCCACACCAGCCAGCTTGAGAAAATCACGCCGGGAAAATTGTTCGCTCATATTATTTCCTTTCGCCCGGTTTAATAATGGCAGGTGCCGCAGTCGCTGAGCTTGACCAGTTTTTCATGGTCATCGCCCGCGCTTTCAACGTGGCAATTCAAACACCACCCCATGTTGAACACCTGCGGATTTTGGGCAATGGTCACCTTGGACATGTCGCCATGACAATCTTCGCAGTTCTTTCCGGCTGCGATATGCGCCCGATGATTGAACTGAACGAAGTCCGGCACTTGCGCAACCGGCACCCATTGGATGGGCGTGCCGCTCAACACCGCATCCTTCAAAGGCGCGAGGAGCGCGCTTGTCTGCGTCTTGGCGATCTGATTATGGCAGCCCCAGCATTTAGCCTGGGAGGGCAGACCCGCCGCTGGTCCCGAAGACGCGCCCGGGTGGCAGTACAGGCACTGAATGCCGAAAGCAATGTGAGTTTGGTGCGGGAACTGAATGGGCTGTTCAGGCGATTGTTGGGTGGTATATAACCCGTACGCCGCAAGACTGAAAAGCGACAGGAAGGCGATCCCCACCGCAATCAGGCCTAGTGGCTGTTTCAGCCAGTCAAAAATTCTCTTGATCATGGAAGCTCCTGAAATGAACTTAAGCACAAAACCGCCGTATGGGCAACGGCGGCCTTGGCTGAATTACCTACTCAATACAATACATACAAAAAGAGAAAGATGATTCCATTGCGGCATGGATGTACATAAAACCCGTCCCGATGATCATCAGGACGAGAATAGGAAACAGAATTTTCATGAATACATCCATGACTCTCTCCATAGTTGACCAATTGCTGATCCCCGCCAGCAAATAACTCGGCGGATTATACAATGAAAGTACAATAAAGTACATACAAGACTAAATTTATACACTTTGAACGCGTGATAAAATTATATCCAACAAATCGATGAAAATAACTCCCACTTCAACTTTCGCTCTCTTCCTCATCCTTCTCTTCGCCGTGCTCGCTTTTGCCAATTTCAGCCCACCCGTCGTGCCGGTACAAGGCGCAGCCGGGGTTGCACTACAGAGCACCCCAACTCCCCAGGCGGATGACGCCTCAGTGATCGGCTCCACCGATGGGATTCTCATCATGGGCTTGGTAATTGTTTTGATCGTTACCCTGCCCCTGTTGTTTCGCAAGAGAAGGAAATAAAAAAAGACAGGTGTTCCTGTCTTTTTCATAAAGAGATCAGCCCAAGCTCGATCCCGCGCCGCACTGCTTCGGTGCGGCTTGAAATCCCCATTTTTGTATATAAAGATGAAAGATGAAATTTAACCGTGTGCTCGCTGATGCCCAGCGAAAGCGCGATCTGTTTATTGGCCAGTCCCTGCGCCATTAATTGCAGGACTTCCTTTTCCCGCGCAGTTAACGGCTCGATCAGAGAATCTTCGCTCGTAGATTCCCCTATCCTGGGAAAACGCATCAGTTCTCCGATCAGGCTTGGTGCGCCGACCCAAAGCCCTTCCCCCGCTGCGAGGATGGCCGCCACCAATTCATCCTCCGTTGCTTCAGAGGATAACACGCCCCACGCCCGCACATTTGAATTCAAGAGGGGCCGCACTTCATCGACATCATCCGTCAGAAATAATACTGCATACTCTTTCTTGCCTGTCAGCAGAGAAAAAGAAGAGACCGAGGCAAGCACCAACACCTCGGTCTCGTTTTCATTCACACCTTCAAGATTCACCGCTTCGCCCGTCACGCTGATTCCGGTATGGCTGCCCAGCATTTCACGCAGGCCTACCCGCAAGGCATGATTCGGCGAAACAATCGTGACGCGGATCAATTATCTTTCTCCAACAATCACATTCACCACCTGTAAGGTACCCCCGCGCAAAACATCCAGCGGAGTCGACTTGCCAACCACATCCCCGCTCAGACGCGTGAACAACTCATCGTGATGTTCGATAGCCTCGCCCGCCACCCCCGCAAGGATGTCGCCAACCATCAAGCCGCCTTTTCCGGCGGGGCTGTCTGCCTCCAGACCGACAATCAAAAGGCCGGTCTCCTGTTTGCGATTCAATTGGCTTTGCGCCTCTTCCGGAATATTCACTGTCTGGCTGCGAATGCCGAGGTAACCACGTTTGATCTTTCCATGTTTAGCCAGGATCTCAGCAATTTTCCACGCTGTATCGGCAGGGATCGTAATCGCACCGCCGCGGCCAAAACCCGAAGTATTGATGCCATACACCTGACCTTCTCCATTGATCAAAGGTCCACCGGAAAAGCCGGGGTAGGAAACAACATCGGTTCTGATATAGCTCTCCAACATACCGCCGCGTCCCGTGCGGACGGGACCGCCAATTGCGTTCACCGTACCAAAGCTGGATTCAATCCCATTTTTGGAAGGGCGGCCAATTGCAAGTACGAATTGTCCCACCCGTGCTGGAGTCTTTGCAATTTCGGCGGGAACTGCGGAGGCGGAATCCAATTTCAAAACAGCCAGGTCAGTCCCCGGGTCCCGACCGGCGAGGCGGGCAGTGAGTTCGGTCTTATTGTCGAGGGTCACTTTAATATCTTCGTCGCGTTCCACAACATGGTCGGCGGTAAGGATCATATCTTTTGCAAAGACAATGCCGCTGGCCGGGATACGGCGACGCGCATCCACCATTACGGTGGATTTGCCCGCTTGGTCGGCAGCAGATGCCATTGCGTCTGAAAGTTCCGAAAAAATATTTTTACTCATGGGTTTTCTCCTTGAAGCCAGTATAGCGAGGGCGTGATTGGAGTGTATCGCCAAAAGGGATTGTTTTGCACTGGACGTTCGGGTAGGTATTTTGGACACGGACAACACGGATCGCACAGAGCTTCACGGAAAAACCTTTTAAGCAAGCTGCTCTTTTCCGTGTTATCCGCGCGCGAAGCGCCCGTGTACAAAGCTAATTTATGGCTTTTCCAGCCCATGCGCGTTTAGCAATGCCTCGTCTTCCAAAATTTCAAAGGTCAAACCATCGGCTACAACCCGCCCTTCATCCATGACGATGGTGCGCGGAAATAACTCCTGGACCAGTTTCATATCATGTGTGGAGACGAGCATGGTGATCGGCAGTTCGCGCAGCAAATTGATCAGGGTCCTGCGGGCGCGCGGGTCGAGTCCCGCCGAAGGTTCATCCAAAATCAAGACGCTTGGATTCATCGAAAGCACGGTGGCGATTGCAATGCGTTTCTTTTCGCCAACACTCAAATGATGCGACAAACGATCCCGATATCCCGTCATCCGAACTGCTTCCAGCGCCGCATCCACGCGTGTACGCACATCCGCTTCAGGCAGACCCATGTGAAGCGGGCCAAAAGCCACATCTTCAAATACAGTTGGTGAAAAAAGTTGGTCATCTGGATTCTGGAATACCAACCCAACCATTGCGCGGATGGTTGGTAAGTTTTCACGTGTAAGGCGCTTCCCTGCAATTTGAACTTCGCCGCGCCCGCCCAGGATCCCATTCAAATGCAGCATCAATGTGGATTTGCCCGCACCGTTCGGCCCAACCAGCGCAACCTTATCACCGCCGCATAACTTCAATGACACGCCATGCAATGCGGCATGTCCATCGGGATATGAGAAATGCAAATCATTCACGACCAACACGTCGCCTTCACATTCTGGCATTTGAAAATTACTTTTCACATGAGTAACCGGCATTAGAACCTTCCTACAACTTGAACGATAAAAATCACCGCAATTGCAAACGCAGTGACATAATAATCACGCGGTTTCATTTCATGCGGATTCAACGTATACAAATGGCCTGAATAACCGCGCGACATCATCGCATTGTAGATGCGGTCGCTGCGCTCGTAACTTCGCAAAAAGAGTTGGCCGGCCATATTTCCCGCCACCTTGGCCCGCCAAAAAACGCCTCCACCGGACCTGTTCCCTGCCGCCGCCCCCGAACGGGATTCCCTCGCCCGAAGCAGGCGGGATACTTCATCAATCAACACGAAAAGATAACGGTACAGGAAGGCAATGATGGTGGTGAGAATGGCAGGGACTTTTAAATGTTCTAGTGCGTGAATCAGGTCCGGGAAGCGTGTGACCGCCACAAGCAGGATCGCCATCTGCACTGAAAGCCAGGAACGGATAAGGATGCTCACAAAGCGCAAAAATCCCGCATCTGTAACCGTCAAGGTCGACATAAAAAACTGGAAGGTATAAAGCGGTTTACCAGGAATGGAAAATAAAACTGTGACCGCGATCAAAGCAAAGGGCAGGGCAACAATCGAACGCTTGAACGTATAACCAATCCCCAACTGCGAAAATAAATTTGCAGCATTTAAAAATAACCACGCACAAACGAAGGCCAGCCACGCGCCGTCTGGAAGCAGGGCATTGGAGACAATAAAGATAATGGTCAAAAGGGCTTTCACGCGCGGATCGAGGCGGTGGAGAAAGCTTTCTTTTTCGTGGTAGCGGTCGAAGGCGTCGAAGTGCATATGAATAAGAATAGTGATAAATCATAAATTCATGATGCGTAATCGATTAATCCACAATTAAGCATCATGAACACAGAAGCTCATTTACGCTTTGGCCTTCATCCCGCGGCCAATCAATACAATCACGGCGCCAACTACGATGACACCGATCACGCCGGCCATGATGGTAGATAGGGCAGTTTCACCGAGGAAAGGTAATGTGTAATCAGGGATGATCGAATAGGGAGCAGACTGGCCTGAGTCTATGAAACCCATGTCAATGGCTACACGCTCCAAGCCGTCAGGATTTCCAGAAGCGAAAGGTGATAGCAGGACAACAGCGAGCGCAATGACTCCGCCTGCAACCACCCATCCACGCCCGCCCTTGGCAGATTCAGAGCCTTCCCCAAGCAGGTCAGGCCGGGTTTGTATAATAAAGGATAGCGCTGCGACCGTAATGAACGCTTCGCCCAACCCGATTAAGCTGTGGACTCCAAGCATGGCAGGGATGACAATGCCCAGTTGGGAAGTGCCGCTCAACCATAATTGAAGTGAGGTCAACAATGCGCCCGCCATTACAGACAGCCATGCAGCAATACCAGCCACGCCAAGTTTAACGGCTTTTGATTGACCAGCAACAGCGCGATAGAGTCCATAACCGATTGCTGCAGTGACCAATCCCATGTTGAGGATGTTCGCGCCCATGACGAGTAATCCGCCATCTTGAAACAGAAGAGCTTGCACAGCCACCACGGCGGTCATTACAACCATCGCGGCCCAGGGACCCAGCACAATGGCAGCAAGTGCACCGCCCAGCAAGTGACCAGACGTACCACCCGCTACTGGAAAGTTGATCATCTGGGCGGCAAAAATGAAGGCAGCCATCACACCCATGAGCGGGATCTGCTTTTCGCCAAGTGCTTTATTCGTTTTAGAAATGGCAAGACTAAGGGTGACGATCGTGATTACCCAGCAAACAACTGAGATGGCAACACTGAGAAATCCATCGGGAATATGAAGAGGGGTAGGTGAAAAATGCATGCTATTTTCCTTTTTGACAATTTGGACAAAGACCAAAAAAAGTGATGTGGCCGCTGGTTAGTCGATAGCCGCTTTCAATCTCTAATTGCCGATAAAGCTTTTCTAATGTGGAGTGTTCCACTTCCATTTCGCTTCCACAGTTTCGGCATTTCAAATGATGGTGGTTATGGCCTGCTATTTGATAGGCGAGATGTCCATTCCCAAGGGGAGCGGGATGAGCAAGCCCGTTCTCAGCCAGGAATTCGAGCGTACGATAGACGGTGGTTTCGGTCAGGCTGGGTGCGTCGGCGCGTGCCTGTTCATAAATTTCGATGGGAGAAAGATGTCTCCCAGAGTGATGTAAAACATGCAGGATCGCCAGCCTTTGCGGAGTCATTCGGTATCCGCGGGCTCGGAGTTGGGGGGTATATTTTTCTGCGCAGGACATAATTTCCTTATTGCAACTTTTTGCAATAGTATATTTAATAGAGTAGCACGGAAGAGGGTTTCTTACCTTAAAAAGAAAAATCCTCCTTCTTCAAACGAAAAGAAGAAAGAGGAAAGAACGTCATTCTGATTCTATGGCTCCCAGACATAGCGAGCCAGGGCAGCGATGTAAGGTTTTCCGTCAAGATATTCCATACCCATGGCCCAGGTCTGCCAATCGAGGCCGCTGAATTCGTCGCTGCCGGGGAAGTAGACAGAGTAATAATCCATTTCAGGATAGGGCCATTCTGGAATGTAGGTGGCGCCGCCGGTCTGCAATTGACCGCAAACAATCAATGAGTTTGGCGTGAATACCTGCTCCAGCGTCGGCAGGATCACATCCTGGAACGAGCCGATGGTGGGTTCACCACTTCCAAAGGAGAGTCCCCAATCGGCTTGATAGGTGGTCTCAAAAACGAATTTGGCATGTTCTACATCGTAATTGATCACTTTGCCGTCACGGTAATAGCGGACATCGATGCCATTGGTTGGGGATACAAGCGAGGCAAGCAAGGCGCCGTCTTTGCTGGCAACAGCTTTGCTGAAAGTTTTGATCAATTCCGTCCCGCGGACATCAGCGCAGAAATCGGGAGGCTGCATGGGGATGGGAGTTTGTGTTAACACGGGAGGCATTGTCAGCGTGGGGATGGCGGTAAATGTTGGGGATGGGATCAATGCCAATTGGGGAGTGACAGATGGAAGAGCGGTGGGAGGCGGGGGCTCATCGATGGGAATCGCGCAGGATGCGAGAATCAATAACAAAAGCGGGAACAGGATGCGTTTCATTCTTCTTCCTTTCGTAAATTCAAGTCCGCAATATTCAGAATTTCAGCAAATAAAAAACTGGCGGAGGGTTCCGCCAGTCATTGTACTATTTTGCGTCCGCGACCGTTTCTTCCGCAGCTTTTTTCGCGATACGTTTGACCACTTCCGCCACACCGCCGATTGGATTCTTCAAGGTCTCGATGGCGACTTCGGCGATTTCGGGAGCCATGCGTTTGAGGACGCGCAAACGGCGCGTGAGGAAGGTCTCATCGGGGTTTGGTTTTTCGAGCGCAGTTTGAATCTCCTGCAGTTCGTCCTTCAGGTCCTTCTTTTTCTGCGCGTCGATCTCAGCGGCTTCATCGACCTTTTTGTAGATCTCCTCAAACAAGGGCGCAATATTAATCGTTTGATTTACCGTTTGGATCGTCGTTCGGTTCTTCGACCCAAGCAGGACGTTACTCCCTTTCACATCGCCGGTGATGACGATGCTGCCATCCCCGGCGCTCACTTCTGCTTTTTTCCTTCTGCCTTTGCCAGCCATGTTTCCTCCGGTGAATTTTCAGGTTCTTCTTCAGGATTCCTTCGGCGCGATGACCACACGAAAACCAAGATCGTCATTGAACATCAACGGAATGGACCAGTTGCAGAATGAGGAGCGCGCAAACCATTGATAACCGATCCATGATCCGCCGCGCACGATGCGGTACTTATTGTCGTCATCATACCATGAGCCTGTCCATTCCCAAACGTTGCCGCTCATATCCCACGCCTCCGTTGGGCTGACGCCCTGCGGGAAGGTGCAAACGACAGTGGTGCCGCCCAAACCCGAGCCCGAGGAATCGCTGTCCCAGGTGTTGGCCGCGGATTTATCGAAGCCTTCACCCCATGGATATTCGTGACCGTCCGTTCCCCGCGCGGCGCGCTCCCATTCGCCATCGCGTGGGAGACGGATGGTGTAGCCCTCCGGCACTGCCACGATCTTTTTAGCAAGCCAGTTGCAATAGGCTTCGGCTTCATACCAACTCACTCCCACCACCGGCACGATCGGATTGCTGAGCTCAATGTTATGCCAATAATAAGGCACGTTGCGTTTCGGAAGCGGGCGATGTTCCAGCCAGTCGCGTGAGACGGCTTCCATTGTGCGCGTATCATATTTTCCGGTGCGCCATTCCCAGCCTTCCTCGCTCCAAAATTCGCGGGATTGATATCCATCCTCTTTTACGAAACGCGCAAACTGGATATTGGTAACCGGATACTTTGCGATGAAATACATGTACGGGATTTCCCTCGCTTCTTTCTTAACCCCGGCCTGATACTCACCAGCAGGCACTTCCACAAACCGGTCCAGGTCGCCGGGCCGCCAGCCTAGCCGCCCCAGAAGAAGGCCGGCATGCCGGCGTATCTCAGGACGGATTTCTCCCCCTTGCATTGTGACAACCAAGGATTGGACGACATGGTCCTTGCTATGCAAAGGAACGCCGCCAGGCCAGGTATCCAAAACCGCATCACCGGCCAGCACAACTGCTTCACCGGCAGGGCCGGGCTGATGATCCACCAGCGCTTCGACAACTTCACCGGAGATTTTTGGCAGCTGCTGACGGATGCCGAGATAGCCGATGGTCAACAAAGTCACTTCACGCCAGGCTTGTTCCCCAACATGGCGGAAGAGAGTCTCAATAATTGGAGTTGAATCGCCCTGCCCTTTCAATGCAAGCGCAACTGCGGCGAGATATTCTTCAAAGGTCAGGTGAATGAAACCATATTCACCCGGTCCGCGCTCCAAAAGGACGGCGGCATGGTCATGAACATCGGTCAGGAATTGGCGGGCAGCCTGATGGGGAGAGGGGTCGCCGCGTTCCAAAAAAAGTTCTTCCAGCTTGCGGCGCAGTTCTTCCCGCCCCACGAGACCCACCCCCGGGCTGACCTCATGCATCCACAACGCCAGCGGCGCTAGGATCCGAATCGTTTGGATCTCGTCGATATCTCTTCCGGGCGCGCGTCCACTGATACTACGGGCGCGGTTCCAGGTGGAAAGCAGGGTATTCACATATTGATCGTAGAGCTGCACGCGGCGTTCCGGCAGGGATACTCCCTGCCGCTTCATCAAAGCCAGAATGGTAAGCAGCAATGGCGTGGAGGCAAGCTGCCGCACGCCGGGATTTTGTTGAATGGCATCCAACAGTTCGCGGCGGTCCGTTTCAGCATCAGCGCGCGCAACGGCGGTATTCCCCTGGGCTTGTTTTTCGAGGGCGGTTGTCCATTGCCCGACAAATTCCTCGATCTCATCCTCTTCGAAATCGACGATGGTACATTCGACCAAATCCTCCGCCGAAGGGCGGACAGCGCGATAGCCCACCACACGGCTGGTGAGAACGAATTTGTTCCCCTCCCGGCGGTGAAATGCGAAGAAATCCACTACACGTTCCACGACGGTGTTGCGCATGTTCAAATCACGGACTTCATCAAGGCCGTCGAGAAGAATGAGCGCCCGCCCCGCCTTGAGCGCTTCGCGCAGCATCGGGCCAACCGGCAGATCCGCGCCGATGCCGTTGAAATATTCAATGATGAAATCGTCCAGCCGAATATCGTGGGATTGAAGCGCATTGGCAAAAGCCGCCAAGGGCAAAAGGATGGGCAGGAAATCATTCAGCCCGATCTTTTGTCCCTCACCACGCGCGAGACGCAGGGCGAGGTATTTTACAAAAGTTGTCTTGCCAGCCCCCGGGTCGCCCAGCACGATTACACCGGAGTGTCTCTGCAAAATTTCCAGCAATGGAACCGGCTCCCCAAAGTGAATCAGTTCCTGCTCATGATCGGTGATATCGCGCCCGGCCAGGCTGAGGTCGCGCTTCCAAGTATCGCCTTCTGGAAGCTCCATGCGTGCCTTGAGCGGGACGTACAAGTCGAGCAGTTTTAATTTTAATGGGACGCGGTCTGAAACCCCCATCCCTTTCAAGGACAGGTAATAATGACGGTCCGTCAGGTAGTTCAGATAGGCTGCAGTGGACTCCCGAATCGTCTCGGCTGGCAGGGCAGGCTGAAGGTCCCGCCAGAAGCGATCTGCAAGCACGATGGTCTGACCATGGATAATAGCGCTGTCGGTCACAGACCCGCTGACGGCAATGCTCTGGTCGCCTGCCTGAATTTCAGGCTCAATCTTTGGTTTTTTGGTCGTTTTTTGGGGCATTGTACGTTTTTCAGTCATGTCCGGCCTCGTTGATTAAAACAGTATACAATAATTCAGGCCCACCGGTATATACCAAATTGAAAGGTGATTCTACATCAAAAAACCCGCCTTTTTTGGCGGGCTTTGAGTTTAAATTCCTAAAGTTGTCTAACTCTGTTCAGATTCCCCGAAAACAATCACCACAATATGCTGGTTCAAAAACCTGGGCGTGTGTCCTTCCGGTGAGGTGACCTGACCAAGAGTGTAGCCGCCTGCCACGGGGATGTGAGTTCCTAAAATTTCCTGCACGGCGGTGATCTCTGCACCAGGTTGGGCTTTTAACAGCATCTGCCAGGCGACATCTACAAGCACAAGAGCCAGGGCAGGTTTGGCGCTGCCCAATTGCAACAAAGCCTGTTGTGTGGCTTGCCTCGCTGCACGCTCGCAAGCCGCGCGGCTGCCTACCAGCAAAAATGCATCTATGCCGTCGCGGATCGTTGCGTTCATACGGAAACTTCCATCCGCCTCTACACGGATCGGCGCACGTACAATCAACTCATCGCCCTGCTCCACACCGAGCGGGTACAGGCGCGCAAGATGGCTTAAGGGAGGAAAGGCCCAATCGCGGGCGGGATAACCGAACAAACTGGAATACGTTTCGGAGGCGGGGCGTCCATCCAATGTGCGAAGCCAGAATCCGCGCGAACGCGTGACTCGAAATTGGCTTCCGACAGGGTCCCAGCCGTGGTTATAGCCGACGCCCATTTTAAGATTGCCGCGAAGCAAAGCCGCCACAAGCCCGCCGGTACCGGTTTGGCTGCCTGTCATTTGATAGGTGTTGCCGGTGTGCAAATCACCGCTGGAGAGCGCCCCCGTGGCATTTAATTCGGATGTGATTCCGCTGCAAAACTGTTCGGCATCGCCGTTGAAACCGTCGGCAAAAAATAACATGGACTGACGCTCGACCCGCGCCGACACCTGCTGCTCTATCTTTGAGGCTGTCTCACGCCCGGACTGGGCATAGCCCGGCAGCCAGAGGGTATCGACTTCGAAGTCACCACTAAGCAAAGCCACCACCACAGCATGCGGGTGCTGGCCGTCTCCGGTAAGGCCGGCCGGCGAACTAAACCCGATCATGGGACAATCTCCCAGCAAACTGCTGACCCCATTTAATACTTCTCGCGGCTGGTATTGATGGGAGGAAATCACCACCGCAAAACCCGGTGCATTTGCACCTAACAAGTTCAACGCTTTATGCGCCGCCTTCAAACCAGCCTCACGGCCATCCAGCGCTTTTGCATATCCTACGGATGCAATCATTCTCGCCTTACCTCATTAACCTTCCGCAACCGGGATGGTAAAGTGGAAGGTCGTGCCTTTGCGGAACTCGCTCTCAAACCAGATTTTCCCGCCCTGCATTTCCACCAAACTCTTGGTGATATTCAATCCCAGGCCGGTGCCGGGCGCTTCACGCGCCTTGGGGTCTTCAGAACGGAAGAATTTCTGGAACATTTTTTGCTGGTCTTCCAGGGCCATGCCTATGCCGTCATCCTTTACCCACAAATGAATCACCCGCGGTGCGCCGTCGAGATCCCAACGGTTCTCAGTCTCTTCCACACCCACTTGAAGCGCTCCGCCTTCGGGAGTGTACTTGTAGGCATTGCTGAGCAGGTTGGTAAGCACCTGCCCAACGCGGATGCGGTCCGCCCACATTGGCGGCAATTTTTCGGGAATGACCAGTTCGAGGGTTTGTTTTCTATCCTCGATCTGGCGCTTCATGGTGCGGACAACTTCATCCACGAGGTCGGCGGCGCTAGTGGCTTTATACTCCAACCGCAAACGGCCAGCTTCGATCTTCGAATTGTCGTTCAAATCCGAAACCAGCGTGGACATGCGCTCGACATTTGACTTAATAGTATGCAGGAAGTTGGTCTGCATTTCGTTAATCTGCCCCACCGCCCCGCCGGCCAGCAATTCGGTGTAGCCCTTGATGGAAGTCATTGGGTTCTTTAATTCGTGTGCCACAAAAGAGACGAAATCGCTCTTGGCAAGGTTGGCGCGCTGAACCTCGCTATAAAGTTGGGCATTCGAGATGGCTATGGCGGCGTGGTCGGTAAGCCGGGTGAGGAAATCGATATCCACCTGCGAGTCATTGGTGCTTTCCAGATATAACAAACCGATCACCGCCGTTTCGCGGCGGATGGGGATGACCATTTGGGTGTGCGAGGTGTCGATCAATTTGTCTTTTGAAGCAGCAACCGTCAATTGCTGCGGCTGTCCTGTTTCAACCGCGCGCAGCATGGCGGGCAGTTCCACCTTAATCGTTTGATCCTGCAAGCCGGCAAGATAGTCATCGAATCCCACAAATGACATGACACGGAGTTTTTCCTCCTCCAACATGCCGATCAATCCCGCCTCCGCGCCGGACTGCCTCAATGCCCAATCCAATGTGATGCTCATGGCGCGGTCCATTTCGAGGCTGGCATTCAATTCACGGTCGATCCTCTGCATGACCGAAAGTTCCTCGACGCGTGCGGCAAGTTCCTGGTCGGTCAGGGTATAGAGGCGGGCGTTTTCAATCGCCACCGCCGCCTGGCCTGCAAAAGCAGTAAGCAGGGTCTGGTCATCCTGCACGAACGGAAGTCCATCCCGACGGTTGATAACTTCAACCACGCCGGTGACGTGATCCTTTACCTGCAACGGGACCGCCATCAACGAACGACTGACAAAGCCAGTCTGCTGGTCCACCCCTTTGAAGCGCGAGTCAGAATTCTGGTCTTCATTTTCGATGACAGGGCCGCGGGTTTGTACAGCGCGTCCAACAATACCGGTACCCGGAGGCAATCGCTTACCGACCAGGTTCGAGGCCACCGGTCCCACGGTCACTCTGAAAACAAGTTCGCCGGTCTGGTCATCCACCAAAAACAGACTGCCCGCTTCACAGTTCAAAATTCCGACCGCGTTTTCGAGAATGTTTTGCAGCAGGGGGTCGAGATCGAGCGTGGATGTCAATTGCCGGGTAATCTCATTCAGTGTTGAAAGTTGATGAGCGCGTTGCTGTGTCTCCTCGAGCAGGCGGGCTTTAACAATGGCACCGGCTGTTTGATCTGCGATGGCTTGCAGAAGTTCAAGCTGGCCGCGAGTGTACACAATTGCGCCATCGCGGCTGCCCACGCTCAACGCGCCGATGGAAACGGCACCGGCGTTCAGCGGCACGCCCATCCATGCAAATACATTTTCGAGCACAGGAGTATTGCCGCGCGCCTGACATTCTCGGAGGTAATCCTGCGTGATGACCGGGCGGCTCTTACGGATCACATCCGGTGCCAGGCCTGTGTTCTTCGAAAAAGGCAGGTTCTCCCGCTCCTGGATGCGCTCGTTATTTTCGAGACAAAAGCCGTAGTAATAATAATCGCTATCCCGGTTGTATAAAGTGATGTGAAAATGTGAGGTGGGGATAATCTGCGCAGTTTGGGCGTAGATCAATTCGAGCACATCGTCGAAAGTGAGTGTGACGTTCACGCCCTGAGAAACGCGGGTAAGCGCGTTCATTTCAAGGATTCGGCGTTCGAGGTGGGCAACCGTTTGCACCCGCTCGATGGCGATCGAGGCCTGGTCACAAATATTTTCGAGGAATCGCAGGTCACGCGGGGTGTAAGGTTGACCGGATAAACGCGGGCCAAGAGCCAGCCAGCCATTGGGACGTTCCTTGCCAGGCAAAACAATGAAGAGCCGCGCTCCAAGAAGGGCCAGGCGGGATTGTTCCGATTGCAGTGATGCGGGTAGTTCGGTTGTGTTATCCAGATATAGCGGCAAGCGTTCGGATTCAAAATACCGCGCCAACGGACTCAAGGAAGTAAAACGGATATCGCTTGTGGGTCGTCTGTCCGCAGCGGGCAGGGCAGAGTAAAAGTCGTTGAGGGAATCGTAGGTATAGATGTGGACCCTGCTCGAGGTCAGGGTGGAGGCGATTTGTTCGCTTAGGATTAAACCTATCGTGTTGAGGTCCAATGCAGTGGTAAGCCGGTGGGAAAAATCCTCCAACTGTTCTGCAAAGGCGCGCTCGCCGCGGAAGAAAATCGTATCCACGGTGGTTTGCAGCCGCGTGCGCAGCGGTTCGAGAAAAATCGCAATTAGAAAGATGTAGCCGCCCACCAAATAGGCATTGTTTGCAGGCAGGTTGCTGTTGAATAACAGGCCGGCGCCTGTCACAAGCAGGGCATAACCGAGCATCACGGTCAGCGACAGCAGGAAGTACATGAATCCGCGACGGACGATTTCATCGGTGCGCAGGAAGCGGAAGCGCAAAATGGTGTATCCGATCACAAGCGGGAAGAGTGCAAGCGGGAGGAAGAGATATGGCGAAAAATTTATCGGTTTGATGAACCCAATCCCCAGCCAGATGCTTAATGGCACGAAGGCGAACACCGTCCCAATCAAAATCGTCCGAGCCTGGGTCTTCACTACTGGCGACTGCGCGTAAAACGCGTGATAAAGATTCATGAAAATGTAAAAGAAAATGCCCAGCGCAATAAAACCATATATAAATTGCCAGCTGCGGATGTAGGTGGTGGGCTGGCTGAAATTGAACAGGGTGCGGAAGGAGTTTATTGCAAGGAACAGGCCGACGTAGATCCCGCTCCAGCGCAGGTAGGGACGATTGATCACCACGCGCGGTTCCAGCGGAAAAACAAAACCCAGGTTGAACAACGCGCCGCCCGCAATCCCGCAGGCAAGAGTCCAGAGGGCGGTGAACTCATGAGTGGTGATCAGGTTGAAATATGCGCCTGTGATAATGGCAAGGGAGGATGTAAAAAGTGAAAATGCGCGCCCGGCTGATTCATTACGGCGAAAGCCAAAGATCCATAAACTGACTGCAAGAAAGATTCCGCCCAGTATCGATGGGACAATAAAGTAAACAGTGCGGCTGACATCCGGGAATGAATACAAGGTGATGTCGAAATTCCGCTTTTCCCCGCCCGCCGAAAGGACGGTTACCGTAACATCCTCGCCGGGGAAGCGGCCTTTCAGGATTTCCCGAATCTCAAGCGAACTGCGGACGGGCGTATCGTTGATGGCAAGCAGCTGGTCCCCCACATTAACTTTTTCATATAATGCCCAGGCAGGGTCAGCTTCATCCGGGCCGGTGCCATTGAACACCATGGTATGTTCGTAAAATGCGCCGATAAAGGGCTGCTGAAACCAGCGGTTTGCAAAGAACAATCCGATCAAAAAGATGACGACAGCGGCCGCCTGGTATCCAAACACCGCCCATTGCAGGATCTGGCTAATCAGAACACTGTACCGCCGGGAACCGAGCCGCTCTTTTTGCTGCAAGCCTTGGGCAATCATAATGTCAGGATTTTACACTACAACCAGACCCCAAGTGTATGGTACTTTCATAACAAAGAAGCAAGGTAAAAAAAGAGAGAGACGTTGCAAATGCCGCCTCTCTCTTCGGGACAACTGGGTGCTAAATATCCAAATTCCTTACGCTTTTGGCATGGGTTTGGATGAATTTCTTGCGCGGGTCGACCGCATCACCCATGAGCATGTCAAAGGTGCGGTCGGCTTCGGCAGCATCGTCAACACCCACCTGTAACAGGGTGCGGTTAATCGGATTCATGGTGGTCTCCCACAGCTGCTCCGGATTCATTTCACCGAGACCTTTGTACCGCTGCATGGTCGCCTTCTCGCCGATCTCTTTCAACACCTTGTCTTTTTCCTTGTCGCTGTATACATACTTAACCTGATTTTTATGGGCGATGCGGTATAGCGGCGGCTGGGCAATGAAGAGATGACCATCTTCGATCAAGATAGGCATGTAACGGAAGAAGAAGGTCAGCAGCAGGGTGCGGATATGACTGCCGTCCACATCCGCATCGGTCATGATGATGACGCGTCCGTAGCGCAGGCCTTCGATGTCAAAGTTGTCGCCGATCCCTGTGCCAAGCGCAGAGATCAAGGATTTGACTTCGTTATTTCCCAAAATCTTATCGAGGCGGGCGCGCTCGGTGTTGAGGATCTTTCCGCGCAGAGGCAGAATAGCCTGGAAGTGACGGTCACGTCCCTGCTTGGCCGATCCGCCTGCCGAGTCACCTTCCACGATATATAGTTCGGTTTTGTTCGAATCCCGTTCGGAGCAATCCGCCAGTTTACCGGGCAGGGTCAACGACTCGAGCGCCGATTTACGGATGACGAGATCGCGCGCCTTGCGAGCCGCGTCCCGCGCCCGGGCAGAGGTGAGACATTTGGAGATAATTGCCTTCGCCGCCTGCGGATTCTCTTCAAGGAAAGTGCTGAAGGCTTCGCCCACCACCTGTGTGACGTAGGTCTGGACTTCGGGGTTCATCAACTTAACTTTTGTCTGCGACTCAAACTGCGGATCGGGATGTTTGATGGAGACAATGGCAGTGAGGCCTTCGCGGGTATCGTCGCCGGAAAAGTTCGGGTCGGCATCTTTGAGCAGGCCGTTCTTGCGGGCGTAATCGTTGATAACGCGGGTCAATGAAGAACGGAGGCCTGTGAGGTGGGTGCCGCCGTCAATGGTGTTGATGGTATTCGCGAACGAGTACACCGATTCCGTGTACGCATCCGTGTATTGGATGGCCGCTTCGATGCCGATGTTCTCCATCTCTTTTTCAACGTGCACCACGGGGTGCAAATTCTCGCGGTTGCGATTCAGGTAACGGACAAAGGAAGTGATGCCGCCTTCGAAGTAGAAGGTCATTTCCCGGTCGGCGCGTTCATCTGTGAATCGGATCGTCACGCCGCGGGTCACAAAGGACATTTCGCGGAAGCGCTGAACGAGGGTGTCGAAGCGGTAGTCGATATCTTCAGTGAATATCTGCTTGTCGAATCGGAACGTCTGCTTGGTGCCGGTTTCATCCTTTACCTTGCCGATTTGCTTGATGGGTCCCTGGGGAATGCCGCGTTTGTATTCCTGCCGCCAATATTTGCCGTCGCGTTTGATTTCGGTGATGGTCCACTCGGAGAGAGCATTCACCGCACTGATGCCCACGCCATGCAAACCGCCGGAGACCTTGTACCCGCCGCCGCCAAATTTACCACCCGCTCCGATCACGGTCATAACCACGTCCACGGTTTCCATGGGGCGGCCTTTTGAATCTTTTTTCGTCGGATGCGGGCCAACCGGAATACCGCGCCCATTATCCTCCACCGTCACGCTGCTATCGGCATGAATGGTGATGTCGATGGCGGTACAAAAGCCCGCCAGCGCTTCATCGATGGCATTATCCACAACTTCATAAACAAGGTGATGCAAAGCTTTGATATCCGTGCCGCCCACGTACATCCCCGGGCGTTTGCGGACGTGCTCGATCCCTTCGAGAGCTTGAATGGAACTTACATCGTAATTAATCTTTTTCTCTTTTTCAGCCATAACAACCTCCAACGATTGATTCTTTTTTCTCTATTCAGTTAAGCCTGTTTGACCGCCTGATTTGGGCGAAGTTTTTCAATGACATTTTGAAGCCAGGCGTTCATATCGCGGTAATAAATGAAACTCCCTGCCAGCAGGGCTGTTGTAACAAATGAATGGCCGAAAATACCGAACAGGGTCATCCATGAATCTTCCGGCGGAATGTTCCACAGAAAGTTCAACCCAAAGGAGAGCAGGAACACGGTCAGCACAAACATGCTGCTGGTGGGCAGCGTGAAGCGGGTCAACTGGATGCTGCTCAAAATGGATGTGATGAAGTTCTGCTTTTTTACAAAAACTCCATGCGGCCAGAAGAACAGCGGCACAATGATCCACATGGAGCCAAGGCTGAGAAACAGCACAAATAAATTCGCAAGAAATGAATTCAACTGGGTTATCAAAACCAGGACCAGGATCAAAGGCATTCCTATGGCCATCAAAATAATGCCGCAAGCAATCGAAACGAGGATCGTCTGTACAATGGCGCGGAAGGTTTGAACCACGCTTTCTTCATTTGGCACGGCTATCCACGCCACGCTGCGGAAGTAAAGTCCGCCGCCGACCCAGCCGAGAAATGTGAGCAGGAGAATCCAACCGGGGAAGGTTAAGGTGTTGACCTGCCACATGGCGGGATTTCCCAGAGGCGTGGAGACTGCCTCTCGGGGAAGGAGCAGGCTCGAGATCCCGATTGGAAGCGTGCGCAGCAGCCAAAACAAGTTAATGTGGGGAATTGTCCCTTCGTAAAAGTTCAATACACGCTGGATATCTTCAGCCGGTACACCGCCTCTTTGCCAGATGCCCACCACTTCATTTTTGATCGAGTCAAAAAGGGCGTTCATTTTCAGGCGCGGACCCAGCCACATGAACAGGTTCAATAAAAGCGGCAAAAGAATCGCTGTAATGTGCGAAGCGATCGTGTCGAAGCCTGCCTTGATGGAACTGATGATGCCCGGCGGGGGCGGGAGATTTTCTATTTTTGAAACTTCCATAACCGATTGATTCTACCATACCCCTGCTTGCGTTCATGCGGGCGCACAGGTACAATCTTTATATGCAAGAGAACCGTTCCACCCTGCCATCGGCGGACCGCATTGGGGTATTGATCGCATCCGTATTGCTGGCCTTTGCGCTGACGAAGCTCATCCAATCGCCCAGTTTCACCGTTACTCTTTCCCTACCCGGTTTCTATTTTGCCCTTCCCCTCACTCTCGGAACCTTCATGACCATCCTTGCTGGAGCACTGGCCGCCGCAGGCATGGACTGGCTGACCCGCTCGCATCCGGTTTTGGGTGGAACAAACATCGAACACCTCATGCTCCCAACCATCACAACTTTTGTGATCGGCGCTTCGCTTTCGCTTTTACCAAACAACTTGGTATGGTGGACGGGGTTCGCGTTCAGCGCGGTTTTGCTGCTCATCGTTTTCCTGGCTGAATACATCACCATCAATCCATCTGCGCCGAGCTATGCGCTTGCGCGCGCCGGACTCACCGCGCTGGCGTATGCGTTGTTTCTCATCCTGGCCGCATCGCTTCGGTTTTCAGGCGCGCGTATGGTGGTGTTAATTCCAGCCGCCTTCCTGGTGGCCGCGTTGATAAGCTTGCGCATCCTTCATCTGGACGGCACAGACCGCTGGGATTTTCCCTGGGCCATTGGCATCGGCATTATTTGTGCGCAGATCGGTGCGGGCTTGCATTACTGGCCGCTTACGCCGGTTCAATTCGGCCTTGCACTGACCGGTCCACTTTACGGGCTGACAATGCTATCGGTGAGCTTGGCGGAAAATATCCCCCTGCGCCGCGCAGTGGTGGGACCCGCCATCATCGTCGGTGTTGCATGGGCATTCGTCATTCTTTTATAGCAATGCAATCCCTCAAAATTTCAAAAGAACAATATCAAAGCATGGTCGCATATGTCCATTCACTTGCGCCGCTGGAGGCATGCGGACTTTTAGCAGGGCGCGATTCAAAAGTGGAGAGAATTTTCTTCGTGCAGAATCAGGCCAGGAGCGCGGTGCGATACGTAATGGATCCCATCGAACAGTTACACGCCTTCGAGTGGATCGATTCCAACGGGATGGACCTGCTCGGAATCTTCCACTCGCATCCTGCCGGGCCTGAAACTGTTTCGCCCACCGACATCGCAGAGGCCGCCTATGCAGTGACCTACGTTATCCTCGCCCGGATGGATGGCGAGTGGCGCGCCCGCGGTTTTTGGATTGAACATGGCGATTTTCGTGAAGTGACCTTGCAGGTTCTATAAGCAAGCAACCTTATTTTGGTTTCCGTGTTTTCATGGATACACTCAAATCGGAGGAGTTTTGATGCAAACTGTTATTGACCTTGGGGTTATCTTTCTGGCGTATGTTTTCGGCTCGATCCCATTCGGGTTATTGATCGTTAAACTTAAAACGGGAAAAGATATTCGCGAGGTGGAAAGCGGCAGGACGGGCGGAACAAACGCCATGCGCGCCGCAGGCTTTTGGGCGGGTTTTGCCACAGCCATGCTGGATATATTGAAAGGGTTTGGAGCCGCGTGGTTTGCTTCTTTCATCACCCCCGAACATCATTGGGTGCACGTAGTCGCCCCGCTGGCCGCCATCCTTGGGCATAATCATTCCATCTTTTTGCCGGAACGTAATGCAAGCGGAAAAATTATCGCTTTTCGCGGCGGCGCGGGGGGAGCGCCTTCCGTGGGCGGCGCCATGGGACTCTGGCCCGCTTCCATTCTTATCATTTTGCCTCTCGGTATGTTGACCTTCTTCACGCTTGGCATTGCATCCATTACCACCATGGCGGTGGCTTTATTCGCCATCATCATCTTCGCAATCCGCGCCTCGCAGGGATTGATGCCCTGGATCGATGTCTGGTATGGCATCGGCGCAGAAATCTTGCTCATCTGGGCGCTGCGTCCGAATTTGAAGAAGCTGTTCGAGGGCAATGAACGGATCGTGAAATATAGTTTGAATGGCTGGCTGCGGGCAAGGCATGAGGGGAAGGAAGCAGGCAAATAACACAAAAAGGCTTTGAAAGAATGGCAATCTTCCAAAGCCTTTTTTATTTCAGGGTATTTTTCTCATCCATTAAACTGCTACATAACAGAAATGGTTTAGCGGCAGATGGGCGAACGTGGACTTTGTTTGGAGGGCAAATAAACCTTGATGCTATAAACTAGTAAACCAATCCAAATTAACAGTAATCTCTTCAACTTCTACTTTTTGCACGGTTACACCCAAACTGAGTTCTTTTAGTTTATCTAAAAACTGTTCGCCATCAATCAAGTCAATTGGCGGCGCTCCATCGCGTGTGGCTTCCCTTACCGCATCTTTTGTAAATGTCCCAGTAGTAATAAACAATCCCTTATCTGCCCGCCCAACCATTGCCCCACGAAAATCTCTGATTTCGCCCGCACTAACTGAACCCTGCCATTTCTTACATTGAAAGATAACATGAAATCCCAACAAGCCACCCAAACGTACAATACCCTTACCATCTATTCCGCCATCGCCACTCCTTCCAGTAACTTCAACTTGTATAAAGCCAGACTCTCGTAACATTCTCTGAGTCAATCTTTCAAAAGCGGCGGGAGAAATTTTGATAATGGTTTCCCATAATTCATCACGCCAATTGTTTTCAGGCAAAGCTTCATCTTCGGCTTCATGAGCGTTTTTGCTTTCATTTGCTTGCTTAATTTACTTTCTGACAGATCGCACTACTTCGCGTTCGTCCACTTTGTCAATCTGATTTCCCTTGGTAGTGAGAGACCAAATTCCGCGAGAGGAGTTTTCCAATAATCCATATCGTTTAAGCCAAGTCCGTGACCAAGCTAAACGATATTCAAACTCTGTTCTTCCACCTTCGGTGGGATTGTGCAATACTTCCATTTGTTCATCAGTAAGTTCAGCGATTTCAGCTACTTTATCGGTTAATTCCTCAATAGTAGCCGAACCACCCAGTTTTTTCAAAGCTTGAACAAGTGGATTCATCAGAGCATCATAAGTTGGAATATTCGCTTTTGTCATAAACACCTCACTTTAATTTCATCATTATCACCAAGTCAAATTTAAATCTCTCCCCCTACTTCCCATACCTCTTCCTGATCTCCGGCAAAAAATACTCCTCAAAAAACCGATCCACATCATATTCAGGTTTCCAGCCCCAATCTTTTCGGGCGCGGGAGTCGTCCACATCTTCGGGCCACGAGTCCACAATCCCTTGCCTGCGCGGACTTGGCTCAAAGGTGATATTTGCATCGGCGAATGCATTCACCGCCCGCTGGCGAAACTCCTCGGCAGTGATGGCAAACGCCGCCACGTTATAGACATTGGTTGTCAATTTCTCGCGCGGCGCATCCATGATCATCATCAGCGATTTGATCGCATCGGGCATGGCCATGAACGAAATTTTCGTGTCCGCGCGCACGAAGCAGGAATAGGCTTTTCCCTGGGCCGCCGCATGCAGCATCTCCGGACCGTAATCACTTGTGCCGCTGCTCGGCAATGTAAAAGCGGAGATCAGGCCGGGGAAGCGGATCGCTCGAAAGTCCAGCATGACCGGGGGTTTTTCATCCAAATGTTTCTGGCCGTAATATTTGCTGTAATACATCCCCAGTTTCTCGCAATATAATTTATTACACCCATACATCGTGTGCGGATTATCCCAATCCTCCTCCTTCACTGAACCCGCATTTTTCTTCGCTTCAATATTCGGCATCCCATATGCGGCAATCGAACTCGGGAACAAAAACTTCACCGACTTGCCATACTTCTCCGAACGATACGCCGCCAGCATCAGCAGCTGCATCGTCCCTTCCACATTGATGCGGTGCGCCTCTTCCGTAGCAATCTCCGCTTTCGATGAAAGCGAAGCCGCAAGATGGAAAATAATATCGAAATCGTAATCGTAGAAAGTTTTTATCTTGTAAACCAGATCCCCCTGCACATGTTCCGCCGAAAGATTTTTGATCGAATCCGGCAGCGGCATCATATCAGAGGTAACGATGCGATACCCACCCTTCTTCGATAATTCCTGCACGAGCGCCTGACCAATTTCACCACACGCACCTGTCACCAGCACCTGCTTTTCGCTCATGGCCTACTCCTGGTATGCTAGAATAACGTTCACTTAATTTTACGACATTATAAAAGAATTGATGTCACCAAATGCCCATGATATTTTCTACCCTCATGTCATTGCGAGGGCGATGCTCTATCGCCCGAAGCAATCTCCAACTCAACGATAGATTGCTTCGCCGGACTGTCGTCCTTCTCGCAATGACATTATTAACTTCGTGCGCACAACTGGATGCGATACTTGCCACACCCACACCCATTCAGCCGACAGAAACCCCGCCTCCCACTGCGACCATAAACTGGTTCCCGCCATCGGCCACTCCCACACTGAAAACTTTATCGACCAAGTCCCCCACCCCCGAAATGCGCCCCGGCCTCGGCCAAGAGATCATCACCGACGATTTCTCAGACCGCTCCGTCTGGGACATTGCCGCCTCCAGCGAAGCCAGCGCGGATATAAAAAATAACCGCCTCACCCTTTCCGTTCAAAGCAAAGTCTATATGCTCAGCTTGAGAAATGACCTCGTGCTAACAGATTATTACGCCGAGATCACCGCCCGCCCCAGCCTGTGCCGGGGCGAAGATAATTATGGCGTTCTCATCCGTGCCAGCGCCGCGTATTATTATCGTTTCGTCCTTGCCTGCAACGGGACCGCTCGCGCGGAAAGAATCAGCGGCGGGACTCGCCTTATCTTGCAGCAACCTCTCGCCAGTGGAGACGTCCCGCCCGGCGCGCCGGGCGAAGTCCATATGGGCGTCTGGGCCGTGGGCCGTGAAATGCGCCTGTTCCTGAACGGTAGATTCCAGTTTAGCATTATTGACCCAAGCTTTCCAAGCGGCAGCTTCGGCGTCTTCGTCCGCTCTGTGGGAGAGACTCCCGCTGTTGTCTCCTTTTCCGATCTCACCATTCAAAGCGTCGATTATATTTTGCCGACACAGACATTGATTCCGTGAGTAGCTGTTAGCTCCTTGCCGGCAAATTGATTTTGATTTAATATCTCACCCTACGCAGTAGCGCCTGTACCGCAAGATTCTTGTCCTGAGCGTGTTGAAGGGTATCTTGCGCAAGAGCAGCATAAACCCCCATTCGGGGACGATGTGTTGCGGTACGCCAACATGAACAGGCGGGTCATTTAACCAACCACCGCCAATTACGAATTACCAATTACTCATATCTCATGCTCACCACTGCCGATCTGCTCCGTCTGCCGTATACTCCCGACCTGACCGAAGGCGGCATTGCATACGCGCTTCGTTCGCTGGCTCATTCCTTCGACCGCGCTGGTGTTTCACCATATGACCGCCTGCGCCGCACAGTTGCCAGCGTGGCTGTGGAGCTTGCTTTCCGGCGGTATCTTTCCCGGCAAAATATTCCCTTTGAAGTAAAAGCCGCAGCCCCATTCACTGACCGCGAGCGGTATGATGTCTCTCTTGGCAGGCAGCGGTGCGACCTGAAATCCTATCTCATCTCACATCGCGGTCAAATCAAGGTGATGAGCCGCAACCCATCCGTTTTATTGAACGCGCCCGCGCTCGTCCCATCCGACCAGCACGCCAGCGACGGTCACCTCCGCAATGATATTTACATCTTTGGATTTTTAGCTGGCCTGATCGCCGCTTCGCAAGCCGACATTAAGAAAGCCATCGAAACAGAACAACCGCATTATCTACTCCATGTGTTGCCGGAAGCGTGGCGCAAGCCGACTCATTGGAATCCGCTTGGGACGCTGACCTTGAAATCTGATTCGGCGGAGGAACTGCTTGTAGAAATCAATGGGCAGGATGAGGGTCGGGAAATGAGGCGCAAGGTATTAAGTCTCCCGCCGAAAACAAAGGTGACGGTGGAGGGATCATTTTATTCGCTTGCAAGCATTCACATCCGCCGTGTGACGGAAGCGCGGGTTGGAATCAAATGCGGGGCGATTAAAGAAGCGCATGTGATCGCTCCGTTGGAATGGGGAAATATTTGGGTGTATGGCATGGAGATTTTCCTGGCGGGGTATCTTTCGTATGAGGAATTCGGCAATCGGGCGGCTGCGCTCGCGCCGAACTCGAAAGTCTTTCAATACGAACATACCCGCGTAAAAAATTTATACCTGCCGGTTTCCAATTTGAAGCCGATGGGAAACTTGCTCAAGGGGAAGTCATTTTTGGGGTAATATTATATAGAACATGGAATCTACAAAAGGAAAGCCAGCCTCACGATCCCCCAAAAAACCGCGCCTGCCGAATGCATTCACCTCCACCCTGGGTGTGGCCATTTTGCTGGCGACTCTTTTCACTGCATGGACTCCAAACAGCCTGTTTGCCAGCAACCTGCGGGAACAGATGCGGTCGATCCTCACGCCTCAGCCCGGACCGAATGCTGTCACTTCACCCCAGCCGCAGTTACGCATTGGCATTGTGGCCGGCCACACCGGCAACGATTCGGGAGCGGTTTGTTTGGACGAAAACGGCCAGACGGATTTAACCGAAGTGGATGTGAACCTTTCGATTGCCAGCCTGGTGCGCGATAGCTTGATGGCGAAAGGGTATCTGGTAGACTTGCTAAATGAGTTCGATACGCGCCTGAACGGTTACCGCGCTGTGGCGCTGGTATCCATTCATAATGATTCCTGTGAATTTATCAATGACGAAGCGACCGGATTCAAGGTGGCGGCCTCGCTGGAAACGCGCGACGTGAACCGCGCTCAACGCCTGACCGCCTGCCTGACAGATCGTTACCAGCAGATTACCGGGCTGACCTTCCACGCCAACAGCATCACTTCAGATATGACCGAGTATCACGCTTTTTCTGAAATCGACCCGAACACCATTACAGCCATTATCGAAACTGGTTTCTTGAACCTTGACCGCGACATTTTAACCAAGCAGACCAGCCGGGTGGCTGAGGGAGTGACGCAAGGCATTTTGTGCTTCATTAATAATGAAAGCGTGCTGCCAACAGCCCTGCCTACCCTGACACCATGAGCAAATCAACGCCTCCCCTGCCAAAGAAAAGGTTTCATCCGGCTCTCGTCATAACCCTGCTGGCGGCTGCCACCGTCATCGCGGCATGGACAGCGACTTCGTCCGCTGCGCTTGGGCTGGTGGAAGTGACTGCAGTTCCCACGCATGCTCAATCCTTTGCCTTCGCAGAGATCGCAAAGCCCACATATACGGCGCTGCCAACGGCAACTGCCCTGCTTCCAACCCAAACACCGACAAATACACCCGAGCCTATGGTACAGGCCGAGATTGTTGATGTGTCTGTCAGCGAATATATCCCGCCGGTGCTGCAAAACGATTACGAACAGGCTCCGATCTCCTACGGCGGGAACAAATACATCATCGTGGACATCTCTGAACAGCATATGTACGTCTATGATGGTGATGCGCTTGTTTTCAGTTTTGTCGCTTCCACCGGGATGAACAATGGCACCCGCGTCGGAAGTTTCTCTGTGCTGGATAAGATTCCCAACGCCTACGGCGCCACATGGAATATTTGGATGCCCAACTGGCTTGGCATTTACTGGTCTGGAACTCTTGAAAATGGAATCCACGCCCTGCCGATCCTGCCAAATGGCGGGCAATTGTGGGCCGGTTATCTCGGTGTGCCGATTTCCTATGGGTGTGTGGTGCTGGGCGTTTATGAGTCTCAAGTGTTGTATGACTGGGCGGAAGTTGGCACGCCGGTTGATATTCGGAGGTAGGAGTTTCAGGCGAAAACCACCACCCTCCAATGACAGGACGAAAGGCGATAAAGGTTTATAATTATCGTTGTCGCGTTTAATAGTGGACTTTCCCAAAGGTGAAACATGAACGAACCTCTTTCAAAACTACGCAAATCCATGGCTCAACAAAACGGGAAAATGCAGCAGGGTGGCGGCGACTTGGGAAACCGGAATCAGTCGAAAGGTCCGGTACGAAGCGGGATGCCAAAAAGTGGGAAAACTAAAAAGAAAAGTTATTTGATTCTTCCTATCCTTTTGATTATGGTGGGGTGTGCGGTCTTTTTATTTGCTGCCTGGTCCGCGGTGAATTCGCCAGTACTGGCTTCCATTTTGAGCCTTTCCTCCGCGCCTCAGGAAATTCAACGAGGGCCAATACAATCCTTTGCGCAGGTGGATATTGCCAAGCCGACCTACACTCCGGTTGTGTCTCAGCCCTTGGCAGAGGTTCCGGTTGTGCAAGTGGTTCAACCAACTGCGACCTTCACATCCGTCCCTGTTGCAGTGGATACGGCTCCGCCAGAGATCGCTGCGCCGCTACTTGATGTGGTCATCCTGCCAACGGATACGCCATTCATTGAACCAGCACCTGCAACAATCGTCCCGGAAGTGGCAGGCGATACCGGCGTGGTCTCGGCAGAGATCATTCCTGATACGCCCACAGCCGAATATGTCCCGCCGCCCACCTCAGTGGCGTCCATCCCCCCGGCAGTGACAAGTTACAGCGGCGCGCATTGGATCGATGTCAATCTTTCGGAACAGCGTTTGTACGCTTACGCAGGCGATACACTTGTCAATTCGTTCGTGGTTTCGACCGGCACATGGCAAACACCGACTGTGACCGGGAAATACAAAATCTGGATCAAGCTCCGCTCTGCTCCGATGTCCGGGCCCGGCTATTATTTACCCGATGTCCCATATATCATGTATTTTTATAAAGGGTACGGCCTGCATGGCACCTACTGGCATAACAACTTCGGTACGCCGATGAGTCATGGTTGTGTGAATCTCACCATCCCGGATGCGGAATGGGTTTATAACTTCTCTCAGGTCGGGACGGTCGTGAACGTGCATTACTAGCGCCATGTCATTGCGAGGTGTACTCTTTTTCCAATGACGTGTAACTCCAAATGAAATTAAATAACTTATCACGGAGAGACTTTCTAAAACTGAGCGGTGTGGGGCTGGCAGGGTTGCTGGCACCCCCGCTCAGTTTTCTTTTTGACGATCCCTTCGCAGCCCAACAAGGACGAGTGACTACGCGCACGGTTTGGGTATACAACCATCCAAGCAGGCAAGCAGAAAAAGTCAGGTTCTATCAGCGGGATACAGTTTTGAGCATCAATAACACAGCCGTCAGCGATGAACTGGATGCGCACAACCGCATCTGGTATCAAGTGGGCACGGAACAATATACCGAAGGCTATGTCTACTCCGGCGACATCCATCCCGTGCGAACCATCCTCAACACCCCGCAAATGGCAATCCAAAAAGACGGCCTGCTTGCCGAAGTCAGCGTGCCGTATACCGACGCGCACAAAGAACCAAACAACGAGTCCGATGTGGCCTATCGCATGTATTATGAGACCACCCACTGGGTCAAGGAAGCAGCGACAAATCCACAGGATGGGCAGGTTTGGTACAAAGTGCGTGACGATAAATGGGATAAATATTATTACGCCCGCGCGGAACACATCCGCATCATTTCGGCGGATGAACTTGCTCCACTCTCGCCGGAAGTCTCAAACAAAGACAAAAAAATACAAGTCCGTCTCGAACAGCAGATCGTAATCGCCTACGAATACGACAACCCGGTCTTTGTTACGCCCGTATCCACAGGAGGCAGATTGCGGAGCGGAACCTACACCACACCGCAGGGCAACTTCCTCACCTACTACAAACGTCCTTCGCGTCACATGGCTGCAGGCGATATCGCCGCCAGCGGGTTCGACCTGCCCGGCGTCCCCTGGGTGCAATACATCACAGAAAACGGAATTTCCTTCCATGGCACCTTCTGGCACAATGACTTCGGCCGGCCGCGCTCGCACGGCTGCATCAACCTCGCTACAAACTCTGCGAAATGGCTCTACCGCTGGACCTCGCCGCAAGTAGCCATGAACAAGGAATTTTCCTTCGGTGGTCTGGGCACCAAAGTTGAGATCCTCGAGTAGTACCGAAGACACATTCTCTAAACTTCTCCTCAACCTTTATGATTACGAAGTGCCGCAAAAAAACTAAATTATGATTATTTTCTAATAATTTCCGTAGAAATTATAGTGATTTAAAAACAAGCGGTACAATCGAATCATGACCATCTCCCAGGTTTCGCGCCGCGACTTTTTAAAACTATCCGCTTCGGGCTTGCTCGGGCTGGCTCTCTCCAAACTGGGCATTCGCTCCGCCCTAGCCGCTCCACCCGCCTCGCAGGGACGCATCACCTGGAGCGGCATTCCCCTATACGATGCGCCCTCCCCTGCCGCTAATAAACTATTCTTATTCCCGATCGACAAAACCGTGGAACTACTCGGAGAAGTGGAAGGCGAAGGCATTGATAACCCGTTCAATAAAACCTGGTATCAACTGGATGGCGGTTACACCTATTCCGGCTGGGTGCAGCCCGTTGAAACCAGGTATCAAAAACCATTCTTTGAGATTCCCACCGAAGGAAAACTTGCCGAAATCAGCGTTCCCATGAGCCTGACCTATCGTGCCACTACCAATTACGCCAAAAATGCTCACCGCCTGTATTACGGAACTACGCATTGGGTCAAGAAAGTCGTCGTCACCCGCGATGAAAAAAGCGTCTGGTACGAAATCTTTGACAGCGAATTGAAAAAATCCTTCTACGTCCCATCCTACAACATGCGCCTCATTCCCGACGTGGAGCTGACTCCGCTTTCTCCGGAAGTTCCCGCAGCTGATAAATTCATCCACGTCGATCTTGCCACCCAAATGGTCGCCGCCTTTGAAGGCGAAAAAATGGTGCTTTCCGCCCGCTGTGCCAGCGGGCAAAGAGGTACAGACACGCCAAAAGGTGAATTCACAACCTATCATAAAGGCCCATCCATCCACATGACCAACCAGGGCGATGCGGTTCAGAACGTCTACAACCTGCCAGGGGTTCCCTGGTGCTCGTTCTTCACCGGCGCAGGCCATGCTTTTCATGGAACATACTGGCACAATGACTATGGACGTCCGCGCAGCCATGGCTGTGTGAATTTGCCGACAGACATCGCCAAATGGGTCTATCGATGGACAATGCCCGTCGTTCCCCCCAATGAGGATTATCTGCATTTACCCGGACAGGGAACGCGGGTGCAGATTGTATAACTCTGAGGTAACATCGGAGTCCCCCAGCTCTTATACCCGTCAGGGTGTGTGGAGAAAAATCGTGTAAACCGTAGGGTCACCCCTGCTGCTACGTATATCAACCAACCAAGAGGAGAAAAAATGAATCCAATTTTTCAGTACAATCAATATTTGCTCAAACGCCAGGTCTTCGCCCTCGCAGGTAAATTTCGCTTTTATGCCCCGAACGGACAACTTGTAATGTACAGCGAGCAGAAGATGTTCAAACTACGCGAGGATATCCGTGTGTACGCCGATGAAGCCAAAACCCAGGAAGTGTTAATGATCAAAGCCCGCCAGATCATGGACTTTTCCGCCGCCTTCGATGTGGTGGATAGCGCCAGCGGGCAAAAGGTTGGCGCCCTACGCCGCAAGGGGCTGGCGTCCATTTTGCGCGATGAATGGGAGATTTTGGATGTAAGCGACAATGTCATCGGCAAATTATTCGAAGACAGCATGGCCCTGGCGTTGGTGCGCCGCTTTCTGACCGGGCTTGTTCCCCAAAACTATGACATCACCGTCGGCGCAACCCGCGCGGCAGACCTTAAACAAAATTTCAACCCATTCTCGTATCAACTGAATCTGGATTTCAGCATGGATGTCGCTCACGCGCTCGATCGCCGTATCGGCATTGCTGCCGGAATTCTGTTGGCTGCCATCGAAGGGCGTCAGAGTTAATCAACGCTTTCAACAACCATCTTTCCTCTTTCTTCTTTGTTTAGGAAAGAGAAAGAGGAAAGGAATCCAACTTCATGCCAAACACCCCTCTTTTTGCCGGACTCGTAATCGATGAAGCAGGCAGGTCTGCCGAATCCTCTTTTATCGGAAGCGACCCCTGTTATGTCGTGAACGATGACGGCTTCAAACGTCACATCCCCGCCGAGCAGGTGGACCGCGCCGTGCTTGCGCATTTGGCTGAAATGATGAAAGGCAGTGAAGACCTCATCTCCGAGCAGACCGCAAAAATGCTTGGGCAGGAAGACCCCTTCTCCAAAGCCATCATCGAGCAGCAGCTCAAGAATATTGACAAGCAATTTGACGCGCTCATGCAAAACGGCATCCCCGAAGACATGCGCGCCTATCTTGGTATGATGGGGTTTAAAGTGGTCATCAATTACCACGGTGAAATCGTCCGCGTGGAGCAGCCGGGCAGCGCAAGTGGCGGTGAGGGTGATGAGTAAAAGATAAAAGCAAACCTCCGAGGTCTTGAAGACTTCGGAGGTTATTTGTTTAGAAACCGTAGTAGCGACTTTAGTCGCTTTTCGCCAAATAATAACGACTGAAGTCGTTACTACAAAGCTAAATCTTCTCCACCACCCAAAAATGCGAAAGACCAAATACTTTCAACGGCGTGGCCTCCAAGAATTGCAACACCCCGCGCAGGAATTTCCCCAAGCTGCCAAACCTTGCAATGATGTTATCGTACGCGCCGAAGATGATCGTGCGTTCGATGAATTTCACGGGCAGACCATCAAATAATTTTTGCATATCGCGCCGCGAATACACGCGTACATGCGGAGCGAACTTATCGCGCAACGTACGCGGCAAATAATTCACAAAGGGCTTGTTGCCAAAATAATATTTCCCCTTCCAAAAAATACCGTGAGTTTCAAACGGGTAG
This sequence comes from Anaerolineales bacterium, assembly GCA_014860745.1. Classification (GTDB taxonomy): domain Bacteria; phylum Chloroflexota; class Anaerolineae; order Anaerolineales; family Villigracilaceae; genus Villigracilis. The sequence goes on from JACZJC010000019.1 coordinate 46,918, forward strand.
CCGCGGTTCGGGCAAAAGATCACCGCGCGCCCACCCACCCGCAGCACGCGCACCATCTCTGCAATCGCGGAGCGGTCACTCTGGACGTGTTCGATCACTTCGTGGCTGAGGATCAGGTCAAAAGTCGAAGCAGGAAGCGGGATAGATTCCCCTGCGGCGTTGAATATCTTATCGGAATTGACTCGCGCTTCACGCGCCCGCTCAAAGTCATATTCCAGACCGATCACATCCGCGCCCAGGGCAGATAGCTTTTCTACATACATTCCCACCCCGCAGCCATTTTCAAGAGCCCTCCCATGGATCCGTTCCCCCGCAAAACGGACGATCATATCAAGACGGCGCTGCTGCCCGTCGCGCCATACGTAGGAAGGTTCTCCGCGCAATGCCGCTTTTTGCATATCTCTTTCAGTCATGACCGAGATTATACCTTGCGCCTTCCCTGCCTCTATGCTAAAATTTCGGCCGTAAGGACAACCCAATAGAGAAGTCACCGAGAAGTGGGTAGCCCCCACTTCTTCGCTTGTTAAATAGGAGTA
>JACZJC010000020.1 GCA_014860745.1 Anaerolineales bacterium
GACAACCATTTGCGGGACAGACCTGCATATCATGAAAGGCGATGTGCCGACTGTGACGAATGGCCGCATTCTCGGGCACGAAGGTGTTGGGGTTATCGAACAGATCGGTGGAAATGTTACAAATTTTAAAATCGGCGATCATGTCCTGATCTCGTGCATCAGTTCGTGCGGAAGATGTGTCAACTGCAAGAAAGGCATGTACTCACATTGTGAGAATGGCGGCGGTTGGATTCTGGGAAACCTGATCGATGGGACTCAGGCTGAATATGTCCGTGTCCCATTTGCAGATAATAGTCTCTATGCGATTCCAGAAGGAGTCGACGAAGAATCGCTCGTTATGTTGAGTGATGTTTTGCCGACAGGATTCGAGTGCGGCGTTCTCAACGGGCAGATCAAGCCCGGGGACACTGTGGCAGTTATCGGCGCAGGTCCGATCGGGCTGGCAGTCCTCCTGACAGCGCAGTTCTATTCTCCAGCGGAAATCATCATGGTTGATAACGATTCAAACCGTCTTGAAATCGCTAAGAAATTTGGGGCAACACTGGTGATCCATAATGATCTTGGCAATGCCGCTGAAAAGATCATGGCGCTGACGAATCATCGCGGTGTGGATGTGGCTGTGGAGGCTGTCGGGATCCCGTCGAGTTTCGATATTTGTCAGGAGATCGTCACGGCTGGCGGGCATATTGCCAATGTTGGCGTGCATGGTAAGCCTGTTCAGTTAAATCTCGATAAGCTCTGGTCGCAGAACATTACGTTGAAAACCGGGCTGGTTGATACGGTAACGACGCCGATGCTTTTGAAAACAATGCTTTCGGGAAAGCTTCAGCCGCAACAGTTGATCACACATCACTTCACGATGGATGAAATGATGCAGGCATACGATACGTTTGGTGATGCGATGAAAGAGAAAGCTTTAAAAGTTATCATCACAAACGGGGTGTTATTGGATGAAGCCATACAGATTCCTGACTCATTTGACAGCGAAATATCGGAAAAACAGTCACCCAGTGAAAGACTCGCTATCAATGACAGCCCCGGAGGATAAAAATGAAAAACAAGTTTTCTATATTTAATTTTAAATTGTTTTATTATCTCAGACAGCTAATTACCAACGAATATCCAGATAGTAAGTCCGAAGTAAAAAAAAAGAAAAGTTGTGGCTGAAGACAACTTGCGCTGGCGGGATGATGGCGGACCAGTGGTTGAGATCACCAAGCCAAACACCCGAACGGCCGAGGACAATCCTGCCCAACCGACCAATGCGCCTGGAAAAGATTAGCTGAATGACTTACGTACATGACAACTTCCAATCGTATTGAACACGACTCTCTTGGCGAAGTCTTCGTTCCCTCAAACACTCTATATGGCGCACAGACCCAACGCGCAATCGAGAACTTTCCCATATCAGGGCTAAAGCCTCCCAGGCTTTTATGGCGAACGACAGAAAACTCACGAATGAAGAACTCATCCGGGCGATCAGGTTATGTTGAACGATGCCTGGCAGAGGTAGCTTTTATCGAATGTAAGGAGCAAATAAAATGAATGATGATTTATCAATCAAATGGTCAGGGATGGAAAACAGACCCCTCAACAATAACGGACAGGGGCAATTATGAAGATCCATAGCGATATTGAGGATGCTGAATATTTAGCTGCGATAGAACTACGGAAGCGGCCGGTCACAGATGACCAGTTTCACAAATTCGAAGACTATGCGGCCGAGATCTTTTCCGCATTTGGTTTGGATTTGAATACATCAGCGACGAAAGATACACCGCGTCGTTTCATCAAAGCTCTATACGATGCCACCGAAGGCTACGAGGGCGACCCCAACCTACTGAAGGTGTTCGACACTGAATGTCGCGGTGAACCCGACTGCCGGCTCAGTCAGGTGATCGAAGGACCCATCCGCTTCTTTGCCCTGTGCGAACACCATGCCCTGCCATTTTATGGCACGGCTTATATCGGTTATATTGCCCACGAGAATATCATTGGCATATCCAAGCTCACCCGTCTCGTGCGGCTTTTCTCCCGTCGTTTTGCGGTGCAGGAACGGATCGGGCAGCAAATAGCAGATTCCTTGGAGACCATGCTCCATCCACACGGAGTAGCGGTTCTCATTGAAGCTCATCATTTGTGCGTGGAAATGCGCGGCGTGCGGGAAATGGCACCGACCACCCGGACGACGGTTTGGCGCGGCCATTTTGCCGAGGATGCATCCCTGCGCTCGGAATTCTTTTCGGCCTGCAAGTTTCAACACGATGAAAAATAAGAGGTGATGTATGAATAACTACAAATATCTGATTATCGGTGGGGGAATGACAGCGGACGCGGCAGTCAGTGGTATCCGGGAAATCGATTCGGAAGGTTCAATAGGGTTGATCAGTACTGAATCCGACCCCCCATATGACCGGCCGCCGCTCAGCAAAGCATTGTGGAAGGGAAAATCCCTGGACAGTGTTTGGCGCAAAACGGAAAGCAAGAACGTCAGCATGCATCTCGGACGAAAAATTGTCTCCCTGAGTGCCGATGAACTGTCTGCTCGGGATGACGAGGGAAATGACTATCACGGTGAAAAACTTTTATTGGCCACCGGAGGTACACCCCGCCGTTTTGATTTTGGTGGAGACGATATCATCTACTACCGCACTTTGGAAGATTACAGAAGCCTGGCCAGAATGAGCAAGGCCGATGATGACTTTGCCGTGATTGGGGGAGGCTTTATCGGCGCAGAGATTGCCGCCGCTCTTGCGATGAATGGTAAAAAAGTGACCATGCTTTTTCCCGATGATGGGATTGGCGCGCACATGTATCCGCATGATCTTTCCCAGTTCCTCAACGGCTACTTTCGGGAAAAAGGTGTTGAAATTCTCCCTGGGGAAAAAGTCACCGGTTTCTCCACCCGCAGCCGTCGCCATGTGCTGAAGACCAGTAGTGGTCGTGAGGTTTTGGCAAAGGGAGTTATTGCCGGGATTGGGATCGAACCAAATATCGAACTGGCAACAGCAGCCGGTCTGAAATTAAATAAAGGGATCGTTGTGGATAAGTACTTGGTGACAAGCCACCCCCATATCTACGCGGCAGGCGATGTGGCTGAGTTTTTTAATCCCGTCCTCGGCAAGCACATGCGTGTCGAGCATGAAGACAACGCCAGCATGATGGGACGTCAGGCGGGTCGCAATATGGCAGGTGTTTCCGAACCCTATCATCACCTGCCGTACTTCTACTCCGACCTGTTCGAGCTGGGCTACGAAGCTGTGGGACTGTTGGATGCGCGTATGACGATTGCTGCTGATTGGGAAGAACCTTTCAAAAAAGGCATTGTCTATTATCTCAGCGATGACCGGGTACGCGGGGTGTTGTTGTGGAATGTATGGAAAAAGCTGGACAGTGCACGCGAGCTGATCGCCCAACCCGGTCCATTTAAGGCGGAAGACCTGAATGCAAAAAAAGCTCCGAGCTGGAAGATTTCTTATTAGTCAAAAGGCAATACCATGTCACTCACTGGTGCAGCCCGGCGCATCGGCCGGTCCCTGTCCGTGGCGGTCGCGCAAACCGGAGCGGATGTGGCCATTCACTACGATAACTCGCGCAGCGAAGCAATCCCGGTATTCATGAGGAGATTGCTTACCCTACGGGTACGATGTCGGGCGAAAAACAAAAACGCCCTCGCAACGACATTGTTTAGTTATGGGTGAAGGAAACTATTCTTTTACGAACCTTTAGGCTGTTTGAAGATATTGGCATCACAGCGATTCAATTGGAAAGACTAAACGTTGAGGCTCTGCCCTCTGGCAGGACGCATTTCGAATCCCGTATTGTAAAGTAGAAGACTTCCCCCGCGCTTAGCGGAGGCATTTTGACGGAAGTGCATTCTGGATTGGGATTGCGGTAGATATATCGAAGCACGGAGGTGAATGTCCATGCAAAGCACAGCCAAAGATGTAACGGCCTATCTGGCAGAAGTCCCCGCTGGAAGTTGATCCTCACGCCTTTGCCCGTCCTTCCCAGAACTCGAGACGGTTGCCTTCGGGGTCCTGCATGTAGATGGCTCTGGAGCCCCAGACCAGCTTGATGGGGGTCGGCTCGAAACCCGCCTGAACCAGCTCGGAACGCAATTCATCCAGGTCCGCAACCTGCAGGCTGACGGTAACGCCTCTGCCATCGCCGCTCTTGATGGAAGTCCGCGCTTCGTCCGCCACGCTCAAGCGCGCCGATTCATTCAGCTTGAACTCCACGAACCAGTCTGTGCTGGAGAGCACCCGCAATTTCAGTCCCTCCCTGTAAAAGCCGACGGTTTCCTGCCATCTTTTGCAATATAAAATCGTATTCACTGCCTTGATCTTCATCCTGGTCCTCTAAAACTGCGGAAATCCCTGCATTGGAGTTTTTGCTTGTGCGATTATACGACTGATTGAACAACAATCGGTTTGCCGCGCTCTTCATCTTTCCCTTCGAGCCTTTCAGTTTAATTCTTCACAGAAAAAATTTATGGCTGAGAAAGAAAGAGAGACGCCCCATCACGGGACGTCTCTCTTTGAAAACATTTCGGAAAGAGGCGGGAAGCTTATTTAATGTCCGTTGCCATTTCCGTTACCGTTCGGTCCAGGCTCGGCAGCGGGCACGCAATCGAGATCGCATGTTCCCGGCCCGGGGCCGTACCCGCTGTTGGGCACGGGAGTTTCATCAGTCCACGGGTTGCTGGGATTCAAATGCAGGGGCTCCGTCGCTGCATCCTGATGGAGGCGCAGTTGATCGTGTGCCTGGTCGCGCAGTTGATCCCGAATGGGGTCGCACACCTGATCCCCGGCTTGACCGCAAAGCTGATCGCGTGTCTGGTCGCGCAGTTGATCGCGGGTCTGGTCTTGAAGCGCTTCCTCAGTGGGAAGAACGTCCACACTCGCGGCCTGGTCCTGCTGTTGGATGCGATTCCACGACTGGACGCTCCACTGTTTGACATTGTAGAACGGTTCACCGGGCTGGCTGGTCACGGTCTCTGCGGCGCCGAACATCAAGCTCAGGCTGGTGAGGGCGGCAAGAAAGAGTTTGAACATTTTATTTTCTCCTTATTGAAAATTGGTGTGTTCATTATTCTTGTCGCTTTGGACAATAAATAGTGACGGCCTTTACAGAACCTTTAATTTCCCCACTGGCAGGCATGTGTAAACCGAGAAATCAGGTCAAGATTTATGAAGAGTAGAAAATCGAACCACAGCCTTTCGTCTGTATAAACAAACTCGAATTTTCCTACGACTTTTCCACCACGAGCGTTGCCTCGGTCACTAATGCGGCAATCGCCCCGATGGCAGCCAACTGCGGAGCAAGCAGCGCGCCCACCACACCGAAGGTCATGGGAATTTCCATCAAGGTCTTGCCTTCCTTATCCTTGATGATCAATTTGCGGATGTTGCCTTCGTGGAGCAATTCCTTGACCTTTGCAATTAATTTCTCCCCGTCGATTTTGAATTCTTCCGTGCGAGTCTTTTCGTTCATTCTTCCTCCAACTTTAATTATTCAAACCATTTTTCATCCAGTGGCGGCCACTCGTCGCTCTGGTCTGCGCGCTGTTCCCAGTTTTCCTTCCCGCTCCATTCCTCGATCTTGACCGCATAAACGGAAGTGGCGCGCAGTTCCTTTTCGGTGATCTCGCGGTACTCCTTTCCCGCTTTCATTGCGGGAAAGTATTTGCCGATCAATCCATATAATAATCTACGAGCTTCAACGGCATCGGTTACAACCCTTGCCGTACCGAAGACGACCACACTGCGAAATTGAAGCGAAAACTCGAGCGCCACGTTGGAAGGGAGCATCTTCCCCAGTTCGCTCGCCTCCATACTGACCTTTGGGTTGGTCTCGATGTTCGAGCGGACTCTCCCCGCGATATTCGAGTGAAAAACGATCTGGTGGGATTCCTCGTCGAACCAGAACGTGCTGGGATTGATGAACGGCTGTCCATCCACCGCGGTGGCAAAATGTCCCACTTGGGCTTCCTTTAGGAAGGCGCGGATCCAGGCATCGTCCTTGGTCAGGTGCGGTCTGCGTTGAAACGCGGTGGGGGATTGGTTTTGGTAATCACGGGTCATGGCAGGTATCTTATTTCTTTGTCAGCTTTCTTTTGTATATATTTAACTCCAGCAAAAAAACGAATAACGCGCTGAAAATAGTGTACAGCCAGGTGCAGATGACACAACCAGAACTGGCGGCAAAATAAACGGCCGCGCCGAAGGTCAGGCCGCACAAACTGGCAACTTCCAGGGTTTGCTGAAAGGAGATGCTGTCCGTTTTATACAGCGGCGGGGCGGTTGTCTTCTTCCAGCGGAAGGCATTTTGCAGGCCTTTATCCTTTTCAATCGCGTACTCCTTGATCTGGTTCATCGCCAGCATGGATTCGTACCATGCAAGCCGCAGCCGCGCCAATTGAAGGATCGTGGTGGTGCCAAGAAATGTCAGGATAAGAAAGAGTCCGCTGAACAGCAGGCGGAAGGTGGGTGTGTCGGAGTTTTCGATCAACTGCGTGCTAAAGAGCGCCGCAACAAGCGAACCGACGGAAATGAGGTAAAAGGACGCAGCCCGCGCGCGGTCCTCATTGGCTTGTGTGGCCGTGGCGGCAATGTAATTGAACTCGGCGGTGAGGATTTCTTTGCTGTCTTCGGGGATGGATGTCTTTTTAGACGGCATGGGTTCGATCCTTTGATGTTATTTATTACCCGTGTTTGTACGTCATATCCGTGTATAACTAAATAAGGAATACTACCTTAAACAATAACGCCTTTCAAAAGACATTCATGAAAGGCGTCGATTTTTTAGAGTTTGAACGCCCATTCGCCGCTGCGCATCACAGGCTCGCGCGAGCCGTCCTTGCGGATGCCGTCGATATCCATTTGCGGCGAACCGATCATGAAGTCGACATGGTTGAGGCTGACGTTGCCCCCAGCGGAGATGAACTCCTCATCGTTCAATTCCGTTCCGCCCGTAAGCGTGAAGCGGTAGGCTCGCCCGATCGCGATGTGGCAGGAGGCGTTTTCGTCGAAGAGGGTGTTATAGAAGAGATGTCCGCGCTGGCCGATGGGTGAGGAGGCGGGCACGAGCGCCACTTCGCCGAGGCGCTGTGAACCTTCATCGGTATCCACCAGTTTTTGCAGGGCGGCTTCGCCCTTTTTCGCGGTGACTTTTATGATGCGCCCGTTTTCAAAAGTCACCTGGAAATCTTCGATCAACGTGCCGCTGTAGCTGAGCGGGAAGGTGGCGGAGATGACCCCGTCGGCGCGGTTGCGGTCGGGCAGGGTGAAGACCTCTTCGGTGGGCATGTTGGCGGTGAAGGCGATGCCGTTCTGCGCGAGGGATTGCGCGCTGATCCAAAGATGTCCATTGGGCAGGCCGAGGGTAAAGTCGGTGCCTGGGGCTTTGTAGTACAGGCCGGTATATTGCTTTACCTGCAAATGTCTTGCGCGTTCGCGCAGGCTGACGATATGTTTTTCCCATGCCGCAATGGGGTCGGGCTGGTCGATGCGCGTGGTTTGGAAGATGGCTTCCCATAATTTCTCCTGCGCTTTTTTGGAGGAAAGATCGGGGAAGATCTTTTGCGCCCACGCTTCGCCTGCGGCGGCAACCACGCACCAATTGATCGCGTTTGTCGTCACCTTTTCACTGATGGGTCCCCAATTCTCCAGGTGCGTCCTTTGCATGTTGCCAACGAATTCCGTATCGAGGCCGCCGAGTAGGTCGGGGTTGGAGCCTGCAATCGAAAGCATGGCGTCGCCATTTTCGATCATGTTCAGGAGGGCCTGGATCTGCCATTTTGGATATTCTTGAAAGGAATCCCACGGGGCGTTTTGCACGCGCAGGCGCAACATTTCTTCATCGGCAAAGATGGCGTCTACATACTTTGCACCGGCGGCATACGCCGCCTTGCTGATCTCGCGCACGAGCGGAGCGAATTGGTGCGGCACGCCGCGCGTGGCTCCGAGGGTGATGATTAATCTCTGCCCGGCCCGAATATTCAAGCCGACTTTTACGATCGCTTCCGCATATTTTTCCAGCATCTTTTGGTGAGTTTTGCCCGTCATAGCGCCTCGATTTATTGGAGTTAACCCAAGTATAGCACGGAGGTTGAGATAGCCGCAAAGCGGTCGATGGTGGAAGGATATGTTATATACTTGGAGGCAGCCGTCATTCCATCGCTGAGGAGTTTGTCATGCTTACCATTGAAAGAGTGGATACAGAGGATAAAAAGCAGGTCAGGCGTTTTGTGAAACTGCCGCATCGGATTTATGCGGACTGCCCGCAGTGGGTGCCGCCATTGTTTGTGGATGCGTACAACCAGCTTAATCGCAGGAAGCACCCTTTCCATGAACATTCGGATGTGGATTTTTTCCTGGCAGTGCGCGATGGAAAAGATGTCGGTCGCATTGCCGCGATTGAGAATAAGCCTTTCAACAAATACCATAAAGAAAAGACTGCGGATTTTTATCTCTTTGAATGTGAAAATGATATGGAAGCCGCAACCGCGCTATTCACGACTGTCTTTGATTGGGCAAAAGCGCGCGGGTTGGATACGGTGATCGGGCCGAAGGGCATGGGTCCGCTGGATGGCTACGGAGTGCTGGTCTTTGGGCAGGAACACCGTCAGACGATGACCATGCTCAATTACAACCACGCCTATTACAGGTCACTGGTGGAGGCGCAGGGGTTTGTCAAAGAGGTGGATTTTGTCTCCTGTTATCTGCCCGCCGAAAAATTCCAGATTCCCGAACGAGTCAAACGCATCACTGAGCGTGTGATGCAGCGCGGCCATCTTGAGATAAAGACATTCAGGAATAAAAAGGAACTGTTGCAATGGGCGCCCCGCATTGGCAGGGCATATAACGACGCGTTCGTGCAGAACTGGGAATATTATCCGCTCACCCAGCGCGAGATCGATTTTGTGGTGGATAACATCATGACCATCGCAGACCACCGCCTGATAAAAATTATCACGCATGGCGAAGATGTGGTCGGATTTCTCTTCGCGTTTCATGATGTATCCGCCGCGATGCAGCGCGCAAAGGGGAAGTTGTTCCCGTTCGGGTTGATCGACATCCTGCTGGAAATGCGCCGCACGAACACGGTCTCTGTCAACGGCATGGGCATCCTGCCGGAGTTTCAGGGTCACGGCGGCAACGCGCTATTGTATTACGCGATGGGGAATACCTTGCTCAACTTCAAACAATTCGTCCATGTGGAAATGACCCAGGTTGCGGAAACCACCGAACAGATGCGCGCAGATTTGAAAAACCTGAACGGGGTGGAGTATAAAAACCATCGGGTGTATCGGAGGAAGATTTAATGCATCAAAAGCCGAAGGTCTTGCGTGTTTGATCTTCGACTGGATTATTTAAGAAATCAGCTTTGCCACCCCGAAATTCATTGCCTCACTCATTTTATGAGTCTGTCCGATGTCTAATTTTTCCAAAGGCAGAATAATGTGGAATTGACTGCCGGGAAAATTGATCTCATCATAGCCCGGGCTTTCCACCCAGATGCGCCCGCCGTGAGCTTCGACGATTCCCTTTGAGAGCGCCAGTCCCAATCCCGCGCCGCCGCCTTTGAAACGCGTCTTGCTGGTGGAGTGCTTGCCCAATTCACCGGGCTGGTAGAACTTGGTGAAAATGATCTCTCGCAGGTTTGGGTCTACGCCCACGCCCGTATCGGTGACGATGATCTCGACGCCGCCGTTCGGCAGGTTGATGATGGAGGGGATATGATGCCCGGTGACTGTAATCTTTCCTTTATTGGGTGTGAACTTGGCCGCATTACGGATGATGTGATGGAATAATTTTTTCAGCAAATTCGGGTCTGCCTTGACGTGCGGCAGGGCCGGCAGGTCGATGTTCAGGTGCTGTTCGCGCTCTTTGAACGATTTTGCCTGTTCCACGCAAACTTCCTTGATCAGGTGGCCCAGCTCCACAGGCTGGAGGTGCGGCTTGAGCGAACGCGCATCGATCTGGGCTATGTCGAACATCGAATCCATGACTTCGTGCAGGCGCAGCGTCCCATCATGGATGCCCAGCATCATTTTTTTGATATTTGGGTCGAGCTTTGAATCTTCCAGAAGCATTTCGGTGTAGCCTTTGATGACCGTCAGCGGCGTGCGGAGTTCGTGCGAAGCAATGCTGATGAAATCCGATTTTGCCTGGTCGAGACGTTCGAGGCTTTGGTTGTTTTTTTCCAAAGCGCGGCGCGCCTGTCGCAATTCGTTGTTCAGGCGCATCAAGTTATCGACGAGGCGGGCGTTTTCCAGCGCCACGGCGGTCTGGCTGGCGTGCGAGCTTAGGGTGGCAAGGTCTTCCTTGGTGTAGCGGTTGCCGCTCAATTTCGAGCCGAAGGCAAGCAGCCCGATCCATTGTTTTTTGGCAAAGATGGGAATATAGACCTCGGCGTGCAACTGGCTGAACCAATCCCTCTCAAAGGGATGAGTCTGTTTGAAGGCCGGGAGCAGGTCCAGGTCGTATTGAAGAAGCGGTCGTTGTTCCCGAATAAAATAGGAAGCTAGAATCCCGTTTTCCGCCAATTCGACAGCCACAAGTTGTCTTTCTTCCGGGCTGCGGGCGGAACGAAGTTTATAGAGCTTTCGTCCGTCCGCCTGTCGTTCTGAATCCACAAGAAAAAGAAATCCACGTTCGATCTGCATGGATTCAAGGATGATGCCCACGGCAATGCTGGCGAGCCTGTCCATATCCAGAATATTGCTGATGCTTTCACTGTATTGATGGATGGTGAGGCTGGCATCATATTGATCGCCTTTCATCCATTTGTTGATGACGCGTGAGATCAGCGAAGCCAGGGGGGTAAAGACCATGGCCAGCAGCAGGGAAATGAAAGCCCCTGCCAGCAGGGCATTGAAATTCGAACCCCGGCTGAAGACTGCCTGTATCAATAAAAATCCCGCCACATAAAACCCGACCACTGTAATAATGATGGCAAGGTAAACCACCACGCGCCTGGAAATGCCTTTGAGATCGGGGACGTGGTGCGTGCCGATCACATACGCCATCATCACAGCCACGGCCAAACGGAAAGGCTGGCCAATGATGTTAATCCCGGAAAAAAGGATCACATCGTTCACCAGTATCAGGAAGATGGCAGGCCACCAATAATTCAAACGATTGCGGAATAATTGCTGCTTCGCCTGCCTGCCTGCGTTGGCGAGCCCAAGGATCAACCCAATTACAAAGACCAACCACCCTAAGATTGCCCAGGCCGGACCCAGCCGTGACCGTAACAAAATCAGCGTGCCGTTTGTCCAAATTGTGTCAGGCAGGTTCAACGCGTTTGTCAGGATGAGCGCCAGGCTGAGAGTCCACAATGTCCAAAGCCCGAACCATGCCCACCAGGTCTCGCGTTTCACGAAAGTCTTCATCGCAACGATCATGATGGTGACCAGTGTGAATGCCGCGTAGATTTGAATTTCCTGGAAAAGGAGCGTATCCTCTCCGCCGGTCCATGCCGCTTCGGTGACATTCAAAACCAAAGCCAGCAGGGAATAGAGAACCACGAGCCAGGTTGCGGCTTGATGGCCTTCATCACGCCGCTGTATGGCGTAAAAAATGACCGGCAGGTAAAGGGCGCCGAGCAGGATCAAATAAATGAATTGAGTCAACGATGTGTTCATAGAAACGCAGAAATTTTACTCGAAAAAATTCTCAAATCGGTTATCATTGTTGTTATGCTTACCTCGCGCGCATCCCGCCAAAAATACAATTTTTCATTTGACTTTTTCCGCCCGGACGGGCATGTCGTTTTTTTGGACCTGGCATCTGCCCGCGCATTTTCCGCACAAATGTCAACGCTTCGCACCGCCCCCGTGCCTGCTACCGACCTTTATGCATTATCCCTGCTGGATGAGGCCTATCACATCCTCCTCAAGCATTTTTATAGCCGTTACACCGGTGTGATGGGACGCGCCATGGGCATGCTTCAATCCAACCTCGGCTCGAAATATGACCTGACCCTCACAAAATTCACCGAGGAATTCCCGCCCGTTTCTGTTTATCGCGGCGAGACGACAGCCGGCGTTTATCTCTCGACCAAAATCCCAAACTTTGGCGACTTTGGCCGCGGTGTGCGTGCCGCCTCCATCGAAGAGATGCTGCTCATCAACAATTCCAACAAGAACCCGGCGGTCAATCCGTACAAAGACCTGGTGGATGATGCCGCCATGAACGGCTCTGCTTACAAGGAATTCATGCAATTGCTTCTGGATTTTTTCGCACACCAACCTGGCTTTGGAAATGGCGAATCATCGCAGGGCGAATCCCTCACCGACATACTTGCGGCGCCAATTATTTCCTCTCCTGATTCGCTGGAAGGCCAGTTGAAGTACATCATCGAAAAGTGGGGATATTTGCTCGGCGAAGAATTTTCCGTTCGCATTTTGCGCGGGTTGGATTATCTCCGCGAAGATTACATTCGCAAACAAGGGCCGATCGATTCAACCGAAGCCGAAACCTATGTCCCTTCCTTTGCCACTCCCGAATATGCCGAATATGAACGCTACAGCGCCGACAAAGAATGGATGCCCCGCCTCGTTTTGCTCGCCAAAAACACCTACGTCTGGCTCGACCAGTTATCCAGGCAATACCAATGCGAGATCAAAACTCTCGATCAGATCCCGGATGAAGAGCTGGACCTGCTGGCCTCGCGCGGATTTACCGGTTTGTGGCTGATCGGTCTCTGGGAACGAAGCCGCGCCTCCCAAAGAATCAAACAACGAATGGGGCAGGAAGATGCGGTTGCTTCGGCTTATTCTCTTCATTCATATGATATCGCCGGCGACCTCGGGGGGTGGGGAGCCCTTGAGAATTTGAGGAGCCGTGCCTGGTCTCGCGGCGTTCGTCTCTCGGCAGATATGGTTCCAAATCATATGGGCATCGATTCAAATTGGGTTGTCGAACATCCCGATTGGTTCCTGTCATCATCCTTTTCCCCGTATCCAACTTATTCGTTTAAGTCTGAAAATCTTTCAGACGATTTGCGTGTCGGCATATATCTGGAGGATCATTATTACGATAAAACTGATGCGGCGGTTGTCTTTCAGCGCCGTGACCTGCAAACCGGTGATTTACGCTTTATCTATCACGGCAACGACGGTACCTCCTTCCCGTGGAACGATACGGCTCAATTGGATTACACCAATCCCGTTGTCCGTGAGGCGGTCATTCAAGTCATCCTGCACGTCGCGCGCAATTTCCCCGTCATTCGTTTTGATGCGGCCATGACTCTCGCCAAGAAACACGTCCAACGTTTGTGGTTCCCTGAGCCCGGCGCTGGCGGCGCGATTCCATCCCGCTCGCAATATGGCATGACCAAAACTGAATTTGATGAAAAAGTCCCTGAAGAATTTTGGCGTGAAGTGGTGGATCGTGTTTCTGCCGAAGTACCCGATACACTTTTGCTTGCTGAAGCCTTTTGGCTCATGGAAGGCTATTTCGTCCGCACGCTGGGGATGCACCGCGTTTATAACTCCGCGTTCATGCACATGCTTCGAGATGAAGATAATGCCAAATATCGCATGGCCATCAAGAATACGCTTGAGTTCGATCCGCAAATACTAAAGCGGTATGTCAACTTCATGAATAATCCCGACGAAAAAACTGCCGTTGAACAGTTCGGCAAAGGCGACAAATATTTTGGCATCTGCACGCTTCTTTCCACACTACCCGGCCTGCCCATGTTCGGCCATGGACAAGTGGAAGGGTTCTCCGAAAAATATGGGATGGAATTTCGCCGCCCCAAATGGGATGAAACCCGTGACGATGGACTCGTCCGCGGCCATGACTGGCGCATCTTCCCGCTCCTTCACCGCCGCTACCTGTTCGCTGATGTTGAGCAGTTCCTGCTCTACGACTTTTACCGCCCCAACGGCAGCGTGGACGAAGAAGTCTTCGCCTATTCAAATCGATTTGAAGACCAACGCGGACTGGTTATCTACCACAACAAATTCGCCGATACCCGCGGCTGGATCAAAACCTCCACAGCGTATATTGACAAATCCATGGGCAAAACCAGGCGCAAGAATCTCGCCGAAGGGTTGGGGCTGCCCCGCGTTGGACACGTCATCTTCAAGGATTACGTCACCCAGCTCGAATACATCCGCTCCTGCAAAGAATTGTGGGATAAAGGCTTATATGTTGAACTTGGCGCATATCAATGCCACGCCTTCATGGACTTCCGCTTTGTGGGTGACACCGAATGGAAAACCATCTGCGATCAATTGAACGGCGCAGGCGTCCCATCCATGCAAGGGGAGTGGAAGAAGTTGTTCGCGGTGGTGGAAGAAATTACAGGTGAAGAGAAAAAACCTGCAAAGAAACGTGCTATTCGTAAGGTTAGGGCGAAGAAAGTAACAGAAAAGAAGAAAGAAGCGATTTCTGCAAAAACTGTAAATACGAAAGCGAAGAAGATAAGAAGTAAAAAAGAAGTAGTGGTTGGCAAGAAGAGAACACCAACCAAAAAAGCGGCTGCTAAGAAAATCCTCCCCAAAGCATCAAAGAAATCTGCCGTGAAGAAAGTCGTTATTTCAAAACCCAAGACAAGGAAGAAATCTGTCTCCAAGGCGAGTTCAGTTGTAAAAAAGGACTTGGCAAAAAAGTCTGTTTTGCCTGGAAAGACAGCTATAAAGAAGCCGAGTGTAAAAAAGAAGTCGAAGTAACTATGAAAAAATACTGCGTTCATAAGAATGCAGTATTTTTTCATTACATGATGGTTCAGCTGGATTTATTTTCTTGTCAACTGCCAACTCATAATAGAACCGCCGATTGTCCATCCGATTGCAGTACCAATTCCCCAACTTAATGCCTTATCCATGCCCAGCCCATCAATTAATCCATTCCTCGCAATGGACCAGCCAATTGCTCCGCCAATTGCCCAAGCCAGCGTGATCACGACGATGCTTTTCCAATTGGAAAGAATATAGTCCATACCCAGAGTGATTGCCAATCCAAGGATCGCGAAGACCGCCATCCCAATCCCTGCTCCACTTGCGTCTGAGAGGAGTCCCCACCCAATTGACCAGCCCATGGCTCCAGCAAATGCCCAGGCGAGAATATTTCTGATCATATTTTTTCGATCGGATGCCGTATTCTTAATTTGTAAAGCAATGGATGTCGTTAGTCCGCCGCCAATAGCCCCGCCGATTAATCCGCCGACTGCGCCGCCAGCGATCGCATCGTACTCGCTATACGTATAACCGCCGATTAACCCAGCGATTGCCCAACCTAAAGTAGCCCAGAGAATTCTCTGAGAATCCGTATTGATTGCGGTTGTGTTGTCAACCCCGAGATGTGAAGTTTCCCCAGCGATAATTTGTTGACCAATGGCCTTATCGTTCCCCAAAGATACCTGGTCTTTTACCTTTTCTTCTTCATCGTTTAATTCCTGCATGTATGCCGATAGTGCAGTTTCCAGCGAACGCAGGCCAATTTCTTCGTTATTGCGTATGTCAACAAATTGACGGTTGATAAGCCGCAGAGAAATGGACGATTCTTCATCCCCGTTTGCCAGCACGGGGTATACACGTTTTCGGTATTGATCGGCGAGGCTGATTTCCCGTCTTACCCACTCTGAGTTCTTTGAATCTGGCGATAGCACCACAATGATCGCAGAGGAATTTTTTATGGCTTTCTCAATTTCCTCTTCCCAGATGGGAGTTCCCGGGGATAATTTTTCATTATCCAGCCATGCGTTAATTCCGCGTTTGCGTAGAAACGCTACGATACGCAGCATGACCGTGTAATCCTTGCGGCTATAACTTATAAAAACTTGGCCAGTTGATTTGTTGGGCATGGGACTCTTCCGCAGTTTTCGTATAGGCTGAGATATAAAAAATTTAACACCAAACGATTTGTTTCGTTTTGGAGGAATTGTATGGGTGGGATAAAGCCTTTTGGCGGAATCAAACATCAGATTAAGGCGGATGCGGTTTTTGTCTGCGCGTAGCCACTTTAGGAAAACATAAAATGGTAGAAAAACCTCATCCAACTAAAACCCTACAACTGCCATACGATTTGATTACGATCTGACATTTGTCATTGACTCGTATTTTGAAAAGTACTATACTCATCGCATCGAGGTAACGCCACCATGCGCTTATTTCAGGAAGTACCCATGCTCGTTGATTAACACACGCGGATGTCTCCGCGTGTGTTTTTATTTTCCCTAGAAAAGGAGATTAATACAATGGATTCTGGACTGATAGGAAAGGTAGAAAAGGCAAAACGCTATGCTGAAGACAGGCGCCGCTTTCACTTCAATCAGTTTGAACTTGATTTCCACGGCGACAATAGCGATCATCATGTTTCCTACAATAAAGGCGTTTTTAACTGCGATTGCGAGTTTTTCCTCACCCACAGGCGCTGCGGCCACTCCATGGCGCTTGAAATCCTCCTCAAAGATATGATCGTTGAAACAGTGCAGTCTTAATTACAATTGAATATCCAGGCTGCCATCCTCGTCGAGGATGGCAGTTTTTTTATTCATCTTATTCTCATTAATTCTTAAAGATTATGGTGTAAAATTTTCCGAATGAATTCAAAATTTTCACGGCGGGATTTTTTAAAACTTGGCGGGCTTGCCCTCGGCGGACTCGCGTTTTCACCCTTCCTGCCAGGTTTGACCGATTTCGACGATAGCTTCGTTGTGCGGATTGCCACAGCTCAGATGCCCGTGCGCAAGGAGCCGACCGATGAAAGCCGCATCGAATTAACCTGGTATCGCGATGAACTTGTGCATATTTACGATCAAGTGACCGCGGAAGGACCGCCGCATAACCCGGTTTGGTATCGGGTGTGGGGGGGGTATATGCATCGCGGACGTCTGCAGCGTGTAAAGACCCTTTATCAAACCCCGCCCGCCAGCATCCCGGAGGGGACCCGGTTAATCACCGATGTCGCGGTTCCATTCACCACGCCGTATCGTTTTTCAAAAACCTTCGGCTGGCAACCCCTGTCACCTCCCTTGTATTATGGTTCTGTTCACTGGGTGGAGGCCCTGGAACAAGGTCCTCCGATGGCGGATTACAAAGGTCCCTGGTACCGCATCTTCGATGAACTTGATTCGAATGTTTCTTATTACGTTCCGTCCATTCATATGCGGGTGCTTCCCGCTGAAGTAATGGACCCAATCTCGCCGGATGTGCCTTATGAACAGAAGTTGATCGAGGTCAACCTTACAAAGCAGGAATTGATCGCTTACGAATATGGCAATGTCGTTTTCCAGACAAATATTTCATCCGGCGTGCCTGGCGACCCCACCGGCGGAACGGGTATTCCCACCACCACTCCGACTGGAAAATTTTCAATAATGGATAAAGTCCCTGCCAAGCACATGGGCAACAGCTATTTCAGCAGTGAAACCACTGGCAACCTGCTTGCCGATGTGGATAATTATGTGCTGCCCGGAGTGCCCTGGTCATCCTTTTTCACAACACAGGGACATGCCTTCCATGGCACCTACTGGCATGAAAATTTTGGCGCGCCTATGAGTCATGGCTGCATCAACATGCGCACCGACGAGGCCAACTGGCTATTCCGCTGGGTAAAGCCAAGTCATACCAGAGATGCGGTTGCCAACCGTGGGCTGGGTACCGTAGTTGAAGTTCATTATTAATCCTTTTTGGATTTCCTTTCATAAACAGACGCCACACCCAAAGATTTGACACCTCCCATCCTAAAGGATACGCTTCACCATGCCCATCTTAAACTGGAACGGTAAGCATCTTTCTCCGCCCGCGCCTGCTGCTCTTATTCAAGATTCAGTTCTCTACCCGAATGGACGGGGCTATCCAAAAGCACATACGGAAGGCCGTGTTATTCTCGGGGAAAACCTTTCTGTAATGGCCGCGCTCCTTCCGGAATATGAAGGCCGCATCAATTTGATTTATGCCGATCCGCCATTTTTTACCAACAGAAAATTTCCCGCCCGCGTTGGCAGGGGTGAGGACTCTCGCAAGCCATCCAAATGGAAACTGGCCGAAGGCTATCACGACTCCTGGGCTGATTTGGATTCCTACCTTCAATTCCTGTACGAACGGATTTCGTTGATGCACCAGCTTCTCGCGCCGACAGGGACCATGTATCTCCACCTCGATTGGCATGCCGACGCCTACGCAAGGCTGATCCTCGATGAAATCTTCGGCGCTGAGAATTTTATAAACGAAATTATCTGGGCTTACCACGGCCCGTCCCCAATAAAGACCGCATTCAACCGCAAACACGATACGATTTTGTCATACGCAAAAGGCGGGGATTATATCTTCAATGCTGACGATGTCCGTGAACCTTATAGCCCGAATACGGTCACCACTTTCAGATCATCCCGCAAGGCGGGCTTCGGCAAAATCCCTGATCTGGAGCGGGGAAAGGTTCCCGAAGATTGGTGGTATTTTCCTGTGGTGGCGCGCCTGCACAATGAACGCACAGGCTACCCGACACAAAAGCCTGAAGCGTTGCTGGAACGGATCATCCGTGCATCTTCCAACAAAGGGGATTTCGTCGCAGACTTTTTCTGCGGCTCAGGTACGACATCTCTGGTGGCGGCCAGAAACGGACGCAAGTTCATCACCTGTGATGAGTCCATTCGGGCGGTTCAAACCGCGCGTTCCAGGCTGGCTGACACAAAATCTGTTTTTTCGTTTGAGCGGGATGCTTCGATAAAGAACGAATTTGCCACTAAATCGAAGAAAATAAAAGTAAACATCTCCGAAGGTTATGTCAGGTTGAATACTTCTCTTGATGTGGATTTCTGGGAGGTGGACCCGGATTGGGATGGGAAAATGTTCAAGAGTGCGGCGCAGGCTCAACGTCACGCACGAAGCGGTGAACTTCCTCTTGTATTAAAAATAAAAATCGGAGGCAGGCTCTGCATCCGATTGGTGACGGTTCAGGGAAAACAATTTCAGTTAAATATCTAAACGATAGCCAACCCCGCGGACGGTTTTCAGGAATTTGGGATTGTCGGGGTCAAGTTCGATCGCGCGGCGAAGCCAGGAGATGTGCACGTCGAGGGTGCGGGTATCGCCGGTGTAATTGGTTTCCCATGCTTTTTTGAAGAGAGGTTCGCGTTCCACCACTTCTCCATGTTTGTCCATCAGCAAATGCAATAAAGTGACAAGGCGGGGGGTGAGTTTGGAGCTTCTGCCAAGGCAGCGCACGCGGCGTTTTTCAAGATCCAACCGAATGGGACCGATATGCAAAACATTCTTGCCGTCACCAGGCAGCAGCGGTTTGATGCGGTTGACCAGTTTCTGTACGGTGAATGGGAGCATCAGTACCGCGTCGGCGGCGTCCTTGCTTACTTCCTTGTCGTCTTCAAGAATCAGGATGATGGGAAGTTTTGCGTCTTTTTCGCGAAGAGATTGGCAGATGCGCAGGCCTGTGCTCCTTAATGAGGCGGCGTTGACGACGACCAGGCTCGGGCTGACTTCCTTTAGTAAAGCCACCGCTTTACTCCCGTTTTGGGCGATATGTACATCAAATCCCTTCTTCTGCAAATCGGAGGCAAAAGAAGGGATCTCTGCGTGCTTAACTTCAATGACCAAAAGTGTTGTGGTCTTCATAATAATTTTTGGAAAATACCTGCTTTGAAAAAAATATCACCCGACGGGCTTGATTTGGCAATTTAAGTTTATTAAGGTGTTTTTCATTATACACCAAATCTTAACAGATGTTTTCAACCTTCGGTACTATTCCCATAAATGTATTTATTTTCGTATTTAATCTTCAACTTGTCAGATTGCCAGCCTTTGCTTGACTTTTTCTTGTTTACTTGGTAATATCGGCGGGCTAAACTAATCGATGCGGGGTGGAGCAGTGGCAGCTCGTCGGGCTCATAACCCGAAGGTCGCAGGTTCAAGTCCTGCCCCCGCTACTAAAAAGGATCACGAGAAATCGTGATCCTTTCGTTTTAAGTCTTGCGCGTATCCCGGCAAGTCCAGTTTTCTTTTCTTGCAAGGCAATTCCCATTGTTTCAATCCTATTAATTCCACTCGCTTTCGCTCGGGGACGATGTAGAGGTGGGGGCATAAGCAAGTGATATAATTTCCAAAGCGTTTTGGAAAACCTGCCATGCGCCCAACTATTTGTGATGTAGCTAAAAAAATTAAACCCCCTCTATAACCACGGTTTCACGTGCCCTGGATGGGTATGACGATGTTGCAGAGCGGACTCGTAAACTTGTTATCGAAACTGCACATGAGATGGGGTACGCGCCTAATCGTGTGGCACGCCAATTGCGTCGCCAGCAGACAGACACCATCGGATATATCATCCCATCCAATAATACCGGTTTTGCTGATCCATTTTTCTCTGAGTTCATTGCTGGCTTGGGCGATGAAGCATCAGCACATAATTACGACCTGCTGGTCACAACTGCCCCGCCAGCCAGTCCCAACGAGAAGGCTCAATATGAACGTTGGGTGCAGGGTGGCAAGGTTGACGGGCTGGTGGTGAACCGTGTCCAACTTGATGATTGGAGATTGCATTACCTTGCAGAACAGGGCGTTCCACACGTATCCCTGGAACGATCTCTGGCGCAAATGGATTTTGTCGGTGTGGAAGTCGATTCGTATAACGGCTTTCTTGAACTCATGGCTTATCTTGTTAATCAGGGGCATAGTCGTATCGCCTATATTGGCGGTGATCCCAAACTCAAGATCGAGAATGACCACCACGCTGGCTATCAGGCTGGACTCAAAGCGGCAAACATCACCCTCGATCCCGCTCTTGTGACCCATGCCGACCTGACCCCGGAAGGTGGTTACCAGGCGGCGGAACATCTGCTAAAACCTGCCAACCCACCGACTGCAATTGTCTGCGTCAACGATTTGACAGCGATTGGTGCAATGCATGCATCCCACCAATATGGGCTCAAAGTAGGGCGTAACATCGCAATTCCCGGTTTCGACGGAATTGCAGAACGACAGGTCAAATTTCATCCCAAATTGCTTATTCGCGAATCGACAGGCGGATGAAATGGATACCATGCCATTCAAATAACCCGCCTAATTTTGTGGTAGGAAATATTTTCATGCAAAACAATCAAAACGGCAAAAAAACTCATGACATCACATCTTCCCAAAAAGAAGAGCTTTCTGAAATTCAGGAAGACCTCAATATCAGAGAACAACGACGGCGGATGTTCCCGCGTGTAGCACTCGTAGGATTGTGTGCAGGCTTGGTGGCTTCATTTTTTCGAATTGCTCTTACCGGAGCAAACGCTTTTCGAAAATGTTTGGCTCTCTGGCATCCGGAGGCATTAGCTTATGGATCCTGAGCCGCAGATCTCTGAGCACATCCTAAAAACGATAAGGAGTTAATATGGCCAAAACTGTCATCGCTGCTGCGTTGGGTGAATGCGTCCATGTCGCGGGCGTATCCAATTTTTTGCGCCTGGCTGAAGCCGCAGGCTGGCGGACGATATTTCTAGGTCCGGCAGTATCCATTGAAAAAGTCCTCGAAGCTGCCCGCGCCGAAAATGCAGACCTCGTCGGTATCTCGTATCGGCTCACACCCGAAAATGGCGAGCGTTTGCTGGGTCAATTTGCAGAGGAAGCCGCAGAACTTCACGAAGCCGGAATCAAATTTGTCTTTGGCGGCACGCCGCCCGTTGCGGAACGTGTGTCGAAGCTTGGTTTCTTTGAAAAAATATTTGATGGGAGCGAATCGCCTGAACAAGTGCTCGCCTATCTGAAAGGTCAGCCTTCTCAAAACTTAACCGCCTCAGACTTCCCTCAGCTTGTTACTGAACGAATAGCATGGCGCGCCCCGTATCCGATTCTGCGCCATCATTTCGGCTTGCCCACAATGGAAGCCACAGTTGACGGAATCCAAAAGATCGCTGAAGCCCAATCCCTTGACCTGATCTCGCTTGGCACAGACCAGGATGCGCAGGAAAACTTCTTCCACCCCGAACGGCAGGATCCACGCCGCAAGGGAGCAGGCGGAGTCCCTGTCCGCACTTTGGACGATTACCGTGCCTTGTATGAGGCCAGCCGCCACGGAAACTTCCCCATGCTTCGTGCATACTCTGGAACAGACGATTTCATCCGCTACGCCGAAGTGTTGACTGAAGCCATTCACAACGCCTGGTGCGCCATCCCGCTCTTCTGGTTCAATCAAATGGATGGACGCGGCCCCTGGGATTTGGAAGGTTCCATCCGCGAACATCAAAAAGTGATGACATGGTACGGCGAACGGAATATTCCCGTTGAACTCAACGAGCCGCATCATTGGGGCATGCGCGATGCGCCGGATGTGATCTTTGTGGTTGCGGCATATCTCTCTGCGTATAATGCCAAAAAATATGGCGTGCAGGATTACATCGCGCAGATGATGTTCAACAGTCCGCCTGGCACGAGTGACGCGATGGATCTGGCCAAAATGCTGGCAGTGCTTGAGATCATCAGACCGTTGGCGAAAAAAAACTTTCGTATCTGGAAGCAGACTCGCATTGGGTTACTCTCACATCCTCTTGATCTTGACGCGGCACGCGGACATCTCGCGGCCAGTACCTACCTGCAAATAGCGCTCAAACCAGACATCTATCACATCGTTGGGCATACAGAAGCAGATCATGCGGCAACTGCTGATGATGTCATCGAAGCCAGCAAAATTGTGCGACGTGCCATCAATAATGCGCTTGGTGCGCCCAATATGACCCGTTCGCCTGAAGTGCAGGATCGCAAGCGGCATCTGATTTCTGAAGCACGAGTCACTCTGGGGGCAATCCAGGATCTTGCAGGGGGAAACGTGCAAGATCCATTGGCCGACCCGCAGACATTGGCAAAAGCGGTTACTGCCGGGGTGTTGGATGCTCCCCAGTTAATGAGTAACAGCTTCGGGCGGGGAACGATCCGTACTCGAATTGTGGAGGGTGCCTGTGAGGCAGTAGATGAATCGGGACGTATCCTTTCTGAGAGGGAACGTCTCACCAAAATAGTGTAGGGTGAATTTTTATTCGCTTTATTTGAAAGGAAATTTTCATGGCAGAAAAATATACAGTTTTGGGAGCGGGGCATGGCGGAAAGGCAATGGCAGCCCATTTGGCTTTAATGGGAGCGGATGTAGCCCTTTGGAATCGCACATTTGACCATATTTCGATTATCAAAAAGCGGGGCGGGATTGAACTTGAAAGTTTAGAGGGCGGCCCGCGCGGCTTTGGCAAAGTGAGTCTGGTTACATCTGATATAGCAGAGGCAATTGCACATGCGCAGGTCATTATGGTGGTACTGCCCTCCTCGGCCCATGCGGATGTTGCAAAGGTTGCCGCGCCTTTTCTTAAGGATGGGCAGATCGTCATCCTGCATCCGGGGCGCACGCTTGGTGCTCTGGAATTCACAAAGGTGATCCGCGATCTTGGCTGTACGGCAGATGTGACCGTGGCGGAGGCAGAAACATTTATCTATGCCAGCCGCACGGATGGCCCGGCTCAGGCTCGTATTTTTCGAATTAAAGAGGCTGTCCCCTTGGCTGCACTGCCTTCCAACCGCAACGAGTTGGTGTTGGACGCCATCCAGCATGCGTACCCACAATTCATTGATGGCGTGGATGTTCTCCACACTGGTTTGAACAACATGGGCGCGATCTTTCATCCTGCGCTGACCCTGCTCAATGCAGGCTGGATTGAACACACTCACGGCGATTACCAGTTTTATATTGATGGGGTAACGCCATCTGTGGCGCGTGTTCTGGAAGTGCTCGACCGCGAGCGTGTGACAGTGGCTTCCTCGCTTGGGATTCGCGCCCGTACTTCGCTCGAATGGCTCAAGTTGGCATACGATACGGAAGGTGTTGACCTGCATGAAGCTGTACAAAACCAACCTGGTTATTATGGAATAAAAGCTCCTCCTACACTGAACCATCGTTACCTTTTTGAAGATGTGCCGATGAGTATGGTGCCAATGGCTTCACTTGGTATACGTTATGGAGTCTCTGTGCGCGGCATGGATAGCATTATCCGTCTTGGAAGCATTATTCACCGTACTGACTACTGGCGGCGCGGTCGTACAGTGGAACGCCTCGGACTTGAACAATGGAGCGTAAGCGAACTGACGCGCTTTGTTAAAGAGGGGGTGATTGAATAGGCAATGACCCGTTCAGAAATTAGCCGTGTAGCCCGCCCAAAGGGACAGGCGATTGCGACCTATGACTGTCTCAGCCGCTGGTACGACTGTCTGTCTTCCAGCAGTGAATGGCCGCTCGCTGAGCAGGGATTGAATAAATTAAATGTCAACGCAGGCGAAACAGTACTTGAAATTGGTTTTGGTACTGGGCATGCCTTGCTTGCGCTGGCTAACGCTGTGGGTGAATCAGGCAGGGCGATTGGAATTGATATTTCGCAAGGCATGTTCAAAGTCGCCAGTAATAGGATTGCCCGCGCAAATCTGTCTTGTCGCATCACTCTTGGACAGGGAGATGCCGCTGCTTTGTGCTTTCAAGCGAATTATTTTGATGCGATCTTCATTTCCTTTACGCTGGAATTATTCGACACTCCTGAAATTGCCATTGTTCTCTCGGAGTGTCGGCGTGTGCTGAAAGTTGATGGACGAATTTGTGTTGTGGCAATGGCGCGCGACGAGCACGAGAATCTTCCTCAACGCATTTATGAGTGGTTCCACCAATACCTGCCAGCCTATGTGGATTGCCGTCCGATTTATGTTCAAATGGCACTGATGAAAGCTGGATTTCAAATTCAACAGGTTACCCGCAAACAAATGTGGGGCCTTCCAGTGGAGATTTGTATTGCACAAAATCCAAGAGAGAAAAATGATGAATAAAGGAATAACAGCCAATCAACCTAAGGGGTTTCTGCGCTTCCTGTTTCGGTTGCCACTCTGGCTTTATCGAGTCAAATTGGGCTGGCTCCTGGACAAGCGTTTTCTCATGCTCACACACATCGGACGTAAAAGCGGACAGCCTCGTGAGGTAGTGCTTGAGGTAGTGCATGACGATTCGGAGACAGGCGTATATTTTGTTGCGGCTGGATGGCGCGGAAAGGCAGATTGGTTTAAGAACATCCAATCAAATCCTGAGGTGCAAGTCATGGTTGGTTCGCGGACATTTAAAGCTAAAGCTGCTGTTGTGCAATTGGCCGAGGCTGCTTCCATTTTTTATCTCTATGCCCGCCGTCATCCATTTGCGTTTCGCGAACTCTCGCGCCTCATGATGGGTGAAATGCTTCAGCCTGTTCAACGTGATTGTTTTTTGTTCGCGAACTCGGTGCCGCTGGTGAAATTGATTCCCTGCCTGTCTCTAAGAGAAGATATTAAAAACGAGGGGAGAAATAATGGTTAATCTCTGGCTGGTCCGTCATGGTCAAACAGATTGGAATCTTACAGGCCGATGGCAGGGACAGGCTTCTGAAGCTCCCGGATTAAATGAAACGGGGCGTAAGCAGGCGTCAGTTGCCTCCGAAAAAATGAAAGGAATGGAAATCTCTGCCATTTACAGCAGTGACCTGCTTCGCGCAAAACAAACTGCAGAAGCGATTGCTGTCCCTTTGGAATTACCTGTTATTTTGGAACCACGTCTGCGCGAAATTAATCTTGGGGTTTGGGAAGGCATGCCCTCGGAAGATATCGAAATGCAATATCCGCAGGAACTGGCAGATCGAGCGCGAGATCCATTCCACACACACGCGCCAAATGGAGAATCACCATATGAAGTGGCAGAACGTGTGCTAAAGGCTGTAAACGAGATTGCCGATAGGCATCGTGATGAATCTGTTTTGATCGTCGCGCACGGAATCTCACTGGCGGTCATCATTTGTCACGCTGAAGGGTTCCCTGTAGAGGATGTGTACCAACATATTCCAGATAACGCAAAACCATATCGCGTGGATTGGGATGACCTGTAATTTGAGTTTCGGGTAAACAGATGCAAATATTTAACTTCCTAAAACGATTAATGCACCCGCTGAACGCCAGTGAAAGGATGGATGTCACACAGGATGTTCGTCAATCTGCCGCCTCCAGTTTTGATTTTTTTCTATTGGTGGTATTGTCATGCAGCATCGCCACACTGGGACTAATCACCGATTCACCTGCCGTCATCATTGGCGCCATGCTGGTTGCGCCACTCATGTCTCCCATTATTGGCATTGGCTTGTCGTCCATTACCGGGGATTCGTTTTTAGCCCGTAATTCAACCATTGCATTATTTCGGGGTGCAGTCCTGGCGATTTTGCTGTCCAGCTTAATGACCCTGATCAATGTTAGATTGCCCTTTGTAGTTTTGCAGGAACTTCCCGGCGAAGTGTTGGCCCGTACTCATCCATCTCCGATCGATCTGGTTGTTGCACTCGCTGGTGGTTTGGCCGCAGCGTACGCGCTTACGCGCCCCAATATCTCTGCGGCATTACCAGGTGTTGCGATTGCCACCGCACTCATGCCGCCACTTTGCACAGTGGGTATTGGCATTGCTCTCTTGAATTGGGATGTTGCGGGTGGGGCGCTTCTGCTCTTTATTACCAATGCCATTACGATTGCCTTTGCCGCGGCATTGGTTTTCTT
Organism: Anaerolineales bacterium; assembly: GCA_014860745.1. Taxonomy (GTDB): domain Bacteria; phylum Chloroflexota; class Anaerolineae; order Anaerolineales; family Villigracilaceae; genus Villigracilis. The sequence continues at coordinate 26,546 of JACZJC010000020.1, forward strand.
TCTGCGTGGGTTTTCGCCGGATACGCATCTTGTCAATCGACAACTTCCTCGTACCCTGGTTATTTCAGCTTTAATAACACTCACATTGCTTGTACCTTTAACTTATTACAGTGTTCAGTTTTTTCAACAGGCCAATCAGAATCGACTTATCAACGAGGTGGTTAATGAAGAGGTATCTCGTGTCGATGCAGAATTAGTTGAGATGGATTTATCTCGTACCGGTAACAACCTCGATATGGTCATCACAATAAGTACAAGCAAAGCCCTGCGTTATGAACAGGTGATCACCTTGCAAAAAGCCATTGTGGATGGGCTTCAACTCCCGATTTCACTCAAGGTGAATCAGATTTTTACTGAACGGCTGGATCCACTTATCCCGCCGACACCAACTTTGACCAATACACTTGGTCCCAGCCCAACAGCGACATTAACTGCCACCCCTTTACCGCCTACCATCACACCCACTTTTGCACCGACGGCTACGGCCATGCCGGGGTTGGCCCAGAGTATTGCTGCTGGATTGCCGCGTTTGCAGTTATATCAGTCTCCACAGGGGCCGGTCATTGGACAGATCCGCTCGGGACAGATATTGACAATGCTGTATGGCAGAGAAGAGATGGGAGGATTGATCTGGGTTGAAGTCGTGGATGTAGAGGGTAGAGTCGGTTGGATACCAGAAATTTATTTACAGGCGGTTACAGCCACCCCGTCGGAATAATATGAAAGGAAATATATATGTGTGGAATTGCAGGAATCTATAAAGCACAATCGTCGCAAGATGTTGAACGGATGTTGGAAAAGATCGGTCACCGCGGACCGGATGGTCAGGGAGTAAAAAACCTGCCCGCAGGTACATTGGGGCATGCCCGTTTGGCTATCATTGATGTGGAGGGCGGTTACCAGCCGATGGGATTTGACGATACCTGGATCGTTTTCAATGGCGAAATTTATAACTATCGCGAATTGGCTCGTGAACACTTAAAAGATATACCCCTGAAAACGCATAGCGACACTGAAGTTATTGTTCAGCTCTATCGCAAATTTGGCCCGCCTGCCGTGAAATTACTCGATGGCATGTTTGCCTTTGCTCTCATACAGGGTGATGAGCTTTTCATGGCGCGCGACCCACTGGGAATTAAGCCGCTATATTGCGGTGAGCGGGATGGAAAGTTTTATTTTGCATCCGAGATCAAGGCTCTGGCGCTCGTGACTGATGAAATCCGTGAGTTTCCTGCGGGACACTGGTATCACTCAAAAACCGGCTGGCATGCTTTTTACGAAGTTGATCCCGAGTTACTGGAAATCAAAGAAGAGGGGCAAGCCATCGAAGCGATTCGTTCTACGCTGAAAGATGCAGTGCAAAAGCGCCTGCTCGCCGATGTGCCGGTGGGCATCAGCCTAAGCGGAGGTTTGGATAGCAGCATTGTTGCTTTACTTGCAAATGCAGGTACTGATCATTTGCATTCGTTTGCCGTTGGCATGGATGGGAGTGAAGATCTACAGGCCGCACGCAAAATGGCGGATGTGCTGGGAACTCGCCACCATGAGCGGATATATACAGAACAGGAAATGCTGGCCGCGCTCCCGAAAGTGAACTATCACCTCGAATCCTTCGACCCCGCGCTTGTTCGTTCTGCCATTCCAAATTTTTTCCTGGCTGACATGGCTTCGAAATACGTCAAGGTCATTCTCACTGGCGAAGGCGCAGATGAGATCTATGCAGGCTACGATTACCTGCGTTCCTACGACAATCCTGAAATGCTGCAAAAGGAGATGGTGGGAATCACATCTGCTTTGCACAATACCAATCTCCAGCGTGCTGACCGTATCGCAATGGCATTTGGATTGGAAGCCCGCGTCCCATTTCTGGATGTGAAATCGGTTGCGCTGGGATTAGGGCTGCCTGCTCAATGGAAAACTCACCGCGAAAAGTCTGCCAAGTTTCTCCTGCGAAAATCTTTTAGTGGTGATCTGCCAGATGAGATCACCAACCGTCCCAAACAGAAATTTTCAAAAGGAGCTGGCTCATCGGATGTGATTACCAAAAAGGTGGATCAGGAAATTGCCGATCAGGAGTTCCACTCCGAACGTGCCCGACTGCTCTATCAATGGAACTACCGCCTGCCCAATAAAGAAGCTTTATACTATTACCGAATTTTGCACGAGTTTTATCAAGATCAATGGATTTTTCCGACGATGGGACAGAGCCGCAGTTTGTAAAAGGAGGAAGATATTATGGAAGCCTTTGATTGGTACTCCTGGGTTATCCTGCCTTTTATTGTATTTTTTGCACGTGTAGCGGATGTAACCCTTGGCACGCTTCGAATTATCTTTACCTCTCGCGGCAGGCGTAATATTGCTCCCCTACTTGGCTTTGTGGAAGTGTTTATTTGGATCGTAATTGTTGGGCAGATCGTAAAGAATGCACATAGCCTGACCGCTTACATTGGCTATGCCGCTGGCTTCGCAACAGGGACCTTTGTCGGAATGTTGATCGAGGAACGCATGGCAATGGGAACCCTGGTTTTGCGTATTATCCTCGCGAAAGGCGCAGACGAACTTACCAACGCTTTACGAGGTGCCGGATTTGGCGTTACCAGTGTCAACGGTGAAGGCGGACAAGGACCAGTGAAATTACTCTACACAGTTGTTCAACGCAAGAAACTGAGCACAGTTACCAACATAATCCATGAAATTTGTCCGGGCGCGTTTTTCTCTGTAGAGGAAATTCGATCCAGTGAGATGGGTATCTTTCCACGCTCAGGTCGCAGGTAGCTGGTTGGTGTCAGCAATATTCATAGTGCCTTGCTCAAGTCCTGCGCGTATCCCGGCAAGTCCAGGTTTCTTTTCTTGCAAGGCAACTCAACTGGATTCCGTATTGGAATAAAGGGTACGTCGATAACTTTAATGGATTTCCTCTTCTTCGTGCACATGATAAGGCACATTGATGATCACGATACCATGCTGACGTTTAAGCTGGCTGCGAAGAAGGTCTGCGGTGTTTGTGTGCAAGGTTCCAGTCAGGCGGTTTTCTGAAACAAACTCAGGCACAACAATAGTGATGGTTTCGCCCGGCTGACGCTGCTGCGCAATTTCAGCGATATATCCAAGGATGGGTTCAAGAAAGAGGCGGTAGGGTGAATCCAGCATTACCATACGAACACCTTCGCCCCAGGTTTCCCATTTTTGGCGGACCTTTTCAGCTTCCGCGGGTTCGATCGTTACATGCACCGCCGTTATGTCATCCGACAACATTCGCGCATACCGCAGTGCGGCCAATGTGCCCTGATGCACGCCGCTGACGGGCATGATGACACGATGGCGGATGGTATGCGGGGGAATGATTCCGAAATTATCGAGAGAAAGTTTCTTGGCGAGTTTGGAATAGTGATGGTGGATGAACCAGAAGGAAATGACCAGCACGGGAATGAGAATCAAGACCACCCATGCGCCGTCGCGGAATTTGGTGATGGCAAAAACCATCATCACAATTGCGGTACTCACCGACCCGAAGCCATTGATAACCATTTTGACACGCCAATCCTTTACGGAGCGGAGAGTCGAGCCGCGTTCCTGCTTTTCTTCACCCGGCTTAAGTTTGCCAATCTTGTGCCAGCGAAGAGCCATGCCTCCCTGGGAAAGCGTAAATGAAAGAAATACCCCGATCGCATACAAAGGTATCAACCTTGTCACGCTTGCATTGAAGATAACAAGGATGATGGAGGCGATCCCGGCAAGGGCAATGATTCCGCGCGAGTAGACCAGACGGCTGCCTCGATAGGTAAGCTGGCGGGGAAGGAAGCCGTCCTTGGCGACAAGCGCACCCAGTCGCGGGAAATCTGCAAATGCGGTATTGGCCGCCATAATAAGAATGACCGTTGTCGCGCCGATGAGCATAAGGTATAAGATTCCGCGGTCCACAAAAACCGTCCGCGCCAGTTGGGAGATCACGGTTTCGCTTTCCGAGGGGATGACACCGATTTCCTTGGCAAGATAGGATATGCCGAGAAATAAGGAACCCAGAATAAGCGACATCCATATGAGGGTGATGCCTGCATTTTTACTGCGAGGTTCCTTGAACGCGGTAATCCCGTTCGAGATGGCCTCGACCCCGGTCAGAGCCGTAGTGCCGCTGGCAAAGGCATGCAGGATCAAGAATGGGGTGATGGACGAAATGCCGTGGAGAGTCGCCAATTCCGGCGGATTGACGACAACCCCAAGCGAATTATTCATGAACAGGCGAAAAAGTCCCGTCCCAACGGTCAGGAACATCATTGTCACAAAGAAATAAGTCGGGATGGCAAATGCGGTGCCCGATTCCTTTACCCCGCGCAGGTTCATCGTCATGACGAACAATATAAAAAATACGGATAGTGGAACCCGGTAATCGTAGAGCATTGGAAATGCGGATACGATCTGCGCAACCCCGGAAGCGATGGAAACGGACACCGTAAGAATGTAATCCGTCAGAAGCGAAGCCCCGGCAATCAATGCGGGCAGTTCTCCAAGGTTATCGCGCGCTACAATGTAGGCGCCGCCGCCATCCGGATACGCATGGATCGTTTGCTCGTAGGAGATCGTGACGATTCCAAGCAGAATAACGATTGCAATCGAAATTGGAAATACAATCCCAAACGCCATCGTCCCGGCTGCGGCGAGAATGACAAGAATCTCCTGCGTGGCATAGGCAGTGGACGAGAGCGCATCCGAGGCAAAGACGGCGAGGCCGACCAGCTTTCCAATCGTTTGATGGGATGCATCCGCAGTGGATAAGGGACGGCCTATGAACCAGGACCGAAATGTGCGCGGAGGTTCATAATCCGTGACACGTTCGATTATTGAAGTTTGTGAGTTGTCTTCGAGTTTGATCATTTTTAATGGTTTATCCAAACAGATTGTTCCACGCCCAGATCGATGCGCCTTCCGCAAAAATAGAAAAGTACAGCAGGGCTGTTTGTGTCCATTGCCCCGGGAATTGAGTCAATTTTATTTGCAGCCCAAAGAAGGCAAGGATGATCAATATGGATCCCGCCCACGCTATCGTATTAACCGCCCAATTTCGGCGGGGCTGCTCGTCCGTTTGTGGCATGCCGGTAATGACATAAACCGTGGCTTTCAGATTTGATTCCAAAACCTGGCTCAGCGTCCTGCGAATAATGCCCAGGCGGTGTTCTTCAAAACAAATGATGATGTCCCCCTCGCGCCATTCGGATTTAACCGCGTTCAACCAACTGTTTCCAATGTCGATTTTTGAATCGACGATAATATTGCCGCCTGCCGTCATGGCAGACAAGGTTACAACCTGCCTGCGCAAACCTGGCTCAAGTGCCGCATCTCTGCTTAGACCGAGAAACTGGACGCGGCTTTCGAGCGCATTCGCCAACTCCCGTATTTTTCGCGCTGTGAGGGCAGGATCCACCCCGGCCTGAGGCACAAGAACAATTAATCGCCGGGCAGGTTGAGGGTCCGGAAGAGAGGCGGGCGTCAATTCGATTGCAGGGGGACGTTCATAAAGTTTTTTCATATCACCTCATCGATGCTGTCATGGTATCAACCCCGCGTAAAACGGTGACAAAAATTTCAGGCAATTGTGTAAAGAACAAATAAAAACGCCCTTTTGCAAGGGCGCTGTAAGCTGAGACGATATGTAAAGCGAGGCGGTTAGGCCGAAGCAATCTCCTTCACAGTGTTGGGGATTGCTTCATCGGGCGATGCCTTTTTGCAATGACGATGATTTATTCATCCGCGATAAAGCGATATCCAATCCCGGGCTCTGTGAGAATAAACTGCGGGCGTTCGGGATCGACCTCGAGTTTCTTGCGAAGCTGCCGCATGTAAACCCGCAAGTATTCGGTGTGGTTGGCATCGGCGGGGTCCCAAACATTTGTGAGGATGCTTTGGTGTGTGAGCACTCGCCCGTGATTGGCGGCCAGATAGGCGAGTAATTTATATTCGGTGGCGGTTAATTTGATTTCCTCGTCGCTGCGCTTGACGATATGCCATGCGAGATCGATGGTCAATTCGCCCGCACGGATGAGCTTGTTTTGCGGTCCCTGCCTGTTCGTGGAATGACGCAGCGCCACGCGCACGCGCGCCAGCAGTTCTTCAATGCCGAAGGGTTTTGTCAGATAATCGTCGGCGCCTTTATCGAGCGCGGTCACCTTGTCGCGTTCGCTGTCACGCACAGACAAGATGATGATCGGGCAGAGTGTCCACTCGCGCAAGCGTTTGCAAACTTCAACACCGTCCATATCGGGCAGGCCGAGGTCGAGGATCACAATGTCGGGTTCGTTTGCCGCCGCCAGCGTTAGGCCTTCATTACCGCTGCTGGCCGTCGTCACTTTAAATCCCTTTTCCGTCAAAATCGTTCGGATCGCCCGCTGGATTTGAAGTTCATCATCGATCACAAGGATATGCGGCTCGTTGCTCATTCGGCCTCCGGGTCGATTGGCATCTTTGGGGGTGAAACGCCTTCCCAAATTAATGGGAATGTAAAATTAAAAGCAAGGCCGTCTGGCACATTCTCCGCCCAAAGCCGTCCGTCGTGCGCTTCGATGATTCCCTTGCAGATCGAAAGCCCAAGCCCGGTGCCGGTGACCCGGTCCGCGGCAGTGAGACGGAAAAATTTATCGAAGATCCGTTCGAGATGTTCCTGCGGCACCTGAGGCCCCTGATTGCGGACCACTACATGGATCGATTCGCCATCGACACATGCCTTCACCTGAATCGTGGATTTCTCTGGCGCATATTTCACACTGTTACTTAGCAGATTCGTAAAGACCTGTTCCATCTGCACATAATCCACGGGGACGAGGGGCAAACTTTCCGGCACGTCCACTTCGATGCGATGTCCCCCGGCCAGGTGTTTCATCCGCGCCAGAACACTCCCCACGATCTCAGCCAAAATATTCCATTCGCGTTTTGGTTTCAGCACGCCCGATTCGATGCGCGACATGTCGAGCAGGTTGCCGACCAGCATGTTCAAATGGTCGGCTTCATCATCGATCGCGGCGATTAACTCGGGGCGCGCCGCAGAATCCCAGCTGACGTCGCTGCTTCTCAAACTCGAAGCGGCAGCTTTGATGGTGGAAAGAGGCGTCCGCAGTTCGTGTGACACCGAGGAAAGGATAGCGGATTTTAATCGGTCGCTTTCTTCGAGGATTCTTGCCCGCGACTCAGCCTGCGCAAGCCGCGCCCGCTCGAGTGCCAGAGCGCCCTGGCTGGCAAAAGTTTGTAATAACCGCTTCTCACTGGACGTGAGGGCTGGCCCTGCCCTCCAAAGCCGAATCTCCCCGAGAACGCCTCGCGCCACCTGGATGGGAAAAACCCATTCCGCTGGGCGGGTCGGTTGATTTGATTCGGGCAAACGAAATGCAAAAGGCTGCTCTGTTGTGATATTCAATTCCACAGCTTCGCCTTGCGAAACATCCTGGACTTGTTTTGCAAGAATTTGAGCAATGGTCTTTCCATCATGAAGTCCCGCCAGGGCAGTGCTGAGTTCGTAAAGCTGGGTGGCTTCGCGCTCACGAGCTGTGGCAGCCGCAAGCCCGGCCTGCATGCGCCCGACCAATTGGCTTATGACAATCGCCACAATTAAAAAAATGACCAGAATTACAACATCGGTTGGGCGGTGGACGGCGAAGTTGTAATACGGTCGGATGAAAAAATAATTGAAAGTAAGGAAAGTTACCAATGCGCTGGTGATCCCGGGTCCAAGCCCCCAAAATGCGGTGATCAGGCCGAGCGGAAGTAAATATAAAAGAGCGACAAGGGTGGTATCGAGCGCATCCCGCAGGGTGAATAAAACCCCCGTCACAAGAGATATGATTCCAAATGCAAGCAGGTACTGGGAAGGACGGGAAATAAAGGTTGGAATCCGCATGGCGAACAGGCCTTACAAAATCACCAGGCGCAATCTGGGGTCGTATTGATGCCTGCCGATTTTCCAACGCGTTTGTACATGGTTACATTGGTGAAAGGTTCATCCAATAATCCGTCATGGATGGCCCAGGAGCGTTTGCGAATGCCGTTCGCCGCATCGGGCATGCGAAATGCAGTGGACCCGTCTAAATGAATGTGCAGGTCTCCGCCGGGCTGAAACCCCGCATGAATGCTGTCCATCAGCCGTTTGCCAATCTGGTACGAAAACCCATAACGCTCGAAGATGACAGCATTGTGATAATACAATGGCTCGACAAAGTACATGTCATGCCCCAGCGCGGCGACGAATTCCTCAAAAGCTTCAATGGCCTGACCGAGCAATCTCAACCCGCGCCGCACCTGACCCGGGGCCAGCCCGGCCTCGAGAGCTTTTTTTTCCGCTTCGATGTTTCTTTGCAGCGTGCCGAATTTCGTGGGCGTGCCGTTTGGCATCTTGTCCACATCAAAGCGCGGGGAACCAGGGTCGTTTAGGATATAGAGCAGCACATGGACCTGACCGTTCATCGTATCAGTGAGGTGGGCATAGAGGATGGGGTCGGGGAAATCAATTTTATGGAAGAGCCGCATTTCCACATCGGAAGAACCTGGGGCAAATCGGAATTGCAGCAGGTTGTACCCGGATGCGGAGGTAAGCGGGGGAAGGTTGTATTTTTCCAATAGCGCTGAGGGAATGTAACGCGAGTAGATGGCGCGTTTTTCCGCTTCGGGCAGTAGGTTGATTCCGCCAATGGTTGAGGGGGGCATGGATTTTTTACCCTTTCTGCTTTCCCTTTTCTTCAACATGAAGGAAGAGGAGGGACCGTTTATCGAACTCTTGTCGCTCTTTCACTGCTGCGCGCTTCATCGCGTTTGGCGATGGTGGCGCGTTTATCGTAGGCTTTCTTGCCTTTGGCGAGGGCAATCTCCACCTTGGCGCGTCCATCCTTTAAATAGACACGGGTTGGCACGACCGTCATGCCTTTGATGCGGACTTCATTCCATAATTCGCGGATCTGTTTTTTATGCAGGAGCAGGCGGCGTTTGCGGCGCGGTTCGTGGTTGAAGAATTTTCCCGCCTGTTCATAAGGGGCGATATGCGCCTCTAAGAGCCATGCCTGTTCTCCGTCCTGTACGTCCACGTAAGCTTCTTGAATGCTGACCTGCCCGGCGCGAATGGATTTGATCTCCGATCCATGCAGGACAATGCCCGCCTCGAATTTTTCCATAAGAAAATATTCGAAGCTGGCTTTGCGGTTGGTTGCGATAATTTTGATGTTTTCAGACACAAGATGATTTTAGCATGAATTATCGGCGCATTTTGATGGTGGATGTGCAGGTGCATGCGACTGCACATGCGGGTTATCCCCATTTGAGCAGGAAAACGCCCGCCACGATTCGTGCCACACCGAAGATGATGAGAGCAGGCGCAAGCCCGATCACATCTGCGATGAGCGGCCCGACGATGGAACTGGTGAGGACGGCAACGTTGAAGACGATGGTATACCATGCGAGGTGAGACGGACGGTCGTGAGGCGGGATGTTTTCGAGCATGTAATTGGCATACGCCCCGTTGACCAGCGCAAATAAAAATCCGCCGAGGAAGGAGATCGCGTAGAAGTGCCAGACGTTCTGCGCAAACGCCAGCATGATCGGGTAGCTGGCCATGCCTGCCACGCCCCAGCCGGTCACTTTTTTGTGGCCGTATCTATTTACGATTCTTCCAAGTTGTGTGGACACGATCAGAACGGTCAGGTAATAAAAAGCGGTGCCGTTGCCGAGGTGGCTGTCGTTTAGGTTGAGGACGCGCACATTGTAAAGCGGGTAGAGCGGCGCGGACAGGTAATGCATCAGGTGAAACAGGAACAGGGCAATCAATACCTTCTTGAAATGAGATTTCCAAATATCGAGGCGCAGGAGGGAGGCAATGCCGCGGGAAGAGTCTGCTGGTTGTTCGGAATCAGTTGTCGGTGGAGTGGGCGGCGGTGTCGTTTCAGTTTGCAGAGGTCTCACGTGATAGATGTGATAACTGCTCATCGCCGCGCCGAATGCCCCGATCGCAAAAATGATTTGATAGCCTGCGGGAAAGGCGGTGTTTTTTAGGATCGTCCCTGCGATAAGGGAGGTAAGCATGTAGGCGATGGCAAAGGTGACGTTGCGTGTGCCCGCCACTCGCGCCCGGTATTGGTCGGGAACGGCTTCGGCAAAAAGGGCGTTAAACCCGACGCCAAGCGGAGTGAGTGGGATTGCCATAAGAAGCGTCAGGATGATAAGCGCCCAGATCTGTCCCTGTTCGTTGAAGAGCCAGGGCAGGGGAATCCAGAACAGATAGCCGATGCGAAAGGTGACGGATGACCAGAAGACCGCGCGGCCGGTGTGGCGTTTGCTGATCCAATATCCTGCGGGGATGGCGAGGAAAAGATTAACCACGGCAGACATGGCGGCAAGCAGACCGATCTGCAAGCCTGTTGCCCCCAAACGGGTGGCATAGACACTAAGGAAGTTAATGGCAGTGCCGCTCAACACGCCGAACCAGGCTATGTCCAGATAGAGGTTTGTGAAATTGGAACGATATTCCTTCGGGATGTCGGATTGTCGAAAAAGGTTGAAACGCATGGGGAGATTATAACAATTTATGGATTCCGTTTCAGACAAATCTTTCGAAATTTAGATGGCCTTATAATTCTCTTCATGTTCAACCTCAAACATCACTTCCTGCTCGACCCATCTGTCACCTTCCTTAATCACGGTTCCTACGGGGCAACACCGAGATCGGTTTTCAAGGAATATCAACGCTGGCAAAGGGAGCTTGAAAACCAGCCTGTTGAATTTTTAGGCAGGCGGCACAACGATTTGATGCGGACTTCGCGCGCAGCGCTGGGAAAATATCTCGGTACAAGCGCGGAGAATCTGGTCTATACCCAAAATGTGACGATTGCTTTGAACATCGTTGCGCGGTCGCTGGAATTGGCTCCGGGCGATGAAGTGCTTTCAACCTATCATGAATATGGCGCGTTGGATCGAACCTGGCGTTTCCTTTCGAAGGAACGCGGCTTTGCCTATCTCCATCAGCCCGTTGAACTCACTTCGCGAGACGAATTTGTCGAGTCGTTCTGGCGCGGCGTCACGCCGTGCACCCGCGTGATCTTCCTCAGCCACATCACTTCACCGACGGCCACGATCTTTCCCGTGGAAGAGATCATTCGGCGCGCCCGCGCAAAAAATATTATCACCGTGATCGACGGCGCGCATGCGGCGGGTCAATTACCGCTTCATCTCGATTCCCTTGGCGCGGATTTTTACGGCGGAAATTTACACAAATGGTTGTGTGCTCCAAAAGGCGCAGGCTTTTTGTATGCACGGCCTGAAGTACAGCGCTTGCTCAAGCCGTTGGTTGTCTCGTGGGGATACGAATCCGAAACGCCGAGCGGTTCCGAATTCATCGATCATCACGAATGGTGGGGCACGCGCGACATCGCTGCGTTTTTATCCGTCCCGAAGGCGATAGAATTTCAACAGGAGCAGGCCTGGGCGGAGGTGCGAAGCGCATGTCATCAACTGGCCGTGGAGACGTGGCAGCGAATCAACGCCTTGACCGGGCTCACGCCGCTTCATCGCTCCGCCGACACCTGGTTCGCCCAAATGACAGTATCCCCGCTCCCGCCAGAAACTGACATTGTCGAATGCAAGCGGCGGTTGTATGATGAATATCGAATCGAGATTCCTTTGATCGACTGGCATGGGAACAAATTAATCCGCCTCTCCGTCCAGGGATATAACTCGAGGCGTGATATGGATAAACTGCTGGAGGGTTTAAGAAGCCTGCTGGTTTAATTCAAGAATATGAATGGCAATGCGCGCAGGTGACGAAAAATTTAAACCCAATGATTTTCTAGTATGATAATGGCATGGAGGCATTGCATGAGATTGAAATTGAAAGTTGTATCAACCCTGGTTCTGGTGACGATTTTTATTGCAGCTTGCGGGGCCGGCACGGAGCAGCCCGCCGCAGACGATGTGGATTCATTAATGACCGCCGCCGTCGGTACGATGGTTTCATCCATTTTTGAAACGCAGACGGCCATGGTCACCCCTGCAACGGATACTCCCGTGTTTACGATGACACTGCAGCCTACGCCCACCCCATATCCGACAACTACCCCGCAGCCTTTACCCTCACCGACATTTATTTTTTACACGGCCACTTTGAGTCTTTCCACGCCTGGCACGCCGACCGTCACGGGCACACTACCCACTCCCACGGTCAACTCGAGTGCGCTGGCGTATGGTTGTAATAACCTTGCGTTCATTCGGGATGTGAATATCCCGCCGGGAACCGTTCTGAACAGGAAGGAGGAATTTACAAAAACCTGGAAGGTGCAAAACACAGGCACATGCAATTGGATGTACCAATACAGACTCGTTTTGCTTTCCGGCGAAGGCCAGAATGCTTCCGTTGATAATCTTGGAAGGCAGGTGGCTGTTTGGGATTGGGCGGAGGTTTCGATTCAGATGACCGCACCCAACCATGGGGGCACATACACCAGTTACTGGCGCATGGCGGACGGGGACGGCCATATGTTCGGCGCTACCCTGGCGTTATCTTTTGTCGTCGCTGAAGACCCAACCCCCTAAAAATGCCTTCACCAGGATCCTCGTCGATCTATCCATGAGAATCTCAAATCGATTTTTGTTTTTGGTTATCCTGTTTTTGGCGGCGGTGAGTCTCCTGCCGTCGAAAATCGTTTCTGCGAATCCGGACCGAAGCCAGATTACAACCCCCAGTCAATTAATAGATGCCGTAAATAACCTGCGAATCTCCTATGGCTTGCCTCCTTTGACTTCGCACCCGATTCTGATGCAGTCTGCCCAATCTCAGGCGGATTATATGGCCGCCACCAGGCAGGTGACTCACTCCCGCCCCGGCAGCGTCACCTACACTCAGCAACTTCTTTCGCTCGGCTTTCCCCTTGCAGGCGACCTATCGCTTGGCGGGTTTCGCGCCGAAAATATTTTGTTCGAATCCGGGCCGCTCGATTGGAGCGGAGTCCCGCCCGGCTGGCAGGATGAACTGCACATGAACACCATGCTCTCACAGAATTTCACTCACATCGGCGCGGGAATCTCACAGGGCGCTGACGGTTATTACTATGCCGTGGATACCGCCGCTTCGACCAGCAATGGGCAAATGCAGAGCACTGCTTCCGGCGTCCTTGCCGGTACGACTGGCGGATCGAGTGAGGCGGCGGGAGTCAGTCAATACATGGTCCCAGTGGTGAAGAGTACCGCCCGCCCGGATGGAGACGTGATTCACAAAGTCCAGTACGGCCAGACCCTGTGGAGCATCGCCATTGAATATGGAACGACGATCAGGAATATTCAGGCATTGAACAACCTTGGGGACGATCTGGTCGTATACCAAGGGCAGGCGCTTCTGGTGCAAAAGGCTGCCACACAACCTGCCCCTGAAACATCCACACCTACTCCGCCTCCGCCGGTGACGCAAGTGATCGTCCCAACTTCAACGATCGCCATGGCTTTTCCAACGGATTTGGTACCGACTCCCGCCATCGCGGAGACCCAATTGGTAGAACCTTCAACATCGAAACCGGTATCTTCGCAATTACTGGTTGTTCTTTTGATCCTCGCGGCATTTATAGGGGCCGGCGTGGCGGTCTGGCTGATCCGCGACCCGGATTGATTGAACAAGCCACGCGGTTTCCTGCCGCGGGCGATGACTTGGGCAGGGAAATAAATTCGATTCTCGAAAAGGTATAATCCTTTCCGCTCGGAATGTCTAACAGACGGTATCAAGAAAGGTCTTTTTGAAACAAATGGATATCACATTGGCATTAGGCGGAGGCGGCGCCAAGGGCAACTCTCACATCGGCGTATTACGCCGCCTTGAAAAAGAAGGATTCAAAATTCGCTCGGTGGCTGGTACAAGTTTTGGCGGGCTTGTGGCTGTTTTGTATGCGGTGGGATATTCACCGCAGGAAATTCAATCCGCTTTTGAGGTGGTGAATCAAAAACAGTTATATGGACGCGATCACCATGATGGACCATCTCTGCTTGGAGTGAGCGGCGTTCGAAAATTGCTGGATCAAATGCTCGGAGAGAAAACGTTTGACGATGCCCGCATTCCTTGCGCTGTAACAGCGGTGGACATAAATGCCGGGAGTGAAGTTGTCCTAGCCAATGGACTCTTGAAAGATGCCATCCTCGCCACCATTGCACTGCCGGGTATTTTCCCGATCAAACATATTAACGGCTGGGATTTGACCGATGGCGGTGTGCTCAACCCTGTACCTGTCTCAGTGGCGCGGATGTTGTCTCCCAACCTGCCGGTTGTTGCGGTTGTGCTTAACGATCCAATGGACAAACCTGTACTCCCTTATACGATTCCTGTTTCAGGTATTTTTCCACGCCCCATAGTGGAGCGTCTCTCGCGCATGAGTCTTGCCCAATCCCTTGATATTTTTCTGCGCTCGGTGGATGTCAGCAGCCGGGCACTGGCTTTTTATCGTCTTGAACTTGAGAAACCGGATGTCATTATCCGCCCGAATGTGCATCATATCCACATGCTCGATAAAGTGATAGTGGCTGATATTGCCCAGCTTGGGGAACAGGCAGTCGAAGAAGCACTGCCTCAGCTCAAACGTGTTGTTTCGTGGCAGGCGCGAATCGGAAAAAAAATATTTGGAGCAGGCCGGTGAGCCGCGACCTTCGAAAATATGTAAAAGATACCAACACGCGCATTCTGATCGGCGCGATCCTTTTACTGTTCGTCATCGGCATCGCCTTGATTTGGATTATTTATGGGTTTGGTGCGGCAGTCAGCGGTTTTCTCTGCCTGCTGGGCGCGCTCGTCCCAATTGCATTAATTTTTCTCGCCCTCTTCGGGCTGGATTGGATCGTAAAACGTGCAAACCGAGATTAATTCCGAGCTTATCTCTTTCAACGATTGGACCCTGAGGGTCCGCTCCACTTCCGCGGATAATCCGCGCCTGCTGGTGCTTGTCCACGGCTGGACCGGCGATGAGAATTCCATGTGGGTATTTGTCCGGCGACTCCCGGAAAATTTTTGGATCATTGCTCCGCGCGCGCCCCATCCAGCGGAATCCAGCGGGTTCTCATGGCGCCCGCATCTTTCCGGGACCTTTGGCATGCCCAGCCTCGAAATGTTTCTCCCCTCTGCTGGGGCATTGATCCGCCTCATAGACGAGTATGCAGCTTCGGTTAAGGTGGATGCGCGTCAATTCGACATGATGGGATTCAGCCAGGGCGGGGCAATGGTCAACCTGATCGGAATGTTGTATCCGCAGCGGGTCCGAAAAATGGGGGTTCTGGCCGGGTTCGTCCCTTCCGGTTTGGAGAATCGAGTGGCCCAAAAAGTGCTGGCTGGAAAACATGTTTTTGTAGCTCATGGAACGCAGGATAAATTGGTTTCTGTGGAACGTGCCCGCGAGTCTATTGGATTGCTTGAGCAGGCCGGCGCGCAGGTGACCTACTGCGAGGACGACGTTGGACACCGCTTGAGCGCAAATTGTCTGCGCGCACTGGAGAGTTACCTGCAAGATTAATGTATTCTCACTGTGCTGTTGACGCTCATTTTGTTTACAGGTATGCTTGCAAGAGAATACGTTTTTCTTTTTAGCAAAGCTGTGAGCGATGGGATTATCGCTGTACGGATTTTTATTTTCCAAGGTGAAGTATGAAACGAACCATTTCAAGACGTGATTTTCTTAAACTGGCAGGTGTCGGATTGGGCGCGATGGCGTTCAACCCGTATAAATTTCCGCTGGTTGAATCTTTATATACCCCAAAACGATTGCCTCAATTCCCAACAAGTGAAATTATTGGCCGCGTGGTAGATAATGATGTAGATCTTCGCAGCCGCCCGACGAATGATCCCGGCTTGAACACATCGGTCGGTAAACTAGGCGCAGATACGCTTGTGGAGTGGAACCGTGAAGTGATCGGGAATGTGGTTGGCGGACTTTCCAACCAGCGTTATATTGAAACGCCGCAAGGTTATGTGTATGGGTCTGTGGTTCAGCCAACCCGCAATCTTCCCAATACACCGATCACCGAAATGCCTGCCGGCCAACCTGGTTTTTGGGTGGAAATCACCGTTCCTTATGTGGACCTTACTCACGAAGGTGTTGTGGCTTCTCCGTGGTTGCAGGATCACATTACCTATAGCTTCCCGCCGCGTTTGTATTATGGTCAGGTGGTGTGGATCGACCAGGTCCGACAGAGCAACGGTTTTGTAGAATATCGCTGGAGCGAAGATGCGTATGGTCATGGCTATGGATACGGCGGTTCCTATGGCGAATTCTTCTGGCTGGATGGTGCCGCTGCCAAGGTCCTCACCGACGCGGATGTTGCGCCGATCAGCCCGGACTTTGATCCAAACGAAAAGACGATAGCCGTTGATTTGGATTATCAGACTTTATCCTGTTACGAAGGTAAAAACGAAGTCTTCTTCTGCCGGATTTCAAGCGGCAAGGCGTACGACCCCGTCACGGGTCAAATCACGGATGAGTTTGCCACCCCTGCTGGAAATCTATTTACCCACTGGAAGATTATTTCCAAAAACATGACAGCCGGTTCGGCCCAGGCGGGGTATTCCACCCCGGCTGTTCCCTGGTCAACCTTCATCAGCGGTGAAGGCATCGCCATTCATGGCGCGTTTTGGCATAATGCCTTCGGCGAGAAGCGGTCGCATGGCTGTATTAATGTATCGCCGGAACACGCCAAGTGGATCTTCCGCTGGACGACGCCTTACATATCCCTTGCTCAAAGCGAAATGCGAATGAGCCTCCCGGATCACGGCACGATTGTGCTGTCTACGGAGAGGACTTTCTAACCCGAGGTATTTAAATTCATGGAAATTTCCCAAATTAGTGTTTGGCTCGCCTTTTTGGCGGGGCTTGCTTCCTTTCTTTCCCCCTGTGTATTTTCCCTTGTGCCGGCATATGTGGGGTATCTTGGCGGACGTGCAGCAGGCTCCGGAGACCAGCCCAATCGCTGGCTGACTTTCAGCCATGGTGTCGCATTTGTGTTGGGATTTAGCGTCGTTTTTATCCTTCTTGGGGTGGCGGCCTCCTTTGCGGGCGGCCTGCTGTATGACCTGCGGTATTGGCTGGCGAAAATCGGCGGCATTGTTGTTATCATCTTTGGCCTGCATATGATCGGTGTGTTTCATATCCCATTTCTCGCGTATGACACACGCGTACAACAAGCACCCGACCCAAAACTAGGCTATTTCTCTTCCGCGTTGATGGGCGTTTTCTTTTCGGCAGGTTGGTCTCCCTGTGTTGGTCCCGTCCTTGGCGCGATCCTCACCCTTGCCGTGAATGGCGGCTCCATCTCACAGGGAGCAACTCTCCTTACGTTCTATTCGGCGGGGCTCGCCATTCCATTTCTGGTTGCGGCATTGGGCATTGGCTGGGTGACCGCCACCCTGAAAAAATACAACAAGATTATGCGGTATGTCGAGATCGCGATGGGTGTCGTTCTGGTCATTGTCGGGGTGATGCTCTTCACCGGTCTTTTTGAGCTGATTGCCCAGCAGGGCCAATTTTTCTATTTTGATTTTGGGATTTAGCCTGCGCGTAAAAAACAAGGTTATTGATAGACCCTGAAGGTTTTTTTAGCGAACGAAATGGAATGTTTGCAAGAAGAACTCTGGTAAAAAACGGTTTTGATTGCAACGATAACCTTAAGGGTCTTTTATATTTAATAGGAAACTTCCATGCTCAACGTGACCCTCTACACTCGCAAGGACTGCAAACTCTGTGACGAGGTCAAGGCTGAACTTGCTGGCCTTCAAGACCGGTATCCCCATCGACTTGTCGAAGTGGATATCGGTATGGATGCTGCCCTGGCTGCCAAATATGGCCAGCTCATCCCTGTGGTGGAGGCGGGTCCCTACAAGCTGCAAGCGCCCATCTCCCGCCAGAAACTTCAAGTCACCCTTGGCGCCGCCTTGGATAGGAAGAATCAATTGGAAAAACTGGAAGACCCTGAATACAAGCAGCGCATCCTAAAGGGGCAAAACGTAACCACCGGTGACCGCGTCTCGTTTTGGATTGCCCGGCGATATTTGCTGATCTTGAATCTCTTCATGCTCTTTTACGTTGGCCTGCCTTTCCTTGCGCCTACGTTGATGAAACTAAACGCGCCCTTGCCCGCACAGATCATCTACCGGATGTACAAACCTCTGTGCCATCAATTCGGGTTTCGCTCGTTTTTCCTGTACGGCGAACAGCCTTTCTATCCACTGGCAGAGGCGGGAGTGACTGGCGTTAAAACGTTCGAAGAAGTGACAGGCATCGCCGATCTGAACAACCCTTACAGTTTCACGCGATTCGACGCCCGTAACTACATCGGAAATGATGCGGTCGGTTTTAAAGTTGCTTTATGTGAGCGCGATGTGGCCATTTACCTTGCCATCCTCGGCTTTGGCCTGGTGTTTGGCCTGACAGGCCGCCGACTAAAATCCCTGCATTGGATGCTTTGGCTGGTGGTCGGCATGGGGCCGATCGGCCTCGACGGTTTCTCGCAGCTCTTCAGTCAGTTCAACTGGGATTGGCTCGCGGCCCTTGTCCCGTATCGTGAAAGCACACCAATCCTGCGTACTCTGACTGGCGCGCTCTTTGGGCTTGCCACTGCCTGGTTTGCCTATCCCAATATCGAAGAGTCGATGAACGAAACCCGCCAATATTACATCAAAAAATTTGCGGTCAGGCAGGCTTCCGAATAATGCCATTTCATGAAAAGAATGACCTGCGTTATTACAGCTTTGATTTTTTTTCAAACACAGTCATGCAGGCTGTCTTTACAAGACACGGCGGGGTAAGCCCTGCTCCCTGGCAGTCCCTTAATCTCGGCGGATCGGTGGGGGATGAACCAGGTCGCGTGGCAGAGAATCGACTGTGCATTTTCGATGCGCTTGGCCGCGACCGCGCCTCCATCCATGACGTTTGGCTGGTTCACGGCACAGACATTGTCTACGCCGACGCACCCCGCCCGCTCGAACATCATCCCGAACGCGCCGATATTCTTTTGACGAACAACCCCGAGGTTTCACTCTTCATGCGCTTCGCGGATTGTGTCCCTCTGCTTTTTCACGACTCGAAGAAAAATG
The DNA here is from genome assembly GCA_014860745.1 of Anaerolineales bacterium. Lineage (GTDB taxonomy): Bacteria > Chloroflexota > Anaerolineae > Anaerolineales > Villigracilaceae > Villigracilis. The sequence goes on from JACZJC010000020.1 coordinate 45,618, forward strand.
TCATTGGCATTGCCCATGCGGGCTGGATGGGAACGGTCAAGGGTGTGGCAGAGAAAGCCGTTGAAGGAATGCGATCCCGTTACGGCAGCAAGCCCGAAGATATAGTTGCAGGCATTGGTCCATCCATTGGCGGGGATCATTATGAAGTCGGCGAAGATGTGGTTTCCCAATTCCGCGAGAAATACGGTAGGGATGAGGAGCGTATTCTCCAATCCAGAAATGGTAGTACCTATCTGGATTTGTGGGCAGCCAACCTGCTCCAGTTGCGAAATGCAGGCGTTGAGCAGGTACAGATTTCCGGTATTTGTACGGCTTGTCATTTGGAAGATTGGTTCTCGCACCGCGCTGAAAAAGGGAAGACGGGCCGCTTTGGCGTGTTGATGGCTTTGGTGTAAAACTCCGTAGACCGGAATTTGTCAGAAGGGCGAATGTTGGGCTCGTGCAAGCAGGCTTGGGTTAGGAAAGAAGCGCGGTTCGGTTACAGAGAGACGCATAAAATCCAAAGCCGGGTTTTGATTTTGACTCGTAAGTTGTTCCAATAATTTAGTAATGTATGTTACACGCGGTAAAATAAATCCATGAATGAATTAGTCGAATCCATCCGGGAAAGATATCTGATAACGCTGGGGAAAATCGCCGCTGCCGCAATAAAAGCGGGACGAAACCCAGATTCAGTAAAGTTGGTAGTGGTGACGAAATCCCAGCCTGTGGATGTTGTGCGTGCGGCAGTGGAGGCGGGTGTGAATATTTTGGGAGAGAATTACCCCGAAGAAGGTGTTATGAAAATTCAATCTCTCCGGGAATTTTCTGCGGTAGAATGGCACATGATCGGCCATGTGCAAAGCCGTAAAGCGCCGCTCGTGGCTGGGAACTTTAACTTCTTACATTCGCTCGACAGCCTGAAACTTGCCAAAAAGCTGGATCGGTTTTGCGGTGAAGCGGAGCGGAAGCTGCCTGTTTTACTTGAGTTCAATGTCGGCGGCGAGGAAAGCAAAGGCGGCTGGCCTGCCTGGGATGAGGCGCGCTGGCAGGAGCTTTCTGCTGAATTGGGTGAAATTTTTACCCTGCCGAATTTGAAAGTGCGAGGGCTGATGGCCATGCCCCCGCTGGGCGATACCGCGGAATTCTCGCGCCCATATTTTCAGAAGGTGAGGCATTTCCAGGAATTTCTTTTGGCGCAATTTCCGCAGGCAGACCTTTCGGAACTTTCGATGGGAACCAGCCTGGATTACGAAGTGGCGGTGGAAGAGGGTGCCACGTTTGTGCGGGTGGGTACGGCGATCGTCGGCGCGAGAAAAAAGTAAACGGAGACGGAATGAATTTTGAATTATTAGCATTGATCATTACTTCGATTGCGCGTTTGTTTATTTATGTTGTGATTGCCTCCTCCCTGCTTTCCTATTTCCTACCGCCCTATCATCCGGTGCGAGAGGCGTTGGACCGCATCGTGGACCCATTCCTGAATCCGATCCGTAATTTAATGCCGCGGGCGGGTATGATCGATTTCAGCCCGTTGATCTTGATTTTGGCGGTCGAGTTTTTATCGCGGATCCTGATCACGATCCTGTTCTCTTTGTAATCGAGGTGAATTATGCCCAGAAAATATGTTCTTCATGATGGTCGGCGCGGGTCTGCTTTGGCGGTTCGCGTCACTCCGCGGGCCAGCGCCAGCCAGATCATTGGCGTCCTGGAGGATGGGACGATCAAGGTGCATCTCGCCACTGATGCCTCCGAAGAACAGATCAATGTTGAGTTGGTGGCATTCCTCGCTGAAGTGCTCGGGGTGCCAAAGTCACGGGTGGAGATCGTTGCCGGTGGGAATGGCAGGGATAAATTGATCTCGATCCTGGATATGGATGTGGAGACGGTTCATCAGCGCGTTTTAGCGTACATGGATTGATTTTGTTGGATATGAATAATAAAAGGATGAAAGACCAAGAGTCTTTCATCCTTTTGATTTAAGATCTTCAAATTGATATCTTAAAAGACCTCAAGAAACGCAAGTGATGACTTGTGTCAATTATTCTGCCTTGCCATACAGCCGCCGATAGACGATGTGGATCTCATAAATATTGCGGATGTAATTGCGCGTCTCTTCGAAGCGTACGGATTCAAGGAACAGATCGGGATCATCACCGGAGAGGTTCTTCCATTCCAGCGCGTTGCCCGGCCCGCCGTTGTATGCGGCGAGCGCGGCATACAAATCCCCGCCGAACAAACGGAGATTATTGGCGAGATAATGTGTGCCAAACATGATGCTGACATACGGACGGTAGAGGTCGTCTTCCGTATAGTTGGGCGGCTTCCCAAGTTCAGATGCGATCTGAGCGCCGGTGGTCGGGATGACCTGCATCAATCCCCTCGCGCCCGCGCTCGAGCTGACAAATCCCTCGAAGAGACTCTCCTGCCGGACCACGCTAAAGGTGAATAAGGGGTCAAATCCTTCCTGCTGTGATTCGGGAATGATCAAATCGGAATAATACAACCCGTATCGGATGCGGCTGAAATAGGGAGGAGCCATCATCGATTCGGTGTGTTCGTCCAGCCCGGCCAGGGTCAATACCTGGCGTGCCGCAAAGATGGCGGAGCGGTACAGGCCGAGATCCACCAGGTAATTCGCCAGGCGGTAACTGCCAACCGCTTCCAGTTTCAATTCCAATTCTGTGCGCAGACTCTCGAATTCAAGGCGCGCTTTTTCATACAGCCCTAAATTCCAATATTCATTGCCGCGAATCACACGCTCATCCGATCCAAGAGCGCCTAAACCGTTTAAGTCCGTTTCAGGCGGGAGATTGAACGTCAGGCGAATCCAGGCATCCGCATCCCGTCGTTCTGCGGCGAGGTCAGGTGTGTAATTTGTGGAAGACGCCGGCGCAAAAGGCGCCTGGTCGGTGAGCAGGTCGCGGGCGCGTTCGCTGTAATATCCGCCGGAGTCCAGGTTTTGCCCGGTGCGCCATGCGTTTAGCGCGGCTTCATTATCGCCAAGTTTTTGCTGGCTTTTTCCGATCCATAAATTAGCCCGCGCCTGGGCCGTCGGAGATGGCGAGAGGCCGAGGCTGCGATTAAAGGAATCCAGCGCCGATGTAAAATTCCCCTGGCGGTAATAAATGACGCCCATTAAAAATACAGCATCGGGTGCCTGGGTTGTGCCCGGATATTCATTCGCCACGCGGGACCAGGTTTCCACTGCCCTCTCGTATTGCGCATCCCGCTCGTAAATCCGCGCCGCGCTCATCAGGTAATCTGTGGAAAGCGTGGTGTTCGGGACGATGGAGACAAACTCTAAAAGAGTTTGTGCGGCTTTGGAATAATCTCCTTTTTGTGACCATTCGATAAACGCCTTTTCTCCCCACGCATCCCCCCAATTCGGGTGGGATGGAAAATTGGCGATGAATGTTCCGTAATCCTGCAGAGCTTCATCGTAAAAACTTAAATTGCGGCGCGATTGTGCGCGGTAATAGTAGGCCGTCCCGTCGTTGTCGGCGGGGTTCGATGAAAGGTAGCGGTCAAATGCGGCGATGGCTACAGCATATTGCCCGGCGAAAAAATCCACCAGGCCGCGATCCAGCTCATTGACCGTACCGCCTGCATCGAGGAGGGCTACAAGGCTGAGATAGGCATGATATGAGAGCGGATAATTTTCCACAGCGAATCGAAATTTTTCCAAGGCCGCTTCGTTCTGACCCTGCGCCTGATACACCAGCCCGGACTCGTACCCAGCCTGAGCCTTGATGTAATCGTTCGGGGCGCGCGCTGTGATGCCGTCATATAAAGCCAGCGCGGAATCATAATTTCCCATTCGGGTATGTGTGGATGCGACTTTCAAATCGACGGCGATGTCGTCGCCCAGGGCAGGAGATTGGATGGCAGCTGTATACGCCGCCAGCGCGGCGGGATAATCTTTGGCGCTGTAAAGGGCGTCGCCCCTTAATTCCTGAACGTAGGCATCGAGATAACCCGGGCGCAGAACCAGATATGTCTGCCATGAATCGGCGGCGGCGGAATAATTTTCCAGCCGAAAATGGACAAACCCCTGCAGGAAATATGCCTGGGCAAGATGCGGAGAATCAGGATATTCATTGATTAATGCCTGAATCGAGGTGAAGGTCTCGTTATATCTTTTCTCGGCATATAGAATCCGCGCCTCTCCCCATTTGGCGGAGGCACGCAAGAGCGGGTCCGGCGAATCTTGAAGGACGATCTGGTAATCGAGAAGTGCGCTTTCGTAGTCTCCATAGAAGAGAGCCTTGTCGCCTACGCTAACGCGGGCAGTGATGGGCGGTGTGGGTGTGATCGTGGGGGTCGGCGATGCTTCGGGAGTGGGGGATTGGCTCGGAGTTAACGTCCAGCCGGGGGGGATGGTGGGAATGCCCGATAGGAGGGAACAGCCTGCAATGGAAAAAACAAGCCAGAGCCCGAGAATGAGGCGAAGAGTCTTCATCCCATTTTTATAACGGTAAAAGACGGGTGCGTCAAGCAAGGTTGTATTCGAGTAATGTGTGATATATAATCGCCCTGCAAGATATTAAAATAAAAAAGAGGAAGAATGAACGGGAAGCTCAATATTTATCGTTTGGTTCGGTCGATTTTTGTTGGTTTGTTGCTGGTTGGCGTTACAGGTTGTGCGGCAGGAAGCAATGAGTCTGATGAGCTTGTCACCTCCAGCGGATTTGTCTGCCCTCAGCCAAACCCGCGCGTGGAATTTGAAAGCAAGGAGATTAACATTTTCACGTGGACGGAGTATGTGCCGGCCGACATCCTTGATTGTTTTGGACTGGTGTACGGCGTGAAAGTAAACACGGATTATTTCTCGTCCAATGAAGAATTGTATTCGAAGGTTTCAATCGGCCAGAATGTGAATCCCTATGATGTAATTCACCCCAGCGATTACATGATCGGCGTGTTGATGCGCGAAGGATTGTTGCAGGAATTGGATGCAGGCAGGCTGCCGAATAGCAAAAACCTGGATGCGGGTTTGTTGGCGGCGTATGGTGATTCGTTGAAGTATGTGGTGCCGTATCAAATGGGAACGCAGGCCATTGTGTACAACAGCGAAACCGTGGAAAATCCGCCGAAATCCTGGGCAGACTTGTGGAGCTCCGAATACGAGGGCCGCATTGTGGCCGTGGATGATAACCGCGTGGTGATCGGCGCGGCTTTGCTCATGCTTGGCTATGACGTGAACACAACCGACGAAGCCCAATTGGAGGAAGCCAAACAAAAGTTGCTCGAGTTGATGCCAAACATCCGCGTGTTCGACAGTGACAGCCCAAAGACCCCGCTTCTTGCCGGTGACGTGGACCTCGGCATTGTCTGGAACGGTGAAGCATTTTTAGCCCAGCAGGAAAACGCCGCCTTTGAATATGTTTTTCCAGAGGAAGGATCGATCATCTTCTACGACGGCATGGGCATTCCAGAGAAAGCTCCGCACCCCGATGCCAGTTATGCCTGGTTCAACTACTTGATGCAGGGTGAAGTGTTCTGGCTGACCCTGGTGGATTATCCCTACACAAACCCGAACAGCGCTGCACTTGAATTTGCCAGGGCAAATCAAACCGAGGTGTACAATGCCTACATATCCTCTGCCATAACGAATACACCCGCCGAGATGTTCGCAAAAGGCCACGAAGTACAAGACCTCGGCGCCGCGCTTTCGCTGTATGACGAAATTTGGACAGAGATAAAACAATAATCGGAAACCAAACTGGATTTCATGTTAAATTTTTCAGCAACTGTAAACCAAACTGACCTGCGTCTTGCCATCATCGAATGCGGGCGTATTGCATATGAACGCCATTTGATGACTTCGAACGACGGCAACATTTCCGTACGCATGGAAAACGGCCAGGTCCTCATCACGCCATCGGGAGTTTCAAAGGGACGCCTGCAAGCCAACGACATGCTCGTCGTGGACCTTGATGGCAGGGTCGTTTCCTCCAGGCCGGACCGCAAGCCTTCCTCTGAAACACCCATGCACCTTGAAGTGTACAAAGCGCGCGAGGATGTCCGCGCGGTGGTGCATGCCCATCCGATCTTTGCCACCACGCTGACCGTTGCTGGTCTGGAATTCCCCGTGGACATGTTGCCCGAAGTCTTGCTCACGCTGGGCGATGTTCCCATCACGGAATACGCAACGCCATCCTCGCATGAAGATGCCGAGGTGATCCGTCCGTTCTTAAAAACGCACAATGCGATGCTTCTCCGTCAGCATGGCAGCCTGACATATGGAAAGAATCTCGACGAAGCGCTGATCCATCTCGAACGCATCGAGCACGTTTCCGAAATTTTCTGGCGCGCGAAAATGCTCGGCGAAGTGAAACTCGTCCCGCCGGAGGCGCAGGCAAAATTGCTCGCCATTCGGGATGCTTATTTCAAAAGGTAAATCATGCGAACTGTTTTTTGGGAAAATAACGAACTGAAAATGATCGACCAGCGCATCCTGCCCGCGCGTTTTGAGGTCCTTTCGTATCGCGGGCATAAAGAGGTCGCTCATGCGATCACGGATATGGTGGTGCGTGGCGCGCCCGCCATTGGAGCGGCTGCCGCATTCGGCCTCGCCCTTGCCGGATTTGAATCCGCCTCTTCTTCAACCTCCGGCCTGCTCGCTGACCTGCAAGCAGCTTCTGTCACTTTGAAAGCGGCACGCCCGACGGCTGTGAACCTTGCCTGGGCGTTGGACCGAGTCATGGCTGTTGTATCAACTGTCGGCGGGGAAAGAAGCGCGGATGACCTCCGTCAACTTGTCTTGGATGAAGCGCAAAAACTCGCTGATGAAGATGTTGAGATCAACAAACGCATGGCAGAGCATGGCGCGGCGCTGATCGATGATGGCGATACCATCATCCACCACTGCAACACAGGCGCGCTCGCAACAGTGGATTGGGGGACAGCGCTTGGCGTCATCCGCACGGCGCATGAACAGGGAAAGAAGCTCCATGTGTTTGTGGATGAGACTCGCCCGCGTTTGCAAGGCGCGCGGCTTACGGCGTGGGAGTTGGAACAGTATGGAATTCCGTACGAGATCATCAGCGATAACACGGCAGGGTATTTTCTGAAAGCGGGCAAGGTGCAAAAATGTTTCGTTGGTTCAGACCGTACCGCCGCGAATGGCGATGTGGCCAATAAGATCGGCACGTACATGCTGGCGCTGGCGGCATTTGATAATGGCGTGCCTTTTTATCCCGTTGTGCCAACCTCCACCGTTGACCTGTCGCTCGCGCACGGAGATTTGATCCCAATCGAAGAACGCGATCCGCAGGAGGTGCTTGGACTGGAGTTCGAAGGCCAGCGCGTTGCACCCAAAAATGCAAAAGCCCGCAACATTGCCTTTGATGTCACCCCGAATCGGTTGGTGACGGGAATTGTCACAGAGAATGGTGTGGCGTATCCGCCGTTTGAAGTCAGCTTGAAGAAGATGGTGTTGGGGAAGTAGAAATTTGATTTACCTACTAGCAGTTTGAAAATTACTTGGATATCTTGTATACTGTAAAAGTGGCAGGGTAAATCACCTTATCGGAGTGTGTTGAGTTTTTTAGAATTTGAAACGCCATTTTTTGTGAAAAAGGAGTTTCAAATGCGACACAGAATACTTTCTTGGGGATGTATATTGTTTTTGCTCGCGGCATGTGGATCACAGCCTGCAACACCGATTGAGGTGGCGCAACCGACTTCCGCGCCGACTGAAGTCCAGCCGACGAATCCACCCGCGGCTACACCCACGCTTGAGCCGACCGCAACACCTGTTCCCGCCAACACGCCGCTCCCGGAAGGCATTCTTTTTCGTGACGATTTTACCGGATACTTCCAGCCCGGGTGGACATGGGACTCGGAAGATCCCGCGAAATGGACATTTGTGGAAGATGACGGGGCGCAATGGCTTCAGATCATTGGAAACCCCGGACGCTCGAACGTGTTGATGCGCGACATCCCCGAAGGAGATTTTGCCATCGTTGCCCGTATCAAAGCGGATCCTCACCTGAATTTCCATCAAGCCAATATCTTTGTCTTTCAAGACCTTGAGAACTACATCGTCGTCAATACCGGGTTCTGCCAGCCGTGTCCGGTCGGCGGACATGGGTATTTCATGGAAACGGTCGTCACCGGTGGCAGTGCGCTTAACCATTACGAACTTCCGCGAGGCGAGAACGATCTGAACGTTTACCTGAAAATCGAGATTGTGGGCGATGTGATCAGCGGCTACTATGCGACCCAGCCCGGCGAATGGGTTCGTATCGGGCGTTTCGGGAATTTCTATGACCTGAAATCCATTGGTTTGAGCGCTACGAACTCCTCTCCTCCCGGCGGAACCCCGCAAGACATCATTGCGCGCTTTGATTACTTTGAGGTGGTTGTGCCGTAACCGGATTTAACCGTTGCTGAAATTCTTTACAATCCACTCGCCCCGTGATAAACGTCACGGACGTTCGATATTCCAGCGCACTCGCAAGAGTGCGCTTTTTCTTTTATAGGAGTTGATTTTTTATTAATCCTCAATATAATGAAAATGAATATCGGTTGATGCCGATACAAAAATACTCACTAGAGGAGGTGGCGATTAAACTTGTTGTTGCTGGGCTTCGTTTCTAGCAAGAGTCATTGACAAGGAGAGAAAGATGAAACTAAATCGGATATTCACATGGGGAATCGTGCTTTTTCTATTAGCAGCTTGCGGCCCTTCTCCTGAGCAGATCGCCACCATGACCGCATCCGCATGGACGCCAACGCCTCTTCCGCCAACACAGACACCCATCCCTACGCCCATCCCAATTGACCTGACCATCACCATCACGGATGAGACAGGCTCGCCAATTGGAGGTGCAAGCGTTGTATTCCCTGAATCAGGTGACGATGCACCTGTGCAAACCAACGAGCAGGGGCAATACTCCTGGAACAATTTGTCAGGTGAGGCAGCCACATTCACTTTTTTTGCACAGGGATATATGCCTGGAACTGCAGACCAGACACTAGTGCGAGGACCCAACGATGTTTCCATTCCTTTGGAGCGCGACCCGTTTGGACTGCTTCCTTCCGAGGCTTGCGCGGCGGGAGAAAAATTTCTCTATGCTGAAGATTTCCAGGATAATCGTGCGCAGGGCTGGAACGAAATCGACTTGAAAACCCCCGGCTGGGATATAGCCGCTTCCGCAGAGGAGGCGGGCGATATCATTCTCTCCGCACAGTTTTCGGAAATGCTGGGGGAAGGCCCGCTCAGTTCGCGGCTGAACGAAATGGAATTCGGGAATGCGGTTTGGCGTGTTAACTTCTTGATTGCGGAAAACTTTGCCAGGGAGCAAAACTGGTTTTCATTTAACTGGAAGCATGCCCTGAATCCTTTCGACCTGGGGGGGCAACAGGTATTCGATTCTCGTTATCAGATACCCATAGGGTTTAATTACTTTGCATTGCGCCGCCTGCAGCAGCCAGTCACCAACATCGGCATTGGACAGGTAAAAAATCCCAAGGCGGGCGAATGGCATCTGGTTGAGATTTCCTCCCACGAAGGACTGACAGGTGTTTGGCTGGACGGAAAACGACTGCTGGAGTACGAAGACCCACAGCCTATTCCGCCGGGAACCATTGGCCTCGAACTTTGGCTGAGCGGTAGTGAGACTATCGTCTATTTCGATGACATCTCTGTTTGTGAGCTCAGCGCGCCTTTTATATCCATTGTGCCTGTGGAACCTTGATTTTTTTTGTAGGGAATTTCTAGACAATCACGTTATGTCGTGATAAACTCACGCTCGTTCATAAATCCAGCGCACTCGCAAGGGTGCGCATTTTTCTGCGAGTTGCAAATGGATATTCTTCTTACAGGCTCCGTGGCCTACGATTACCTGATGACTTTTCCCGGTCAATTCAAGGAACAGATCCTTCCCGAACGTCTGGCTTCCATCAGCCTGTCGTTTCTCGTGGACTCCATGTCCAAGCAGCGCGGCGGCATCGCCCCGAACATTGCGTACACCATGGCATTGCTCGGACAAAAGCCCCGTGTTATGGCAACCGTCGGTGAGGACTTTGGCGATTATCGCGCATGGCTCGATTCAAAAGGTGTGGACACATCCCTGATGAAGGTTGTTCCCGGTGTTTTCACCGCCTCCTTCTTTGCAACAACCGATCATGATTCTGCTCAAATTGCATCTTTCTACCCGGGGGCAATGGCCCATTCCGCCACCCAATCCCTCAAGGAACTCGATCAAAAACCAGACCTCGTGATCGTTTCTCCCAGCGCGCTCGATGCGATGATGAAGTTCCCCTCGGAATGCCGCGAACTGGGCATCGATTATTTGTATGACCCGAGCCAGCAGGTGTTGAGACTCGAGGGTTCCGAACTCGCGCGGGACATGGAAGGGGCGTATTTCCTGTTTTGTAACGATTATGAATTCGGCCTGATCTCAAAGAAAACCGGCTGGAACTTGGATCAAATCCTCGAGCATGTAAAAGTGTTGGTGATTACACGCGGCAAGGACGGAGCTGATCTGTACTCGGACGGAGACTCGGTGCATATCCCAACCGTCCCTGAGGATGAGGTCGTAGACCCAACCGGCGTAGGGGATGCCTTTCGCGGAGGCTTCCTGGCGGGGTACTCCCATGGGTTTGATTGGAAACTGTGCGGCGAGATCGGCTCGCTTTCCGCTGTATACTGCCTAGAACAGCGCGGCACGCAGAATCACAATTACACCCGCGAAGAGTTTGTCAAACGGTTTCGCCGTCATTTCGAAGACGGCGGCAAGCTGGATGTATTGTTGAATAATAAAAAGTAAGGCGGGGTCGATACTGCCTCTGGATTTCGGTGGGACAAAGTTCCGCCTTCTATAAAATAAAGGAGTTAGGTAAATGAATAATTACGATGTAAAAGATTTGAATCAAGCGGAAGGCGGCCGCCGCCGTATCGATTGGGCGGAACGCGAAATGCCGGTCCTTCGTTCGATCCGTGAGCGTTTCAAGAAAGAAAAGCCCCTTAAGGGACTGCGCCTTTCCTGTTGTTTGCATGTCACCACGGAAACCGCAAACCTGATGATTACCCTACAGGAAGGCGGCGCGGATATTGTCCTTACTGCTTCGAATCCACTCTCTACCCAGGATGATGTGGCTGCTGCTTTAGTGAACCAATATGAGATTCCCGTTTTTGCGATCAAGGGTGAAGACAAAGTCACTTACTTCAAGCATATCCGCGCTGCGTTGGAGCATATGCCCCATATGACGCAGGATGACGGCGCTGACCTTGTTTCCTCCCTGTTCTTTATTGAAATGGGACGCTTTGAAAAACTTGAGCCCTCCCTTGCTTCTTGGGCGCAGAGCTTAAGCGCTGAAGAACGCAAGCAAATGCTTGCGAACGTCATTGGCGGCACGGAAGAAACCACGACGGGCGTGATCCGTTTGAAGGCAATGGAAGCGGACAAAGTGTTGAAATTCCCTGTTATCGCAGTGAACGATGCGTTGACCAAACACTTGTTTGACAACCGCTATGGCACCGGTCAGTCCACCGTGGACGGCATTATCCGCGCTACTAATGTGCTGTTGGCTGGCAAGAACTTCGTCGTCGCTGGCTACGGCTGGTGCGGACGTGGTCTCGCCTCCCGCGCACGCGGCATGGGCGCTCAGGTCATCGTGACCGAGATCGACCCGATGAAGGCGCTCGAAGCGGTCATGGACGGCTATCAGGTCATGCCGATGATGGACGCCTCCAGGATCGGCGACATCTTCTGCACTGTCACAGGCGACTTGAACGTGATCGACAAGAAACACTTCGAAGTGATGAAAGACGGCGCGCTCGTTGCCAACTCCGGTCACTTCAATGTTGAGATCAACATTCCTTCGCTCGCTGATATGAGCGTGGGTGAACCGAATCGTGTCCGCCCGTTCGTTGACCAGTACCTCACCAAGGATGGCCGCAAGATCAACATCCTCGGTGAAGGCCGCCTCATCAACCTCGCTTCCGCCGAAGGGCATCCTGCTTCCGTTATGGACATGTCTTTCGCTAACCAGGCATTATCCGCTGAATACATGGCAAAGAACGCGGACAAACTGGAGAAAAAAGTTTACTCCGTCCCAGTTGACATTGACAACGAAATTGCCCGCCTGAAGCTTGAAGCCATGGGTGTGAAGATCGATGTTCTCACGGATGAGCAGCTCCACTACCTGAATTCATGGGAAGAGGGAACGTAGTTTAAGTTTCAGTACATCAAAACAACTGCCATCGAAACAAAAACAGCCCGCGAAACCGCGGGCTGTTTTTGTTCTCAGCTTTTAAGGACAAACGATTACCACTTCTTTTGTTGCAGATTTGCCGGCGTCGTTGAAGGCTTCCACGCCCAGTTTCATCGGCGTGCCTGCCGGGAAAGGCAATGGGGGAATTGGGTAGGTTACTACGTTTGGACCCACCGCGCCAAAGAAAGCGCCGTTTAGGTAAATGTTGAATCCTTTTTCGTTGTTGGATTTGTCCTCCCAATTAATGCTTCCCGTATATTGATAGGTGGGAAGGACAATGGGAATACAAATTTTCGCAGCGGTCAGGTTATCGACCGCAACAGGCGGGGCCAGCGTTGCCGTGGCAGTGGGAGTGGAGGTTGGAAGTGGAGTTGGCGTTGGGGGGATTGCATACTCGGTCAACCCGGCTGTATTCCCGCTGACGGTTGCATATTGACCCCAAAGCCAGCATGTTCCGGACTTACCAGGGTTGTTGATGATCCAGTAGTTCGTGGAAGTATTTTTACCGACCACTGTGGCCGTTTGTCCAACCAGTAATGCCCCGATCAGATCGTATTCTGTCCCCGGTCCAGTCCGGCAATTTGTATTTGTGCTGACCGATACCTGCGGAACGGATGGTGTTGGGGTGAATTCCGGGGTGGATGTAGGACCCGGTGTTGCTGTAAATTCAGGCGTTGAAGTAAATGGGGTTGGCTGCAACAGGAGAGCTTGGGCAGTAATGGTCAATGCCAGGGGCTCTTCGGTACTTTGTCCACCGGGGAGGTTGCAGGCGGTAAGGGAAACAATTAAAAATATGGATAATAATAAGATGGGCTTTTTGGTATACATAACACTCTCCTTTGTCTATGATTATGACATAACTTAAGGAAAGGTCAAGGATGGAAATATGAAATTTGTACTAATAGCTGATAAATCATTGGTACTATGGCTTTGATTGATTTTCACATAACCCCTTCCATTCTTCAATGGACAGGGTCTCCGCGCGGCGCATGGGATCGATCCCTGCGGATGCAAGCAGGGCTTCGGAGGCCTGCGTGGAAATGTGCAGCCCTGAAGCAAGTGAATTGCGAAGGGTTTTTCTCTTCTGGGCGAAGCCTGCCTTGATGAGTTTAAAGAAGGTGTTGAGCAAATTTTTCGAAATCAGCGGCTCTTCGTATATATCGATGCGCAAAACGGCGGAATCCACTTTGGGGGCGGGGTGGAAGGAGCCTGCAGGGATTTTTGCAAAGATGCTCGGTTTGCCGTAGACTTGCACACTTAATGCCAGCAGGCTTAAGTCGCCGGGACTGGCACAGATACGGTCTGCAACTTCCTTTTGAATGGTTAATATCACCCGGCGCGGCTTGACATCACCCTCAAGCAGATGGCGGATGATGGCAGATGTGATGTTGTAGGGGATATTCGCGGCGACGATGTAATTGGGCTGATCTATTAATTCTGAAATGGGCAGCTTGAGGATGTCACCCTGCACAACGCGGACATTCTGATAAGGCTGAAGAACTGCCTGTAGTGGCGCAAGCAAGTACGGGTCCAGTTCGACCGCCGTCACTTTTCGGGCAGAAACTGCCAGATAGCGTGTGAGGCTGCCGAGGCCGGGTCCAATCTCCAAAACGTGGTCATCCTCAAAAATTTCCGCGGCGTTGGCAATTTTTTCAAGGGCGGATTCATCCTGCAAAAAATTCTGGCCGAGAGTTTTATCGGCGCGCAGGCCATATCGTTTGAGCACAGCGGAGGCATTAAGCGGGGGAATCGATTTGTATTTCATTCGCAGACCGCCGGGGCGTTTTCATCATCGGGTGTGGAAATGGGGATGATGGGGGCGGGCCATGTGCCTGCATGAAAGCGGCGGACGTAATCGCTGAGAATGGTGAAGTCTGCATCCAAAATGGAAATGCGTTTATCGAAGACCGGGTCGAATTCGCGGGTTTGTTTAAAGAGTTCCTGTGGGAAGCTGGTGAAGACGATGCTTTGCGGCGGGAGCTTGGTGCCGAGGCAGGCAAGCTGCGATAATTGTTCGGGGGTGAAATCGGTGCGGATGTTGTCTTTAAAGGTTTCGATCAGTTCGGGAATTTGAGTGACGATATTTGGGCTGGTAAGTTTTTTACGCAGGGCGCACAGGACGATATTTTGGTTATCTGCCCGCTCAAAGCTCCCGCCCTGGCGGTTGCGCGCCACTTTGAGGGCGCCGGCTCCATCAAGATGATGGACACCGATGGATAGGTCTGTACTTTCGGCGGCTGCCTCGGTGGTGATGTTAACTTCGATGCCGCCAAGAGCATCGATGATGTGTTCGAACGTGCGCATGTTGATGGAAACATAATGCTCGGTTTGCACGCCAAAGTTTTTATTGAGGGTCAACGCCAGAAGGCCGGGACCTGCGCTGGGATCGTCCCAGTATTTGAAACCAGGCTGGCCATATAAATATGCTTGGTTTAATTTCTCGTGATCTTGTCCATTTAGGTTGTCGGAAATATGCGGGATTTCAACCCACAGGTCGCGGGGAAATTCAAGCACAGTGACTCTCGGGGTAACGAAGTCCACGCGTACAACGCGGATCGCATCCGCCAGCCCATACGTGTAATTGTCACCGCGCGTATCCGCGCCGACAACGAGGATGTTCATGATGTTCGGCCCGCCGCATTTTGGCCCGGGCGTGCTCGTGATGTAGGAAGCGATTGTCGGCGCGTATGTTACCAGCCCGGGGTGCGGACCGGGGGATGCTGTCCATGTGGGCGGCAGGCTTTGCTCGCTGATGGGCATTGCCGGCCCGAGCGGTTGCGCCGCAAAAGATTGATAGCTCGAAAAGATGTAATAGCCGAGCGAAACCAGAAGAACGCAGGCCATGATGGAAAGCAGGGCAATGATGTTTTTTTGGGATTGTGACATGCTTATTTTAAGAAGTATGGAATTTCAACGGGGGCGGGCGCAAGGAAATACACCGTCACCCAGCCGGAGAGCCCGCCGATGGCATTGTCATTGTAACCAAGATCGATCCATTTCGTGCGCGGCACGCCAAAAGCTGTTTCGATGATCGGTCCGCCGCCTGTGTCGCCAATCGTCGCAACACCGTAGCCGGGAATGTACACTTTCATGCCTGCCAGATAACTATAGATCGAATAATCCACCGCCACAATACCAAAGCCGGCCGGCGCGCCGCTTGCGGTTCCATAGGAGCACCCGCCTGTGCCTGAATTGCATGGCGAATACCACGAAGCATACATTTCTGTCGCATACCAATATTCATATGGGATTTCCCCGCCTGCCGCTGCGAGGACGATTTTCGTACCGTTAGCCACAATCTGATTTTGCGGTTCGCGCAACACGGTTTCATCTTCTGCCGCGCGGCTTACTTCGATTCCGTTTTCATAGCGGATGCGCGTACGGATCATTGCGAGTCCGCTCACGCCGGGCTGGAGGATCTCATCCTGCCCAAATGCAACGTCCACCGACTCGACAACTTCCTCGTCGAATGGAATCGGCACTATTGTGGTGCTGATGGATTCATAGACTCGCGTCACGCGGATTTGCCCGTCGGCAGGCAGCGCTTCATTCTCCAGCGGAGAGCTGGTATCCAGTCCGATCAGCGGAATCCCAGCCTCGGCCAGCGCCGCCCCAACCGTCCCTGCGGAAGAGCGGATGTTGATCACATTGCTGCCGGTGGTAATGACCAGATCCCTCGCCGGCAAATAGGTTACCGTCATTGAGTCAGTGATAGCGGTTTCAGTTGGGGGATCGATTTTGTCATGTACATGGAGTGAATAACCCGCTTCGGTTAATGCCTGTCCCACTGTAAGCGCGGAAGTCTGCAGGGTTTGTCCGCTTTCAGGTGTGACGAGGGTCAACACAACAGCGCGGCGCAATTGTAATTGGACGGGAGAATTAATGGTAATGTTTTCATCCAGTGCAAAGGGAATGCCGTTTATGAAGACCCGGTCTGCGGTCTGCGGCGGAATACCTGCTTCGGTCAAAATCAAAAGAGGCGTTCTCTGGATCGAACTGACCAGTCGTGTCGTTTCACCGTCGATGATTGTGATGGATAAGAGGGATGTTGACTGGCAGGCAGACAAAAACAAAGCGAGAACCAGCCATCGAAAAATATTCATGCGGGTAATTATAAACGACCGATTTGCTCCCTGCGCCGTCCTCGGCGCAGAGGTATTGACAAAACCCTCGCCGAGACGGTGATGTGAGCCAGTTTACTTGCAATCCTCATCTTCGCAGTCGCATTCCAGTCCCCTGGCCTTCTCAAAGGACTCACGGCCTTCGTTGAACGAAAAATAGATCAACCCCGCCGCGCCGAGGCTGTCAACAAAACCGAAGCCGGTCAGTTGGTAGATGAAACTCGAAACCAGCAAAACCACCGACATGTAGATGCAAACCATTGTGCAATTTGCATCGGCCAGAATGGGCATCGAATTGAGCGCCCGGCCCACTTTGCGTTTGCCCATTACCAAAGCCCACATCACGGCGATGGAGATAATGGAGATGACCAGCCCGGGCAGTGTCGTTTCCGGTTTGTGGTTGGTGACGATATTATAGAATGCCGTTACCCCGAGCCCGACAGCGAGAATGTAAAACGCGGTCCCCGTGACCCGCAAGGCAGTGATCTCGAACGGGGTACGGGATGTATGCGGGTTTTTCCGGATGCGATTCACCATCACCAAAATTCCGATCCCAGACATGACCTCGATGAACGAGTCTACACCGAAACCGAAGAGGGCCAGCGACTCATCGCTGACGCTGAAGATTATCGAAACAAGGCCTTCAACGATATTGTAAAAAATGGTGAAAAAGGCAAGCCATAAGGCGTATTGCCAATAAATTGTCTGGGCGGTCTTTTCCGTAAGTGTAGTCATGCATCACCTCATTTTCTCGCAACCCTGCTGAGTGTAACTCATCCGGGTTGAATGCAAAAGCCGTGAAGTCCCTCTTGAATAATGAGCAGGAATTAGGTAAACTGATTTCATCCCAACGACCAGTAAAGGAGTGTTGTCATGAAAAAGTTTTTATTTGTGTTTCCCGTTTTGCTTGCAATGTCGCTTCTCATCGCCGCCTGCGGGGGCGGAAATCGACCCACCATCCTGGATGTGACCTTTGCGGAATTCACCTTCACACCGGCTGAGTTCACCGTGCCGGCCGGGCGGGAGGTCACCATCAATGTCGTGAATGAAGGTGCTGTGGCCCATGAGTTTGTCATTATGAAACTCGGTGAAACCGTCGGTGATGACTTCGGCGATGAAGATGAAGATAACATCTACTGGGAAGTCGAAGCGGAACCGGGAGAAAGCCTTACCGCCACCTTCACCGCGCCTTCCGAACCGGGTGAATACCAGGTCGTATGCGGTACGGCAGGCCATTATTTGGCGGGCATGCTCGGCAAGTTGACCGTGGTTGCCCCGTAGACACATTTTGGCCGATTGAAACTCCCGGATGACGAAATGTCCGGGAGTTTCTTTTTCGGATAAAATCAACGCGTGAATTTGATTACCAGCACTTCCAACTCTTTAATTAAACAAGCACGTGCCTTGCGTCAAAAAAAAGCGCGGAACGAGAGCGGATTATTTCTTGTGGAAGGGATTCATCACGTCGGCGAGGCCGTGGAAGCCGGCTGGGAGATTGACACCATCCTGTATGCCTCGGGCTTGTTGACAAGCCCCTTCGCTCACGAATTGATCTCCCGCTTCTCTTTCAAGCCCCAGCCTGTTACCGCGCAAGTGATGGAAGCGCTGGCTGACAAGGAAAATCCCCAGGGCATTCTTGCAATTGTCAGGCAGAGGAAGAGTCAACTCAAAGACCTCGGACCATTTACCCGCGCGGTGGCGCTTGTTTCCCCGCAGGACCCGGGCAATGTCGGAACGATTTTACGCACCCTGGATGCTGTCGGCGCAAACGTGCTCTTTCTTCTCGATGGGGGTGTGGAGTTGTATCATCCCACTGTTGTCCGCGCCAGCATGGGGACATTGTTTTGGAAACCCGTCATCCAGGTATCATTCGCTGAATTTCTCGATTGGTCGCGCAAAGGGAAGATTCAACTTATTGGCACTTCCGCCAAAGCGGATGTGGATTATCAAACGCTGGTTCCGCAAATCCCCTGGGTTTTGGTTTTAGGCAACGAGCAAAAAGGCCTTTCGAAGGAACAGACTGCCGCTTGTGATGTGTCAGTTTCCCTCCCCATGCAGGGGCGTGTCAGTTCGCTTAATCTTGCAGTTGCCGCGGGTGTACTTCTCTATCAGTTCGGGAAATAAAAAGCCTTCTCGCGCAGAGAAGGCTTTTTTACAGCATCAATTGTCAGTTGGGGAAGAGGCGGGGCTAGAATTCATCTTCCTCGTCCAGCCATTCATCATCATCTTCGTCGGCATCTTCCTCTTCCCATTCCGCTTCTTCGTCATCTTCCCATTCATCGTCCACAACGGCCGCTCCATCGGTTGGTGAATACGTGGCGCAACCGGTGTCCGGGTCCAGCTCCACGGCGGCGGCGGAACAATAACCTTCATCCACGAACACACAATCAATGTAGTGGCATTTAATACGGGGCATTTTCACTTCCTCCTATGTTTGGGGGGTTTTGACCAGGCGAATGATTGCGAGGATGAAGATGAGCGTCATTACAACCTGCGATGCGACACAAAACGGGCAAATGGCTTTCAACAGCACCAGTTCCACATAGATCAACCAGACGGTAAAAAGAAAACCGGTCAGCGCCATGCCAAAGACCATCAATGTGCCGTTCTTTTTAAAGAAGGAGCTGCGGTCTTCGAAATAATGCACTGCCAGGATCGCGAGATACCCGATCACACCGACGGCCGCCACGGGGATGCCGTTCACTTCGGAATAGCGGCTCGCATTCACGGTGGAGCAATCGCCCGAACCGAGACACATGCCGTCATTGGACGTGACCTTATAGATGGTCATATAAATCGAAACAAGCAAACCGACGATCCCAAGCGCAATTGATGCGCGAACCAGCATTTTATCCATGCTTCCTCACAATAGAATTGCTTCCACTTCCTGACCAGCAGGCACGCATTTTACACCAGCGGGGATAATAAGTAAAGCATCCGCCTGAACCAAAGAGAGCAGATTCCCGGAGCCTTGGTGGCCTGTCAGCCGGGCGAATAGAACGCCGTTCTCTTCGCGGATTTTCGCCCGCAAATAACTTTCCCTCCCATCGGAATCTATCTCCTCCTCGCATCGCACACGGACCTTCCGCCTGCTTCCATCCAATTTGCCGCTCAGCCGCTCGAGCACGGGACGCACGAAAATCTCAAAACCGACGAAGGCGGAAACGGGGTTGCCAGGCAAACCTATGAATTGTTTATCGAGATATTTTCCAAAGGCAAGCGGTTTGCCCGGGCGCATGTTCACCCGCCAGAAATTCAACGAGCCGTTGGCTTCCACCACTTCCTTTACATAGTCGAACGCGCCTACGCTTACCCCCGCTGAAGAAAGGATGAAGTCCACATCCGCGGCGATGGCCTTTTGAAAAAGCTCTTCCACCGATTCGCGGGTGTCTTTTGCCACACCAAGCCTCAGCACTTCACTGCCTGCGCTTTCGACCAATGCCGCCAGCGTGTACGAATTCGAGTCGCGGATCTTGCCGGATTCAAGCGGGGCATCCACCTCGAGCAGTTCATCGCCGGAGGAGAGCAGGGCTACCCGCGGTTTTCGGTGAACCTGCACTGCTGCGATCCCCAGCATGGCCAGCAGGCCGAGGTCTTGCGGTTTGAGTGTCTGTCCTTTTTTCAGAACAATTTGACCCGCATGAATATCCATGCCGCGCGGGCGGATGTTTTCCCCGGCATTAACGACACGGGAGAAGGAAATATTTTCAGGAGCCGCTGTACCGGCTTCGCGGTTGTGAAAATCGGTGTCTTCCACCGGAATAACGGCAGTTGCGCCTTCGGGTAATTGGGCGCCGGTCATGATCCGCGCAGCCTGGCCCGGTTTCAGTTTCACTGTCGGCGTGGAACCTGCCGGTATATCGGCAACCACGCTCAAGGTTAAGGAAGAGGCGGAGGTATCCCCGGCGAGGATGGCAAACCCATCCATTGCTGAATTGTCGAAGAGGGGTAGGTCGTAGGGGGCAGAAATATCCACAGCCAGGACGCGGTTCGCGCACGCAGCCAGCGGAATGCCTTCGGTTGCAGTGGGTTGAAAATGGGAGAGGATGTGTTCGCGTGCTTCGGCTACGGATAGCATATTGAAATCGGCGGGATTATATCACCAGCCTGTCGCCGGAAAGTTCGTAAATCGTTGAAATTTTAAAAGTTTTACTAGCCCGGGTTCGTGCGGTGTGCTTCCATCACGTTGGGCAAATTCTCGATCCTTGTGAGAATGCGGCTCAGTTGGGTGAGGTCTTTCACTTCGATAATAAGTCGAAGGTCCGCAATACTGCGGTTTACATTGACCGTTACATTCGCAATGTTGATATTTTCATCGGCGAGCAGGTTGGAAACATCGCCCATTAATCCCTGCCGGTCATAGGCTTTGATCTTGACCGGGACCGGGTATGTCCGTTCCACATGACCCCATCCCACCTGCAGAATTCGTTCGCGGTCTTTGGTTTGCAGGATATTCGGGCAATCCTGACGGTGGATGGTCGCGCCCCGTCCGCGGGTGATAAAGCCCACGATCTGGTCGCCGGGCATGGGGTTGCAGCAGCGCGCCATGGTGGAAAGCATTCCTTTCAAGCCGACGACCTCCACAACATCGGTGGATGTTGACGGCGCGGCAGGCGCATTGGCTAAAAGGATGTCTTCTGTGGTTTCATCCTGTGAAAATTGACGGATGATCTTGCTGATGGACAAGTCGCCGCAGCCCAGCGCGATGAACAACTCGTCCGGGGTTTTGTACCCGAGATCGCGTGCCAGCTTTTCAAAATTGAGCTCTGAAATGCCAAGCCTTTGCAATTCCCGTTCCAGGGTGTCGCGTCCCTGCGTGAGATTTTGCTCGTCTTCCTGTTTTTTGAACCAGATTTTTATTTTTGCCCGCGCGCGGGAGGTGCGGATGAGTCCCAGGTTTTGATTCAACCAGTCGCGGCTTGGTCCGCCGCGTTTGGTGGTGAGGATTTCGATCTGGTCGCCCGTTTTTAATTCCTGATACAAGGGAACGAGCTTCCCGTTTACGCGCGCGCCCCGGCAGCGATGGCCGATATCCGTGTGGACGTGGTAGGCAAAGTCGATTGGCGTGGAGCCGGCCGGCAGGTCGATGATGTCACCGCGCGGGGTGAAAATATAGACGCGGTCCTGGAACACGTCGCTGCGCATGGATTCGACAAATTCGGCGGCGTCGTTCACGTCTGAACGCCATTCCATCATCGAGCGCAGGGAATTGATGCGCTGCTCGAAGTTCTTGTCTGCATGTTTGGTGCCTTCCTTGTAACGCCAGTGGGCGGCAATGCCATATTCCGCGTTCAAGTGCATTTCATTGGTGCGGATCTGCACCTCGAGCGGGCGCTTGTCGTCATATACCACAGCCGTATGCAGGGATTGGTAGAAATTGTCCTTTGGCGCGGCGATGTAATCGTCGAACTCACCGGGGATCGGCCGCCAGGTGGTGTGGATCACACCCAGCGCGGCATAACACGAAGGCACATCCGGCACGATCAACCGCACCGCCCGCACGTCATGCACCATGTTGAAGGGTTTGCCCTTCTTATGCATTTTTTTGTAGATCGAAAAAATATGTTTCGGGCGTCCGCTGATCTCCACCTTGATGTTGTTCTTTTCAAGCAGCCTCACCAGGTTCTCTTTGATCGACTCCAGCTGTGCTTCGCGGTCCGGCCGTTTTTCGGTCAGAAGTTCAGCGATTTCTTTATACTTTTCAGGGTTTACATATCGAAAGCCGAGGTCTTCCAATTCCCACTTGATCTGCCAGATACCCAGTCGATTCGCGAGCGGCGCAAAAATATCCAACGTCTCCTGCGCGATGCGTTTGCGTTTATGCTCCGGCATATGGCCGAGTGTGCGCATATTATGCAAACGATCCGCCAGTTTGATCAGCACCACGCGCACGTCCTCGCCCATGGCAAGGAAGGTCTTGCGCAGGGTCTCCGAAACCATGTCTTCTTTGCGGCCAAGCAGTGCGGGTTGAATGGGAACTTCTTCGGGTTCGCTTCCATTAGATCCGTTTTCGGCGTGCTGGTCGCCGCGCGAAACGCGCGGCAGGTGGGTTAACTTGGTGACACCATCCACGAGGATCTTCACCGTATCCCCAAATTCCCGGCGAATATCCGCCAGCGTAATGGATGTGTCCTCAACCGTATCATGCAGGAGTCCTGCGGCAACAACTTCAGCTGGGACCTTTAAATCCGAGAGAATACTGGCAACCGCAACACAATGGCTGATGTAGGGCTCGCCCGAATGCCGCTTCTGTTCGCGGTGCGCCTCCTCTGCTACATAATAGGCGCGCTGCACCAGCTCGCGGTCGGTAACCGAATAATTTTCTGGAAGTTGCTCCAGGAGTTTTTCCAGCGGAATTGAAACCGTTGCTGCCTTCATCCGGATAATTGTACTACGCGGGATTAATGAATCGAGACAGGATGCAGCGCTTCACACCCCGCTCGCGCCTGTTCCTGTTTTCTGACGGTTTTTCCCTACCCCAGCCGGTAAACCTGAATTTTTTTCAGCAGTACCTGTAGGTTGTTTCGCAGACGGCCTACGATCATGAACGTGCGCAAATCCTCATCCCATTTCCATCTGTTTATTTGATGTGATCCTTGATCTCGTCGCGCATATCGAGCGAGTTGCCGAGGATGACCCCAAAAATGATCATCACAAGCGTTATCCCTGCGCCGGCATAAACCGCGTAAGGAGAGTTCCAAAAGGTTGGGAGTACGAAGACTACGATGACGCCGAGAATGAGGGCGTAGAATGGAATTTTGACGACATGGGGGATATCCTTCCACGCCTTGGACATGGAGAAGGGCTTACGCATTCGTTTTTCTTTGATGGAGCTGCTATGTTGGAATTGACGCTGTTTGGCCAGCGGGTCGCGGGATTGAAGCTGCTTCTCGCGCAGTCGTTTGAGTCGTTCCTGTTCCTGGTTGGTCATCTCTGCCTCCTTTGTGTTTATAATTGTACAGGATTTAATTTCATATGGCTATTACGAACAATGTCACAAGGTTTTTGGATGCGCGCAAGGTGAAGTATTCGGCGCACGAATTGCCCGTTGAAAAACTCGGCGCGCTGGAAGCGGCACAATTTATGGATGTGCCGCCGGGGCAGGTCTTCAAAACCATCGTCACCACGCGGGAAAAAGGCAGGCCCGTGCTGGCTGTAATCCCCGGCCCTCATGTTGTGGATTTGAAATTGCTGGCTTCTTTTCTAGGCGAGAAAAAAATGCGCCTGCCAAGCGAGCGCGAAGCCGAACAATTGACGGGCTTGCAGGCTGGGGGCATTTCTCCGCTGGCGTTGATCAACAAGGGCTTTCTGGTGGTGATCGATTCCACCGCCGAATCGTTTGATGAGATTTATATCTCCGGCGGCCAGCGCGGTTTGAATATTCAAATCCCCCTTAATGATCTCGTAAACCTGACGAATTCACGGGTAGCGGTCATCTCCGGAATTCCCGATTAATCGTCCGTCACACCTTGCTTTAAGTTATAATGAAACCTATTATTTTTTAGAGAGAGGAGGCGGTAGTTTTAATCTAAAAATATTTTCCCCATTGTCGTGTCCGTTCAAAAGACCATTTCTCTAAGGAGGAGAAAATGCAAAAGACTCTAAGGATCGTATCGTTGTTGCTTTTGACAAGCCTTGTGCTTGCCGCATGCGGTGGGTCTGATCCCACCACCTCAACTACCGGTGGCGATTCCCCGCCTGCTGTTGAAACAGTGATTGTTGAAGTGACCTCTTCAGCGCCGGCAGTGGTTGCGCCTGCAGGCTATGGAGTGACCCTTGAAACCGTCAAAGCGCGTGGTAACCTGATCTGCGGCGTCAACTCCCAGGTCCCTGGCTTTGGGTATGTTGATGCAGACGGAAAATTTTCCGGCTTTGATGTAGATTACTGCCGCGCCCTTGCGGCCGCCATATTTGGCGATGAAACCAAAGTGGAGTTTCGCCCCGTAACAGCCGCGGAACGCTTCACTGCCCTGCAGTCTGGTGAAATTGATGTCCTCAGCCGCAATACCACCTGGTCGCTGGTTCGCGATACCGAGCTCGGCACCAACTTCGTCCACACCACTTTCTATGATGGTCAGGGCATGATGGTTCCCACCGAAAGCGGAATCACATCCTTACAGGACCTGGCTGGCGGTACAATTTGCGTCCAAACTGGTACGACCACCGAACTGAACCTGGCCGATGTGATGGCTTCTTTGGGGATCTCCTACACGCCCGCGGTCTTTGAAGACGCTGATTCCACCTTTGCCGCATATGCAGAAGAACGCTGTGA
This sequence comes from Anaerolineales bacterium, assembly GCA_014860745.1. Taxonomy (GTDB): domain Bacteria; phylum Chloroflexota; class Anaerolineae; order Anaerolineales; family Villigracilaceae; genus Villigracilis. The sequence continues at coordinate 70,218 of JACZJC010000020.1, forward strand.
CGCCGTCACGACCGACAAGTCCGGTCTCGTGTCCCGCCGCACCGTCCTGGCTGACCCAGCGGCTCACGTAATTCTCGATGTGACCATGTCCAAGGAGCCTCTTGGTCCATTGGTTCGTCATGGCGATGATCAGTGGTTCGATATCGCCCAGTGGACCGTCTTCGCCTTGTTTGCCGGCGAAGAATTTGACATCACCTCCGCGAATGTGGACAGCGTCAAAGCCAGTGCCACTGCACCTGAGATCATGCGCCTTCTGGGTATCGAAGGCGATATGGGCTTGAAACTCGGTTTAGACAACAACTGGGCATACAACATCATCAAGCTCGTCGGCAACTACGAGGAAGTGTACAACCGCAATCTCGGTCCGGACACTCCCACCTATATTCCGCGCGGCTTGAACAGCCTGTACACCGATGGCGGCTTGCTCTACGCTCCGCCCGTCCGCTAAACTGATGGTAAAAAGAGGGTGGGGATTGTGATCCCCACCCTCTTTTTCTTTTCCCGGAGGGTTTGCCAATGCAGGAAAGCGCAAAGCAAAAAGCAACAATCCCGTTCTGGCGTGACGAACGCATCCTGAACATTCTGGGCCAGGTGGTTTTCATCATCGGGTTTTTTTTGATAGCTTCGTTGATCTATCAAAACATGAAAGCGGGGCTTGCAAAACAGGGCATAACGCTTAGCTACGGTTTCTTGCAAGGCATTTCCGGTTTTGATATTTCTGAAACCCTGCGCCCATACAGCCGGACTTCGTCCTATTGGCAGGCGTACCAGGTGGGATTGCTGAACACATTAACCGTCAGTATAGTGGGGGTCATTGCATCGACGATATTCGGCGTGATCTTGGGGGTTGCAAGGCTTTCCACCAACTTCCTGATCAATCGTCTCGCTGCTTTCTATCTTGAATTGATCCGCAACCTTTCCCTGCTGGTGTTTTTGATCTTCTGGTATTTGGGGGTTTTTCTCAAATTACCGAAGGTCAGGGAAGCGGTCATCTGGCCCGGTTCCATCTATTTGACAAATCGCGGCGTGGGGATTCCCTGGGGACTGCCCGCCGAATCATACCCGACCTTTCGCCTGATCCTGATCGTCGGCTTTATCCTGGCTCTTGGCGTTTTCTTCCTATTAAGATCTTACAGCAGGCGCACCGGACGCGCGCCGCTAACCATCCTGTGGACATTCCTAACCTTCACCATCGTTGCGCTGGCTGGGTGGTTTGTCATGCCTGAAAAACCCCTCCTCTTCGATGCGCCCGTTATCGAAGGCTTGAACATGACCGGCGGAAAAGTACTCAGCCCCGAATTCATGGCATTGACTTCCGGTCTCGTTCTGTATACCTCCGCTTTTATTGGCGAGGTGGTCCGTTCGGGCATTCTCTCCGTGTCAAAAGGACAGGTGGAAGCCGCCCGCGCCCTCGGTTTGAACGGCTTTCAAACCCTTCAGTTGATCGTTTTCCCGCAGGCTCTGCGCGTGATCATCCCGCCGTTAACCAGCCAGTACCTCAACCTGATAAAAAATTCCTCACTTGCCATTGCCGTCGGGTATCCCGATGTGTTCTATATCTCGAACACGATCCAGAATCAATCGGGCAGGGCGGTGGAAATGATCTCGATGGTCATGTTGACCTATCTCATGTTCAGCCTGGTCACATCCGTGTTCATGAACTGGTACAACCAAAGAATAAAGCTGGTGGAGAGATAAAATGACCCAGGCCAATTCAGTTCTTCCTCCCCTTGCAGAACGATCCGGCATCCTGCGCTGGCTGCGGAAAAATCTCTTTGGTTCATGGCTCGACGCCGCCTTGACCATCATCGGCGCAATAATCATTTATTGGGCGATTAAAGGATTTCTTACGTGGGCCTTCACAGTCGCGGAGTGGGAGGTAATTTCCGCAAACATGCGCCTGATCATGATCGGGCAATATCCTCTTGAACAGGTTGGGCAATTATGGATCGCACTGGGATTCCTGATGTTCCTGACCGGCAACTCCCTTGCGATCTGGGCGCGCAAATCGTATTTTACAACCATCCTCCTGCTTGCATCACCCGCCTTGCTGGCGCTACTTCCATTTGGGGACGATCCCCGCAAATGGCTCATCATCCTCAGTGTGACAGGGGTAATCGGCTGGGGAATGGGATGGAGCAAGCCTGAGGCGCTGGGCAGGATCGTGATTTTAGGTTGGGTGCTCTCCCTGCCGGTGTTCATCCTGCTCACCCGCGGATTCACACCTGAAGATGGAATTATGCCCATCGTGGGCACGAATCTTTGGGGCGGGTTGTTGCTCACCTTCCTGCTAACGGTGGTTGGCATCCTTTTTTCCTTCCCTCTTGGCGTTTTGCTTGCGCTGGGACGCAGGTCTGAGCTGCCGGTCATTCGCCTGGCAAGCATAACTTATATCGAACTGGTGCGCGGCGTGCCGCTGATCACCATCCTTTTTATGGCTCAATTGATGCTGCCCCTTTTCCTTCCGCCGAATGTGACAATTGACCGCGTCCTGCGTGCGATGGTGGGCATCACGCTGTTCAGCGCCGCATATCTCGCGGAGAATGTGCGCGGAGGTTTGCAAGCCATACCCAAAGGTCAGTTTGAAGCGGCGCAGGCGCTTGGCTTGAACGGCGCGCAAACCATGGTCTTCATCATCCTGCCGCAGGCCTTGCGCTTGATCATCCCGATTCTGGTCGGGCAGTTCATTGCCGTTTTCAAGGATACGGCGCTGGTGGCGATCGTCGGCCTGTTCGACCTGGTGGGCATCGCAAAGACCGTGCTGGCACAGCCCGACTTTTTGGGTCTGCAAAGAGAAGTATATGTGTTCATTTCCCTGATCTACTGGGTGTTGAGTTATGGAATGTCCTATCTCAGCCAGCGGTTGGAGGAAAAACTGGGAGTCGGGAAGCGATAATTCCAAAGGAGATTTGTCATGTTGCAGGATCGCGATACCATTATTACAGCTCGTGAGGTGCACAAGTGGTATGGGAACTTCCATGCCTTGAAGGGCATTGATATGGATGTGAAGCGGCGGGAGGTAATCGTCATCTTCGGTCCGTCGGGTTCGGGAAAATCCACATTTATTCGAACGATCAACCGCCTGGAGGAACACCAGCGCGGGCAGATCATTGTGGATGGCATCGAATTGAGCCATGATGTGCGGAATATCGAGCAGATCCGCATGGATACTGGAATGGTTTTCCAGCAATTTAACTTATTTCCGCACCTGACTGTGATGCAGAATATTACACTGTCTCCCATTCAAGTTCGCAAATGGACAAAGGAAAAGGCTGAGGAGATCGCCCTACAATTGCTCGGGCGGGTGGGCATCCCGGAGCAGGCGCATAAATATCCCGGTCAGTTATCGGGCGGGCAGCAGCAGCGCGTGGCGATCGCGCGCGCGCTTGCCATGCAGCCGAAGATCATGCTTTTCGATGAGCCGACCTCCGCTCTCGACCCTGAGATGATCAAGGAAGTGTTGGATGTAATGGTGGAACTGGCGAAATCAGGGATGACCATGCTTGTGGTCACTCACGAGATGGGTTTTGCCCGCGCGGTTGCCGACCGTATGTTCTTCTTCGACCAGGGTCAGATCGTGGAGAGTGGCACTCCCGAAGAGATATTTAAAGAACCAAAAGAGGAGCGAACAAAACTATTCCTCTCACAGATCCTTAGTCATTGATGAAACAGGACTGGGATTTCCCCAGTCCTGTTTCATCAATATTTCTCTACGGTACACAGAAACCCTAAAGATCTGCTTTCCCTTCGTGAATTTGAGAATTCCCAAAAAGACCTTTAGGGTTTTTCACGAGAGAAATGTACGGTAGCGAAATCAATATTTGAATTTATGTCTGAAACTCAGCAATTATTTCGCCGTTCACCCAGAGGGTGTATTTTCCAGTGGGGAAACTCCCAAGCGGAATGGTGACATCAAACGGCGCGAGAACCTGTGCGCAAATCACATCCGGGTCCGCCACGGAATACGCATCCACAACGACTTTATTTTCTGAATTAGGCGGGCTGACCGCCACGCGTAGGTTGTGACAGGGTGTAGGTAAGCTGCCTGAGATGTGCAGCGAGAATTGCAGAGGGTAGCTTTCCAACGTAAGCAAACTCGCTTCTTCCACAAATGCCTTGCTGCGCATCAGGACTGAATCCGCCGGGCTGGGGAAGTACTCTCCGGGTTGCGACGTGGATGGGGTTTGATTGTTAGTTGTTTCGTCCATTGAAGGACCACACGCGTTGAGGGTGAACAGGAAAATGGCAGAGAGAAATATTATTTGTTTCATGTAGATCTCCATGATTAAACAGACGAACTGCCCCAAATTTATGTTCCGTCAATAGGTGATGAAATCTCCCGCAAAACTTTCGTTAATCCAGACCGTATACCGCCCGTTGGAATAAACCCCCAGCAGCAGGCTGGCTTCGAATTGCTGGAACACATTATCGCACTTGATGTCGGGGTCGATCAGGCTGTAGACTTCAATGTAGATTTGATATTCATCATTAGGCGGCGCCACATCGACCCGCAATTGATTGCACACGCTCGGCAGCGAACCTGAGATCTTCAGTTCCACGCGAAACGGGTCGAGGTCGAATCGTTCGATCAGTGTAGAGTTATTGATGATCGCGCCCGCCAGTTTCAGCCCGGCATCTGCGGTTTGCGGCCGGTACGGATTTTCCTCAATGACAATCCTCACGGGGATGGCAGTGGTCGCTGTCGGTTCCGGGGTGGGAAGGGCGATGCAGGCAGACAATAATAAAATGGGGAGGATGAAAAAGAGACGCTTCATTAAATCCTTTTGCGAATCATCCACGCTGCGGATTTTCTTCACGATCCGTTTTCTTTCAAGCTGACATTTTCGAATAGTTGAGGTGCAACGACATAGATCCCGCGTCCGCTTACGGCGACAGTTGAATCGGCCAGTTTGATTTCACCTGTCGAAAAGATTTTTCTTTCATCCACTTGAGTAATTCGCGCCTCCAAAGCGAGCGGCTGATTTAGTGGAAGCGGTTTGTGATAGTTAATTTCGATATTCACCGCCGCCACTTTATGCCCTGCCGCCCAAACGACCAATCCCATGGCTTCATCCAGAATCGCTGCGGATGCACCACCGTGCGCATAGCCAGGTGGGCCTTGTTGAGCTTTGCTGAGAATGAAGTCGGATGCCATAACGCCATCCTCATCCACATACCAGGTGAGACCAATACTATGCGGGTTGTCTCTTCCGCAGACGAAACACCAACCGTGATAGGGGAGCTGCCTTTTCATGCTTATTATTTTATCCGCTTTCGTGCTAAAATCCACGAATGATGATTCGCGTTAAAATGCTCGCCAACTATCGCGAAATTCTGCCGCCCGAGGCTATTAATGGAGTGGTGGAGTTAAACGTCCCCATGGGGACAACGGTGTACGATGCGATCTCAAAATTTGACATTCCCCTCGATGATACAAGTGTGATTGTGCTCAACGGCCTGACCGTTGAGCTGGACACACCGCTTCAAGAAGGCGACATGGTCACAGCATTTTCGGCAATTGCCGGCGGATAAATCCTATCTTCATCTTTCATCCTTTCCTCACAGGAGTTCCCCCATGTACGGCTGGCATCTCAAAATTCTACGAGTAAACCTCACTACAAGAAAAGTCACTACCGAAGAAGTAGACCCTAAAATTGCCCGGGATTATCTCGGCGGGCGCGGATGGGCGATCCATTATATGTACAAGGAAATGGATCCGATGGCAGACCCGCTTTCTCCAGCGAATATGCTTATCTTTGCCACAGGGCCGCTGACCGCGACTCCCGCGCCGACAGGCAACCGCTATATGGTGGTCACCAAGTCTCCGTTGACGGGCGCATTAGCCCACTCCAACTCGGGCGGCGAATTCCCAACGTGGATGAAGCGCACGGGATTCGACATGTTCATCTTTGAAGGAAAAGCGTCAGAGCCGGTATATGTTTTAGTAAACGAGGACCAGGTCGAGGTCCGGTCTGCGGCGCATCTTTGGGGGAAGGATGTGCATGAGACCACGGATATTTTAAAGGCGGAAACATCCAACGATGCGAGAGTCGCATGTATTGGACAGGCGGGTGAGAATCTTGCCTTGATGGCGGCGATCATGAATGATAAACATCGTGCGGCGGCCCGTTCGGGTGTGGGCGCGGTGATGGGAAGTAAGAATCTCAAAGCCGTGGTAGCAATGGGAAATAAAAATCCGCCCCTGCACGATCCTGAAGGGATGCGCGCCCTTAGTGTGGAGACATCTAAAAATGTAGGCGTGGATGTGAAGAAGGGGTCGAACATGCGCATTTATGGAACGTCTTATGTGCCGCAGGTGACGAACACGCTCGGCATTTTGCCGACGAGAAATTTTTTGCAGGGCACATTCGAACATGTCCACAATATCGATGGCGATGCCCTCAAAGATAATTATTTGATCCGTCACACGCCTTGTTATCGCTGCCCGCTTTCATGCGGACGTTTGACCGAAGTGCCGGATGGTCCGTACAAGGGCAAGGGGGAAGGTCCGGAATATGAAACCATTTCATCATTGGGCACAGGCTGCGGTGTGAGTAACCTTGCCGCTCTTGTGAAAGCAAATTATCTGTGCAATGAATTCGGCATGGACACTATCACAACCGGTATGACGATCGCTGTTGCGATGGAAATGTACGAAAAAGGTTATCTCTCTGAAGAGGTGATCGGGATGCCGCTCAAGTTCGGCGACCATGACGCGATGATTGCGATGATTAAAAAAATGGCATACATGGAAGGTTTTGGCAAAGACCTTGCGATGGGCAGTTATCGCCTTGCGGAAAAATACGGCCACCCTGAGTTGGCCGTTACCGTGCGCAAGCAGGAATTTCCCGGCTATGACCCGCGCGGCTCGCAAGGCATGGGCTTGTTGTATGCCACGTCCAACAAGGGCGCGTCACACATGGAAGGCGATGTCGCCTACGAGGAGGTCTTCGGCGTGCCTGTGAAAGAAAACCCGCTTACCACCGAAGGCAAGCCCGAATTAGTAAAGCACTTTGAAGATTCGTTTGCCTTGATCGATTCTTCCGGTTTGTGCGTGTTCGTCGCCATTCGTTACGTTTTCAACAAAGACCGAATGATCTGGCCTGAGAGACTTTCCGAGATGATGAATCTCTCCACGGGTGCGGGATACACACCCGAAGAAGTGATGCAGGCCGCGGACCGCGTCTACACCCTCGAGCGGATGTTCCTCATCAAGGCGGGGTCCGGTCCGGAGCACGATACCCTTCCGCATCGGATGTTGCACGAACCCCTGCCTGATGGTCCGGCCAAAGGCAAGGTGGTGGAACTGGACAAAATGCTGCCGGAGTTTTACAAAAAACGCGGCTGGGACGAGAAGGGGTATCCCACGAAAGAGAAGTTGATGGAATTGGGATTGCCGTTTTGATCAAATTGGGGTCACGCCAAGTGACCCCAATTTTTTGCCCCTTATTGTTTTGATAAACAGTTCCATTTTAGGTCAATTTAACATTTATCGCAGACTGGGATTCGGTTATACTCGTCATACATTTTAGAAGGAGAGTGCTCATGGAAACCGACCCGGTCTGCAATATGGAAGTGGATCCCGCCACCGCGCAATGGAAATCTGAATACAAGGGGAAGACGTATTATTTCTGCTCCCCCGGCTGCAAGGTCTCGTTCGATAAAGAGCCGGAGAAATTTATCAAGGCGAGTATGTCTTGATGATTTAGCCGGTCCAATTTAATAAAGGGGCAGGTGATCGAACAACTTAAACAGTGGTTCCCATTGTGTGCTGGAGAGTCGAGGCTGGTATTTCCCCCGGCATTATTAGCAGTCCAAGGTGCGGGGCATACGGGATCGGTATAAAAAGGGGAGTAGTTTGCAACATGGTAGGGTCTCAAGCGGCGGATTCCGCGTGCCGAACTTGACACAATGAATGCCATGTTCTAAAATAGTCCCACGATTATTAAATCGACACAATAGGTGTTTTGAACATTAAATTCTCCCAGGAGGGCTGGTTTGTCTAAAAACCGTACGCAACAAATGGTGGACCGCCTGCGCGAGCTGCAGGCATCCTCACCGGATATCGAAGCATCAGCGGTGGTCAGTGTTGATGGGCTTAGCATCGCGTCTGCTCTTCCCCAGGGTGTGGAGGAAGATAGGGTCTCCGCCATGTCTGCGGCGATGCTTTCATTGGGTGAACGAATTGCGGGGGAGCTGGGGCGAGGCTCCCTTGAACAGGTTTACATCAAGGGTTTGAAAGGGTATGTTGTTTTGATGTCAGTCGGCGAAGAAGCCGTCCTTACCGCACTGGCACGCGAACAGGCCAAGCTTGGCCTGATCTTCCTTGATATGCGTCGCGCCGCCGAAGATCTGGCGAAGTTGATCTAGTGGAGTATTTATGGCCCCCCTTCAAAAAAGTGGATTGTACTACCCCAATAAATTCGGATTGATCACCATCAAGTCGCTTGAAGAAGTGATGGGAAAGAACGGCTTGAACGCCATCCTGAACCTGGCGGGACTGAATCATTATATAGAAAATTATCCGCCCGATAACCTCGATAAAGGATTTGACTTTATCGAGCTTTCCGCAATTGGCTCCTCGCTTGAAGAAATGTACGGACCCCGCGGCGGGCGTGGACTTGCCCTGCGTGCCGGACGCGCCACCTTTTCCGATGCACTCAAGAATTTTGGAGCATTGGCAGGCGCCGCGGATTTGGCCTTCGTCGTTCTTCCGCTTCAATCCAAACTGAGAATTGGTCTGCCGGCCTTCGCCAAAATATTCTCCCAGCTGAGTGATCAGCAGACAACCGTGGAAGAAAAAGACACAGAATGGGTGTGGACGATCCATAAGTGCCCATGCTGCTGGGGCCGTACAGGTGCTGATAAGCCGGTCTGCTTTATCTCCACGGGGTTGCTGCAGGAAAGCCTGAAATGGGTCTCCGGTGGCAACGAATTCCGCGTAAACGAATCCAAATGCGTTGCAATTGGTGACAGCGTCTGTGAATTCATCATCCAAAAAGAACCGATCTCATAAACGAAAAGACAACCCGGCATGACAGACACCAAGCACAAAATACTCATCGTTGAAGATGATCTTGATGTGGCTGAAATGCTGAACGCATATTTTCGCGTTCAGGGCTATGACGTATTTACAGTCAATTGGGGAGAGGATGGAGTGCGCTCCTCCCAGCAAGACCAGCCGGACCTCATCATCCTCGATATTCGCCTACCGGATATAGACGGCTACGAGGTAGCCCGCCGCATACGCGCCGACCGCCGCACCGCGGATATTCCCATTATCTTCCTTACCGAAAAGCGTGAACGCTCCGACCGCCTCCAGGGACTGGAGATAGGCGCGGACGACTACATCACCAAGCCGTTCGATGTTCAGGAACTTCGTCTGCGTGTCCGCAACGCACTCAAACGGGTCAGCCAGGGTTCGTTAACCAACCCCGTCACCGGGCTTCCTGAAGGCGCGTTGGTGGATGAAAAACTCTCCGAAGTGGTCGGCAGGGATGGCAGCGGCTTGTTGTTTGTCCTGCTCGAAAATATGGATTTATTCCGCGAAGCCTACGGATTTGTGGCCTCTGACGATGTCCTTAGGGCGATCAGCCTGATGATCGTCAACACCTTGCGTGAAATCAGCCGCCCGGAGGATTTCCTTGGCCATCTAAGCGGCACCGATTTTGTCCTCGTCCTGCCCCCGTCCAATCTTGCCGCATTGAGAGAGAAACTTCGTACCCGGCTCGATCAATCCATGGAATATTTTTACCCGATCAAAGACCGCGAACAAATGGCGCAACGGCCCGATAAATTAGTGGCAAAGATCGTGGAAATTCCTTCCCTTAAGACCCAGTATACTGATGTGGAACAGGTAAAGGCGGAATTTTTACGAAATAAGAAATAGGTATTTGCTTGCGTATCACAGTTATTACCCCAACCTATAACGAAGCGGAGAACCTGCCCAAACTGGTCTCCGCTTTGTTTTCGCTACCGCTGGATTTGCGCCTACTCGTTGTGGACGATAACAGCCCGGACGGGACCGGTCAAATCGCCGAAGAACTTGCGCGGAAATATCCCGGCCAAATCGAGGTATTGCACCGTCCCGGCAAAATGGGCTTGCGTTCGGCGTATTTGAATGGGTTTCAAAAAATATTGGATGGCAATGCCCAGGCCGTCGTCCAGATGGATGCGGATTTTTCCCACGATCCGTCTTCGCTTGTGCATATGGCCGAACTTCTTAAAACCTACGATGTTGTGCTCGGGTCCCGATATACGGCCGGAGGATCGGTGGATGCGCGCTGGCCGCTTTGGCGAAGAAGCCTGTCGGCGTTTGGGAATTTTTATGCAAGAAGCATTCTAAGACTGCCCTTGCATGATGTTACCACCGGGTATCGAATGTGGCGTAGCGAGACCCTGAAACAAATCCCCTTCGAGCGGATTCAATCCAGCGGCTATGTTTTTCTGGTGGAAATGGCCTATCTTACCCATTGCCTTGAATTTAAGATCGGGGAATCACCCATTTATTTTGCGGATCGTCGCTGGGGAAAATCAAAAATGTCGTTCAAGATCCAACTGGAAGCCGCCCTGCGGATTTGGCAGGTGTTGTGGAATTATCGGAGCCTCAAAAAGGCCGGCCGCCTGGCCAGGCTTTAGGCAAATCGGTCAAGCCCTACCCAAAAACATCACTCTCTGATAATATAAAAGCCGCACGCCGAACGATTGAAATCAAGCCCTCGGCTTCCCCGTCGGGGGTTTTTGTGTGTGTAAACAATGGGTTTTGAAAAAAGCGACCCTTAAGGGTAATAAATTTTTTAGAAGACTGTAAAGGTCTTTACCGGAAGAAGAAACCATGCAAATTGAAAGAATTGACCTTCGTAATATCGCCATCATTGCCCACGTGGACCATGGCAAGACCACCCTTGTGGATGGATTGCTTGGGCAGTCGCATACGTTCCGTGAGCACCAGCACGTGGAAGAACGCGTTATGGATTCGAACGATCTCGAGCGCGAGCGCGGCATCACGATCCTTGCAAAAAACACCGCCATCTCACTGGTTGATCCCGCCACCAAAATGCCCATCAAGATCAACATCGTTGACACTCCCGGGCATGCCGATTTCGGCGGGGAAGTGGAACGCGTGATGAACATGGTGGACGGCGTACTGCTCCTCGTGGACGCCGCAGAAGGGCCCATGCCGCAGACACGCTTTGTATTAAAGAAGGCGCTTGAAATGGGGCACAAGGCCATTGTTGTCATCAACAAAGTGGACCGCAAGGATGCAGAACCCTCCCGCGTACTGAATGAAACCTTTGATCTGTTTATTGAGCTTGGGGCTTCAGAAGAGCAGGCGGATTTTCCCGTTGTGTATGCGCAAGCCACTGCTGGGAAAGCGGGTCTTACACCGGAACTTGAAGGCGATCTGCAGCCTTTGTTTAATGTAATTCTCAAGCATATCCCCGCTCCCAAAGTGGACCCAGACGCGCCATTGCAAATGCTTGTCACAACACTTGGATATGACGATTACCGCGGCGTAACAGCGATTGGCCGTGTTTTTGCGGGGACGATCCGTGCAGGACAAAAAATGGCACGCATTAAATTAGACGGAACGATTCTGCCCGAAAATGCGCGCTACCTTTACACCTTCAAAGGGTTGAACAAGATCGAAGTGGATGAAGTCAGGGCAGGCGACATTATTTCATTGGCCGGGCTGGAAGGGATCGCCATCGGCGAGACTCTTGCCGACCCGATGAATCCCGTTGCCTTGCCAACCATTAAGGTGGAAGAGCCAACAGTCCGCATGACGTTCGGCGTTAATACCTCTCCATTTACCGGCAGGGAAGGTACATGGGGAACTTCACGAAAATTGCGTGAACGTCTTTTCGACGAACTGCGCACGAATGTTTCGCTGCGCGTGGAGGAAACGGAATCCGCTGAAAACTTCCTGGTCTCCGGCCGCGGCGAGTTGCATCTCGGTATCCTCATCGAAACCATGCGCCGCGAAGGGTATGAATTTCAAGTCTCCCGGCCTGAGGTGATTTATCACAAAGCCGAAGATGGCGCCTTGCTTGAGCCCTACGAAGAAGTACATGTTGAAACCAGCGGCGAGACCGTCGGCGTGGTTGTTGAAATGCTTGGGAGCAGGCGCGGCAGGATGATGGATATGCAGGATGCAGGGCAGGGCATGACGCGGATCGTTTACATCGTCCCGACGCGCGGCCTGCTTGGCTTCCGTTATCAATTCCTCACTTCCACACGCGGCGCCGGTGTCATGCACACCATTTTCAATGGATACGATGAATTGGCGGGGCCGATTGCCTCGCGTCCGAGAGGTTCCATTGTGGCATGGGAAGCGGGTACAACGACCGCGTATGCTTTGAAGAGCGCCGAAGAACGCGGACAATTATTCGTGGGACCCGGCGTGGAAGTGTACGAAGGCATGGTCATCGGTGAATATACGCGCGGAAGCGACCTGCCGATCAACGTATGCAAGAAGAAACATCTGACCAATATGCGCGCATCCGGTGGCGATATGGAAATCCGCCTCACCCCGCCCCGACAAATGTCACTCGACGAGGCAATTGAATACCTTTCTGACGATGAGCTTCTCGAGGTGACGCCTGAAAATTATCGAATTCGCAAGCGTATTCTTTCGACGGATGAACGCGGCAAGCAGACCAAGAAAACCAAGGAACAGTTTGCCGAGCCGCAATGAATTAAATTCAAAAAACTCACACGGAAGTGTGAGTTTTTTATTCGTTGATTTCTGCTCAGCAAGTCAGGGTGATTAATGAACTGCTGTTCGATCCGACGGTATTAAAGGCGATGACGTTGTATCCCACACTTTGGCCAGCAAGCAATGAAATGGTTTCCTGGAAGGTTGTGCTGTTTTCGGGGAGTTCTGCAACCAGATCACCGTTGCGGATGACGCGATATCCGCTCTCGTTTTCCTTGTCTGACCAGATAATGGTGATGCTGGCTTCATTCTTTACATAATCGCAGGAGATGTCCCATTTTTGGAGGCTGACGTTGTCCGGCGCGCCTCCCTGCGGGGTTGGCGGCGCGGTGACCGTTGGTACGGATGTGTAACTTCCAACAGGCGTGGTGAATTCTCCAGATACCCAGCAATTCCCGGCGGAGGTGGAGACGATCCAGTAATTTGGCGGAAAGAAACCCACGATCTCCACTGAATCGGCAGGCAGGATTTGCGTCACCCGTTCGTAATTCACACCGGGACCGGTGCGGCAGTTGGTTACATCACCGACGCTTGCCATTGGCTTGGAATACGTCGGTGTTGATTCCTTTATCCCGCCTGCCGTTGGGCTTGCGAGCGGCTCCGAGTTGGGGGGTGCGTCGATGGCGGCTTGTACGGTTAAAGCTGCAGCGGTGGCAACTTGAGGGTCAGGTGCGCCGGTGTCCGGCAGGTTGCAGGACGAAACGATCATTCCCAGCAAAAGAGCCAGACCGATGGTTTTTTTCATGCTTCTCTCCAAAGATTAGTCTGAAATTCAAGGGTGGATTGATTCTCCACCAAAATAGTTTACTCGCCATCGCCTTCCAGCCAGGTATCCATGTATTCAGGTTTTTCCAGTTCCATGGCCTGGCCTGTGATGTTAAGTGGATGGAAGGTGTCCACCATAACGGCGAGTTCCTTTGTTTCGGTTTTGCCGATGCTGGCTTCGGTCATGCCGGGCTGGGGACCATGCGGCAGGCCGAATGGGTGCAGGCTGATATCGCTGCGGTCGATGCCTTTGCGGCTCATGAAATTTCCCTCGGCATAATACAACACTTCATCCGATTGGATGTTGGAATGATTGTACGGCGCGGGGATGCCTTCTGGGTGGTAATCGAATAAGCGCGGCACGAAGGAACAGACTACAAAGTTGTGTCCGTCAAAAGTCTGGTGAATGGGAGGCGGCATGTGCAGGCGGCCTGTGATGGGTTCAAAATCTTCGATGTTGAAGATCCATGGGTAGAGATACCCATCCCATCCGACTACATCGAAGGGGTGATGGTCAAGGATGTGACGGGATAATCTGTCACGCACTTTCACGCGGACTTCAAATTCACCGCGTTCGGTGTGGGTTTCGATCTCTTCCGGAACTCGGATGTCGCGTTCGCAATACGGCGCATGTTCGAGCATTTGTCCGTAATTGTTGCGGTAGCGTTTGGGCGGTTCGATCTGGGAGGGGTTTTCAATGGTGAAGAATCGGGCTTCGCCGTCCAATTGCATTTGCCAGGTGACGCCGAACGGAATAACAATGTAATCGCCCTTGTGGAACGGCAGGTTCCCGAACTGGCTTTTGAAGACTCCCTCCCCTTCATGCACCCACCAGGTTTCGTAGGCTTGTGAGTTGCGGTAGAAAAAGTCCATGCTGTCTTTGGCGCGGGAGATGCCGAGGATGACATCGTTGTTGCCGAGGAGTGGAATCCGCGCGGTGAGTGGATCAGGTCCGAGCGGAGCCTGATCCGTTGTGAAGGCGCGATGGCGAATGGGACCGAAGTCCACATACTCGGGTTTAGCGGAGCCGAGATCTTCGGTTTTCTTTACACGCGGCGGCAGGAAGTGGTGGTACAGGATGGATTGAATCGAGGAAAAGCCTTCCAGTCCCATGACTTCTTCGCGGTACAGTTTACCGTCCGCTTTTTTGAATTGGGTGTGGCGTTTGTGGGGAATGGCGCCGAGCCTGTGATAAAAGGGCATGTCAATTCTCCTTATAAAATTATTTGGCGATCAGAATGTAGGTGTGGGGACCTTTAAATTTTGATTGAGCGAGCGCTTCTTCCGCTTTTTGATTGAGATACTCTCCCGAGAGAGTGGAGCCGCCGGGATGGCTGCTTGCGCCGATTTGCAGGGAGAAGGCGATGGTTTCGTGATTTGCACCTGAAAACTTGTTTTTGAAGATGGAGAGCAGCCGTTTACAAATGGTTCGCGCGCCTGCATCATCGGTGGTTGGTAGCAGAAGGTCAAGGCGGCTACCGGAACCTGTTGGGATATCCACCGAGCGTATGTGGGCATTGATCTGTGCGGCAAAAATTGAAGACGCGTTCTGCAGGGACTCTTTTCCGACCGCGGAGGGAGTCATTTCGATTTTGAGCAGGGAAAGGGGCGCAGGATACCGTTTGGAGCGGGACACTTCATATTGGAGAAGAATTTCAAAAACACCGGCTTCATAAAGGTCATCACCGCGTGATATCGTCTTTTTCATCTTGCGCTCCGATCTTGTTGAGGTATAAAATAATTATACAAATTCCTGCTCGTTCGGGGTTGCGGCGGTCAGGCTAAGATTCCCTAGGGAGCACCGATCGAAATGGATTGAATTAGCGAATCGAGAAGGGTGAGCGACGGCTGGAAAGTATCCGGGCTGGCGGCGTTGAGAATGTCGGTGACAGCCAGGAAATAGCTTTCGAAATCGGCAGGGTCAAGCGAGTCATAGCCGGGAAATTCCACCCCGCCAACGGGGATGGGTTCATTCTCATTATCGCCGGTGACAAGAAGGGGTGACCCGATCGGCAGAACCACCACTACAAGAAATTTTCCGTCGTTCGTAAGTCCCTGATAATGATAGAACGTGCCACGATTGGTTATCGGTCCAACTGCCTGGCCGTATTGGGTGACCATGCGTACGCCGGAGCCGTTCGTAAAATTCAATCTCTGCACCTGTGCAGCAACCATCTGCGCGGCGTTGAATGAGGGCACCTGCGGCAGGGAATTGAATTCCAGCGGTGCGGAGGGGCTGGCCAGGATGGCCTGTAATTTTTGCAGGCTGGTTTCCGCGCCAGCGTACGCATCCGCATATTCCTGGGCAGGATACACTGTAAGGCTCATGTTTGAAAATGAACCCGTGGTGCTGTATCCATTAAATGTGAAGCGGACGTGTTCCGGAGCGACGCTCCACGGGTCACCAGTTTCTTCCGTCACCACAGGAAGTGTTTCACCGTTTGCCCCGGCAGCCAACCCGCCCGGAATGGTGAAGGAAACATATTCGAACGAAACGGGGTTTCCACTTGGCTGCGTAGGCGCGCCGGCCGTCAAAGCCTCAAAAGTTGCGGCGACAATTGTTTCCACTCCCGTTTGCCCCGGCGTTGCAGGGTTGCTTAATCCGCACGCCAGAGTCAAAATTAAAACCACCGCCAACCCAATAAATTTTCTACTCATATCTTCTTCCTTCCAATCGTATTTTTTAGAACCCCGATTCGTTCAATTTCCAATTCCACAACGTCACCTGCCTGCAGCCACGGCCCCTGTGCTTTCGTCAATTCGAGCAAACAGCCAGTGCCAACCGTTCCCGAGCCGATCACGTCGCCAGACTGCAATTCGCATGAATCCGATGCGCGGGCAATGATATCGCCAAACGACCAGAAAATATCCTTGAAATTCGCTTTGGATAATTCCAGGCCGTTGACTCTGGCAGCCATATTGAGATCATACACGCCCGGCCGGTTTACTGACCTATCGGCAAGCGCTTCGCTCGTCACGATAACCGGTCCTAAAGACGAGGCAAAGTCCTTTCCCTTTGCAGGCCCCAGCCCCACTTTCATCTCAGCCAGCTGCACATCCCTCGCAGACCAGTCATTGAAAATTGTGTAGCCAAAGATGTGGTGATGAGCATCTTCGGGCTTAATATCCACACCGGGTTTGCCGATGACCACCGCGATCTCTAGTTCAAAATCCAAAGCCTGCGTGTAGTGCGGGTAGGGGATTTCGTCGCCCGTCCCAAAGATACCGTTTGGGTTGGTGTAATAGAAAACAGGAAATTGATACCATTCCTTGGGAATATCACGTCCACGATTTTGGCTGGCTGCACGGACGTGCTGCTCGAAGGCGTAGGCATCTCTCAAGTTGTTCGGTTTGAGCGGGGCAAGGAAGCGGACTTCATCTTCTGCAAAAGATGCTTCAGATTTACGCTGTGCCGCTTCGCGTGCGCCGACTTGAATCACCTCGTGCATGTCTGCAAAAGGCAGCGGGTAGACTCTGCCATTTGAAACCAGAGCAGGTATCGGTTTGGCAAGAGGCGTTTCAATTGTCGCGAAGATCATAAATTGCCGCGGCGTTCCTGTTCCAGTTCCAGCGATTCGAACAAGGCTTTGAAGTTTCCTTTACCAAATCCCTGTGCGCCGTGCCGTTGAATGACCTCGATGAACATGGTCGGGCGGTCTTGGATGGGGCGGGTGAAGATTTGCAGGAGATAGCCTTCATCATCCTTGTCCACGAGAATACCGAGTTCCTGAATGGCTTTGTAATCTTCTTTGATCTTTCCAATGCGGTCGGGAAGCATTTCGTAGTAGGTATCAGGAACGCGCAAAAATTCAACACCATTCTTGCGGAGTTGTTCGATGGTGCTCAGAATATCACCGGTGATGATGGCGATGTGCTGTGCGCCGGGGGTGAGATAGTAATCAAGGTACTCTTCGATCTGACTCTTGCGTTTGCCCTCGGCGGGCTCGTTGATCGGGAACTTGACGCGGCCATTTCCCGTTTTGCATTACCTTGGACATGAGCGCGGAGTATTCGGTGGAGATGTCCTTGTCGTCAAAGTGCATGAGCTGGCGGAATCCCATCACTTGATGATAAAAATTGACCCAGTGATTCATTTTTCCAAGCTGCACATTTCCGACAATGTGATCGATGGCGGCAAGCCCGGTGGATTCAGTTTCGTAATTAAGGGATTTGTACGTGGGCGCGAAGGTTCCTTTGTAGTCGGCGCGGTCTACAAATACATGCAGGGTTTCGCCGTAGGTGTAAATGGCGGAGGTGCGATAAATTCCATAGTCGTCTTTTTCTTCGCGAGGCGCCCAAGCGGATTTCCCTCCGCGGGATGTAGTGGCTTGCCAGGCTTTTTCCACATCGTCCACTTCGAGGGCAATGACTTTGACGCCGTCGCCATGCACCATATGATGTGACGCAAGCGGGCTGGAAGGGGAATACGCGGCAGAAACAACCAGCCGCGCCTGACCAGACTCAAGTACATAGGAAGCGAATTCGCGATTTCCAGTTTCAAGTCCGGAATAGGCTACTGGCTTGAAACCGAAGGCTTTCCACCAGTAATACATGGCGTGCTTGGCGTTGCCGGCGTAGAAGTGGACGTGGTCAACAGATTTAATTTGGAGGAAATCGGCTTCCTCAGTCATGGGGCGGGAATCATTTTTTGCTTTTGTAACCATATCTTCTCCTTTGGTTGGATGGAGGGATTTTACGATAAAGAATGGTTGTGCGCAACACAATAAAAAAGCCCCAAAGGGATACTTTGAGGCCGGTTGATCAGGCGGGAACGGTCAGGCGCTTCGCGCGCCAATCCTTGATGAGGAACGGTAGATAAAGAAGGGACAGGATTGCAAACCCAACAATTTCCAATTGCGGGATATACCACGGCCAGGGCGCCAGTGCGTCCAACAGAGTGGGAAATTCAGGTTTGTGTGCGATGAACAGGTAATTGCTCCCGATTGCCAGGTTGATAAAAAAGACGGGAATCATGTAAAGGTTTGTCCAGATGAAGACCCGTTTGAAGGATTGCAGGGTGGGGCGAAAGCCTTCGACGACAGTCATATAAATTGCAATGGCGATTAACAGGCCATGTGCAATGAAGGTTTGCATGATGCGAAAATGCGGGAAGTTATAACTGGCCGCGTCGGCAGGGGTGAGCACAGCCTGCATCGCTCCACCAATGCCCAGGAAATAAACGATCTCATAAATGGTTTGATTCTTCGTGACGAGCATAATAGGGGTGAGCCACAAAATGAAACTGCATAAGTGCAGCGGAAGCAGCGTCTGAATATTCCAAATCCCCCAATAAGCCGACCAGACATGCAGCGACGATTCGTTTACCACCAGCGCGATTGCCAGTGTCCAGTGGATGACCTTTCTCTCCTTTTCTCCCCACACCTTGCGGAAATACAAAAACGAAAGGCAGAACATTGTGATGATGGCGATCGCAATCAAATGCCCCGTCCCGAAAAGTTCGAATTCAGGTCCCTCATACGTCAGCGCAAAGTATTTTTCCATGCTCCGCTCCCTTCAATTACAAGTCGTTGTTGTTACTTGACCATGACGATTTTCCCGTCCGTCATCTTTTGCAAATCTTCGGTCTGCAACTCAAAAATGGCATTGGGTGTCCCTGCCGCAGCCCAGATGGTTTGAAAGGCCAGAAAATCCTCATCAATATAAGTTTCCATTTTTTCGCTGTGGCCGATGGGAGGCACGCCGCCGATGGCATAGCCGGTAACTGCCCGCACAAAATCAGCATCGGCCCGACCGATGGATTCCCCTGCGTATTCGCTGATTGATTTTTCGTCCACACGGTTCGCACCGCTGGTTAAAACTAAAATCGGCTTGCCGCTGTCCTTGCCGCGAAAAATCAGCGACTTAACGATCTGACCCAGCTCGCAGCCCGCACGATTTGCGGCCTCCTGCGCGGTACGCGTGGATTCGGCATGTTCGATCACAATGTATTTATAACCAAGGGATATGAGCAGGTCTTGTATTTTTTGGGCGGAGGGGGAGAGGATGGGCATTTACCAATTATAGCGGATTACTTTTTGCGTGTGTAATGGATGTTCCATAAAACACGCCATGTTTTTCCTTCATCATCCGAGCGTTCCCAATTCCATTCGAATTGATTTTCCTCGATATCAAACCAGATCATTCTTTGTTTGCACGCCTGCCCTTTAACGATTGCGTCCCGTGTGAGGATCATTTTCCCATTGTCAAATCTGCCGGTAAAATCCAGATAGCTTCCGTTGTTATCCACCCAGGTTTGGCACCATAAATGGCGCTCAGTATCGAAACATGAAACACTCATGCCAATCAGGTCGGGTGCGGAAAAATTTTCCTGCACAACTTTCCCGTTCATTGTTTTTTCGACCCAATTGGTTCCCCGTCCGCCTTCCGCCCATTGCGCATCCCATTCCCCAAGCCAGAAATCAAATTGATTTTCAGGTTGAACATTCATAAGAGCCTCCTTTGGTTTCTCAAAAGGATAGCATATTCCCGCCTTCGCAATACCCTACCCAAAGACTATTTTGTTTTACAATTCAGTATGCCTACCCAGGAAGAAATCTACAAAACCGAAGCGGACAAGTACGAGGCCTTGATTGCGCGCGAGGATTATCAGGGGAATATTCTGAAATCACTGCATGAGATCACGCCTTTGGAAAATCGCATCGTTCTGGACTTGGGAACTGGCACTGGGCGACTGGCCTGTTTACTTGCTCCGTACGTTTCCCGCATCCGCGCCTTTGACATATCCGAGGAAATGCTGCGGGTCTGCCGCCAGAAGTTCACCGCCAGCGGACTCACCAACTGGCAGGCGGATGTGGCTGACCATCGTCAACTGCCTGTGGAAGACCAATCTGCTGATCTGGTCGTCTCCGGCTGGAGCGTAGCCTATCTCGCGGTGTGGAACTCTGAAACATGGCGAAGTGAATTGGAAAAATGGCTGGGCGAAATGAATCGTGTCTTAAGACCGAACGGCTATATCGTCCTGTTTGAATCGCTGGGCACGGGGAATGAATCGCCGATCAGACTTGATCATCTCAAGGATTATTATCCCTGGCTTGAAGAATCTGGTTTCCAGCACAAATGGATCCGCACAGACTATAAATTTGAATCCATCCATGAAGCGGTGGAATTGTCACGCT
Source organism: Anaerolineales bacterium (assembly GCA_014860745.1). Lineage (GTDB taxonomy): Bacteria > Chloroflexota > Anaerolineae > Anaerolineales > Villigracilaceae > Villigracilis. Next base: position 90,837 of record JACZJC010000020.1, read on the forward strand.
TTTTCTTTGGCGAAGAATTGGGTGAAAATGTGAAAAAGAATAATTGGGTGATTTTGCCCGAATGCACAGGCGTGTGGTGGAAGAAAATATAATAGCATGGGCGCGGTGACCGCGCCCATGCTATTATGCTTGAATCTTGAATTTATTTTTTAGCGCCATTACAAGACCAAAAAGAATCAAGAGAATACTTGCGCCCGCAAACGCCCATTTGATGGAGGTCAACGCCATCAATAACCAAGCCAATGCGATGGGTTTCGCAGGATACATGGACAGCATCGTCACGATGTTTATATTCTCGAGCAGGTCGAAGAACCACGTTCCCAACGGCATAACGTTGTATTTGCGTATGGAACTAGTGGATGCAAAACCGCGTTGAAAAAGCCATGAGATCAGCAGACCAAAGAAAAATAAATACACAATCGGGTAAATAATATCCACTGTGAGTTCCACGTTGCGGTAAAACGGACGCCCAAACTCGCCGTATCTTTCGATCATGCCAAAGATTTTTTCGGGAGTTGCGCCGATCATCAAATCGAGCGGCTGGATGCCACCCTGCCCACCTTGCATCATGCCCTGGATGAGCGGGAGCAGGAAACCCGCAAAGAACACATCCAGAACGAAGAGAATGAGGATGAGCCAGCCTTTTGCCCAATTGTAGAACCTTGCTGATAAGTTTCCGAACATATTGCCTCCATGTATAAAGTTTAAATCAAAAACACGCCGCTCGCTTTTTGGTGACGTGTTTTTGCCCGTACATAAGTCCCTATTTCATCGAGGCTTCACCGCCTCGTAGCGCATCCTCCACGCGGGCTTTGTGCTCGCCATGCATGGGCATGGATTCCATTTCCTCGAGCGAAAAATACCCAAAGGCAGTGGTTTCATTGCTCAACCCCAATTCCCCTTCGAGAATCTCCGCTTCAAAACTTATTACAACGAAGAAGGCTTTGTTGCCATCGGGGTAAACCACCAATTGATCAGGGTTGCTATACACGCCCGTTAATCTTGTCGCGCGGACTTTCAATCCTGTTTCCTCCCAGACTTCCCTTTCACAGGCTTCGGCTGCGCTTTCACCCGCTTCCAAAGCACCGCCCGGCAGGCACCAACGTCCGTTGTCTGTGCGTTGAGTGAGCAGGACTTTTCCCCGATTTTTATCGAAGATGATCGCGCTGCACCCGACTCGGATCTGTCCTTCTTTTCCAAGCCTCGGACCATATAAAACCTGCGTCATTCAACCTCCCGTTTGTTAGTCAGGGGCGGGAAACCACGCCCCTGCAAAAATTATTTTATGAACGTTCCGTTGCGCAATTCCTGGATCGTCTGCTCGATTTCTTCGCGGGTGTTCATGACGAATGGCCCATAGGGGACGATGGGCTCATTGAACGGCGCGCCCGCGATGAGCATGAATTGCACACCCGCTTCGCTCTTAACTTCAATTTGGCTGCCATCGTCGTTGAACACCACCATGCTGACAGATTCTACGATCTGATCACCGAACTCGCCCGCGCCGTTGAAAACATACGCAAGGGCGGTATGTCCGCTTGGGATGGGGAGAATGAATTTCGAAGCAGGCGCCAGCTTCACGTCCATGTAAAGAGGCGCGGCGGCGATTTCTGTCACGGGTCCGCGAGTCCCATCCAATTCACCTGCCACGAGTCGAATTGTAGCTCCATCTTTTTCAACAACGGGAATTTCCCCCGCGCTGACTTCCTGATAACGCGGCTGACTCATTTTTTGCGCGGCGGGCAGGTTCACCCAAAGTTGAAAGCCGTAGATGTTTCCGTTTTCGCTGCGGCGGGGCATTTCCTCGTGCAGAATGCCGCGGCCGGATGTCATCCACTGCACATCGCCCGAGCCGATCTTGCCCGCGTTGCCGAGACTATCGCGATGGTTTACAGAGCCTTCAAGCATGTAGGTGACGGTTTCGATGCCGCGGTGCGGATGCGTGGGGAAGCCGCGGATGGGACCTTCGAGCGGGTTGTTAAAAGCAAAATGATCGAAGAGTAGGAAGGGATCATATTCATTACTGGCGCGCGGGGCGATGGAGCGTCTGAGTAAAACGCCTGCGCCTTCGATAACGAGTTGGGGTTCGATTATTTGAGAGATGGTTCGATTGTTCATATGCGTATAGATGATTTAAACTCAAATTTTCTTACGGATGATTATTGTGTGTCTTGATAACACCGGGCTTTTATGACGCCTGAAAAAGGCTCGGCACCGAATTGCTTTTCCAATTCAGAGGGGCGGGTTCTGCTTCTAAACTCGGTATATGCGAGCGGGTATTTATCCAGTTCTTCCTCCGCGCCGCTTAGGCGGTGATATATGATACAAGCACCGGGCGTCGGCATGACGGCCGGTGCAGCAAGGATGGGTATGTGGTTTGGGTTCGTAACAACAAGCTCATAAAACTGAAAGTTGTAAAGACCACCTGCAAAGTTATCGAACAATATTATTTCCTTCGGATTCTCCCCGATGGCAAACTCAAGGGAGCCCTTTAGGTCATAACTTCCCATGGCGTCGACGCTGCGCGCAGGGTAGCGGAAAAAGTAATCAACCTGATAATTGGTCACTTCATAAAGAAGCAGGATGGAAACGCACGCGATGGAGAATGTCCTCACCCGGGAATGACTGAACTCGAGTAAATATTTCAATCCATAACAGGAGATCAAGAGGATGTAATAACCGAGCAACATGCCTCTTAAGGTATGGGGAGTGCCCTCAGAGGTCAATGCTGCGGCGAGGGGGGAGATTATAAGATTCAATAATAGAAAGACGTTGAATCGGTCAAATTTATTATTGATGAGGAAGTATGCCAGCCCAATCAAGAAAAGGATAAGGGTGACGATATAAACGATCCCTCCTTGTCCCGTGGAATGGCGGAGGTTATTGTCGCCATGCAGGATAAGGAAATCGAGGGAAAAATAGGTAGCCAGGTTATGAGCAAAAATTCCCATCTTTTCGGCGGGGGGGATGGGGGCATCGATATAGGAAAGTCCACGGAATCTCGAGGTGATTGCGCCCGGAAATTTGAGGGTGAACCAGGCGAGCGGAATGAGACATACAATGAATGCAATGGAAATCAGGAAGAGTTTCCTGATGTTTTTTCGTTCGAAATAAACCAACCATAAAACACCAAGGGCAACGGTTGATATCAGCCTGGAGGTGGAGTAGGTATAAGTAAAGGTGCCTAGTACAACTCCGCAAAGCAAGGGTTTGAAATTTTCAAGCCTGCGATTGCCCTCTTCATGAAAAACCATCCAGATACACAGCCCCACGGCGGAAACCCATGCCAGTTGAGATATCACTTCAAATGCGATTCTGGAGATGGTGAAAAACAAGGGCAGGAATCCAAAAGATGCTAACAGGTAGAGCTGAATAGTTTTATTCCCGTGAAATAATTTGGTGGCAAGAAGGAATGTAAGCAGCAGGGATGCAGCATAGAAGAGCACGCTTGTGAATCGGAGCGTATATTCGGAAATACCGAATATTGCAAAGACCGGGACAACTGCGTAGATGTAAATCGGATTTTTATAATCGCCTACGGATTCAAAATAGATGGGAAATCGGACATCGTGTTCGTCCACCCCATTTTGCCAGACAGTCATGGCGTTGTAGCCAATGGATGATTCGTCGAAGAATAGGCCCGTTGGAATCCGGTCCAATTGAAAAGTATGGGCAAATAGAACGAGCGCCAATAAAAGGGTAAACAAAAGAACATATGACACCTGCCGGCTGCTTTTGGAACTCAAATTGAAAAAACGAGGATGGCGGGGCTCTGCACTGCTCATCGGATCTTCACATTCTTTATAAATATCTAAGATAGGCTTCGGGATTGTCTAAAAAAGCCTTTGTTAAAGTGACGTGCTCCAGCTCATCATAAGCCACTTTGCAGATCTTCCCGTCACTGAAGCTGAAAATCTGTGCTTCAGGGAAGGCCAGAATGATCGGCGAATGAGTAGCGATGATGAATTGAGAATCTTCGGTCAGCATTTGTTTCAACGCGGAGAGAAACGCAAGTTGGCGAACGGGGGAGAGCGGCGCTTCAGGTTCGTCCAATAGATACAAACCGCCGGGCACAAAGCGTGATTGAAACAGTGCCAGAAAACCCTCACCATGCGAGCGCGCATCGAGGCCGTCCCCATACCTTCGTTGGAGCGCGCCTGCCTCGTTTCTGTATGGCATTTTTGCAAGATCTTTCGCCAATTGTGAGCGCCCTTTGTAATCCCTGTCCACATTTTGAAGTTCTGCTTCCAGCTCCTGCCGCGTTTGCGCGATCTGTTTTGCATAGCCAAAGAAATCCTCGGCGCGTAAAAAGAATCCCTTGTGCGTGCGCTTTGTCCAGGTGAGGCGCAGATATTGTGCGAGTTTGCGGATCTGTGCAAGAGACGGGTCGGTGTTCACACTTTGGCTTCCGACCGTCACAGAGCCGATGGCGCAGGCGATGGCTTCGATCAGAGTCGATTTGCCCGAACCGTTTTCACCGACAAAAAAAGTTACAGGATTGCGGAATTCGATTTCATTCAATGCGCGGATAACTGGAACGTTGAATGGAAAGCCGCTGTCTACCTCACGGATTTCCTTTTTTTGAATGGAACGTAAATGAATCATAGTCTGATTTTATCAAGGATGATCGGAATAGAATGGCTGTATTCGGCGTTTTCTTTGGAAACGTTCAACTTGAGGACGTTCGATTCCGGGATGGATTCCAGCCACTCATTGACATATTCCTCCAGCAAACCCGCATCTTCACTGGACGCAATGTTGATTCGGTTCCGAGATGCCAATCTTTCGCTGATGGTCTGTGCGTCTGCGCTGAGGGCAATGACCAGCTCCGGGGGAGGGAGCAGGCTGCGGGTGTGGAAATAGAAGCGGCGGCACAAGTTGTATTCGTCGTCGTTGAGCAGGCCGCGGGTGTGAAAGAGGCGGGTGAAGCCGTGAAAATCCAGGTCCAGACCCCCGTCTATTAAAGCGGGTAATTTGCTTTGCCTGAGTTCAAGTTCCTGTTCGGCGCGGAAAAGCAGGTAATCCATTTGGTTGGCAAGCGCATATTTTGAATCCAGTTTGAAAAGGGATTGAAACGGTCTCTCGGCGTGTTGTTCGTAGGCAATGGCGAATTTTTCCGTTTTGCATAATGCGTTTGCAAGCGTTGTCTTTCCGACCCCGCTTGCGCCAACGATGACGATGAGTTTGTTCATGGAATCCTATTGGCTGCAAAACGCAGGTGCATCGAAGAAATCGACTTTGGTAATGAACCAGCCTGAGTTCAGTTTCTCGATGCGGATGGTCTGCGGCAAAAGCCGCGGGTCTATGCTTTGGATGAGAGCGCCATCGGAGCGACGGTATAGATTGGTGCTCCATACTTCACAGGTATCCACTTCGATGCTGGCATTGTCAATCAGGCGGATGTCATCGATATAGCTTTTGTACGAATCGATCTCGGAGATTTGGACAAGCCCCTGTTGATTCAGGCTGGCAATTTCGGTTTGGAGCGCTGCGAATATATCGCCTGCCATGATGGAAGCTGCGATATTGGCATCTCCCTGCCTATAAGCCTCGATCTGGAGCTGAATGGCTTGAGTGAGAAAATCACTGACTTCCTTGCTGAGTTCCGGCGAAATATTTGTAGTTTGGTCTGGGAAGAACGGGTCACTGCCTAGTGCTACTTCCTGACCGTCACTGACGCCGTCCTTATCCATATCCGGGTCGAGCGGATTCATGCGGTAGTAGACTTCAACCCCATCGCTGAGGCCATCGCCGTCGGTGTCCTTTTTTTGCGGATCTGTACCCGTGCGCAGGATTTCATCTTCATCGGAGATTCCATCCTTGTCGCTGTCTGTATTTGCGCTGGGCGGTGGAGTTGCGCCTTGGGGGGGTGCTTGCGGTGATTGGGCAGGTTGTGCCGCGAGACCGTATAGCGATTGCACGCCAGCAACATCATCCCGCCCAAGAAAGCGCTGCGGACCGGAGTAGGAGGGGAACATGAGCGCGCCCGGGTCGTTGCTGTGATCCAGCCCAAGGTTGTGTCCGATCTCATGTGCGGCGACTGTGAGCAAGTCGACGTTTTGGGTTTCGCTGTTCACCCATCTTTCGGCATCGTCAAAATGAAGAAAAACCTGTCTATTGTTGTATGGATTTGGAAACGAGGCGTGCGCGAGAACGTCGCCGGGTCCGTCGAAGGGATCGCCGTCGCCGTGATTGCCTTCTGCCCACCCGATGAGAATGTCTGCCTGAGCAGCATCAGCCGCCTCGTTAAAAGTTAGAGGCGTTTCACCTGCCCAGAGATTAAAGGCCGCACGGATAAGGTCGCGTTCTGTCTCACCGCTTAGCTTGCCGGTCCCGTTAATAAAGAAATAGCTGATATTTGTTTTTCCCCATTGTGAGATGGCGCGATATTTCAAGACCGTTTCATCTTCATCGCCGGCGTCCGGGAGGTTGTCGTAACGATAGCCGGTTTCAGGTTCTGCGGCGGTTGCGCTGAAGGTACAGGCAATCGAGACGACGGAGAGCAGGATAAAAATAATTACCAGATGTTTCAGGAAGGGATGGCGCATTTTAGTACCCTCGATTCTAAATTTGTCCACTTATAGCATGGCAGGCGGAACGAAACAAGAGCCTGGCAACCGTTACTTTTGGACCATTTTGGCGATACAATTCGATTAAGTATAATGAACACCTTAGGAGAATCATTTTGGAGCCACTCGAAATAACCTCGGACGACCCGCTTCTTGCAACTCTTGATTTTAAACCTTACCGCAGTCTGGTGAAACGCGGGGTCATCCCATTTTCGCCGAGAGAAGGGGAACCGCAGACAAAGGAATTGCAGACTCCGTGGGGGGCCATGTTGACTGCCAAAAAAGGCGACATGCTTGTATTTGAGCTGGATCATCCGAACGATGTCTGGCCTGTGGACGCGGGAATCTTCGATGAGAGTTATATGATTCTTGAGCCGGGCGTCTGCATCAAACGTGCTGTGACCCTGCTTGTGCCTCTGACCGATGTTACCAGGGGAGATGCGGACCGCATGGTGACTGTTCGTACTCTCGAAGGGGTGGAGACTGTACGGGCGGGAGATTTCTATTTAGCGAAAGGGGTGAAGGGCGAGATCTGGCCGTATCCGATTGAAAAGGCCAATGAAATAATGAGACCCGCCGAGTAGCTCGGCGGGTCTCATTATTATTTACTCTTTGGCGGGACACGTTTGATGATTTTGGATTTTCCAGATTCCGCGGCTGGTTTGCTCAAGTCTGGCAGGCCGTCAATTGCTCCGGCTATGAATCCATGGATGTACTTGGAGGTGTTGATCGTCTCGATCATTCCACCGGTTTCGCGCATCAATTCCACCATGTGACGGGTTAGGCGCGCATCGCGGTCTTTGGGTCTGCCGCCAAGTCCGTTCCACACTGCGATTAGGCGCACCTTGTCGATACCGTGAAGCAGGGAGGAATACAGCGCCCAGCGGTTATTGCGTTCATAAGGTTCATAGCCTTCCTTTGCTTCTCCGATATTGTCCATCTGGTAGTATTCATCCACGAGAGGGTGGCTGCGAATTTTGTAAAAGCGTTCCGTCCAGGTTTCGCCGCCGGGAGAAACAAATTCACGAATATAGGCGGCTTCAGCAAGAGGCAGGTGCACATCCACATGGATGCCCTTTTCGGCACATTCTTCTGCGAAGAGGATCTCGCTGCCGGCTGAGAGCCCTGCCAGGATGGCCTTGTCGTCTGACCCTGCATGGTATTTCTCGAGTTTCTTTCGAATTTCAGAGCGGATTTCATTTTCCCGGGTTTCAGGGAAGGTCTTCTTTTCCTTGCTGGGATAATCGACCATATATCCGGCGAAAAGAAATACCTGTCCTGTGGATGAATTCCCTGTTGGTTTCTTTCTTTTTTTTCCTTTACCAGTCAAAGGGGGATTATCGGATTTACTTACACGGTTTACTTCTTCTTCAAGGATATTTATCGCAGCCTGTACGTTTTCGCCGCGCAAGTCCAGTGCCCGCAGGATCTCGAGCTGGGACAAGGAGGCTTGCAGGAAAAACAAATTGCGCCGCGAGGCGGTGAGCGCCTTTCGGTAGGAGCGGATAACATTGGCAATGTTATCGATGGTGAGGACCCGTAACTCAGCCAGCGATATCAGGGTCCAGTAATCCGCATTGTCTTCATCCACTTTTGTTTCAAGGGCGAACACGAGCGCGCCTTTGAGCTCGGGCAATTCCCTGCGGATTCTAGCAATATCGGGATCGGGGTCTTTTTTGTCGTCGAAGCGGTCTGCGAGGTGGACGGCAATGCTGGAAAGCGTAAGCGCGTTGACCCCGGGATAGTAATTGTTCAGGTCGATTCGATAGCCTTTGAGATAAATGTCAATGGATTTGATCAGCCAGTGATAGGAATCGAAAGCGGCGCGCAGTCGTTTTGTTTTGTCCGAAATGTTCTTCCAAGAGTCGGCCCACATTTCCTTGTAGATGCGGCCGAGATAGGATATGGCTTCGCTGTCGTCGGGAAAATCATTCAGCAGGTTCTCGATCTTCACAATGGCTTCATCCACCCGGCCGAGGCGGTTGAGATGGAAAGCTTCTTCCCGCCGGAAGGCAAGGTTGCCGGAATTGACTTCCAACCCTTTGCGGTATTGAGCCAGAGCCAGTTCGTTCCGTCCCATATTGGCAAGCGCCTTGCCGGCTTCGCCGATGGCTTCCTCTTTGATGAGCGGGTTGCGAATCTCTTCCGTGAGCAGCAGGATGTCGCCGATGCGCTTTTGGCGCTGGGCAACCGTCACGCGCTGCTTCCATTCGTTATACTCGCGCCAAAAACCTGTTGCCAATGGAGTCCGCAGCGAGTTCCGGTCCGGTTCTTTCAGCCCGGAGAGCAGGTTGTAGATGGGGCTGTGAATCGCATCGCGGTCCGAAGCCCAGGTGTCCTTGGTCATGCGCGCAATGGCTTGAATATCATTCTTCAGGAATTCAGGGTCCGGCACGCCTTCGGCTGTGATGTGATAGGGAAGCGTGCGTACGTTGAAGATATCGAACGGCATGTAGGCGCGGCCCGCCTGGATATGCACCACGCCGCGTTTGCGAAACGCATGGCGGATGCCCAGCTCATAATAGGCATTGGCGTTGTCAATGCTCAAGTCACATAGCACAAGGTCGGCAAGCAAAAGCTCCTGGAACATATCCGTCAGAATATCGCCGGAGGAGGTCTCTTCATCAGCGCGGAAGGGTTCAAAGCCCGACTCTTCCAAAGCGGGCTTGATCATCAGTTTATAAATTGCGTTGAAATCATAGAGCGTCCCATCGCTGCCTTTCTTTTTTCCGAAGGGCATTACCACAAAGGCATGCGGACGAATCACAGGCCGCGTCGGGGCGGGACTTTCAACTGGTTCTACGACCGGAAGAGTGGGATTCGCTGCGGCAGTTGATTCCTTGTCCGAAGAGGCTGTACCCGTCTCCGCTGGGGTCACCGGCGCGGGAGAGGAGGATGGAGGTGTGGATGCTGGTAAAGAGGATAGAACATTTTCTTTGGGTGCGGGATTCGCGCTATGGTCAGTCATGACAAATATCCTTTAAGTTATCCCTTGGGTTCGTGCGACTTGGGGTACCGGGAAAGCAGGTTATTCAAAACGGCGGGGGGAGTGTTCGAGCCGATTTCAACTCCCGCAAATTCCTCAGCGATTTCCGCCAATGCAGATTTCAGCCCGCTGAAGCGCTCCTGAATTCCACGCTGCATGGCTTCCAACTCGGCCCTTACGATATCGGAAGAGGCCTCCTTGGAAAGTTCGTTCAACGCATTTTCCATCTCTTCTGTGAGGACCTTCTCAGATTCGCCCAGTTTATCGCTGGTGAAGTCCACTACTGCGTCTTCCATGGACTGTTTGAGACGGCGGTCTGATTCGCGCGCTTCCTTGATGACACGGTTGATGAGGCTGGCCTCTTCGTCGAGGTCGGACGCTTTTAACGCTTCCTGCATGGCTTTGATGTATTCAACGTTCTGGCTCCAAAGGATTTCTTCGGTGGAGCGCACCATGTTGAAGAATTCGCTCTGGGTCTTCTCGCTTTCATCCAGGCTTTTCCAATGATCATAGAGGATGCCGAGTTCCATTCGCACTTTGCTGTAATTCCGCACAACCGCATCGAGATTTCGCAATTCCTGCCAGCCAATCAGTGCTGCAGTAAAGGCAGCTGTAAGGGCAACCCACAATGGCAGGACGGCTGCAAGGAATACGCCCAGCCCTCCAGCAATCAGAATGAGGGTTTGCAAGCGCCTGCGTTCAGCCTGCCTTCTTACTACTCTTTCACTGTGCCAGTTTAATTGTTGCTCGAGCCTGTAATGGAAATATTCGTCCCCGTTAATGTCATTAAAGCCCCCATCGCTGGAAGGGTCCTTTGGATTATGGTGCGGAGGAATGGAGCCCTTGTAGGTTTCCATGGTCAACTCGCCATTCATGCCGCTATAAACCGACCTTTGAATTTCAACGAGTCTCTTTTCGAGCCAGGTGCGGCGAGACGGTGAATCTTGTAGAATGGTGCGATAGCTGTAAATCTCTTTGAGAATTTCCTCCGCGCCTGCGCGGGAGACGAGCCAGTCCCCATTGGCATAATTGGTGCTTGTGTAGGCAGCAATACCGGATGCCAGGATCGGAAGGAGGAGGAGGAGACCTCGAATAATTAAACCTGCAAGCCCGCTCTCCAGGGGGAAACTTTGGGAAAGAATCGCAAAAAGGGTCGCAAGGATGCCAAGAGCTACGATCCACCTGCGCATTCGAAGATGGGCTTTCGTCCTTTTTGATGAGATCGCGTCCAATTGGGCAAAACGCGTCCACGCGACTTCAAGGATAGGGACTGGTTGTTGAGGTTGTGTATCCATAAATGATCCTCTTTTACTGCTGGGGTAGGTTGGGGCAAAGCGAAGTGTATGCTTCGTCCTGGAAGAAGAATTCCCACTGGCTTGGGGTTAAATTTCTGGTAAGGCGGGAACACGCCATTGACACGAGATTTTCTTTTACGATAGGTACGAGCAGGTTGACATCCCAGAATTGCAGGGTCTTCCGCGAGACGGAGGATAGCAGGTTGCCGTCTGGCGAAAAATTGATTCCGGATACAAGGTCTCCGTGTGGGATGCGAACGACTTCTTCACCGGTGTTGAGGTCCCAGAGGTAGACAAAACCATCCGCGCTGGCCGATGCGAGCCAGCCCTTTTTGGAATTAAAATCGAGGGAAGTGACCCTCCCACTTTGAAGGAATTTGTAGGCGGGCTGGGTGAAATCTTTTTTGGTCATATCCCAGACGAAGATGCTTCCATCGGAACTTGTGGTTGCAAGCCAGGTCCCTTCGAGGTTGAAATTAAGCGAGCGGATGCTTCCAACTTGTTTAAGGGTGGTGATTTCCATATTGGAACCTGTGTCCCATAACACAGTTTTATCCATAAAGCCGATAGCCAGGATTGGGTCTTTGGGGCTGTATGCGGAAGTGAAGGCGATTTCATTGAATTTAAGCTCATTCACCAACTGGCCTGACTCGATCTCCCAAATATAGACGCTGGTGTTGTCTTCGTTGGTGGTCGCCAGGAATTTTCCATCCCCGCTGATTGCCAGTCCGCTGATATCTGATCCATGCGGGAGGGAATGTAAGACCTTTGTTTCGAGGTTGTATAAGATCGCCCTTGAATTGGAAACTTCGGAGTTTTCCGAGATAGCGATCCATTTGGAATCCGGGCTGACTTTAAGTTGTGCTGTGAGCTCATCGAAGGACAACACGTTTGTTCCCAGGGTGCTGTCATGCAGGGTGGTCAATTGGCTGGCTGGGATCTGCCAGAGAATTTTATCGTCCGTGTTGATCAGCATCCATTGGCCGGCAGGGTCAAACTTGGCCTTGTTTACGAATTCGGTAAACCCGATGTAGCCGATGCGCTCCTTCAGGGTGGAAATATCCCAAACGGTGATATTCCCGCTGCGATCGCCAACGAAGATCATGTTTCCATCCTGGCTGAACAGCAGGGCCGAGCCGATCCCATCAATGGATGCCTCCAGCATCATTGCGCCGGTTTGGGCGTCCCAAAGTCTTGCGGTCAGGTCATATCCTGTACTCAGAATCCATTCGCCGTTCGGGCTGACTTCCACGCGCTGGACAAAGCTGCCGTGCTGCATGCGGACTTTTTCCTGCCCGCTTTCGGCATCGAAAACGCGCACGATCTTGTCATCCGAGACGGTGACGAACCAGGAGCTGTCCGGGCTGAAAGCCACATCTTCCACCCAATCCGGATGGTTGATGACATGAGTCTGCCGCCCTGTTTCGGCTCTTGCCAGACGCGCCGTGCTGTCTTCGCTGACCGAGACGATTTGCTTGCCATCCGGGCTGAAGGCCAGGTTGAATACTTCTGCATCGTGAAGGGAACCGGGTATCAGGAATCCACTCATCACCTTCCAAAGCCGCACTGTGCCCGTTTTTGTGCCAACGGCTAGCCAATCACCTGCGGGATGGAATTGAACAATACTGACCGGCCCTCTTGCAAAATTATAGTTATAAACATTCTGGCGGATGTCGATGTTGATGACGGAAACAAATCCATCCTTGCGCCCGGCAGCCACAAGGCTGCCATTCGGGCTGAGGTCGATATCCAGAACATCTGTCCCGTAGTTGAATGTTTCAAGTTGGGAACCATTTTGAGGGTCCCAGAGGCGAACCGAACCGTCCAGGCTGGAAGTGACGAGGACGCGATTATCCCTGGAAAGGAAAGCGTCGGTCACATCGCTATCGTGTTGAACGCAAATCACCTTTTGGCCTTGCGGTGTCCATACACAGGCGGTCTTATCTGCGCTGGAGGAGATGATGTATTGCCCATCCGGGCTGTTGTGAATGTTCCAGATCCTGCCCATATGTTTGATCTGCGCCACGGGCATCGGCATCAGGCTGAGGTTATGACGAAGGATATCTTCCGCTTCGTTCGATGGTGAACGACTTAATGATTCCAGAGCCAGCAGGGTACTGATTTCCAGCTGACCGGGTCGTTCCTTGTAGGCGCCGGCTTGCGCGGCGCTTCGCTGAGCCTTGGCTTCATTTGCGCTTATTAATGCTTGTCTTTGATTTTCAACGGCAATGGCTTGTTGGGTAAGGGCCACCTGTTCACTGGCAGCAGCAGCTGCTGCGCTTATCTCAGCTGCTTCTCTGCTTTCAACGGCTGACCGCCATTGGAACAACGAAAAAATACCGAGAAGAATGCTGACTACCAGCACAAGGCCAATCCCTATGGTGAGGTTTCTCTGGCGGCGAATAGCATTCTGTCGGCTGGCGCTGATGTACTCCGCCTGCAATGGAATTACTCCCCGGCTTTTATGTTCAGTGGAGGCTGTCATCCACTTTTCGCCGTCTTCCAGGTCTTCACCCTGAAGAAGGTAGCTGGTGCTGCGATTCTTCCGGTCCCATTCCATGGCCCGTTCGAGCAGACGGGTATGCTGCTGAACCCATCCCAGGTCTGTCTGGATTGCGCTGACAAGCTGGGGAATGGTTCCCTTGAAATCATCCTTGCGCGAACGCAGATAAACCCAATTGGTGGATGACAGTTTGGGGTGCATTTTCTGTCTTTTTTCAGGTTCGCGGTACAACACCGGGATGATCTTTTTATTATTTTTTATGCCCAGTTCTAATTCATCCCGACAGACTTGGGATTTTAGAGAATCCGGGCTGATGACGAAAACAAAGGCATCCCCGCCCTCGATGGCGGCGCTGATCTCGGACATCCAATCCGAACTGAGGGGGATGCCTTCCCAGTCCACCCAGGCGTCGATGCCGGCCGCATCGATGGCATTGTTCAGTTTACGCACAAAAGCTTTGTCTTTGCGCGAATAGGAGATGAATATTTTTGTTTTTCGTGCTGCGTTTATTTCAGACATGTCCTGCTCTTCGTCTTTACCTCACGACAAACCATGCCGCAACATACCCCTCATGAGTTGCGTCTTTTACCTTGAGCCATTGATTGTTTGCGCCGATTTTTGCTTCAGCACCGGGTTCTGTGACGGTAAATTCATAACCAAGCGGTACGCGTTTGATCAAGGTTGCTTCGCTGACGACGGGCTGGTTTCGCATGGATACCGCCTCGGCAGTGGTACGGACTTTTAAAGCCCCGCCCGCAGAAGGTGCAGAAGCGCTGGCGGCTTGCGCCGTGGATCCCCCGGCATATTTCACATACCATGCCGCTACGTAGCCTTCTTTTTTGTTATTGTCGCGGACTTTGATCCACTGGTTTTGAACGCCGACCTTGGGGATTGCCTGATTGGCGGGTTCAAGGCTGATAAGTTGTTCGGTGACGGGTATTTTCCGAATCAATGTTTCCGGTGAAATTACAGGCTGGCTGCGGAAGGATAACTCCTCGGTTGGGTAGAGTGCCAACGCACCGGGTGGAACTGGGGCCGGTGCCGCCGATGCGCCCCCCGGTCTAGGGGCGGGAACTGCCGAGGCGGATGGAGCAGGCGCAGGGGAGGATGAAGCGGGTTTGTTTTTCTGTTCGGAAACATACCAGGCAGCTACATATCCCTGATCGCCGGCGGGGTCTTGCACCTGGATCCATTGGCCTTGCACACCGATCTTTGATTTGACCTGGGACTTCGGTTCGAGGCAGATCAATTCGGTGGTCGCTGCCATGCGTTTCCATAAATATCCGGTGACCGAGGGTTCCGCCCGCAGGGAAAGATCATCTTCCGCTGCATAAATGATGAATTTTTCGGCAGGTACCGCAACCTTCGTAACTTTGGGGGGTTCGGGCGGTGTGGTACTGTAAGAATCGAACCACAGCACACCGCTGATTTCGGTTGCTATGGAAGCGCCGTTAAATTTGTAGCGGGTTGTCAACAGCACTTCCTTCGTGGGGCCGTCGCCGCCATATTTATAGGGATCGTAAAGGGAATAATCTCCGCCCTTCTTTTCTTTTACCAAAACAAAATGGGTTTGGATACCGGCTTGTTTGTTCCAGTCTACTTGCAGGATGACCGGTTTTCCCTGCGCCACAGCTGCATCGATTTGTGCAATGGGAGCGGGTGACGTTTCGCATGGCTGCATATCGCGGTAGGCGCAATTGGGCCAGATGTATGGAAGCACGCTCGGGATAAAAAACGCCCCCTGAAAACCGCCGGCATTTTTCATTTTCTCATTGACGGTGACAGGGGTTTCGTTGTAGCCAATTCCATTCAGCATCATGGTCACAGACGTTAGCAGGCATCCCCAGCCGCCAATCGTCTCTTTTGAATGCCCCAGAGGAGCCGTCTTCCACGCCTCATCGTTCTGGTAAAGATTCTTTGTAACGAACATCTGGCCTTACCTCCTGCGTTTTGGTAAAGAATTGATTATTCGGCCAATTTTACTCCATATTTATTTGCAACAAACTTGCAACTTTTTAAGGTTGGGATGATATCTCCGCTTCCGACTCCGCCCCGGCCTGCCAGCCATTTCCGTGCATTTACTTCCCCGAATCATTTATCCGCAGCAGACCCACGCACCCGCCATCAACTCTTCGGGGATGCCGGTGTCGCTTGCAAACTGACGTGCCACGAATTTTCCGCCCTGCATCACATATTCGATGTTTGATCGATCCGCAAGCGAACGGAGGTCGTCCAGCGGATTCTTTTTTACCACGATCAAATCCGCCAGTTTACCGGCTTCAAGGGTGCCAAGCTTTTTCTCCCATCCCAATGCACGCGCCGCGTTCCTTGTGGATGCGACGATACATTCCATCGCGGAGAGTCCTGCCTGTGACATGTAGTAAAGTTCCATGGCATTCTCCCCATGGAAGTTGTATGGCGTTGCCGCATCGGTTCCCATTGCGATCGGCACCCCCATTTCATGAGCGCGGCGGATTGAAAGCAGCGCATCCTCCTGGGTTTCCTTGCTTTTTTCCATGATCCAGTCTGGAATGCCAGGCTTGTTTCCGTAAATCACATCGTAGCCGGCCTTCAAGGTCGGCACGAGGAAGATTTCCTCCTTTGCCATGCGCTCCATCACACGCGGGTCTTTGTTTAGGTAGGTCCCATGCTCGATGGTTTTTGCTCCCGCTTCCACTGCATTGCGGATTCCATCGATCCCATGCGCGTGAGCAGCCACGATCTTTCCCACCTTGGCGGCTTCCACCACTGCGGCGCGGATCTCTTCCATTTCAAATTGCGCGGCGCCGGGCTTCTCACCGGGCGCAAGGACGGCTCCTGTGGCCAGCATTTTGATCAAATCCGCCCCGGCTTTCAATTGTTCCCGTGCCGCCTTGCGGACCTCATCCACGCCGTCGGCTTCGCGATACATCCCATCGTACCATTCGCTACCAGTGGATGTGATGGAAAGCAATTTGCCGGCCAATGACATCCTCGGTGCTGCGAAAAGCCCTGCTTCAACGGCCTTCCTAAGCGAAAATTCAAGATGGTGTCTTCCGCCCACATCACGGATGGTGGTGATTCCCGCCGCCAGGGTGTTCTGGGCATGTTTCAACATCACGAGCGATGTCCAGCCCAGTGGCCCGGTCATGGTGCTGTCAGGCAGGCATTCCGCCGCAATGTGGACATGACAATCGATCAATCCCGGGAGGATCCAGCGGCCTGACAGATCGATCTCGTTCACAGAAGTATCAACCGGCTCGATCCATTTTTCAGATGCGCCCGCGTAAATGATTTTGTCGGCTTCGATGGCGATGGTCCCATGCGTGATGGGTTTGCTTCCATTCCCGTCGATAAGGGTGGCGTTCTTAAGCACAAATATTGTCATAGTGAACCTGCCGGGTTAAGGTTTCCAGCTTTTATGCAAATGATAGGCGGGCGGCGGATTAATTCTTTTATCCCGTTCGTGAACGCGTTCCGCCAGCCACTGAAACCACTCGAATGCAGACTCGCGATTCCATGCAGCGCGGACTTCCATCACATAGTTTTCCAGTTTGCTCCATGAAAGCATGATCGGGCCACTGTAGGCGTCTTCCACCATGCCGATTTCGATCTCGCGCCGGAATACAAGGATTCCCAGTCTTTCCCATGTGCCCAGCAGCATGTAAAACGCCAAATACTGGTCCTGCGGGAGATGATCAATTTCCTCTTTTGTAGGATTGTGGTCAAGATCGAGAACATATAACAAGCCCTTGATGAATTCATTGGTCTGGAAGGAATTCAACATCAGGATAGCCGCCTCGCGTTTGCGCATGGCCTGAAAATTTCGCAGATTCAGGATGCCAAAGAGGATTCCGAGAATGACCGCAGTTGTGGAAATGATCTGAAAGACGAGTGATAATTCCATGCGCAAATTCCTAAATATTCATTACGGGTGCAGGGGCGAGTATAGCATGTGGAATCAAAATGCGGCATGGCTGCCGCATCGACGAATGGAGGAATCACTTTATTATTTTGGATATTGCCTGAGCCACCACTCCGTGCCCGGCAGCCCGCTTTTCTTTACCACATTCAATAGTTGGTCGATATCGAAGTAAACGCGCCGCAAATCCACATTGAAAGAGTCGCCGGACTGGTCCATGATCGCATATTCCGCCCACGGCAGCAGGCGGGGTGGATTGCCGGGCGAAAACGAAAACTCAAAAGCGTTGCCCACGCTGCCTGAATTTATGATCAATTTTTTCCCTTGTCGGCGGTGCATTTGGATGTGCGAATGACCCCCAATGAAAACAGACGCGTCCTGACCTGCAAAGTATTTATCCAATGTCTCAGCGGGTGTTGTAGACTGGATGATATCCGTGGTGGAGAGCGGCGACCCGTGATAGGCCAGTAATTTTATTCCGTTGGAGAACATCAATTCATGAGTGTTTTCGAATGCCTTGATAAATTCGAGATTTTCAGAAGAAAGCCGTTCGCGGCACCAGTACAGGTCGGGGACAAGATGCTCGGTGATCTCATGCTTGGCGGCTTTGGCGGGTTCGAGGATCGCTTCGTCGTGATTCCCCTTGATGTAAATCCCATGCAGGTCTTTCAACGCTTCGAGGGTTTCCGTCGGCTGGGGGCCAAGGCTCACCGTGTCGCCCAGGCAGATGGTCTGATCGATGCGTTGAGTTTTAATGTCCGCAAGCACCGCCTGAAGCGCTGTGAAATTTCCATGAATATCCGAGATGAAAGCAATACGCATAAGATTCCCTTTTCTTTCCCATTGTACACGAGACGGATGAATAATAATAAATTTCCACTCGAAATAGAACCTTTGGGTGATATATTTTGATACATCCCTCGCTTCGACCTGCGCCCAAACTTGGTCACTTATCTATATGAATTATAAAGCCTCATCTTTTTCGATGATTTGAATTTCGTCGGTATTGATTTCGATATCGATCGCATCGCCGTATTGTATTCCGGGAATTTCAAGGGTGATGACTTCGATCAGGGAGGGATTTTGGAAATGGGTTTTCTTCGTTTCCGGGTGCGGATAATATACCCAGCCATCGTATTTTCCATCCTTGAAATACACCCTGCATCGCGAAAAGGAAAAGGTCTCCGGTGGGTGAAGGTCGGTCCAATCGACCAGCTCAAATGTGAATTCGGGATGGATCATTTCATATTCGAACGGCACAATCGATATATTCAGTGTGCCGTTGAAATATTCGTACAAGTCTAACCCAAGTTTTTTAAAGAACGGCTTCTGCTTTTCCAGCGAACTGTACGGATATGCCGCGGAGGGACGGGATGCCACCTGGTGCCCGCGGGTGAGAATGCCGCAGATTCTTCGGTTCATTGTGCGGGGAAGTATATCAGGCGGGGCGAATGTCTGCCGTGGGCTGGCAGGCCCGGGTTAAGAGGGAGGCGTGAAAAATCCAGCGGGAGGGGCTGGAAATTAATGGTCATTTCGTGCTAAAGTATAAATGCCTGCGTTTGATTTTTTTCCAGCCGGGCAGGAGCAAGGTTATGGAAGTTGAGATCGGAAAGGTGACACATTACTACGATCATATCGGTGTGGCGGTGCTTTCTTTGAACGACGGTCTGAAGTTGGGGGATCGCATACATATCTTTGGGCATTCCACCGATTTTACCCAGCGGGTGTCTTCCATGGAGGTCGAGCATCACAGTATTGTCTGGGTGAAGCCGGGTGACAATGTGGCCATCAAGGTAGCCCAACCTGTGCACGAGCATGACATTGTGTTCCGGGTCGTCGAAGAAACGCTGGAGCCTGTCAGTTAACCGAATTGATTAATGAAAAACCAGGGCAGGCGTTTATGGATGCCATGCTCTGGTTTTGTGCGTCCGAAAGCCGTGCTCGGAATTGATTCCCATGTGATTGCAGCTTGTAGTTCGAGTTCGCAGCTGTTACAGCCTGTTCACATGTCCGCGGATCTGCCCGATGACCACTCCAAGGAGGGTGAGGCCGATTAGTGAAATTAATATCGGATTGACGAAATTCCACTCCGGCCCAGCCAGAATCTTCGTTAAACCAACCCAGGGAAGTGAAATAGTAAGCACCTGGAATATTCTTGTGCTGACCGCGCCATGCCCGGTTTCTCCAATGAACGCCTTTGAATACTTCACCCGCTGACCCTCCTCCTCCCGCATTTTTGGGAAGTTGTACATATTCTCGAAAACGGATTGATATATTTTTTCGATCACTTCCTTATCGTCAAAGTAGGCGGAGTGGGCTTTATCCGGGAAGGGGAAAAGGAAACTTTTGGCTTCGCAGTTATCCACTTTCAGGCTCGGATAACTGGCGGTGGCGGGGGTTTGAAGCGAACCACTGATGATATCGGCCTTGTCCCAGAAGTTCATCCAATGGATCAGGGGAGCGCCGGATTTGGAAAACGGGTAGCTGGCAAGATCACCGCGGATTTGTTCCACCACGCGGTTGTACCGATGATATTGGCTGGTTTGATTTTCGAAGAAGTAGTGGACCTTATCGATGGGACTGGCCAGGGTGATGAAATGCTGGATCTTGCCGAGGTCAATCTTGTCTTTTGCGGCTATGCCGATCGCCCGGTTGGTACGGGACAGTTCAAGGATCGTATCAAAGGCAATTGTGGTCCCAAGGCTGTGGGCTACGATCACAACCCGTTCGCAGTCCTTGTGCAACAGAACATGTTTAAGAGATTCCGCGCAATGATCCAATATGGCCCGCCGCCTTTGGTGCTTTTCCGCGGTTTCCTCATAGGTACACCAGAAATAAACATCCCCCATATACTCCTTTAGGAAATTGTAAACTCCCACCGTTGAAAAGAGGGCAGAAATTAAGATCATGATATTTGCATAGGAGGGTTCGAGCGAATCCTCCCCGATTAGAGACAGCAGCCCCGGCGGAATGATTTCTGCGGTGGCTGGAAGCGCGGCCTTGATTGTTATGAAGAGAATATAAAGGATTAATCCCACAGCCAAAAGGAAGGACAGGATCACAAGCAGGTAGAGCAGGTTTGTCCTTGCATAGATTACCCACCATTGCCTTGCAGCCCACGCCAGACGTTCGATCTGATTTGGGTCCTGGCGGTTTTCACCCAGGGAGTTTCTGAACTGCCTGCCACTGCCCCTTGGATATTTCCGGCGAGCCTCCGGGCCTTCGAAATCCTCGTACGATTTGATGAGGTGTTTGAGATCGTTCTTGGTAAGGTCGTTTCGTTTTTTCGTCAGGTCGTCCCAATTTTCCAAAAGGATCGACCGCCGCAGGCGCGCCATTCCGCGCCAGGGGGTGACCAATGCCTTGATGGGGACCAGGGTTTGTTTGAGGAGCCACCAAAGCACCTCCTGGGGAGGGTTTCCGCCGGCGGTGAGATTTGCCCAATACGCTTCGTAGAACCGAAATTCCTTGATTGATCGAAATGTATCGATGATGCTGCGGTATTTCACTTCGATGAATCCAATATCACGGGTGAGGTTCGAAAGGGGTCTTTCTGGAAAGGCTTCAATACCCACCAGTTTCTTATTCTCCACCGATTTGAATCGTTTGAAATCGTAGTGGTCCAATGCATCCACCAGGCGGCTGACTTCCTCGTAGCGTTTCTGGCTTCCCATGCCGTGGAAGTAGACAACAGCGGTGAACTTTTTATCCTGTTTTGGGACGGCTTTTCCTGGCATCGAATCCTCCTTTGGCTTTCACAGCAGAATTCCTTACTTATGGTAATTACTATACAATATTTATTGGGTGGATACAATAGCCTCGAAATAGAATCAAGCCGGCCCGTAGGTCCGAGGCGGAACGTGTCGCGTTTATTCTCTATGAACCAAGGCGCGAGTCAAGAATATGCAAGTTATCAAAACAAGGCATATTCTGCCCGCGTCATGGATGTGGCTTCAAGTGACGCGGGCGCGGTTGCAATGGATTTTTATTCTAGCAGTTTAGCTGTCCCACCATTTGAGCAGGTTGAAGGATGTATCGCGTTCCCCTTCTTCTTCTCCACGTTCCACTCGCTCAGTGCGGGCGCTCGCTGCGAGCTGGGAGAGGATTTGCGGGGAGGCGAAGCCGTAGATGAGCGCATCCTTGGCGGTTTCTGCGCTCAGGACCCAGGCGGTCAACCCGCCCACTGCCACAAGCAGGATCGTTCCCACCCAGAAGTTTAACGTCCGAAGATAGGCGGGGATCTTAATCTTGTGCCTGTTGCGGATGAGCCGCAGAATATCCGGGAGCAGGCCGCCGAGACATCCAAGCAGAAAAAGTGATGAGTTAAACGCGGGCATAGGGTCTCCTTTTTTATAAATCAATATCCACTGAGGACGAGGACGGGCAGGTTCGTGGCATCCAATTCGGCGAAGACACCTTCTGCATTGTCGGCGTTGAAGGATTGAATGGTGACGGCAATGCCGATGTTTTCGGTCAGTTCTGCTGCGATGGCGTAGGCGATTTCTGAAAGGCCGCGGATGCTTTCATCAAATACGATGATCATTTCGAATCCGGAACCATAGCCAGCCTCGGCCAACAACCCTTTTGCATTTTCGATGTCAAATGGAATTGTCCGCAGATCCAGGGTTTGTCCCTGTGCCTCGAAAACAACAGGGATGGGAAAATCGGGATAGATCTCTTGCAGTTTTACCCAGTCAATCGAAGTTGCCAGCGCCTCCGACACGCGGAAGTCTTCCGGCTGTGCATTCAACCAGCGGAGACCCAAAATAACTGGTTCAGCCAGCGGAACCATCGGTAAACCCTGACTCTGCAGGATAAGATTTGCGCTCTGAATTTGATGCACCTGGTCCATCCGTTCGATGGGTCCAACCATCACATCAAAGCCGACCTCCACTCCGGGCGGGAACCCGAAGAAATCCTCCGCCTGTTTTTGAAATTCAGGTGTCACAGCATAAGCAGCCAGGCCCGGGTTCACTTCGAAATACTGGTCGGGCTGGTCGGTGGGAGTCACCTCTGCAACGCCCTCCGAGCTAAGCACAATCACGGTCTCGAGGTCGCGGTACTCGATGATCGTGACCATCGTCCCTTTGAAGGTGATGCCTGCCGGCAGGGTGATGGCCCGAATGCCGCAATTATTCAACAGCCAGGTGGAGGCGTTTGTGCACCCTGTCCCTGTGCTTCCTCTTGGGCAGGTGGTGATAGCTTCGCTCAGGATACCCGCGGAACTGCGTTGAAACACATACACAGTGCAGGTTGATGTTGTGCCTTTCTTCATCTTGCCCTGACCATTTGCATCTGTGGTGACATAGCCATTCAGCACAATCGATTTCCAGGTGTTGTTTAATAGATCCAATTGCATGGGCGTGACGGTTGAACCCCACACCTTGCTGTAGGCTCCGTATCTTTGCGCCTGCCAACCAGATTTAGTTACCTGAACGCCGGGCATGGATGTGGCTGCTCCACCGCATCCGGTGACCGAACCAAGAATGAATATCACCAGCAGGCAGGGAATGACTCGATACCAATGTTTAAGATGATGGGATTGACGTTTCATAACCGGGACTCCTTTCTTAATCATTTTCATTTGGGAGAAAATAGACGCTTCAGACTCCGCCTCAGCCTGACAGCCCCAAACGGGAGATCAACTTCCTCCAGGCCGCTCCCAGCCCGGTCTGTGGGAAGTGAAGCCCCATTGTGATACCAATGACCAGCACCACGCCGACCAGCGCCGCATCGAGGATGCTCAGCCATTGCTCGAAGCAATTGGCAAACAAACCCGTCGAGGCTTGCCCTTCAAAACAAGCCCTGCCTGTTTCAATGGGAATGTTTTGATCGAATAGTGCCTGCAACGCGGGATAGATGCTGTATTTATTACTGATGGCTTCGCTTGGTTCAATGACGGACGATGCCAGCCACTCCGCATTGTCAAGGATGTAAGCGCCATCTGCATTTAGAACAGCTTCGGCTAACACCGGCAGTTGGACGATTGCCAAAAGGACCGCGGTCAGAATCAGGCGTTTTGCCCAGTTGGCCGCGCCAAGCTTCCAGCCTGCGACCGGTTGATCCATCAACCCGAAGCTCAGACCCAGCCCGGCGAGAAATGCCACCGCAAGAAATCGCGCGAAAATATTGAAGCTCAAACCACTTCCATTCATCCAGGCTACGAATCCGTTGGCGATGCAGAAACCAAACGCACCAAGCAGAATGGCAAGACCTCTTGCACGGCGCAATTGAGAAGGGGATATGTCTTGATAATCCTGCAGCATCAATGGCACTGCCAAAATCATGGCATAGGTCATTCCCAGTCCGATGATGAATCCCCAATAGGAATTGATGGCAAACTCCGTTCCCATCGGTTGGGAATTGATGATGGCCAGCAGCGCGCGGAAAATTGCCAAAGCCAGCCCCGCGCCGAGCGCCCCGCCAAAGGTCCAGCGGCTGATGAGCTGACGGTTGCGATGGATGTGTTTTTTGGCGCGCCACCACCAGACTGCAACCCGATCTGAGTCGCTATCGAGTTCCTGATGCAATTTTCTTGCCGCTTCTTCATCGGCTTCTGCCAGCGCTCCAAGTAGTATCGTCTTCTGTCGGCGGCGGGATGTTCCGCTTTTCGTTTCGGGAAGGGCATCCCGAATCTTTTTGATGGCTAGTTCAGGGTCGAAGGCCAGCAATGCGAGCGCCGCTGTCTGGCTGGTCAACGAGTCGAAGGTGTGGGTAACGGCAGACCATTCCAAAGTTTTGATATCTTGAGGCGGCGGGTTGTGGAAAACAAAATCCAATCCCAATGCTTTTTCGGCAAGACTCATATCCGCGTCTTGGGCTGGATTCTCTTGAACCATTTTTAGCCAATTCATCCCGACGCGGCGAAGCTGCCTGACCCAGTGACCGGTATCCTGGTCGGTTTCGACTGCTGAACGCAGGAGTAAAACAGCATCCAGCGGAGAAAGAGTCAAAGAATCGCCGCCCAGTTTCAAGGTCTGGATTTGAAGCGGACTGGCCGGCGCTCCCATGCGTGCCCAGCGCATCAACACTTCGCTCAAGGTTGTATCCATCTCGGAATTATTTTCCGCTGCGAGCCGCGCCTGTTCATCCGTCACCGGCGGAAAGATATTGCCGCCTGAATTCCGCAGGTAAAGAACGGGCGCGCCCCAATCACGCGCTTTCGAATCAGCCCGATAGATGGCCAGCCGCGCCTGGGAGACAGCCTCATCGATGGTGAGACCGGGAACAAGATATTCATATAATTTTGTAGCGAATAATTTTATGAGATCATCGTAGACCGAATATTGCATGGCAACAACCGCTGGAATGCCGCCCCTGAGAAGGGCCATGGCTACGCTGCTCCATTGCCGGAAGGGATCCCGCTCGCCGGACTCGCAGGCATCCAGCACGACCAAACGGATATGGCCTTCCGAGAGCAGGCTGCTGAGGATATCCGCATGAACCACATCCGCCATATTGCGTTCATTGGCAAGAATGACCGCGCCGCGCCCTTGTTGTTTCCCGCCTTCTTCGCCGCCGTCCCGCTTGAAATCTCCATGTCCGCTGAAGTGAAAAATATCCGCGGATTCCTTTAGCATCTCATGAATGTCGTCCTGAGTGATACCCTTCGCCTCTCTTTCGAGATCGAAATCGGGGTGATACTCCGCTCTGACGCCGTTGACTTCCCGCAGTTTGCCCTTGATGGCGGTTTGTTCCTTTTTTAGATCGAGCCTGGGATATTTCTCGTACGGCTCCGGGCTGGCCATGGCCACGATCACACGTCGATTTGGGCTGGCGCGGAACGGCGCGGCAGGGACCGAGATCGCTTCATGGCGGACGATGGAGATTCGATAGTCCAGCGCCAGGTGATCGCCGGGGACGATTTCCCCGCTGTGCAGTTTGACCAGGGCGTATTCCCAGGGCAGGAAGGCAAGTTCCCGCACCAGCCTGAGGCGGATTCGTAATCCGTTGCCCTCCTGTTCCTGCACCTGGTGATAACAGCTTTGATACAACTGGCGCGCATACGGAGGCAGGATGAGGTCGCCGAGGCGGAGCGTTAGATTTTCGAAATCCTTTCGCGCGATATTTCTATTCGCCAGTTGTTTGCGCCATTCTTCAAGCTGGTCCCAATCCGGTATCGAAATTTTTTCGTCATGTTCGCCCTCTCCCACCGGCGAATCGAAGACGCGCAAACAGAAGCGGAGCGGCCGCCCTTTTGCGTCCGTTTCACTCTCGTTGACGTAGTCGGTATAGATGATGAAGTCGCGGTAGTTGCGGATGGACATTTCGACACGATCCTGCTCTATTTCGTCCGCGTGCCGTCACATACCCCCGATCCGCGCGGAAGTGGCCGAATGCAACTTTTCCGATGGATGGATTCTGGTTAAACTCTAAAGCCGAGGGAACCGCAGTCCTTGTGATTACTATACATCAGGGGAGTGCGGAAATCAATAAGCAGTTATTGGGGATCAGGCGCAAATCGTTAGATTTCCCAGACCGTGTTTTTAGCTTTTCCTCTTGTTGATCAGCAATTTACGGACGTGGCAGTACATATCGGCTTTGTTGTAATGTTTTTTATACCAGATTTGATTGGGGTCTTTGTTGTCGTTCAAGGTAACTTCCAGGGGATTTCCGTTTTCGTCTGTCTTCTTAATTTCCGTGCTTTCCTTGTTGCGCCAATGGAAATGGTCGATCAGGCGGATCGCTTCGATGGCAAAAGCTGTGACTACATCGTCATCGCGGATTTCGATCAGGTTGTCCCCGTTTTTTTGTTCGGGGTTATAAGCGAGGTTGCTCGAGCCGCAATAGACCACGCTGTCCTTGCCCCTGAAATCAACAACGATAAATTTATGGTGAATGTTATGACCGGCGATTTTCGCAACCTCGTTAAAAGGCGGGGGCAGCTTCGTTTCTGTCCCTTTACCGGAGACTTTGACGCCTTTCTTTTCGCCCGGCTTATACAGTTTGATCCGCGAAGTATTGTCGGTGATCCCGTATGTGAAAATTTTGTCATCTTCCACCTGCTGGTTGACCGCGGAGAGGATGGTGCTGGCGCTGTCATCGTCCATGATGGCAAAAAGGACGTCGCTTCTGGCTTGCAGGATGCGGTTCGTGATCGAGTCGAAAAATTGATCGGTGTACTTCTTGAGGTGTGGGGAGAAACGCAGGATCATATCTGGCATCCTGCCGGCCTTGATGACAAAGTCTCCCGCGGCGCTAGCCGAATTTTTGAAGCCGCTCATTTGCTCTTTGCCAAAGGATGCGTCGAAGGCGTCTGCATAGAGCTGGGCAACCTTTTTATTGTTGAACAGGACCACATGATTGGCGTTGATATACATCCCGTTTACGGTGAAATTGGTGGACCCCGTTAATACTTTAATCGCCTTTGCCGCCGCATTATTATTTCTCTGGATCATTACCTTGCTGTGCGCCAGACTTTGATAATGACCACGGAAAATGGCGCTGCTGCCCGTTGCCTCCCGCTTGAATAAGGATTCAAATTTGGCTTCGTAACTGTCCGCTTTTTTGTGTTCCCCCGCGTTGTCCAAAATAATGCGCAGCCGTCCCTGCTTTGCGAGCTTGATCATCTTTTCTACAACCACGGGTTCATTTAGATCGTAGGCAAAGACGTCCAGTTTCAGGCCGGCGTTCTGAAGCGCTTCATCCAGAAACTCCATAATGTGGTCGCGGGCCTGCCATCCCAGATATTTATGCTGATCTTCAAAGGTATAAGGGACATCTTCCTGCTTGTTGGTCTTCTTGTTGAATTTTTTGATGCTCCCCGACTTCGCCTTGACGTCAAAGATCAAGTCTTTGTTACCGGGGCGTAATTTGCTGTTGTTATTAAAACGGCGCGCATAGGCCTGGGACGAAATGAAGGCGCGCGTGAACCCCACCTGAACATCCCCATCTCGAAACGGACTGAGATCGATTCTGACGCTTGCCGTCAGGGTCTCATCCAGCGGTTTCAGAATATCGTTTTCAAGATATCGCGGCGTGACATGGTAGGTATATTCACCGTAAAATGGTTTGCCAATGAAATGGTCTGTGTTCGGCACATGCACCCATCTAAAAAGTTGAAAAGGAGAATATTCACTGCTGAGCTTTTCCCACTTGTCAATTCCATTCTTCTCCAGGATTTCAGCAGGAAAGGCCAGGCGGTTCATCAGGAAATAAGATTTCCGGGTGCCCTGAGCCACCCGAAGGCTAAACCCGACAAAATTTTTCAGCAGGGATGGGTGGAGGTCGAAAGCCAGCAGGGTCATCGCATCCCCTTTATACGCCCGCACGCGGACAGCGATCTTGTTTCCAAGTTTTATCTGACCAGTTGCTTCCATGTTACTTCTCCCTTTTCATATAAACAATAAGGATTGCTGAATTATTATTGCATAAAGCGCGGAGAAGTACAACAAGCAATTTACCGCCTTTTTATGTTCAAGTAATAACCCCGTCCCCGCCCGTGGATTTAATATTCAAGCCCAACTTTACCTTGCGAAAATGGGGATGTCCTGCTAAACAGGGGGCGGACTGTTGAACGCGTTTCTGGTGGGGAAGAAGCGGGAGAAGGAATAGTAGATTATTCGTTTATCAGCAAGGCATCTAAAATATCCTCCAATGCTTGAGAGTGGTTAACTTGAATAAATAATTTTTTGCCAATTTCAATTCGATATTCTAAATTCCTTAATGCATGAGATACGCCATCTTCTTTTGCAGAAATTGAACTCATTTCAAACATCATTTTTGCTCCAATAGGCCAGCTTTTGCCTGCTTGTTCGACGAGTTTGCTAGCTATGTTCTTGTTTGAAATGTAAAGATTGACTATCGTTACCCCAGATTTTCGTAAAAGATTCGCCAC
The DNA here is from genome assembly GCA_014860745.1 of Anaerolineales bacterium. GTDB lineage: Bacteria > Chloroflexota > Anaerolineae > Anaerolineales > Villigracilaceae > Villigracilis. Next base: position 118,928 of record JACZJC010000020.1, read on the forward strand.
GTCTGGTGCTGCGTTTTCCGTAAACTCTCCATCTGAAATAATGACAAGTACCTTTTGATGTTTAGCATATCTCTTATCTGTAAACCTGAGCGATACCTTTTTCAAGGTGTTGTAGATTGGAGTTGCACCAAACATAAAATCATCTGAATATATATCTTGCTCCAGAGCATCTGGTAAGATATTTGCTATATCCTTTATTGATCGAACTATCTCTCGGCTAGTGGATAAGTCAATCCATTCGTAAAATCGTTCTTTTGCTTTCTTCTTGAACGCATCTTTGAAAATGTCGATAACTTTTATTTTGACAAACGGTCTTAGCTCATCCCAAACCACTTTTTTTACAACTTGTTTTGTGAAGTCTTCAACTTTTTTGTCGTTTAACTTTCCCTTGATAGCACGAGTAATAACTTTAAGCCTTCTTCGACTGAAAATCCACGTTCCAGTAATCTTTGGTTGTATATCTTCTTCCAAGTGTCCGTAAATTTTTTCAGCCAACATATAGGCTTTGTTCTCGTCAAAGGTGTCAAATACTGTTAAGGCAGCATGCCCCAATGTCAATAATTCCAATATTCGGCTACTTTGTTGAGAAACAAACTCATCTAATGTTTGGCGAATGTACTCTTCATATTTGTCAGCATTATTTTGAAAGATTTTTTCAGCCGCCTGTTTGATGTTTTCAGTGTACGAGAAACTCTCGTCGAACGATGTGAATTCAATTCGTTTCTCTGTTTCTGCTTTCCATTTCTTTAGTTTTTGGGTGTGGTGATTGAGCCATCGATTGTTTAGCCATAAGGTTCTGCCAATTAATGCCTTCAACAAATTTCCTCGAAAACTATCGTTCAATCGTTTTAATGCTGTTGTTTGAAGACTCCCTCGTATATAAAATACAAAGTCGTCATATAAACTGTCTCGAAAATTTACTTTCTGTAATATCTGAGAAGAATAATTTGACCATTTCGCGCTTATTCGTTCTTCTATTTCCTGAAGTTCAACTTTTGTTGGAATGATTTCGGTCAGTGCCAGAATATCGCAAACAACAGTTGCGTCGGTCATGCTTTCTATTAATTGTTCTTGGGGTATTTCCCTGTTATTTGCCAAATCTACAAGTTGCCATTTTTTCATTGGACGCCTGAAGCCCATGCCAACACAAAATAAGTCAACGGTTTTTATATCGGGTTTGGATGCGTACAGAACTTTTATCTTTTTTGCTTGCCGATTTAGAGCCTCTTTGATTACTTCAATTTGTGGCATTCGTCTGCCGTCACGATTTTTCCAGTTGCGTCTCATTGAACTTGAAACGTCAATAACAAAACCAACTAAGGTAGGCTGGTATGATTTGGGAGGCAAAGAGTTGTCATTCATAGATTACTTTAGTGGGCTTACGATAATATCAATTAATTCATCCAACATCTCTTGTTGATTAAATTGCAATAGTAGTTTTGCTTTAGGTGGTACTTTCCAAGATTTTTCAATCGCCATTTCTGAAATTGATTTTACAACTTTGCCTGTGCCTTCCAAATCAGATGCACATTTGATGAGTTGCTTTACTCCATAATCCCAATTGTCTTTTTCGGCGGCGTATAAAACTCTTGACTCTAGTTCTGTGTCGCCAATATAACCGAAGATTAACTCAATCCCAGATTGCTTGATTGAATTACAGGTTGTCGATAATTGGTTTGCATCACCATCAGTGAATTTGCCGCTACATATTACCAATAACATTGGATTCTGGTAATTTCTATTCTTCATTTCTTCAATCATTCTTGATTCGGCAGTTTGCAACGCTTTTATTAGGCAGGAGTTATTATCTCCCATATCCAATATTTGCGCTTCTATACTTTTCTTATAGATTTTCCAAGAGCGATTTAGTTGGGCTGCATTAGGTGTTGTTGGCAAACCTTCTAGTTTCGCAATCTCTTCAAGCAGATCCCTTACACTTTCTGTAGGAATATTCGTCTTTACTGCGGAAGTTACGCCAATTCTCTCAAAGAAATTTGCTATACCTTTTCGTGCTTGCCCAAGTCCGAAGCCGTATACAAAAAGAGAAAATCTTGGCAAAACATCTTTGGATTCAGGTGTTTTACAATAGGCAAGAGATTTTTCGACGAGCATATTCAAAGCTTTATTGAGACGCTCGGCAAATTCAGCATCCTTAGTGGATAGCTTATAGAGGGCCTTCAGCATAGGTTCTGACAAATCAATAATAACGCCTATGAGGAAAGGTGTTATTTCCTCATAGGCGTTATTTTCTGGCAGATTCTCAAGAGGCTCGTTGTTCGAAACGTGAAGATGAACGACATCGGCGTTTATCTGTGTATTAACTTTTTGTCCGCGCTGGTCATACTTGGTCATTGCAAAACCCTTCGTGCCTTTCCCATCGTTTATGCCTTTTAGCGATTTATTAAATCTAATCCCATCTCACTAACAATTTCATTAACTCTCTCCTCGGTTATTCCATTGTTGCGAAGGCGTGCAACTGAATTTCCAGTCCCGTATCTTGCAATATCAACCAATAAGTCTGCGCTGGATAACTTTCTCGCATTGGAAGCTTTTGGAGAAAGGTGCTTTAAAGAATCTTCAACGCATCCTGAAAGCGTTGGATTCTCATCTAAAATTGTTCTCTCGGTTGTGATGCCTGTGTTTATCGGCTTTGGAAGTGCTTTTACGGGTACATGTTTCAAGAATTCAGAAATTGATTCTGTGTTTAGCTTTGCCAACGCGGCAATTAGATATCGGGTTTTAATAACATTCACTCCATCTCTTCGCGCCTGATTATATGCCATTGAAAACGCATCTTGTAGATCAGGTTCTAATTCATCCCAAACTTGATGGACTAGATTTGAAAGATGAATGTGAACATTTTCGGCGTTGACCTGTGTGTTTACTTTCTGTTTGTGTTGGTCGTAATCCGCCATTAAAAGACTCTTCTAATCATTTCTATTGCTTGCATAAATCCACCAACAAGCCCTGCCGCAGAAGTTAAACTCTCAATAATTGCTTTTGCTCCATTGATATAATCTAAAATGATTTGTTTGTTTGGCTGTGGCTTTTCCGCTTGAATTACCGCCTTTTTAATGTTGGACTCAACTTCAACACCGTTTTCTGCGTCAATTACTCCCGCCAATGTTGCTTTGGTTACTTCTTGAAGAAGCTTTTTTAATTCCAGAGCAACATCTGCGCTGGTTGTTGCTCCTCCGAAGTTAAGATTGCCAGCAATATTGTATTGATAATTTACTTTTTGTCCGCGTTGGTCAAAAGTAGACATGGTAATACTCCTTGTTTGGTTGGATTAAATTCTTAATGGTTAAATCTAATTTTACCGCTTTGGTAAACCAAATCAATAACTTCCCCAGAGCTTATGGGAAATGAAAGAAAATCACCACTTTTTATTGCCAGCTCAGAAAAAGCTTCTGAATAATCTTTGGAACTAAACGGCACATATGGAAAATCAAGATGATATGCTAAAAATATTTCTCGCCTCCAAATCGTAGAGTTTTTAGTTACCGTAATTTTATACTCCCCAGGATTTACGTTGAATTTCACGGTGTCGCCAGGATTTATTTTAGCTGTGTATTTGTCTTGATTATTACCGTGATATAAAAATACAACAAAATCAGGTTCTTCTTCTAATTTACCAATATCGACAAGTGAAACCCTTCCCTTGGTAAATTCTTTCGCCCAACGAGAAAAATACCTCTCGTTACCATTTGCAGTAACCCAAACGATAGCTGGCTTTTCATTTTCGCCTATATTTAGATTGCCAGCAACATTTATCTGAGAACCAATATTTTGTTTTTTTTGGTCAAATGTACTCATAAATATTCCTTCCGATAGGCGAGTTAATTTTCTGATTATAGCATTTTCTGGGAAAGTTTATTTGTAATTGGTCAAGGAGAGAGTATAGAAATTGCCCTTCGAAACAAAATCGACCTTCGGGTTCACACGAAGCGGTTTTCCCATGTCCTATTCTCCATTCATCACTTTCCCCTGTCCCTCTTGGTATAATTCAACACTGCTATTATTTAATCCCTCGGAGTGCTTCGCAAATGAGCAAAAAACTAACCGGCAACCAGATCCGCCAGGATTTCATCGATTTCTTCGTCGAGCACGGACACACCGCCGTGCCGTCCATGTCACTTGTGCCGGGCGGGGATGCTACTCTGCTGTTCACCAACTCGGGTATGGTGCAGTTCAAGGATGTGTTCATCGGTACGGATACCAAGCCCTACAAACGCGCTGTCGACTCGCAGAAGTGCATGCGCGTGGCAGGCAAGCACAACGACCTCGAAGACGTGGGCCGCGACGACACGCATCACACCTTTTTTGAAATGCTCGGCAACTGGTCCTTTGGCGATTACTACAAAAAGGATGCCATCGCCTGGTCGTGGCAGCTGCTCACCGATGTGTGGGGACTTCCCAAAGATAAACTGTATGCCACTTGTTTCGAGGATGACAGCGGCGACATCCCTCGGGACGATGAAGCGGCCGATATTTGGAAGGCTCAGCCCGGCTTCAACCCTGACCATGTTTTATTTTTTGGGCGCAAGGAAAACTTCTGGCAAATGGCAGAGTTCGGTCCCTGTGGGCCGTGTTCCGAAATTCACATCGACCTCGGCGAAGAGCGTGACAACCTGCGCGGTATAGACCACGTCTGTGGCGTAAACGGTGAATGCACGCGCTTCCTCGAACTCTGGAACAACGTTTTCATTCAATACAATCTTTTCGAAGATGGCCGTCTCGAGCCGCTGCCCGCAAAACACGTTGATACCGGCATGGGCTTCGAGCGTATCGTCTCCGTTCTGCAAGGCGTCGACTCGAACTACAAGACCGATCTCTTCACCGGTTCGCTCGAAGTTCTGCGCTCACTCACGGGTCACACTGAAAAGGAAATGCTCGCCGACTTCACGCCTTATCGTGTTATCTGCGACCACGCCCGCTCCGCCGCCTTCCTCATCGCCGATGGCGTTGTCCCCGGCAACGGCGGCCGCAACTATGTCACCCGCATGATCATCCGCCGCGCCGCGCGCTTCGGAACGAAGATCGGACTCAATGAACCTTTCCTCGCGAAGGTTGCTGAGTCGGTGATCACCTACTATGGAGATTTTTATCCCGAACTCGAAAAGAACAAAGCGACGATTTTGGATAATCTCACTCGGGAGGAAGTCCGCTTCGCTCGTACCGTTGAAGCGGGTACAGCTCATTTGCAGAATCACCTCGACGAGATTCGCTCCTCAAAAATATCCACACTCGATGGAAATATTGCCTTCGACCTGTACGCCACCTACGGCCTGCCCTTCGAAATCTCCCGCGATATTGCCCGCGAACAGGGGCTCGATATCGATGAAGCAGGCTTTACCGAAGCGAAGAATGAACACAGCACAGCCTCTGGCGGCGGCAAAGCCATGGGCAAACTCGGCGGCGAAGATTCGGAATTCTTTGCGAATATCCTGAAAGACCTGCAATCAGGTAGGGGCGGGGTCACCCCGCCCTTACTAGGCAAAGATGGCGTTGAATATGACCCATACAATAGCCCGCATGTGGAAGGGGAAGTGCTCGCCTTGATTGTCAACGGCGAATCGGTTTCCTCAGCAGCCCTCGATGATGTGGTCGAAGTCATCCTGCCCAAGACTGGGTTCTATATTGAAGCTGGTGGTCAGGTGAACGATGAGGGTTATATTCGTTCTGTAGGGGCGGGGTCTTCCCGTCCTGTTGAATGGGAAATTGAAGTCACCGCCGTCCGCCGCGCTGCGGCTGGTATCATCACGCACATCGGGCAGGTCATTTCCGGTCAACCGAAAGTGGGTGATAAAGCCACCGCCGAAGTCAATATGACTCGCCGCCACAACATCATGCGCAATCACACTGCCACGCACCTTCTGCACAAAGCGTTGCATCAAGTTCTTGGCGAGCATGCCCGGCAGGCAGGCTCACTTGTCGCGCCTACCCATCTCCGCTTCGATTTTACTCAACCCGATGCAATGACCCCCGAACAAATCGATCGCGTCGAGAAGTTGGTCAATGAAGCGATTGCAGCGGATATGCCTGTGGTCAAAGCGACCAAGTCGTTGGATGAAGCCAAGAAAGAAGGCGCGATGGCGCTCTTCGGTGAGAAGTATGGAGAAACAGTTAGAACAATATCCATCCTCGAGGACGAGGATGATAAATTTTCCTACGAACTTTGCGGTGGTACCCACCTTGACCGTACTTCGGACATTGGCGCGTTCATCATTGTCAGTGAAGGCTCGGCGGCAGCGGGTATTCGCCGCATCGAAGCGGTTACAGGTCGTGGAGCGTATGACCTCATCAATAAGCGCTTCAAGGCGTTGAAGCATACCGCCGGCATTTTGAAATCCTCTATCGAGGAAGTCCCTGCCAAAGTGGATGCCTTACAGGATGAAGTTTCCGACCTCAAAAAACAGCTTGCCGACCTGCGGATGCAGTCCGCGCTTTCCACATTCGATCTGCTGCTTTCCAACCTTAATAACGTGAAGGAAGTGAATGTTTTAGGCGTAGAGATTCCCAACGCGGATGTGGATACACTCCGCACCCTGGCCGATAAATTCCGCGAGAGACACCCGAAAGCTGGGGCGGCTGTTCTGGTTACCGGGACAACTGTCATTGCCGTGGTGACAGAGGATGTCGTCAAGAAAGGCTTGAAAGCCGGTGACCTTATCACGGGCATTGGCGGAAAAGGCGGTGGTCGTCCCAACCTGGCACAAGGCAGCCTTATGGGAGATGTTAGAGAAGCGCTGGATAAGTTGACGAAGGTTATTGACGAGAAATTGAAATAAAAAAATATCAGGGATACAGCCGCGGCTGTATCCCTGATATTTTCGAACGTGCTGTCGGGGGGGGTATTGATTTCGGAAACAGAAACAATGTGCGGCGGGTAAAGAAGCGACCTGTGCCAGACATTTCCACTATATTTTAATCAGGGCTATGGCTCGAAGGAACAAACCCGATTGCGGCCGGTCTGTTTGGCCCGATATAGTGCCTGGTCAGCGGCATCGATCAATTTTGCGAGATTTGCGAATTGCCCGCTGGCGCAGGCCACGCCCACACTTATTTGCACGGAAAATCGTTTCCCGTCGTCAAGATGTATTTTCAAATCGGCAGTTCGACTCCGCAGCCTTTCCGCGATCATGACGGCGTCCTGCAGGTTGGTTTCCGGTAATATGAGAATGAATTCCTCGCCTCCCCAACGGCCGACGCGGTCGTAGTTACGCAAGTCGCCCAGGAGAAGCCGCCCCATGAGTTGCAAGGTGTGGTCGCCGAATTTATGCCCGTATAGGTCATTTACGTTTTTGAAGTGATCGATGTCCAGCAGGATGATGCTCAGCGTGCGGTCTTTTCGGCGGGTCTGGTTGAATTCTGCTTCGGCATATTCCTCGATGGCGCGGCGGTTGAATAGGCCGGTCAGACCGTCATGCATCGCCAGTTTTTCCATCTGGTGGCGCGCTTCGATCAGTTGTTCTTCAAGGTCGAGAATGCGCACGCCGCTGGCAACCCGCGCGATAAGTTCCCTGTTATTGAATGGCTTGGTCAAATACTCATCGGCACCGGATTCCAATCCGCTCACCACGTTGTCCTTGTCATCCATGGCCGTGAGAAGAATAATATAGGTATAGCTTTTTGGGCTGCTGGACCGAATGCATTGAATGAGGCCGGGCCCGTCAAGCTGGGGCATCATCCAGTCTGTGATGACAAATTGGAACGGTTCGCTTTGAAACAGATTCCATGCGGCCTGGCCATCCTCTGCCTCCACTACTTCGTGCCCCGCTTTTTGCAGAATCTTTTTGACCATTTGCCGCGAAATATTTTCGTCTTCGACCAGTAGTATTTTCATGGGTGTTGGGGTGAAATATACCACCGCCTTGGGCTTTGTTTAAGGGGTTGCACGGAATCTACAACATTCGGATCGACCCGCCGGCTAGCCTAAGCTTAGGTCGGTTTATTGTGTTCCAGACGCGGAAGGCAAGTGGTTTATAATCGCCGGCACTATGATGAAACAGAAAGTAGTTGTTGCCATGTCGGGCGGTGTAGATTCGTCGGTTGCGGCGGCATTGCTCAAACAGCAGGGTTACGATGTTACCGGTATGATGCTGCGGTTATGGTCCGAACCGGGCAAGGAAGATTCCAACCGCTGCTGCACTCCCGACTCGATGGCGCAGGCGCGGCGTGTGGCGGGCATCCTTGATATTCCGTTTTATGTGATCGACGCGAAGGATGTCTTCAAGGAAACCGTCGTGCAGTATTTTCTGGATGGGTACGCGCGCGGCGAAACGCCAAATCCATGTCTGCTGTGCAATCGCCAGATCCGCTGGACGTTTTTACTCAATCATGCACTGGCTTTGGGGGCGGAATTTATGGCAACAGGACATTACGTCCGAATACAAAAAGCCGAAGATGGAAAATATAATTTATTGCGAGCGATTGATCACTCCAAAGATCAGTCCTATGTTTTGCATGTCTTAACACAGGATAAACTTGCCCGTGCGCTTTTTCCTGTGGGGGAGTATCCCAAATCTGAGATTCGGCGCCTCGCTGCGGACTTTGGCCTGCCGACTGCTTCGAGAGCAGATTCCCAAGACCTATGCTTTTTAGCTGGGGAAGATTATCGCGGTTTCCTGCAACGCAACGCCGCGGAGATGTTGAAGCCCGGTGAGATTGTCACACAGGACGGCAAAGTGATTGGCGAACATAATGGCTTAGCAAATTACACCATCGGTCAACGCAAGGGATTGGGTGTTGCTTCAGCCGTGCCGCTTTTTGTGATTTCCAAAAATTCGTCAAGCAATGCGCTCGTGGTTGGCACCCAGGATGAACTTGGTGTGACCGAGATCACCGCGCGCGATGTCAACTGGATGAATGGCGATACGCCGCGTGAACCGTTCCGCGCAGAAGTAAAGATTCGCTACACAGCGAAAGAGGTCGAGGCGTTGGTCAGCCCAATGGAAGGGAATCAAGCGTCAGTTAAGTTTGATGCGCCTGTTCGAGATGCCACAGCAGGTCAGGCGGCAGTCTTCTATCAAGGCGAGGTGATGCTCGGCGGGGGAATCATCAGATAAAGCGACTTGCGTGTAGTCAAGTTGTGATAGTGATATAAAGGAATTTTCAAAAACTAAAAGGAGATTTTCATGAACTATCGTATTGAATCACTGATGTCTGCCCGTTTGTTCGTTGTGCCGCAATTTGCGGATGAGCGCATTTACTTTTTGAGCAATCTCTCCGGGCACTTGAGTTTGTACGCCATGTTCTATGGCGGCAGTGTGCCAGAACCTTTGCTTCCGCCAAACATCGCCCTGCAGAATCCGCATTTGATTGGCGGTCATTCGTTTTATGTCTTTCCTGAATTGAACAAGATTTTGGTGATGGTCGACAATAACGGCGACGAAAATTATCAGCCGATGACGATCTCAATGGATGGTGGTTTCCCTGAACCTGCCTTCAATAACTTCTTCAAGAATTACCGCGTTCATTTGGGTGAGTGTGACCGTGAAAAGGCAGTTGTATATTTATTGGCCGAACGGCGCGATAAGCCAATGCAGGAAACGTATCGTGGTGATTTGAAAACAGGCAAACTGACAAAGATCGCAGAAAGCGAATGGGGATTCGGTGTGTCTGCGCACAGCAAAGATCACTCCAAACTTTTGCTTGGCACAGGCTATGGAGTGGGGGACGGTGTGCTGTACTCGTGGGTGAAAGGCAAAAAGACTTTGCTGTATGGCAAGCCGTTGGAGAAGCGCAAGGCGGGTGAGCAGGTCCCCTTGAATGGACTCGGTAATGCTGTGTTTTCAAAGAGCGGTAAAGGCGTCATAGTGACGTCTGCTGTTTTTGACGATACCTTTGGTCTCGGTTATATCAACCTTAAGAAACCTGGCGAGATGCAGCCGATCAAGTTGAAGGGCGTGGCTCATACGGGCGTGGGTGAAATGGAAAATATCGTCCACTTGAAAGATGATCGTTATCTTGTTACCTTTAATATTGATGCCTGCTCGTGGGCGTACGAAGGGATTTTTGACGAAGCGAAACTTGTCATGAATCTCAAGTATGTTCTCGTGGGCGAAGAACCCTTCGACGGCGGCATGTTGGAACACATGGATTACGACGCCAAAGAGGATGTCATCACTTTCTCTTTCTCCACGGCCACATCCCCTACACAGATCTATTCCATCGAAGGCGCGAAACGCAACGACCTTTCTCTGCACACGAACGAAAAGATCCTCGGTATTCCCGACGCGCATCTCTCCAGGGGCGAGGATGCTTCCTTCATCTCTCATGATGGACTTCGCGTTTCGGCGCGCATGTATCTGCCTGCCAAGTCGTTGGGATTCAAAGGTCCGCGCCCGATTGTGTATTACATCCATGGCGGGCCGCAGGGACAGGAACGCCCCGACTTCGCATGGTTCTCCATGCCGTTGATCCAATTCCTCACCCTGCGTGGATTTGCCGTCTTCGTCCCGAATGTGCGCGGCTCCACGGGATATGGATTGAAATATGTCAAACATGTGGATCGCGATTGGGGTGGTCAGGACCGACTCGACCATGTCCATGCGATGACGAAGGTCCTGCCAAAAGACAAGCGTGTGGATGTTAAACGCGCGGCAGTTGTAGGCCGTTCCTACGGCGGCTACATGACCTTGATGCAGGCAGGCAAGCATCCTGATTTATGGAAAGCCTCCTGCGATATGTTCGGCCCGTATGACTTGATCACCTTCTCCGAGCGCATCCCTGAAACGTGGAAACCCTATTTCAAAATCGCCATCGGCGACCCTGCTATTCCAGTGGAACGCGCCGACTTGATCGAGCGTTCCCCGAAAACACATCTGCATAACATGGCCGCACCGATGCTCGTCATTCAAGGCCGCAATGATCCGCGTGTGGTAGCCGCAGAATCGGAAGACCTTGTCCGCCAATTGAAGGAGAAAGGCAAGCAAATCGAACTGCTGGTCTTTGAAGATGAAGGGCATGACGTATTGAAATACGAAAACCGCGTCACTTGCTACAACGCTATCACAGATTTCTTTGCAAAGCACTTGAAGCCCTAAAAAAGAATGACACTTCCAGCGATCCTGCTTGGGCTGGTCATCGCCCTGCTCATTGGCTTTCTGTTTCACATTCTGCGCGGCGGCATGGGTCTCCGCCTGCTTTTGTACCTTGGCCTCAGCATTCTGGGATTTGCGCTTGGGCAATGGTTCAGTATGGCTTTTGGATGGTCTTTGTATAAGGTTGGCGCATTGGAAGTGCCTCTTGGCGTCACCGGAAGCATCCTTACTCTCATTCTTGGCGATTGGCTTAATCTGAATCGCAGTTCGACTTCAAAATAATTCGAGGCTTTCCCGTATTTTTACTGGGAAAGCCTCGCGTTGTTGTAAGATGACATGAAACGGGAGTATACTTGCGCGGTCAAAAAATCCACCCATGAAAATAAGGAAATAAAAAGTGAATCATATTGACCTGTCAGAAAACGAAGAGTCTGCACTTCAAGCCGAGTCCCTTGGAGAGAAGATCGAACTTGTTATCCAGAAATTACCCCCTGTCGAGGTTACCCTCGTTGAAATTATGGATATTGTGGGCGCGGATAGTCTCCTGCTTCTCACCGTTTTTCTTTCTCTTGTATTTCTTGTACCTGTGTCCATCCCTGGTGTTAGCACAGTTTTCGGCACTGGCATTTTGCTTATCGGAATTACCCGTCTGTTTTCCCGCAAACTTTGGCTGCCAGATTTCATCGCGAATCGTAAACTATCTTCTGAAAAACTTAGCGAAGGATTCAAGCGCGCGCTTATCTGGTTCCGTCGCCTGGAAAAGATCAGTCGTCCGCACCGCTTGAGCGGGCTGACTTCCGAAGGTTTGATGACCGTTTTGAGCAATCTATCTTTTATCCTCGCCGCGGTTCTGCTTATGGCGCCCTTTGGATTTATCCCGTTCAGCAACACCCTGCCCGCCCTGGCACTCATCTTTTTATCCGTGGGCATGATCCAACGTGACGGCGGTTTTATTCTCCTTGGCAATCTCTCCAATGTTGCCACGATCATTTATTTTGGATTCCTCATCGCTGGCGGCGGATGGTCAATTGCTGAATTCTTGAAAATCCTCGGTTGACAAGCCTATTGATTGAAATTGCGGGTCGGGTTCGAAACCCGGCCCATTTTTTTTATGAAATCCATCAGTGTTGTTTTTCTTGTTTTTATCGTTACCGTGATCATCCTTGCAGACCATGGAAGCATCCCGCCTTTCATAAGGTCGATCTATGATTTTCAATATGGCGACAAACTCGGACACTTCATCCTCTACAGCCTCCTGACCTTTTTCGTCACCCGAACCTTCCTCACCGCGCTTCCTTCCAAACCTCGCGGCTGGGTGACTCTTTCAGTGGGTTCGACTCTCGCCCTGGGCATCGCGCTCGAAGAATGGTCTCAGCAATTTTTCTCTGCCCGAACATTTGACCTGGTTGACTTATTGGCAAGTTGTCTGGGCGTAATTGTCGGCGGCTGGGCAGCTTCCAAAATACAAAGACCTAAAGGCCGATGAAACCTTTAGGACTTTGTTTAAACTTTCAACCTGCAACCTTCAAACGATCACGGCACCAACTGTAAATGCCCTTCCGCATCCTCGATGATCGAATCCTGCTCCCACCACATGGGATAGTATTCCACATTTGCCCACAAGGGCGCCATGTCTGCATAGTGCGGGTGATAGGCGTGTCCTGATTCACCCGTTGTGTGGATCGCGATGGAATTGTTCAAATTACTTAAATCCACAATCTCACGTTCGGAGGGGACTGTGGCGACCTCGAAGGATTCTCCCACCACCCAGCCTGTTGCATTGACGATACTTTTGCCGCCGCCCGTTGGGAACGGCCCGCGGTTGAAAAGGTCTTCGATCAGGCTGATGCCTGCCTTGCCTAAGGTCTGGTTGCGGAAGGTGGCGCCATGTAACTCGCCCCAAGCGGGCAGGTTGGCTAGGTCTTTGCCATATTCCTTCTGAATTTGGTCTACCGTTTCAGCAAACGCCCTTGCAAAAATATCGTCGCGGGTCTCCACTTTATCGGCGGTGGCTTTATCATCCCACCACGGGCTTTCAGGTTGTTGAACAAGCTCGCGCATCACGAGATACCAGCGTCCGCCGCCGCTGGGCCAGTATGCTTCCGGTAGGTCGTCCTTGAAGGTGTCCATGACCAGGTTCCACCAATACCATTCGAAAAGCGAAGTGGCTTTCGAGTCGGCGGTTTCCTGATAATCCCATTCGCTGAGATACTGATCTCGGATGGAAGCAAGCTGCGGGTCCAATTGAAGCGAGAGGAGAATCGGCACAAGCACTTCGGCGTTCAAGCTTTTCGAGTCGCCGTGCATGTTTTGGATGTAGGCCATGTCGATTTTGGCGGGGGCGTTTTGAATCATGTCCACAATGCGCGCGGCGCGCTGGCCGTGATCCCAATCCATGGTGATGAGGTAGGGATAATCGCGTGGATTGGCCTGGTTGTTGGCGGTGGCAATGAACCCGCTCGCAGGATTGAATGCGTAGGGAAGGTCATCGAAGGGAATATAGCCCGTCCAATCGTATTCGCTGTTCCAGCCGGGCACAGGGAGTGTGCCGTCGCCATTTTTGCGAATCGGAATGGTGCCGGGGGTTTGATAGCCGATGTTTCCGTCTACATCGGCATAGATCAGGTTCTGTGCCGGCACCGACCACATGCGGGCCGCAGCGCGGAACTCTTCCCAATTCTGGGCGCGGTCGAATCCCCAGACCGCTTCGAATGGTGTGTTCGGTGTCAGAGCAGTCCATGAGAGGGCGATGACGTAATTTTGGGGAAGTTCAATGCCCGCTTCATCCTTGAAAGGAATTGCCTCTGGATCTTTGGGGTCTACATCATCTTTGAGAGGACCGTAGGTGTCTGAGATGACGGGGCCGTGCCGTGAGATGCGAACCGTGATCTCCACCGGTTCTCCGCCAACCACTTTGATGATTTCCTTGCGGGTTTCAAAATCGACCCATTTGCCGTCCACTTCATATTGATTGGGATTCTCAGGGTTGACCTTTTCGATGAATAGATCCTGCACATCGGGGCCCAGGTTGGTAAAGCCCCAGGCGATGCGGTCATTGTGACCGGCGATGACTCCCGGAACGCCCGCAAATGAAAAGCCGGTCACATCGTATGGGCAGGCTTCGGTTTTCGGGATGCAGTGAAGGGAGTTTTGAATCCAAATGGAAGGCATTTGGATGGCAAGATGCATATCATTGGCCAGCAGTGGCAGGCCTGTGGTTGTCAACTCGCCGGAGACCACCCAGCTGTTCGAGCCGATATCCGAGTCGGTCGGGCCGAGGACAGTTTCGAGCAGCGCGAGGTTTTCGGCGACGGGTTGAAAGTTGAAGGTTGAAGATTGAAAGTCAGAAACTGTGTTTGCTGTTTGACTTCCAAAACTATTGACATTCTCTCCAATCGCCGGCACGATGACGGGATAATCTTCCGGGTATGCTGGATAGAGTTCCGCCAGTTGTTCCGGTGAAAGGGTTTTGAGCAAAATGGCGCGCTCGATTTCGTCGTCCATGTTGCCGCCCAGATCCCAAGCCATGGCCTTGCCCCAGGTAAGGGAATTGACTGGAGTCCACGGCTCGATCTTGTAATCGGGGCTGAGCAGCCCGACAATGGCATATTCCAGGCTGACGGCGGCGCCATCATGTTCTTTCAAATAGGCATTGACCCCATCCGTGTAGGATTGTACGATTGCCTTCGCATCCGGGGAGAGTTGTTCCCATTCCTGTTCGGCTACAGTTTTCCAGCCAAGGGTACGAAGGAAAGCGTCGGTCTCCACCTGCCCTGCGCCGAACATTTCCGAGAGTGAGCCAGAACCGATGTGCCGCCAGGAGTCCATTTGCCAGAATCGTTCCTGGGCATGGACGTAGCCTTGCGCGAAAAATAGATCATGGCTCGTTGTGGCGTAAATGTGCGGAATGCCCATCCCGTCGCGATAGACATCCACCTGTCCATCGAGACCGTCCACTTTTATTTTCCCATCGATCTGCGGGAAGGATTCTTTTGCCACCTTGTTCGGCAGGTGACTCTTGAAATAATATAACCCGCCCGTTGCCGCAATGAGCGCGAGAAGAATCCCCCCGATCAATATCCGTCCGATCAGCTTGCCTGCTTTTTTCATGGTTCCTCCGGCGAAAAAATAATAGACCTGATTTTACATCCGACAAGTTGCGCAATTATTCCATGCACGGAATCGGTCAAATCCGTGCAAAAATGACCTGGCGTTGATTCATCTATAAATGGGACGCCGCTATTATTGAATTTTTCCTAACAATCGTGGAAACCAATACCATAAAATATCGGCGGCGGGCTTGCTGTGGATCGAGGATGACTTATCCTGCAAGGCCACCGGCATGTAATATCCGCGGCTGATGAAGCCGGAGACCCAGGTGCGGGTGTTGACTGCGGTTAGGATGGCTTCGTAAATATCCGCCTGGGTTTGCAGGTTCAGGCTGGCGGCGTTGATATCAAGGTTGGGCCTGTTCAAGGCATCCCAGTCGAGACATGCACCGGCGCCGTCCGGCACACAGCCGCTTGCAGCACCGGCGGCGGAGGGATATTTCACCGCAAGGATGAGGGGTTTATTTAATATGGAGGCCAACGGTGCAACTTCGTTATCCAAAAGACGCCCGGCTTCAGCAGCATAATCCGCTTTTGTCGAAGTCTGGTTTGAGGCCAGTGGAGCGGACCAGAGCAGGTAGATCCCATCCACATCCTGCAGAAAACTCAGCGGCGTGTTCATGTTGGAGGGAGTGTAGGGCAGAGCCCAGAAAATTTGTCCTTTGAAATGGGAGCGCACATCCGCAATGATGGCTTTCCATTGCGTTTCCACATCTGCGGGCACACCGGATGGATTTCCATCCGGCAAGGTGCCGCCCGGGGTTGCCGGCCTGATCCAGTCACCGCCAAGGATGAGAGTCTGCGCGCCGGTTTGGGAGGCGAGGTCGGCATAGTTGACGGCAAATGCCCGGTAGCGGGTAAACCACGTCTGCCACCACTGTGCATCTCGTGGTGCGTTCAGCCAAAAGCTTGCGCTGGGAGGCGTGGTCGAATCCAAATTGGCGGGGAAGTTGGGTGTTGGGAAGATGGCGACATTCAATCCCATGGCCCGAGCCTGTGAGACCATGATCGCGGAATCGATCCAAAGCGGATCCTGGCCGGGCACTGTTACAAGCTGCAAGGGTGAATTATTCGTGAAGGTCCAGCTTGGGGTGAGGACAGCCATATTGGATCCCAGCGCTTGCGTATTGGCAAAAGCCTGCGGCGCATAATAAGACCAGTTCGGGCGGTAAGCGGGTTGAAACTCGATGCCTGCGGCAAAAACACTCGAACGTGCGGTTATATTTGCGCCAACCAAAGTGGTCGGTTCCGGGTTTTCAAACCACTTCCAAACCCCGACTGTATCCTGAAGGTCCTGGGTTAGCAGGCTGGTTTGGGCTTGTCGACCGGTTGGGGAAAATCCCACGGTCTGGCCGTCGTCGGCGCTTCCGCACTGCCCATTACGGCAGTAGCGATATGCAAAGGAACCAAGGAAATTAAGCGGGCCGTAAAGTTTATACGCCCAGCGGTTGTTTCCCAACGGCCACATCGGGATGGGCTCCATCCAGCCGAGGGCGTTGAATTGAATATAGATGATATCCACCGGTGGTGTGACCGATGGAATGGTGGCTTCAAAAAGGATCGGACCTGAGCTGCCCATTGACCATGAGGCCACCGTATCATCAACGGTGAGATCCTGATCCGGCACGATGAATTCACGCAAGAACCATTGCCCGTCGCTTTTGTGCTCGGCATTCCAGAATCCGTCGCCGAGCGTGTATTTATATTGAATGTACGCGCCTGCCGGCAGCCCGATGGTGGTCGCATATCGACCGTCTGCCTGCAGGCTAAGGATGGGCATGCGATCTGTGCTGGTGCTGACCCCGCCCTGCAGGTCGGCAAAGGTATTGCCAAGCTGCAACAAATTTCCTGCAATGCGAACCGGCACCCCGGGCACGGTTGAGGATGGGATGGAAACGATGAACGTGACGCTGACAAGTTTTACCGGCCTTATGCGTAAGTCTACAATGGTTGTTTTTGCATCTCCAACCACAGCACCCTGTTCAAAGGGCTGGTACATACCATCCAGGCTGTAGGCAAGCAAATTCTGTGTGCCGATCGGCAGACCGTTCAATTCAAACCGTCCAAGCGAATCGGTGATGTGCTGGATACCGCCCGCAGTAACCAGGATGTTTGGCAGGGGCGCGCCTGTGTCCGCATTGTAGACCTGGCCTAAAATGATACCTGTCGCTCGCGAATACGATTTATCGCCCCAATCCGAGATAATATCCTGCACGTCGCCGGGGCCACCAACGTGATGCATTCGATAGCGAATCGGAGATCCGAAGGTCGTATCCTCCAACACAACGGCAGCGCCGCGGCGCGAGTAACGATATTTAACGATGGAGTTATAAGGAAGGGGCAGGGTTGCCGTGTAGGTCAACGAGTCTCGCGCGCTCATCGGGTACTCGGTGGAATTGAACGGCAGGCCGGTCACCTCGTCCAATACAATGATCGTCAGTGATTCGTTGGCTTGAAGCGGCTCCGGCAGGGTCACAATGAAATTTGTCTGCGCCACAGCCTGCGGCGTGGCCGACGGAGTAATTCCCTCCGGCAGCGGCGTGGACGGATTCGGGTTAAAGGGATTTTCGAATAACGAAAGTGTACATGCCTGCCCAACCAGGATAAGCATCACCGCCAGCGATATGGCCCGGCGGGTTAATAAGGATGGCCTCTTCATTCTCTCTCCTCGGATAAACATCCGCTTCGTGCCCCGCCTCAGCCTGCGGACTCACCATCAGCATCGGCCTCCTGCGCGGCACGTCTCTGCTCTCGCCCGGCGTAGGCGATGTAACTCAAACCAATACTGACAAAGTATAACAAAATCATGGGCACCATCACCAGCCCCATATTAACCGGGTCCACTGTGGGCGTCACGGCCGCGGCAAGGATGGCAATGATGACCACAGCCAGCCTCCATTGCTCGGCAAGGAATTTCGGCTGAATAAGGCCCATCGAAGTCAATACATAGATGACCAGCGGAAATTCAAAAAAAACGCCGATCCAGACCATCAGACCGGTGATAAATGAAAAATATTCACGAGCCGCCCAAAACTGGGAGATCTTTGTAAAGCTCCCAAGGAATGGCAGGGCGGCCGGCAGTAGGACATAATAGGTAAAGGTCATACCTGTCAGAAACAGCAGGGTGGCGAGGGGAATTCCAATCAACCCCATTTTTTTCTCGCGGGGTTTCAGGCCCGGCGCGGCGAAGAGCCAGGCTTCCAGGGCGATCCACGGAAACGCTGCGGCGATTCCCACTGTCATCGACACACGCATGAACACGCCGATCTCCTCCGTCACCTGGATGGCCTGCAGTTTTTCCAATCCCCCCACGGGAATGGCGAGGAATTCCATCACCTGTTGCGCCACCCAAAACGAAGCGATCACCGCGATGGATAATACGATGACCGCCCGCAGGATATGCATACGCAGGGCTTCGACATGCTCCCAAAATCCATTGCGTGTATCTTTATCAGAAACTACGGTGGTAAAGATTTCTAAAATAGGATTGTCTTCCGGCTCTGTATTTAAGAATTTACGAAATTGAATTAGTTTCCTGATGGGAAAAGTAAGTAAATTGAATACAAGGCGAAATGGTAAGAAAATTACCCACCACATACCTAGAAAAAAATTACGCATCTTTTAGATGTTCGCTTTCGTCTTCTTTTTTCGCCAATTCGGAAGGAGATATCTTGTTTTCGTTGTTATCAATTGGCTTTGATGAATTGAGAGCTGACCGAGTAATATTTTTCTTCTTCTGATCAATCGAATTTTGAATATCATCTACCAATAACTCGCCTTCCATATTTACGTCCCTCATTAGATTTCTGGGTATATTGCGTAATTCCATTGTTGTCTTTTGCAATACTTTCCAAACATCTGAATGAATAAATCGGTTCAGCCACTTGCCGATGGTTTTGCCCGCTTTTTGCATATCCTTTGGGCCGAGCACGATGATCGCGATGATGATAACGAAAATAAGTTCTGGCATCCCAATGCCGAGGATTTCCATGAGTTATGATTCCAGTTCCTTCTCGTGATTGATTCTGTTCTTGATGATCTGGTGAATTTCATTCTCGTGTTCCGCGAGAGTGCCCAGCACCCCGTTGACAAAGCGCGGCGCAGAATCGGAGCCATACAGCTTGGCCAGCTCCACAGCTTCGTTGATGGCAACCTTGACCGGCGTTTCCCGCGAGACGGCGAATTCCCAAAATGCAATCCGCAGGATGTTGCGGTCGATGGCGGCGATCTGGTCCAGCGGCCACTCGGGCGCATACTTTGCGATCAACTGGTCGAGGTCCTGGCGAAGCGGCAACACCCCAAAGATGATCTGCCGCGCAAATTCGGCGAGATCGTCCGCAAGCAAAGTTTCTTCCAGGCGTGTCTTCAATACATCACCTGGAAGATGGCTGTTTGCAATATCGGTTTCGTACAATACTTGCAGGGCAATGGAGCGCGCCCTGGTGCGGGGTTTCATGCTCACGCCTCGCCGTCTGCGTAGTCGATATCTTCGATGTGGATGTTGATGTAGCCGACATCCATGCCGACCATTTCCTGAATGGCACGCGTCACATTCTGCTGGACGTTGCGGCTAACCTCGCGGATGTTTACATTTTCATGAAGGATGAGATGCATATCGATGTAAACCGTGTTCTCCTCCGTCTCGATGCGGACGCCTTCACCTGCCCCTCGTTTGAAGAGGCGGTTTACCCCGCCGGAAACGGGTGCGAGGCGGCTCACGCCGGGCACACCCAGCGCCGAGAGACGCGCTATGGTAGTCAATACTTCCGGGGATACAGTAGTCTTTCCTTGTGTATTTTCCATGGATTTCTCCTTACATCATTGCCATACCGCCGTCCACGCCGAGGACCTGGCCGGTGATATAGGCGGCTTCGTCGGAGGCGAGAAATGCGGCGGCGTAAGCGATCTCTTCGGGTTTGCCTGTGCGGGCAAGCGGAACCATTTTAAGAGCGGCTTCGAGGGTTTCAGGCGTCATGGCATCCAGAATCTCCGTATCCACAAAACCCGGCGCAATGGCATTGACGGTGATATTGCGGGCGGCTATTTCGCGGGCAAGGGCTTTGGTGAAGGCGATCTGCCCGCCTTTGGAGGCGGAATAATTCGTCTGCCCGGGGTTGCCCATCTGCCCGGCCACGGAGGCCATGTTGATGATGCGGCCAACGCGCTTGCGCATCATGTGTTTGACGGCGGCTTTGGAGCAGTTGAAGGTGCTTTTCAGGTTCGTGTTGATGACGGCGTCCCAGTCCGCTTCGGGCATCATCATGATGAGCTGGTCGCGGGTGATGCCGGCGTTGTTGACGAGGATGCCCAGATCACCAAAGGTTTCAATAGTGAATTTGACCAGCGCTTCCGCTTGTTTGAAATCGGAGACATCCGCTTGGGATGCGGCGGCTTTTCCGCCTGCTTCCTGAATTTTTTTAACAACTTCCTCGGCAGACTCCGGCGATTTGTTGTAATTGACAACCACCGCCGCGCCGCGGGCGGCAAATTCCAGGGCGATGGCGCGGCCAATTCCGCGCGAACCACCAGTGACTAAGGCAACTTTGTTTTCCAATGATAAAGTCATATTGGTTTCCTTGTATTTGGAATTATACACTTGTTACAGGGTGGGGGCGACCCGCCCAGTGAAAGCGAAAAATCTGAATGGGCGTGAAGGGTCATCCTTTTACCATGCCTAAGACTTGTATCGCTTCAACCCAAAGGCCAGCCCCAGGCCTCCGCCGAATGCTATGACAGCCGCTGCCAAAACTGCATCCTGCCAGAAGCGGATGGGGAACAGGCGGATGAGAGTATCCGAGTAATAGAAGAGCCAGGAATCGCCCTCGAAGAATATATTATGGAACCATGAGAAGAATGCCCAGAAAATATCGGGGTTAAGCAGGATGCCCGCCCCGGCGATGAATCCAAGGGTTATCGCCAGACCGATCATCCACCAGCCGCCGCGGTGGAGGCCTGCCAGATATTCGGGCAGCCAGTCCCCATTCCATGCCAGAACGACGAGGACTAGCAGGATTGCGAGTGCGATATACCAAATCGCCAGCGACCCTTGCACCACACTTTTGACATCTTCCATATGGCTGAGTTCGCGTTCTCCATAAAGTGGAGCGCCGTCTTCGAATTTCAAATCACCGAGGTAGAAAATATCCGCAGAATTAACAAGATATTCAACGGCATAGGGAGCCCATTCCATACGGTCCGCTTTGGTGAAGCCGTATTCGTCTGCGGGGAAGTAGGGCATGTTGTATTCGATGGTGTAATACAAGGGGGTAAGCAGGATGCGTAACGCCAGCCCGACCAGGGCAATGGGTGTGAGGAGGGAAACGAAGAACGAGAGAATGGCAGGGAGGTTGAGTTTCATGATAATTTGTTATGTACACGGATTACACTGATTTCACGGATAAGAGCAGAAGAATTAATAAATCCGTGCTAGTCTGTGCGATCCGTAAAATCCGTGTACGAGTTCTTTTACTGCAAAAATTCCAGGCCGCCTTGCAGGACGAAGTTGACGACCATGTCGTTGACGATCCATTCGATGGGAGCGAGGTCATCGGTGAAGACAGTGGTGGTTTCGTAACCGGGCTTCATGCCCGCAAAAGTGGTTGCCATGGTAGTGACAAGCAGGGGATTTAAGCTTTTATCTTGTGAAAGCCTGGTCAGGTTCGCGGCGAAGTTCTCCACCCTGGTTGGCTGCTTTGTGGCAAAGAGCATAGAGTTCAAGGTGCCGGGGATGTCCATCACGTGCACGGATGGGAAGATCTGCGCCATCGTGGTGGCAAGCCCGTCGATCAGGCGGCGGTCGCCGGGGACGGAGCCAACGTTGAGGGTCAGGACTCCATCGTCGGTTAAGTGGGAGGCGCAAATTTCAAAGAATTCGAGCGTGGTCATGTGCGGTGGAATGTATGGCGGGCGATAGGCATCAATGGCAATGATGTCGTATTGATTTTGACTGCGATCCAGGTTGAGCCTGCCATCCCCGATGTGGACGGTTAAGTTCGGCAGGTTCAGCCCAAAATATTTTTCGCCCACTTCCACGATCTTTTCATCCAGCTCAAAACCATCGATGAGAATATCTTCGCCATATACGGCTGTGGCCTGGCGCGCCGCCGTGCCGGCTGCGAGGCCGACAATTGCCATGCGTTGAATATCATCCGGCGAACGGTCCTCGTAAAAATACGGACCGACCAAAAATTGTTCCCACGGGCCGTTGTAAATCAAGGTGTCGGGATGATAAATGGAATGAACACCCTGTCCGTCGTTCAACCGCAAAAGCATGTACCCGTTGACCTCCTGCACCTGAATATAATTATATGCAGACTCGGTTTCATACACCTGCCCCGTATTATTTTTGAGCGATTGCCCTGCGGAAAGAATTGCGATCAAAGCAAGCACAACAGGCATCCAGATCAATTTGAGCATTTCATTTCTGCTTGCAAATTTTCCCAGACCCACCAGCGCAACGAAAAGTAAGAACAACCCAAAGACTAAAAATGTTTTTGTAGTACCGATTGTAGGAATCAATATCAGGGTCGGCAGGAATGTCCCGATGAATGAACCGAGAGTTGAAATGGCGTAGATTTGCCCCGAGACCTGGCCCGCCTTCGCAGCATCATCCACAGAGAGGCGGATGGCAAAGGGGGAGATCGCACCCAGCAATGTGATAGGGATAATGAACAGGATTAATACCGCGATGAATGACCCCGCCATAATGCCGACACTCAAGGCCTCGAACGCGCTCGCAGCCGACCTGAGAACTGGTCCCGCGATATAGGGCACCAGCGCCACTGTGAAAGCCGCCCACGCGAGTATGCGGTACATGGCCCCGGGCGTGGGATTTTTATCGGCCCATTTGCCGCCGAGGAAATATCCCAGTGTGAGATAGATCAGGATCAGGCCGATGATGCTCGCCCAAACGAGGTTGCTCGTGCCAAAGACGTTGCCGATCAGGCGGCCCGCGGTGAGTTCGGCGGCGAGGGTGGTCATGCCAGAGATGAAGACGGTGAAGAGCAGGTAGCGTTTCATGATTTTTCCATGGAGTAGGATGGGCGGATTATACACGCACGGGCGAAGGGATGAGTGATGAAGAGTGAATAAATAATCCCCTTTGTTTTGCCGGTTCCACCGTTTTAAACCGCCAGCAGGTTTTCTTATGAATTGCGTATTGCCCCAACTGCCTTTGGATCAAACCCGGCGGGAAACTTTGTGCTGGTTCCATACACGGCTTCGGCCAGATTCGCCCAGCGCAGGATTGCACTGCTCAAGTCGGCGCCGATCAGTTTCGCCTCACTAAGGTCGGCTTTGGTCAGATTGGCATTGACCAGATTGGCATCGCTCAGGTCGGCTTTAGCCAATCTGGCTTCGCTCAGGTCCGCTTCGCTCAGGTCGGCATCGACCAGCTTGGCGCGGCTTAAGTCAGCGTTGCTCAGGTTGACTTTGGTCAGGTTGGCCCAGCGCAGGTCGGCATTGTTCAATTTTGCGCCGCTCAAATCGGCGCCACCCAGGAAGGCGCCGATGAGGTTGGCATCACGCAGGTCGGCTTCGCTCAAATTGGCGCGGATCAGCCTGGCGCCGCTGAGGTCGACTCTGTTTAAATTTGCGCCGATCAGCCTGGAACGGCTCAGGTCGGATTTACTCAGGTCTGTTCCGCGCAGGTCGGCCTTGGTCAAATTGGTGTCGCTCAACCGGGTGCCGGTCAGGCAGGCGCCAATCAGGTCTACATCCACCAGGTCGGCGCTCATCAGATTGGCGCGGCTCAAGTCGGACTTGTTTAGAATGGCTTTGCTCAAATTGGCCCGCCGCAGGTCCACATCGCACAGGCTGGCGCGGCTTAGATTTGCCTTGCTCAGGTCGGTATCGATCAAATCGGCCCCATTTAAGTTGGCATCGCTCAGGTTGGCGCCGCTAAGGTTGGTATCGCCCAGGTCGGCCTGGCTCAGGTCTGCGCCTGGCAGGTTCGCCTCGCTCAAATCCAGCCCACGCAGGATTATATGCCTGGGGTTATTGATCAGCTCATTAAGTTCTTCCTGCGATATTTTCATAGATGGGCGGATTATAACAGGGGGAAAAGGTGAAAGATGAAGGGTGAGAGGTAATTTGTAAGGAGGGAATGGTGAGTAAGGAATGGGTAAAAGGGATGCGAGCGGGGTTGCCTGTGGGGTGTGGGTATTCGTTTTTGAGGAACGAAGGAGGAACGAATATTATTCGACATCGCCAATTCTATTTTGTGGATTGAATGCCAGGTGTTTTGATCTGCGGAGCCTTTCGAGAACTGCGGCTGCAAAAGACACCGTGCGCATGACTGAAAGATTTTCTTCGAGCGTTAAATTGTTCTCCTCGGCGATTTTATCCATTGTTCGTTTAATAATGACACGAATTAGCTTTATTTCATCTTCAAAGTTTTCGCTTTCACTCGATGAAAGCAACTCGTTTTCCAGGAATTTAAAGGATTCCGAGTAAAAGCCATGCTTACGGGCATTATTGTTACCCAACTGGCCGCCGCGTTTGCGCTTCATGCCATTGGTGGAAGCAGGATCATTGACCCAGTTTCGATTCATTTTCATCATCAATCTCTTCATCTTCCGCATCGAATCTGCCTCCCTCCAAGCCGCCCGCTTTTCTCAGTGCATCCCATTGCATCTGATCCCATTTTTCCTCACCATATAATTGAATGCCTACTTTGTCATTAATTTCCGCGATTTGATCGACGAAATCCCTGTATTGTTTTTCCACCTCCAAATAGGGTTGATACAACCTTTCGCGGGCATCCAGCAGGCTGGCAATACGACCGGTCGAGTACGATACAGCCCGCATCGCATCAAGGTGATCTCTAAAACTGAGGTTTTTCATTTCCTGATTCATTTTATCCAGCATACGCACAATCATGATGCGGTTAACCCCCACCTCATCCATGAGATTTCCCACACCATAATTTTGCATGAGTTTGTGCTCTGCATCGGTGAATACGGGTTTATAGTCGGATATTCTTTTTTTGGCTTTACGTTTTTTGCGCATGGTATTATCCTCTTCGATGACGAGTAAACAAAAAAACCGCATTCCTGCCAAAGGGCAGGATTTGCGGTTCTCCTTTTACAAATAACGAGACTCCTGCTTTACGGCAGACCGTCCACGTCTGAGGACATTATAGAACAGGCGGGCTAAAAATGCAAGGGATATTTTAATTACTTATCAAGAATCGAGATTTTCCAGCAATTTCCGCAGGGCGGAAAGTTCCTCTGCGGAAAGCGTGACCCCTTTGCCCATTTTCTCGTGGTCCGCGGACCAGTCGCGGAGGTCATATTTCGGCTCGCGGTCATTCCAGCTGATGAGGTTGAGCTCCTTTGCCCAGCCAGAGGCCGATGTGGAAAGGACACCTATCTTTTTAATGATTTCATATTTGATCTCAGACATGGTTTAATTCTCCTCAAAATTGTCTCTTAACACCCCGCCCGCTGGTCGCAGCTTCGGCGGACGGTATCCCACTCGCTGTAACATTCGCAGCGATGCCGTTTACATCAGCGACTCAAAATCATACTCAATAAAAGGCAGCCCCTGTTCGATGCGGGTTTTGCGGTTTTTCATGAAGCTGGCGATCCACATATGACCATTGCTGTTGACGTCGAAGCCGGGGATTTGTTTGAAGCGTTCGAGCGACCAGTGCTCGGCACCATTGATTTGAAAATCACGATGGACAACGGCATAGAGTTCAAGTTCGCGCAATTTTAGAAAGGCAGGTATCTCCTTGAGCCATGCGGGGGTTAAGGTATAGGCCTGGCGATACCCTCGCAGGAAATGGACCAGAAATTCGTGTGTGAAAGAAGCGGCGTCTGTGAATCCAAGTTCTTCGGCGTCCATCGAGATATAGAAGAGCACGATGGCGATGTCGTTGATGAACCAACTGTAGGCGCAGTCGTCGAAGTCGAAGAGGGTGATCGTTCCATCCGCATCCATGAAGAAATTGTTTTGATGGGCATCCTGATGGATGAGGCCGTAGGAGGCGGGGTCTTTGGGCAGGGCGTGGATATGCTCCATCAGGGACACATATTCCTGATGCGCGATGACTTCAGTTGCGGGCAGATACAGCTCGATGAAATTCTGGCTGGCATTGTCCCATTCAGGGCGTCGCAAGGCAGGGACGGGATGATATTCCACCGTCAACGCGTGCATACTGCCGAGAAGCCTGCCATAGTTTTCGTAGCGTGGGGAAGTCCACCCGGCAACCCAGGGTTTTTGACCTCGCGCTTTGATAAAGGCAGTGACTAAAAATTGACCGCTTTGCGTGTCGTCTATGATTTCAACGAGATTCCCGTTTTCGGAAGGGACCGCGCGGGCCACTGAGACGCCGCCGCGCGCCAGGTGGTTGATCCAATCCACTTCGCCTTGGATGAGCGCTTCGCTCTTGCGAAAACTGTGACCGATGCGCAGAATGAAACCTTTTCCCTCTCGCTCGAATTCGTAGATAATGCTTTCGAAGGAATCGAGCAGTTGGATCTTACCGGGAGCAATGCCATAGCGGCGCATGGCTTCGTGCAGGATGGTGTCGTTATAGCGGGCAAGGATGTATTGGTCCATGCGGCTTATGGTACTCGATTATGTGGGAATAACATAACCTTAGTTCGTCTTTCCCGATGGTTGCACCTTCGGCGGACGGTTGTGGGGCTCCCATCGTGACGCAGTTGCACTTGTCCATCATCAGACCAGCCAGGTTTTGACTTCCACTATTCAAAAAGTGGTTCCATTTGAAGTCGCTGGCTGAGAGCCTGCATTTGATGATCGGTGGGGCGGGATGCGAAACGATGAGCGGCCTCAAGGATGTGCGGCAGGAGGTTGATATCGCCTGCCGTATTCAGGAAAACTTGCGGGTTGCCAAATACCCAGTGCATGGCAAGGTCAATATCTGCCTGTTCTTCAAGCGGACGATACCAGGTGGTACGATTCTGCTGCACATCCTTCCATGGTGAGCGGGTGATGCCTTTGATCGTTTGCACGGCAATATTGCGTTCTTTGCAAACTGCGAGCACCTTATTGAAACCTTCGGCATAGCGTGGATTTTGCATCATGATATAGCTGTACGGGAGCAATACAGAATCAAAGTCAAATTGGGCGAGCGAGCGCAAATGAAATTCGGGCACAGGCACGCCGTGCCCCGTGACCCCGATAAAGCGGACAAGCCCTTCATCACGCGCCTGTATGACTGCTTCAACCACGCCCCCTGGACCGAAGGCAGTTGCCCAATCAGGTTCTTCATGCAAGGCGTGGAGTTGGATCATATCCACCTGGGAAACATGCAACAGGTCAAGTGAGCGGCGGATTTGGTCATACGCGGCTTGCTTCGTGCGTTCGCCTGTCTTGGTGGCGAGGAAAAACGGTCTGCCGTTACGGCGAATCCAATCCCCCAATAATTGCTCGGCTTTGCCATAGCTGGACGCCGTATCCACATGGTTAACTCCATTTTGCAGGATAATGTCCATTGTTGCATCAACATCTTTTTGCGGCGTATCCCAAAAAGCTGCCGCTCCAAAGATGGTGCGGGTACTTTCATGACCAGTTCGACCAAAAACAAGGGTGGGTATCATAGGTTTCTCCATTTTAGCTCAGCGCGGACAACCGCCGCGCATTTTATTCATCTTCCGCAGCGGAGTGTGGTTTCGATACGCCCCTCAAAGAGCGCTTCGATAAACTCAGCGTAGCACATTCGGGGTTACTTAACCCCCACTCCCGCAGCGACATCGTCCCCTTGCGGGATATCATCCCTTGTAGGACGCCAGCCGCGCTTGCCGAAGGTCTCGCGTTAGCGAGAAGCTATCGAGATACATCACGATACACCGCTGTTAGTCAAGCAGGAGGTGATTGTTATCGCGATGTGATTGTTGTATATTTATTATAGATGCATTTTCCACAATTATGGATAATCCTGAAAGGCAGGTGAGAGATGTCCAATGCAAATGTGGCAGATGGGAAGAAGCGCAAAGGCGCGGGCTGCCTGCGTTGGTTGGGACGTGGGGCTTTGGGATTCTTAATCCTGTTGGTGGTGTTGGTTACAACGGGGGCAATCTACCAGGCAATTGCCAGCGCCAGAGATTCGAAGCAATATAAACCCGTGGATCAGATGGTGAATGTGAATGGGACCGAGATGAGATTGGACTGCCGGGGCAGCGGCAGCCCAACTGTGATACTGGAAGCTGGGGGGCAGTCACCCAGCTTTATCTGGGTACGGATCCAGGATGAGGTGGCGAAATTCACACGCGTTTGTTCCTATGATCGAGCGGGCTATGGGTGGAGCGATTCTGTTCATGAAACACTATATCCACAACAGGTGGCAGAAATGCTGCATATCCTGCTGGAGAACGGCGGGGAAAAACCACCCTACCTGATGGTTGGACATTCCTTCGGCGGGGTCTACATACGCGCTTTTACGGCGGAATACCCGGATGAGGTGGTGGGAATGGTACTGGTTGACTCGTCACACGAGAATCAGAACCAGCTGACTCCACCTGAGCTTGCACAATCACCCGAATATGCACAATTAAAAAAGGGAGCAGTGACAAGCTTGCAGTTAATTCAGATCGCCGAGCCCATTGGATTGCTCAGGGCGTTCAAGTTCATGGATGCAGGGACTGCCAGTTTGTCGTTGCCCGAAAATGAAAAGGGAGCTGTGCTGGCACAGATGTATCGCGCCGGTTTTATGGGGGCTTATGTGCGTGAAACGCTCATGATGATGGACTATTCCGGTAAGCCCAGGAAGTTGGGTGACTTGCCGTTGATTGTGCTCTCGCGGAAGATAGATGCACAGGATATGGTTGAACAGATTCCTTCAACGCTGCAATCCATGGAGTTGGCACAACAATTGGCGGATATAGCCAACGACATGCAGGACGAACTGGCCGCGCTCTCCACCCGCAGTAAGTGGATTGTCGTCGAGGATAGCGGACATTTCATTCAATTGGATAAGCCACAGGTGGTGATTGACGCCATCCAGGAGGTGTTCGATCAGGTAGCCAAGTAATCGATAATCCGTCCATATATCATTGCGAAAGTACTTTGCGAAGCAATCTCCACTTGAGACAGGGGATTGCTTCTGGAAGACTCGCAACGACATGATTATCTTAGTTCACCCTTGAACGCCCTCTCCCCACGGTCGCACCTTCGGCGGACGGTATCCCACTCGCCCTTTCAGGATGCTTCGCGAGGGACGATGACAACGTCCGCCTTCGGCGCAATTCCCCTTCCCCGTAGCGGACTGTGGTTTCGATACGCCCCTCAAAGAGCGCTTCGATAAACTCAGCGTAGCACATTCGGGGCTATTCAACCACCACTCCCGCAGCGACATCGTCCCCTTGCGGGATATCATCCCCTTGTGGGACGCCAACCGCGCTTGGATGCCACCGAGATACGCTACGATGCGCCGCTGTTCGTCTTTCAGTGAGGTCATTTCTTAGGTTTCCGTTCTCGAAGAATTATTCCAATGACTCTTTGACGGTCTGATAGTTCAGCATCATTTGTACCTACATTATCATAGAATCTCTGTAAACTGGCTTTTGTGGGTAATTTTTTTGCTCTTGAAAAAATCTGATTGATGGCTCTTTCTGCTATGCTCTTAACTAAACTAACTTCTTGAAGACCCTGTTCGTCTGGAAAGTTACCCTGATGAACAAATTCATTTCTGGTGTTATAAAGTGCTGAAAGCAAGTCAGCGGCTTTTGGGTCATGACGCAGTAAAATTCCTATCCGACTGATAACATTTTTCATCGTGAATTGCTCTGATGTCTGAAGTGCAATTAGCTCAAGAATTTGCCACAACAAAAGAAAAGCCAGCCGCCACTCATTAGTTTCATGTGCTTGGGCGTATTTTTGTAAGGCTTCAACAATGAGCGCAAGTGTTTCCGTCTCTTTTGGGATGGTTTTGAAGTTGCGAGCTAATTTCCGCAAATACTTAATTTCTTGGACGTTAATGGCGTTCTGCTGAAATTCTTCAAGCTTGGGCGTACTGTAAAGAAACATGTCAAACTCGCCAGTGTTCTTGAAAACACAATACACAGGAGGTGGTAAAACTTTTGAAAGTGGTCGTGGATAACCTCCCCATTGTTCGTTATATGTACCATAATGATGATACAAATCGAAAACTGCTCGCATTAAATCAAATGCAGGAGAGGCTTTATCAAAACCATCCCGTCCATTTCTTGCTTCTATCTGAGCTAATATAGGTATAAAACGCGACTCAATATCGATATGTCCATTTTGTCGCCTTAAGAACATATCTGCTTCCTGTAAAAATTTCGGAACTTCAAAATTATCTCGTACATATTTCCAATTGCTGAATAGCAATTGGACGCCCAGAATCTCTATTTGCTTTATTGGTGGTGGGTTGTTCGATGAAGCATGAAGCGGAAGCAAAATAGTATATTTTTCTATTGGACGGTCAAGATATTTTCTGACCTCAGAAGCCAGTGATCTACGAAAAACATGAATGTCTTGTTTTTTGTATTTCTTCAATCGGAATATGGTTTTATAAACTAATCCTTTTCTTACATCGAGTGCATCAATTCCAAATAACTCAAGGTTCTGTACAAGGATTTTCTCAAAAACCATTAGTGAGAATCCTTTGCTCGTTTCAACCCTTCCGTCCGCCTTGATTTCTAAAATATCAAGAAATTCCTTCAAATAACGTTTAAGCAAAGGCTCGTCTTTTTTATCCCATTTCACTAACTCAGTAGGCTTTAGTCTTTTTTGCATTTCACAGCTCACCTTTGAATGCCTTATCTAAAACACTCGGTAACAACGCATCCAATTCCTCCCCCGTCTGGGACTGTAACTCCCGCAGCGCCACCAACCGCGCTTGCTTGGATTTGGTATATAAAATGTTGTATCGCATTTTGTCAGTCACTTTTACTTGATTTGAGCCTGGTAAATATTACTTGCTTTTCACTTAGATTAACATAATTAACCTTCCAGCCTGCTTCAAGCCATAAAATCGAGTGGTAGTGACCTACTCTGTCATTTGCCCACCATGCTCTCAGTTGCAGGGCAGAGTCAGGTAATGGCGAACGAATTATTCCTTCGATTTGTTCGAAGGTAAGTGAAACTTGTTCTTCTTTTTGTTCCGCCAGCCAGTTTGCCAGTGCCGTATATCGGCTACGACTTGTAGTTTTCCCTTCGGTTGATTTTTTATTTTTCTCTGCAGACGTTTTGTAAACCGCTGCTTCTTCTTTCAATACCGGAGTAACTTCAGTCTCTTCATGTTGCTTGAGAAGTGCGTTAATGAAATTGCGTTCCTGTTCTTTCTCGTACTCCTGATACCTGCTTCTTAGCCAGTTTGCGCAATACTTAAGTTCATCACGGCTTCTAGGGGAAATCTCGGCTCGAAAATGGGCAAGACCGTTTCTTGTCAACCGAATTTTTTCAAGTAGTTCGTAAAGCGACTCTTTTTGTATGTTAAGTATAGGCGCACTAAAATTCCAGACATCTTTAGTCATTAATAAGTTGACGTAATCCCCCAAAGTTAAGTCTTCAAAGGTTTTAGGTTTTTTAGAACCAGATTGATCGTTACGTTGCTCATACAACCTGGTAATGGCGGCTTGAAGATTATCAGAATTCATTTCCCCTTTTGTGTCAGTATAAGTTTTTTTGATTAGCTCCTTGATAGTAAATTCAACATCTTCAATATGCATTAAATCTTCTGTACGATTTCGCAGAAATTCCGAAGCGTCATAACTTGTCACAACTCCAATTACGAAACCTTCTGGTTCAATAATCACTACTGCGTTCGTAACTTTTAGTTCATCCAGTAAATCAAATAAATCATCCTCGCGATAATGGAAAGGCGCGTTTTCTATAGCGTCACGAACGAATAGTTTATCTACCTTGGTATTGAAGCTGCGTGTGGCGCGCATAATGCTTTCATAGGTAACCATACCTAAGAGAACTCCGCTTTCATCAACCACTGGGAGTTGACTAAAATCATGCTCAATCATTAGATCAAGAGCTTTGGTCATCGTATCCGTTTTTTGAATTAAAACTACACTCCCTTGATTTTCAATCAAGTGTTCAACTGAATACGGCATGACAGCCTCCTTTTCACAACTCTCCCTTAAACGCCCTATCCAGCACGGACGGTATCCCACTCGCTACGCTCGGGGACGATGACAACGCGGACAATTCCTCTTCCTTCGCGAATTTTTTCATTGCATTAACTCCAATGGTGCCAGAGCGCTAATTGTCATTCACACATCTAAAACCAATCTCATTCGCATCTTCACCGGGTACGCTTTTTCCTCTATTCGAAACTCGAAGCCATCTTATATCATCGCTAAACCAACTTCCACCTCTTATTACTTTGTATATCCCATCTGCAGGTCCCGCTGGATTGCTCCATTCAATATTATCAGCATAATAGGTTTCACTATACCAATCGAATATCCACTCCCATATGTTTCCTGCCATATCATACGCCCCGATTGGGCTCATGCCTTTCGGGTAGGAGCCGACCGGTCTCGTATCACGATCAATTCCATCGTAGTTTGCTAATTCATCTGTAGGCGGTAGGTCTCCCCATGGATAGAGTAATGTCACTCCCGTTTTTGGATTCCAGCCTGCAGCTTTCTCGAATTCTGCTTCCCTAGGCAAGCGACCATTTCTCCATTCACAATAGTCATTTGCTTGCTGCCATGTAACATTCATAACGGGGTAATTTCCGTATGCAGGAACATTGTAATATCCGTTCGGGCGGGCATGAGAATTGAGCTTGTGCGGAGCGCTGCAGATTGCTTCTGGACAACTGGCATATTCAGAATTTGTTATTAAATTACGATCGATCCAGAATCCATCTGTGTAAACTTTGTGAAACGGTTTTTCATCATCATAACCTATGCCGTTTATATCGCCTGCTACGAAGGAACCTTCAGGCACCCAGACTTGCTCGGTGCCATCGACGGTGCGAAGTTGAGGGGTAAATATCGGGTTTGGCGTTGAGACCTGTGCAAGCATCGCTGTAAGTGTAGAGTTTGGAGTGGGGGTAAATATAAGTGTCTGTGTAGGTGAAACGGTCGCATTTTGCGGAGTTAATCGAATATCTTCTATGATTTTTATATCTGGAGAAATTGTGATATTACGCGTGTAGACCTGATACCCTTGCGCGTCGACCCTGATTTGACCGCTAATATTGGATTCGATTACAACTTTGAATCGATACACGCCTTCGGAGTCGGAAAACACAATGGGCGGAACTCCTTCTAAATCCAGGGTAATCTTTGCTCCAGCAATGGCTTGCTTATTGTTGATATCGATTACGCGCCCGACATATTCCGCCTCAATTGCCTGGTCTGCTTGATTGGGTTTTAGTACGAATTGCCAGTAGCCTAAAATCAATGTGCCAATGAGACCGATAATGGCAACAATAATTGGTCCTGTTGCAGTTATTTTTGCTGATGTGACAGTGACGGGTTCTTTTTTAGGCATAGATTTCTCCTCACAACTCTCCCTTAAACGCCCTATCCAAAATGGATGGCATTAGCGCGGACAGCTCACGTTCGCTCTCGGATTGGAACCGCCACAGTTCATCTACCTGCGTTTGTAAGCCATCAAGATAAGCAACAATGCGTCCCTGTTCGGTGAGTGAAGGTAATGCAATATTCAAAAGGAGGAAGTGCTTTGCCCGTATAGCAGCATAATTGGTTGATCCTTTTACGTATTGTTGTATGTCGCGTTCAGGAATTCCTGAGCGCAAAAAATGGTCTAGGTAGTTAGGGTCAATAAGGGTTTCGTCAATCTCATAAACAAAATAGTGACTACTTACAATCGCGCCATCCAATTCGATGGGCACAATGCCAAAACCACCCATTTTTGCATCGATTTCGGCAACTATTAAGTCGCTACTTTTGACAACCTGTTGCTTTTTTGTTTTGATCTCTGAGCCAAGTAATTTTTTTCGAGGCTTTATGCCACGAGCATGTAATTGAACGGTTAAAAGGTTATAGT
>JACZJC010000021.1 GCA_014860745.1 Anaerolineales bacterium
TCGCGGAACGAGATCACAGCCGGGTCAAACTTGATCTGCACCACCTCGGCATGGCCGGTATTTCCATTGCAGACATCCCGATAGGACGGATTGGCGACATGTCCGTTGGCGTAGCCCGAGTCAACCGAGAGCACGCCTTTCATTTCATCGAAAACGGCTTCCAGACACCAGAAGCACCCCCCGGCCAATGTGATGGTTTCATAATTTGTGTTCATAATAAAATCTCCTTCTTTATTTATTCTTTTGGATATCCGTTTTGAAAAGCTCTAAATACTCGCCATAGCCTTCTTTTTCCAATTCTTCCACTGGAATGAAACGCAGGGCTGCGGAGTTGATGCAATAGCGCAAGCCTGTGGGAGCGGGGCCATCGTCAAAAACATGCCCCAGATGTGAGTCACCGTGTTTGGAACGGACCTCCGTCCGCACCATAAAGAACTTGGTGTCGGTATGTGTTGTGATATGTTCCGAGCTTAATGGTTCTGTAAAACTGGGCCAGCCGCAGCCAGAATCGAATTTCTCCAGGGAACTGAACAGCGGCTCTCCAGAGACAATGTCAACGTAGATGCCGTCCTGTTTGTGATCCCAAAATTCGTTCCGAAAAGGCGGCTCTGTCCCCGCATTTTGTGTCACTTGATACTGCTCCGGAGAAAGCCGTTGACGTAATTCTTGATCAGATGGCTTGAGATATGTTTTCATTTCAGGTCTCCTTCACTAAAGTCTGGTTTCAACATCCTATGGACAACATGTGTACAGGAAAATATATTAAGAAAGTATTACAGTTAAATCAAAAAGGCCGCCCAGCCGGGCGGCCTTTGGAATTTCTACCTCATTCCCGAGATGGTGATCAATCCGTTCGTTACATTGATATTCATGAGCCGAAGCCCGGGAATTTGCGAGTTGATCTGTTCTGCAAGCATCTGGTTCAGCCAGGTTTCCGCCTGTGAAAGCAAAATATCCGGGACGTTTTGTTGGCCGATCTGCATGGACTCGATCTCAAAATGGGGTTGCTCATTCCCGTCGATGCTGACCGTTCCAACCACCAGCGTGGATGTGGAACCGCTGCTGCCAGTAACCACTCCCCACGCCTGTATTTTTCCATTCCTCAAATAGACTTGCACCTCGCTCAAGGGCAGGTCGGGATTATTCTTCATTTCCATGGCGATCCATGAAGTGACCTGCTGCTCGGTGATGGTTGCCGAAGATAACGAGCCGGGCTGGGGAATTGAATTTGCCAACAGAACCTTTGCTTCGCGCGCGGTCACATCGGAGGTGATGATCTCAGCGCCGGGGCGCTCTGGCGCGCCTTCCATGCCGCTGTCCGAATTTTCAACAGCGAGCAGGATCAACGCATCTACGAGAGGGGCGTATTGCGGATATTTTGTATTGATTTCAGCGCGGGTTTCAGGAGCGATGTCGCTTGTAAGCAGGGAACTTCCATACATCGTGGGAGTGGCGGCTGCGAGGAATTGGGCTATCTTCGATTCGGGGTTGTTCCGCGCCACAACGAGTGTGGTCGTGCCAAATCCGAAGAGCAGCACTACGATGACCAGTATTGCGCGCAGAGTATTTCGGTAGGACCTCTGCGGCTGTACCGGGGGAAGGGTGTATCTGCCATCGCGTGGGAGGGTGGGGCTGATGGACTCAATGCGGGTGAGCGCGATGCGGATCTCGTTATTATTGGGGTTGATCTTAAGCGCGCGTTTGTAGCACTCGACCTTGCGCTCTTTTTCCTCCACCACTTTGGCGAGCAGAATCCATGCGGCTTCCTCATTTGGATGTTCCGCAAGAAGGGCAGAGAGATATTTCTTTGCCAGGCCGCGGTTGCCGCGCTGGAAGTTATAGTCGGCTTGCTTGAGAAGTTCTTGTTTATTCATTTGAGATAGACCCGAAAGGCTTGAAAAACCTTTCGGGTCTCATTGTTTTCCTAAAGACTTGGCTCGGCTATTGGGTTCTGTACTTTTTCCAGCACAACTTCGCCGTCATCGTTGACGTTCACTTCAACGGAGTCTCCGTTCACAAATTCGCCGGAGAGCAATTTATCGGAGAGCGGGTCTTCCACTCTTTGCTGAATGACGCGGCGTAACGGACGCGCGCCAAACTCGGCATCGTAGCCTTGTTCTGCAAGGGAGGCTAATGCTTCAGAGGAAGCGGCCAGCAAAAGGTTATGGTCTTTGAGGCGTTCGGAGACCTTGCTCAATTCCAGCGAAACGATCTTCTGGATGTCTTCCTTGTTCAACGAGCGGAAGATGACGACCGAATCCATGCGGTTGATGAACTCGGGACGGAAGGCGCGCTTGAGCGATTCGTTCAACTTCTTGCGCATGTCTTCGTAAGAGAGTCTTTCCTCGTTGACTTCATCGCGCTTCAACGCGAAGCCGAGAGAGGTTTGCTTTTTAATGACATCCGCGCCGATGTTGGAGGTCATCACGATGATGGCGTTGCGGAAGTCCACCTTGCGGCCTTTGGCATCGCTGAGATGACCTTCTTCCATGATCTGCAGCAGCATGTTGTGGACTTCGGGATGAGCCTTTTCGATCTCATCGAAGACGACAATGGAATACGGGCGGCGGCGCAGGGCTTCGGTGAGCTGGCCTGCATCTTCGTAACCGACGTATCCGGGAGGAGCGCCTACCAAACGGGAAGCAGTGTGACGTTCCATGAATTCGGACATGTCCAACTGAATGGCGGCGTCTTCACTGCCGAACATGAATTTGGCCAATGTCTTGGTCAGTTCGGTCTTGCCCACGCCTGTGGGTCCGAGGAACATAAAGGAACCAATGGGGCGTTTGGGATCTTTCAATCCCGCGCGCGCGCGGCGGACCGCGCGGGAAATGGCGATGATCGCATCTTCCTGGCCGATGATGCCCTTGCGGAGTTCATCTTCCATCTTGAGCAGGCGCTGTGATTCGGCTTCGGCCAATTGCATGAGCGGAACACCCGTCCACATGGAGACGACTTCGGCAATATCTTCAGCGGAAACAACGGGGCTGGTGGCGCGGTCCCAGCCGGTGCGCAGACGTTCGATCTGCTGACTGAGATCCATTTCGCGCTCTTCCCATTCCTTGATGTCTTCGTTGTTGCCTTCTTCCAATGCGAGCGTGCGGTTCTGACGCGCGGCGCGTAACTGGCCGAAGAGATCCTTGGCATATTTTGCGGCGGGGCTTTTATACATGCGAACACGCGACGATGATTCGTCGATCAAATCAATTGCTTTGTCGGGCAAGAATCGTTCAGTCACATAGCGGGAAGATAAATGCGCGGCGGCTTCGAGCGCTTCATCGGAGATCACCAAATGATGATGTTCTTCGTATGCGCCGCGAATACCCTTGAGGATTTGAATGGTCTCTTCCTCGGAGGGCTCATCCACTTGCACGGGTTGGAATCGGCGTTCGAGAGCGGCATCGGATTCGATGTGCTTGCGATATTCATCCAATGTAGTGGCGCCAATGACTTGAAGTTCACCGCGCGACAAGGCGGGCTTGAGGATATTTGCCGCATCGACGGAAGAACCTGCGGCTCCCGCCCCGACCAGCATATGGACCTCGTCAATGAACAGGATCGCCCCGGAAGTTTTTAATTCATCGATGATGCGCTTGAGTCGTTCCTCGAATTGACCTCGATACATCGTGCCTGCAACGAGGGAGCCCACATCCAATTGAAGAACGCGTTTGTTCATGAGCGGCGCAGGAACGTCGCCTTCGACGATGCGTTGGGCGAGTCCTTCGACGATGGCGGTCTTGCCGACACCGGGTTCACCGATCAATGCGGGGTTGTTCTTGGTGCGGCGCGCAAGAATTTGAATCACGCGTTCGATTTCCATCTGGCGGCCGATGACCGGGTCGAGTTTCTTTTCTTCAGCTTTGGATGTTAAATCCGAAGCGAGTTGATCCACGAGCGGGGTTTTGGGGTTGGCTCCACCGGGACCGGCTTTTGATGGTTGCGGGCCGGCAGGCGTCGGCGAGGATGAAGCGGATTCGTTCAGCACGCGGCGGGTCTGGCGGCGGATCTGGTCGGCTGTCACCCCAAGGCGGCGAAGCACTTCCATCGCAGTGGATTCGACGCGGACCAGTCCCAATAAAATGTGTTCTGTGCCAATGTAATGATGGCCGAGGCGGCGGGCTTCGTCGACGGCATATTCGAGTACCTGTTGGGTTTCGGCGGCGAGTTCGATGCGGCTGGGGTCAAAGCTGACGGTGGTGCCTGAAACGCGCGCCACAACTTCGCGCACGCGTTCAGAGGTCATGCCGAGTTCGCGCAGCACGCGCCCTGCAACCCCGCCTTCTTCATCCATTAATCCAAGCAGGAGGTGTTCGGTTCCAATATTGTTCTGGCGAGCGCGTTCGGCCTCTTGATGGGCGAGGCTGAGAACACGCCTTGCACGCTGTGTAAATCTTTCCATACCAGCCATAGTTATCTCCTATAATTCCTGCTGGGGATTCTACCAAAAAGCGGGGGGACTCCGCGTAGGAAAAAGGTTAGAGTTTCCTTACGGGACTGGGTATCAGGCGGAATGAACTTCTGAATACCAAGCATTTCACACCTGAGCCTTTCCATTTACGGTTGTTCTTGTCCCCTTTCATCTTACCGCAAAATACCTAGCTAAACGAATAGGGGATTTTTGGCTGGTTTTCTGGAGGCAAAGGTTTGCCTGCTTTTTTGGTTGATCATTTGTTTGTACAGCTTTTCATGTCTGGAAAATGTGATTTCCAGCTTGAATTTTTCCGCGATGGCACGGCTTTTTATTTTCATATCACGAGCTCTGGCAGAATCGCCCAGAATTCTGATGATTGCCCTGTTCATTGAATCGATGTCACCGGGGTTGGTGAGATAGCCGTTGATTCCATGGTGAACGATTTCCGGAATGCAGGTTGCCCGGACGGCCACAATGGGAAGTCCGCTGGCGGCGGCTTCAAGAATGGCAATCCCCTGAGTCTCGATTTCGGAGGCGGTCACAAACAGGCTGGACATTTTATAGATACCAGCCAGTTCTTCCTTGTCTGAAATAAAACCGGTGAAACGCACATTCGCCTCGATGCCAAGCGACCTGCATAAATTAATCAGCGCCGGCTTTTCGCAGCCATCCCCGGCAATCAGGAGATAAATATCCCTTTTATGCACAACTTGCGCGGCAGCCCGGATGACACAGTCCACACGTTTATCCTTGTCCAGCCTGCCGGTGTGGAGGAGGATGGGCTTGCCGGCCGGAATATGGAATTTAGCACGGAGAGAATCGCCGGCCTGCCCGGCAGGATTCGATTTGAAGGTTTGCAGGTCGATGCCGTAATTGACGGTTTTCGTTTTTATGCCGATCTTCGCTTTGATGATGTTGGAGATGGTTTTTGTTGGGGAGATCACCAGGGTGTATTTCTCAACGAGCCAGCGGGAATACACCCAGAGCAATTTTTCCATCCATCTGCGCAGAAAGGAAATGTTTGGCAGATAGGAGGCGACGAACCACGGAAGTTGGTGCGTGGTCATTGTTATGGGGATGCGGGCGCGGCTCACATACTTGAGACCGACAAGCCCCATCTGTACCGGCTCATGGACATGGATTATGTCCGGTTGAAAGTCGGTAAGAGCCTTCAATACCGCGCGGCGTTGAAGGAACATCAGCCGCTGGTTGACCCGCAATGGATTGCGGAAGGATTTCATGCGGAGCACGGTCACATTTTTCCTGCGCTCGACATATGGATAACCCGTATCGCTGGCCGCAATGATCAATACTTCATGTCCGAGGCTGGCCATACCCTCTGCCAGTTGTTCGGCAACGATCGCTGCGCCGCTCACCATTGGGGGATAGGGTTGAGTAAGGTAGGTAATTCGCATTCTGTATCCTTTTCCGCTTCTTCAACCAGGGAATAGATGCGGTTCATTAATTCCTCGGTTTGCTGGTGAATGTCGGCATCGGCATCCGCCAGCCAGGGAGTTCCAAAGCGCATGTAACTTTTGCCGGAGAACTGCCAGGCTCCATGGCGCGGACTTCCATCCCATTGGAAGTTAAGCCGGGTGAGATTTTGTTTTGGCGCAAATAAACCCAGCGGGATGATCGGCGCGCCTGTTTCAAGAGCCATTCGCACAACGCCTGTCTTGGCGCGGATGCGGCTTCCATATTCAACATCTTTACCTTCAGGGAAGATGGCAACTGTGCCGCCATTGCGCAGGATTTCGAAGGCATGTTCCATGGCTTCCCTGGCCTTGTCTGTGCCGCGATAGACAGGGATCTGGCCGGTCTCTTTCAGCATCCGCCCAATGAATGGAATTCGGAACATGCCATCCTGAAGCAGGAAATGAGGCGTTTCATCCAGAATGAAAGGCAGGTAGAGCGGGTCGCAGCCGGGGGTGTGGTTCATGGCAATGACCTTCGGCCCTGCGGGCAGGTTTTCACTTCCCTTGACATCGAAACTGCGATGGAAGACCGTGAAATACGATTTGAGAACTGCGCGTGAGAATTGAACAGAAGTGAACATGGCCGCCTCCTACGCAATCAGAAGATTGGGCCGCACATTCCGAACCACCACCCAGCCCAGGCAGACGAGCACAATGACGAGAGCGATGACTCCCCAGCTCTGCACACTGAGCTGGCCTCCAAAAGCACCTGCCGCACTGGTAACCAGGCAGGCCAATCCACGCCCGAAGCAGTTGGCAAGGGTGAAGCGGCGGAATTGGATTTTTCCAAGCCCAGCCACATAGCACATGGCATCATTGGGGAAAACGGGGAGGATCAAGGACAGGGCATAAAAACCGACACCCTGACCATTTGCAGCTTTGTCCCATTTCGATAAAACTTGAGGGGCGATCCAGCGTTCGGCAAAGGGGCGTCCGTAATGGCGAGCCAGCGCGAAGGCCGCCTGCCCGCCTGCGAACAACCCAAACCAGGAGATCAAGAAGCCGGGGCCAAAGCCATATACGTATCCGCAGGCCACCATCAACGCCTGGCCCGGGATAAAAGCAAGGAAGACTTGCAGAACCAGCAGAAGGATCAACACGAGCGGCCCCCACATCCCAAGCCGTTCAATGGAATTGACGACAGCCTCGCGGTTCCCGAACCAGCCAAGTAAATTTGCAACGGGAATGCGAAATGCCCAGACCGTGATAAAAGCTGCGATGATCAAACTGAAAGTAAAGATTTTTTTCATGGCGAACTCCTTTGGTAGTCCTACTTTCGCATTTTTGAACTGCCAAAGACAGGGAAGGAACTGCCAAAAGACGCCAACTTAAAAAATCAGCCCCTGAAGGTTCCAAATCTTCAGGGGCTTTTAGTACTTTGGTACGGGGTTATTTCGCGGCGGGATTTTTTTCCATCAACAGTCTCGCCAGTCCGCGGATGGCGTTGCGGCGGGTGCGGTTGAACGTACCCTCCGAAATATACAACCGCGCCATGATCTCGCGGTTCGGCACGCCCTCCACATAGGCATCGTGCAGGACGGCGTGGTTATACCAGACGCGTGGCAGCGGTTCGGGCGGACGTTTATCGGCGGGCCGCAATAATTCTATCGAGTTGACAATGGCCTTTTGTAATTCCCTGCCGCGCTCGATGTGCGAGCCTGCTTTAACATCGAGTTTATCGGCCAGCGGCGATTGCCCAAGCACAATGTAATCCGACAAATGGCGCAGGCCTTCTTCGACAAACTTGACAAATTCCTGGTCGGGGTTGATTTCCATCGCGTCGATCATTTCGCCGGCAACAAAACTTGTCTCGCTTGCGTTGAGTTCCGATTGCGAGATGATCTGGCTGAGTTGCGGCTGTACATTGCTCAGCGAAACAATGGTGCCCAACTGGTCGGCCACTTCCGAAAGCAGGTCGAGGTCTCCCTGCGAGTACCCGAGCCTGTTCGTCGGCTTTCCAATTCCAAGGACGGCGATCTGCGTTTGTCCATCGAATGACGGGGCAAAATATTGAATGTCTGGGAATTGCTCATTTTGAGTCTGGGTTATATCTTCATAGGCCATTGTAGTGGATGAAAAACGCCGCTCCACCTCCACCGAGTGCCTGCTCGCTGTGACGATGAATTCATCCCCCTGTTTGACTGCGATGAACCCGCTGGAAGCATTCAAGGTTCGGCATAGCAAGTCGAGACCTTCTTCCAAATGCTGGCGAAGCGTGTCTTGTGTGGAGTTTTCCCCTTCCAATTTGCGGAGCCGTCTGCGAAACGTGCTGTCGCTGCGGATGCGCAAGCGCTCGAGGAACTCGCGGACGAGGTCGTAGAGGGAATGCGTCAGCACCACGAACGCTACAAGCAGGCCGACCAATTGAAGGGGGAGTCCGAGGCGCAGTGCTGTCAGCGCGTAGGCGGCGGCCAGCAGGAGAATCGTCAGGCTGGTGACCGGAAAATCTTGAAGGGTTGTCCTTCGCTCCACCAGGGTTTGATGGCGCGCCACGGAAATGCCCATCAGGAAGACGCCGCTGAAGATCATCAGGTCCTGGTATAAGCGCGGCATGGGATTTGGAATGGCAAGCGAGATGATTCCGTAAGTGACACCCGCCACCGGGAAGATGGATGCGAACATGAAAAATTTCCCCTGTGAGGTCATGCCGATCCTGCCGTGGGAAAGCAGGTTTTGGAAAAGCCCGAAGCATGCGGCCAGTTCGAAAATTCCGTACAGGATGTATGGCAGGTTGATCCCCATGTGTGCCACATACAAGTTGTTCCCCTCTTCGCCGATGAAGGCATTGCGTGTGCTGAGCAATAGCAAAATGGCGACGAGGCCGAGAATGTAAATTCCAACCGTCCACGGGAGCAGGGATTTGCGGTGTTGGGGAGGCAGTAATTGGAGGGTGATCTCGTACCACGCGCCGATGCCGATGATAAGAAAGGTGGCGCGCCACGCGGCGGTTCCGTTGACCTGGTTGAAGATGTTGTTGTAAGCGCCGAAGAAAAAAGCAAATAAGGCCAGGAGCAGAATCACACCCCGCATGGTCACTTTGCTTGGAAATCCCCGCGCGAAAAGGTAGGATGCCATCCACAGGCAGGCTGCCATGGCGGTGAGGTCAACCAATACGGTCGCTTGAAATAGCATTTCTCCTCCTTACCCGAATGATCCTTGGAGAACACGAATGCGCTGTGAAGATGGCTGGGATGTATTTACTAACCCCTCATGTTTCCATTTGTGACGCCGGGCCGAACCCACTGACTGCCGAAATGTTACCGGTTATCTCCTTCGCCCTGTATTTTTCCGCGCGCCTGCCTGTCCAATAGTTTGGTGATGTTGGCTTCGGCCGCTTCATCGAGGGAAATATCCAGCTCGGTGCAGGTTTGGGCGAGGTACCAAAGCACGTCCCCAAGTTCGGCTTTGAGCGCTTCGCGGGTCTCGGCGCTGATCTCGCCGCCCTTGTCGCGGAAGACCTTTTTGATCTTGCCCGCCACTTCGCCTGCTTCGTTGACCAGGCCAAGCACGGGGTAGATGACTCCATGCCCAATGGCGGGATATTTTGCGGTGGCGCGGGATTTGGTTTGGTAGTCGGTGAAGTTCATGAATTTATTCAGCTTTCTTTGTTTATGAATTTTTAAATGTATTCGCTAACACTTATATGAAGTGTGGGGAAGTTTAGTTGAACGCCTTCGCCAATCCCCGCCACCATTCATCCTTCTCACCAGGGACAAAGGGCGTATACAGCGTGATTCTATCTGCGATGCCTTCATAGCGTTTCTTCAAATCATCCGCTAGTTTTTCCTGCGTGGTCATCAGGCAAAATTCCGCCAGCA
The DNA here is from genome assembly GCA_014860745.1 of Anaerolineales bacterium. Taxonomy (GTDB): domain Bacteria; phylum Chloroflexota; class Anaerolineae; order Anaerolineales; family Villigracilaceae; genus Villigracilis. The sequence continues at coordinate 9,705 of JACZJC010000021.1, forward strand.
TCTCATCGGTGACGAGCATGGGCATCTCAGCCCACTCGCCTTTGGAGGCGAAGCCTGAAAGTTTTTCGGCGGTCGTGCCCCAGCCATGGAAATCCATCACGGATTTGTAGGAAGGTGTGGATGCGTAAAACGCGACCTGCATCCGTGCAAAGCCTTCCTCTTCCGGTGTAGTCGCCACAAAAGGAGTCATCGAAATTGTAAAATCTTTCCTCTTTCTTCTTTCTTTTTCCAGTCCTTCCTCTATCCCTGGCAAAATCACTTCCTTCATATATTGCGGACTGTTAAATGGATGCGCGTGGAAACCCTCACACATTTCACCGGCGAGTCTGGCAAGGCCGGTATTTACTCCCGCAATGTAAATTGGAATGAGATTTGCCCCCCTCTCCTTTAGGAGAGGGGCCGGGGGTGAGGTCAGCGGGCCAGGGTTAAAGAACGGCGACATCAAGGTGATCTTGTAATACTCGCCGCGAAAATTTAACTTCGTGCCGTTCTGCCACGAATCCCAAAAAGCGCGAATGACTTGAATTTGCTCACGCAATTTTCCCGTCACAGACTCGGGCCACGGGACGCCAAAACGCCTCTCGATATGCGCCTTGACCTGTGTGCCCAATCCCAAAATGAATCTACCCCCGGACTGGGCCGCCAAATCCCATGCGGTGTAGGCAAGGTTGGCTGGCGAGCGTGAGAACGACACGGCAATGGCCGTGCCAAATTCCATGTGCGAAGAATGCTCCGCGATCAGCGTGCAGGGCAAAAACGGATCGTGCTGGGTTTCCTGAGTCCACAGCGCGGCGAAGCCGATCTCTTCGGCAGCCTTCGCAATGGCAGGGACATCTTTCAATTGAATGGGGGGAAGTGCGGCATCGAGTTTCATGTTTTCCTTTTCCAAACACAAAGGTCATAAAGGAAAAACCCTGGTGTCCTTCGTGCCCTTTGTGTTTAATCACTGAGCAAATACGCCATGATCCAATTTGTCGTCGCATTCAGCCCGTCCATGTGGGCGCGTTCGTAATTGTGCGAGGCGTCGATGCCCGGGCCGATGAGAGACAAAGACACGTCACCGCCTGCGCGCCAAAACGCTTCGCCGTCCGAACCATAAAACGGATACACATCCGTTTTATAGGGAATGCCGTGCTTCTCTGCAATGGCTCGCAGTTTTTTATTTAATCCCTCATGGTATGGACCGCCGCTGTCCTTGATGCACAAGGTCGCGTGGAATTCATCTGACTCCTGCCCTTCGCCGACGACAGCCATATCCACTGAAATCAATTCCGCAACTTCGGATGGAATTCCTGCGGATGCGCCGTGACCGACCTCTTCATAATTGGAAACGTGGAAATATACGCTTCGTGCCGGACTTTGGCCTGATTCCACCATCGACTTGATCGCCGCTACAAGATTTGCCACGCAAGCCTTGTCATCGAGGAACCGCGAGCGGATGAATCCATTCGTCACCTCGGTGCGGGTATCGAAAGCCACGCAATCGCCGATTTTGATTCCAAGTGCGCGGGTTTCTTTTTCAGAGGTCGTGCGTGCATCCAGGCGGACTTCCAAATGCTTGTCATCGCGCGGAATATCCGCCCCGTTGTGAATGTGACCGGATGCCACGTCGATCAACACCGACCCGCGAACCTTATCACCTTTCGAAGTGAACACCCACACGCCTTCTGTCTCAATGGTGGGCCATTGAATCCCGCCAATGCGGCTGAGTTTCAATCGGCCATTGCCTTTAATTTCCTTCACCACCGCGCCAAGTGTATCCACGTGCGCGGTCAATGCAACGGGCGGCGAATCACTCTTGACTTGCCACTTTGCTACAAGCGCCCCTTTGCGAGTTCTTGATAATTCCAATTGCTTATACTTGGACAGTTCCTTCTCCACAAACCCAATCGCGGGTTCTGCGAATCCAGTGGGCGATGGGATGTTGAGCAGGTCAACGAGGAAGTTAATGAAATATTTTTCGTCAATTTTTGGAAGGGACATGGAGGGTTTCCTTATTCTATATTTCCACTGGTGGTCGAGTAGGGTCGAGCCGCTTTTTGGCGAGACACGTATCGAGACCACAATTTTAAGTTTCATACAAACTTGGCGGCCTCGATATGCCCTTCGCAAAGGACGCTCAAGCTACTCGACCACCAGAGTAACATTACAAACCTTCAAATGCCTTTATCTTCTCGCGCCATTCGTGAGGGATGTTGATGGTCTTTTCCTCTTTGTAGTCATACGTCACCATCACAACTTCCCCTTTGGCTAGCTCCTTGCCTGTCTTCGCGTCCGCGATATTCTGCGCCCACGTCATGGACTTGTTTCCCATTTTCAAAACATGAACCCCAACTTTGACACGTTCTCCAAAATAAACGGGTGCAAGATAGGTGATGTGAATATCCGCCAGAATTACGCCGATCTCCATGAACGATTGGTCTTTCGTGAACAATCCCAATTCGATCATGTAGGCAATGCGCGCCTGCTCGAAGTACGTCAGGTGTTTTGCATTATTTACATGTCCCTGCGGGTCCAAATCCCCGTAGCGGACTTCGGTCGGGTGGAAGAATTTGTAGTCGGCCATGGCGGGATTATATATGATATTTCATGGCATGGGCGGCGGTATAATCCTGCACATGCTTCCAGATCTGCAAATGAACGATCATTTGCGTTTGCGCAAACCTCATCCCTGCGGCTCCTATGAGTGGACGGTGGTGCGTCTCGGCGCGGATATTGGCCTGGAATGCAAGGGGTGCGGTCATCGCGTAATGTTGACAAGGCGGGAACTCGCGAAGCGCTTGAAAGTAAATTTGACACCTCACGAAGAAAACAAAACAGACCCACAAGATATGTAGGGTCTTCATCGAGGAGATTTTATGGAATCACAGCACACAGACCAGCAGCTTCCCATTGGCTCGCTTCGTATTGGCTTGTTCACAGATACCTACGCGCCGCAGGTGAACGGCGTTTCGATTTCTCTGCAATTGGTCTCGGAGGGACTTAAGAGTCGTGGACATCAGGTCACCATATTTGCGCCGAAGTTTCCCGGGTACAAGGATGACCAACCGAATGTGATGCGCCTGCCCTCGCTCAAATATTTGAACAATCCGCCGATCTATGTGGCGGTGCTGGGTACGCCGCGCTCCACCTGGTCGCTGACCCGCAGGCACTTTGATGTACTGCACGCGCACAGCCCGTTGAGCGTGGGGCTGCTGGCCTATCTTACAGCCTCCACCAAGCGCCTGCCGTTGATCTATACCTATCACACCTCCATCACGGATTACACTCATTATGTCAAATTCATCGGTGGGACGCGGGTGATGAAGTACGCAGCACGCTGGTTCAGTTCGGCATCCACCAATCTCGGCGATCAGATCGTGGTGCCATCACCCAAATTCCAACGCTTGTTACTTGCACAGAAGATCAGCAGCCCGATCACTGTCATTCCAAATGGGATCGATCTGAGTAGTTTCAAGGCCGCGAAAAAGCCCGGTAGTCTGCGAAACAGACTGGGGATTAAGCCCGAGGCGCCGATTCTCCTCACGGTTGGCCGCATGGACCCGGAAAAACGTCTCGATTTCATTGTGGATGCGTTTGCCATTCTGTCTCAGAAAACCCCCAATGCCCATTTGGTATTTGCCGGGGATGGAAGCGCGCGCAAGGGACTCGAATCCAAGGTGAGCGAGACCAGCGTAAAAGAACGCATCCACTTTTTAGGAATGGTGGTTCGCGCGGAACTGCCGAATGTTTTACATGATGCAGACTTGTTTTTATCCGCATCAACGACAGAGGTGCATCCCATTTCGGTGATCGAAGCGATTGCATCGGGCAAGCCACTGGTGGCGGTGGAGGATGAAGCCTTCGAAGGCATGATCGAAAACGACCGCAACGGTTATATGGTTCCGCTGGATGCGCGGGTATTTGCCGATACAGTCGCAGGCCTGCTGGCAGACCGCGAAAAGCTGGAACGCTTTGGAAGACATTCCATGGCCTTGAGCGAGAAATATTCCATCGAAGGCCAGGTACAGGCGCTGGAGAAATTGTATTTGGAAGCCATCCTGCAAAACTGGCGTGGTAATTTTTTCCAACGGATGATCTCGAGCAATATGAGCAGTATGAATAAAATCCCAACGCGCATCAATCGCATGATCCGCACCGAGATCGGGAAAATGATGCCGGGCAGAAAGAAAAAATAAAATACTTTGTACTCGGACGATCCGGAGTGTGCGTTAAAGATGAAACGCCCGTGAATCCTATACTGAGTCAGCCAAAGTAACCGTGTTCAAAACCTGCACGGATTTTCTGAGGTTGGAATTGGGGGCGGTGTATAATTCTGAGGCCATGCCAATTTTAGACGCACACATGCTGGAGTTTTTCAGCCGCAGCCCGGAGCAGACGCGCCGCATTGGCATGCGTCTTGGCGGATCACTTAAAAAAGGGGATGTGGTCTGTTTACAGGGTGAGCTTGGCGCGGGAAAAACCACTTTTGTGCAGGGGCTCGCGCAGGGCTGGGGTTCGCTCGATTCGGTTTCAAGCCCCACATTCATACTTGTCAATCAATACCGCCGCGCTGATGGCGAAAAACTTTTTCATCTCGATGCCTATCGGCTTGATTCAGTGCCGGAGGCTGAGGAACTCGATCTTGATTCCATGCTGGCAGAAGGGGCGCTTCTCATTGAATGGCCGGAGCGTTTGGGCAATTTGATTCCCGCAGAAAATCTATGGATCAACCTCGATCATATTGCCGATGAGCATCGCCAGATGAATTTCAAAGCGAACGGCAGACGCTTTGACGATCTTCTGGACGGCGTCCGTCATGCCATGGTGGGAGGCGCGTGATGCTGCTGGCTGTCGATACTTCCACCGCGCAGGTGGGATTGGCTTTATATGACGGAGCCCAGGTTCTGGGCGAGATGATTTGGACGACCCGCCAACATCATACAACCGAATTGGCACCGGCTCTTTCCGGACTTTTGAATCGGTCGGCGGTTTCGATGGATATGGTCAGCGCTTTGGCAGTTGCCATTGGACCGGGTTCGTTCACGAGTTTGCGAGTCGGGCTGTCTTTGGTAAAAGGAATCGCCTTTGCGCGCCGCCTGCCCGTTGTGGGCATTCCAACTCTTGATATCATTGCGGCGGCCCAGCCTTTGGCAAAGCATCCACTCGTGGCGCTGCTGCAAGCCGGGCGGACGCGAATCGCTTTCAGCCTGTATCAAAGCCAGAAGAAAGAGTGGCAGGCCGAGGGTCCCATACGAAGCGGTACGTTGGCTGAATTGTTGAAGGAGATCGAGAGTCCAACCATCATCGCGGGTGAAGTAACCGCCGAGGAACGAAAGAAGATATCGAAAAATAAAAATATTTTGCTGGCCTCGCCGGTGAATTGTGTGCGCCGCCCAGCTGTTCTGGCGGAACTTGCGTGGGCGCGCTGGCAGAATCAACAAGTGGACGATGCGGCCTCGCTTGCGCCCATCTATTTACATGTAGCCGGGACACCGATCCAATAGGCCTGACGGGTCTCAAGGAGTATCGGATTAACAGAAAGAATTTTCGTTCATGAACGGCCGTTTATCGAACAACTCTGAAGACCTGTCCGGTATGGTCATTCGCAAAATGACACTGGAGGATTTCGATCAGGTGGTTGCCATCGATCAATTGTCCTTCAGCCTGCCGTGGCCGGCGCGTTCCTTTCGTTTCGAGTTGACGGATAACCCGGCTTCACGCTGCTGGGTGACGGAGTTGGACGGGCGCGTGGTGGGAATGCTGGTGGCATGGTTGATCGTGGATGAGATTCACATTGCCACGATTGCGACCCATCCGGATTTTCGCGGCCGCGGCATCGGCAGGAATTTGCTTTCTCATGCGCTGCGCTCGGCCATGGATGAGGGAGTCGTGAAATCGTTTTTGGAAGTGCGCGAGAGCAATGAAGTTGCGCGGAAGATGTATCGAAGTTTTGGGTTCATGGAAGACGGCCGCCGCAAGGAATATTACAAGGACAATGGCGAGGATGCCATTTTGATGTCGCTGAATCATTTGCCCGGAGGATAGATGACCGCCGAAGAGACGCTTGCTAAAATTGCGAAGGATGTGTCTGTTTGCACAAAATGTGCGCTGCATGAAGGACGGAAAAAATCCGTGCCGGGGGATGGTCCCGCCGACGCGGAGATCATGTTCATTGGCGAAGGGCCGGGCTTTCACGAGAACGAACAGGGACATCCCTTTGTGGGTGCGGCCGGCAAATTTTTGGATCAACTGCTGGCGCAGGCAAACGTCACCCGCGCGGAGGTGTTCATTGGCAATGTGGTGAAATGCCGTCCGCCCGGCAACCGCGACCCGTTGCCCGATGAATTGGCGGCCTGTGATCTTCATCTTGAAGCACAGATTCAGGCCATTAATCCGAGTATCATTGTGACGCTTGGCCGTTTTTCGATGAACAAGTTCATCCCCGGCGCGAAGATTAGCACGGTCCACGGGCAGATGCGGAAGGTGGGCGAGCGCTTTGTCATTCCGATGTTCCATCCCGCGGCAGCGCTGCACCAGGCGGCGTTGAAACCGTCCATCCTGGCGGATTTTGCGAAACTGCCCGACCAATTGAATGAAGTGCGCGCCGCGCTGGGTAGGAAAGTTGTAGTTCAAAAGAAGAAGGAAGCGGTTGTTCAGCAGGATGAAAAGCCGAAGCAGTTGAGTATGTTCTAAATTGTCATTGCGAGGAGCGCTCTTGTTCTTGCGACGAAGCAATCTCAAAATTTTAAGGGGATTGCTTCGGGGTTTCGACGCTACCGCGTCTCAACCCTCGCAATTACAAGCAAAAAGGAAAAAATGTCAACAAAAGAAATTCTCGTAAAAAAACTGAAAGATAAATCTGCAAAGGTCGCCATTCTTGGGTTGGGGTATGTCGGCCTGCCGCTCGCAGTTGTATTTGGTGAGGCAGGATTCCATGTCACAGGTGTGGACCCGGACAAACGTAAGATCGATGCGTTGAAAGAAGGGAAGTCTTATATCCCGGATGTGAAATCGGAAATCGTTGCGAAGCTCGTCAAGGACGGCCTGTTTACCGCCACAACAGATTTCTCTGTTTTGAAGGAAATGGATGCGGTCAGCATTTGCGTGCCGACTCCGCTGCGCCAGACGGGCGACCCGGATATGTCCTTCATCATTTCCGCGACAGAGGAACTGGCAAAGTACATGCACAAAGGCATGGTGGTGGTACTGGAATCCACAACGTATCCGGGCACGACCCGTGAACTGCTCCTGCCAAAATTGGGCATTGACCACAACCTAACGGTGGGCGAGGACTGGTTCCTTGCATTTTCCCCGGAGCGTGTGGACCCCGGACGCGAAGACTTTACCACCATCAATACTCCCAAGGTAGTGGGTGGCATTACCGAAGCCTGCGGCGAGGTGGCAACTGTCTGGTATGAGGGAGCGATCAAGACGGTGCATCATGTCTCGACGGCGGAAGCGGCGGAAATGTCCAAGCTGTTGGAGAACACCTTCCGCATGATTAATATCGGCCTGGTCAATGAGCTGGCGATCATGTGCGAGCGCCTCGGCGTGGATGTGTGGGAGGTGATCGATGCCGCTGCCACGAAGCCATTCGGATTCATGAAATTTACGCCGGGTCCCGGGTTGGGCGGTCACTGCATTCCGATTGACCCGCTATATCTTTCGTGGAAGATGAAATCATTTAATTACAATGCGCGCTTCATCGAGCTGGCTTCCGAGATCAACACGAACATGCCGCGTTATGTGGTCAGCCGTGTGCTGGAAGGGATGAACGACCGCGGCAAATCGCTCAAGGGTTCGAAGGTGCTTGTGCTAGGCGTGGCCTACAAACCAGACATAGATGATGTGCGTGAATCTCCTGCGCTGGACGTGATTGGCCTCCTGCAAAAGAAGGGAGCGATCGTGGAATATCATGATCCATATATCCCGCACATCCATCACGAATATGACGGCTGGCAGATGGACAGCGTGACAGACATGATGCAATCCGTGAAGGAATCGGATGCGGTGGTGATCGTGACCAATCACAGTGACTATAATTACAAGGCCATTATCGAAGCTGCCAAATTTGTATTTGACTCACGCAACGCGACAGGTAAATTTGGAAAGAACAACGAAAAGGTTGAGAGACTCTAGGTTTCAGGTTCCAGGTGTCAAGTTCCAGGTTCGATAAGCACAGACTTGACACTTGATATCTGACACATGAAACGTGGAATTTAAAATATGGCTCATTATCTGGTAACAGGCGCGGCAGGCTTTATTGGGGCACGGACTTCGGAGATGCTTATCGAACAGGGGCATACCGTGGTCGGCATTGACAACTTCAACGATGCGTACGATCCGCGCATCAAGGAATACCGCTTGAACCGGCTTCAGAAGTTGAAGGGATTTACATTTCACAGGCGCGATATTTCCGATAAATCCATTGTGGATTTATTCCGGAATGAAAAAATTGACGGGGTTATTAACCTTGCAGCGCGGGCCGGCGTGCGTTTCAGCGTGGATAATCCCTGGGTGTTCGTGGAGTCGAACGTCACTGGCACATTGAATATGTTGGAAGTCTGCCGCCAGACGGGCTGTAAAAAATTCATTCTTGCTTCCACCTCCAGCATTTATGGTGAAAACCCGCCGTATCCAACGCCCGAAACTGCATCCAGCAGTGAGCCGCTCCAGCCGTATGCCGCCAGTAAAAAGGGGGCGGAGGCGCTCGCCCATTCCTATCATCATCTTTATGATATCGATGTGACCATCGTCCGTTATTTCACGGTCTATGGCCCGGCCGGCCGCCCGGACCTTGCCATCTTCCGTTTTGTGCAATGGGTCATGGAAGGCAAGCCCGTGCGCATTAACGGCGATGGAACCCAGTCGCGCGGATTTACCTACATCGATGACATTGTGCGCGGGACGATTGCCGCGCTGAAGCCTGTCGGCTTCGAAGTGATCAATCTTGGGGGGCATGAAGTCATTACCATCAATGAGCTTGTGGAATTGGTGGAGGAATTGACCGGCAAGCAGGCAACCGTGCAATACGGTCCGCCCAACCTCGCGGATATGTTCACCAACTGGGCGGACGTGACCAAGGCGCGCGAAATGCTGGGATGGAATCCGCAGTTCAATATGCGGGATGGAATCAAGAACCTGATCGATTGGTATAACGAAGAACGAGAATGGGCGAAGGATATCCTTACGCCGTAACCTTCAAGGTAATTACCAATTACCAATTACGCCCTTATAATCTGTAATTGGTAATTGGTAAATTTTTATGTCCCTCCTCTCGAAATTTAAAAACGAGCCCCTCTTTGCAAAAGTGATCCGCTCCAGCGGATCGTTATTCAGCAGCAATGCCATCGCGCTGGGATTGAGCGTTTTGCAGGGCATTATGGCCACGCGCCTGCTTGGGCCTGCGGGCTTTGGCCTTATCGGTGTGGTGATGGCGTTCGCCTCCACCGTCAACAGCATCTTCTCATTCCGCATGAGCGAGCTGGTTGTCCGCTATGGCGGCGAATATCTCAACAGGGGAGAAAAAGATAAAGCTTCGGCGGTGATTAAAATAGCGGGCTTCACCGAGGGGATCGTTTCACTGCTTGCTTTTTTTGTTGTGGTTGCCGCCGCCAGTCTCGCAGAGACCCATCTTGCAAAAACCCCCGGCGTTTCGTGGATGTTCACAGTCTACGCGCTTGGCTTGCTTGCAAATTTCAACACAGAAACATCCACAGGCATTCTTCAGATTACTGACCGGATCAAGCTGCAAGGGACGATCAATCTCGCGCAAAGTATTTTTACATCCATCGTCATTGTCGGCGCGTTTTTCCTGAATGGCACACTGCCCATCGTGCTCGGCGCGTATCTGCTCGGCAAGTCCATCCTTGGGCTTGGCATGTTCGTCGCCGCGCAGATTCAATTGAATAAGCGCCTTGGCAGCGGATGGTGGCGCACGCCATTTTCTGCACTCACGGCTCGAAAGGATATATTCCGTTTTGCGTTCAGTTCCAACATCAGCGCAACTCTCATCAAGATCTTTCGCGAGAGTGATCTGATCTGGGTGGGCTTCTTCCTCGATACCACCGCCGTCGGATATTACCGTGTGGCATACACGCTCGTGCATTTCCTTGCCATTCCCGCCGACCCGCTTATCGCAGCCACCTTTCCTGAGATCAACCGCCTTGCTGTTGAGAAGGCATGGAATAAACTCAAAAGTTTTCTGCGCAAGGTTACAGCCTTTTCATTTGCATACAACATCATCCTTGGCGGGGGGCTGATCATCTTTGGGCCATGGCTCATCCGTATTTATTCGGGCGCAGAGTATCTTGGCGCGTATCCCGCTCTTGTTGCGCTGGTCATCGGCCTTGTCTTCAATTACATTCTATTTTGGAATCGTCCGCTTTTGCTTTCGCTTGGCCTGCCTGAATTCCCGGTGTACGCCACGTTGATCGCCGGTCTGCTCAAACTGGGTTTCTCATTCGCATTCGTTCCACGGTATGGCATCGTTGCCGCGGGCGCTCTGCTTTCGTTTTATTACATTGCATCGGTGGGGATGATGGTTATACGGGGGGTGGGCGAGATTCAAAAGCAAAGAAGAAAGATGCAAGAATGAAGATTGCTCTGATTACAAACTCGCGAATCCCGTCACTCACTGCCAATTCAATTCAGGCGATGAAGGTTGCCCAGGCATTGATGCAGCTGGGACATGACTTGCGGATGTTTGCGCCTGCGGAAGTTGAATCTGCAACTCAGGAATCACTTCTCACGCATTACGGATTACGCCTCTCTCCCCGCCTGGACCTGCTTCCGTCCATCAAGCAGCTCAAACGCCTTGACTTTATCATCCATGCCCAGCGTGCCGCGAAAAACTTTGGCGCGGAATTAATTTACACATGGCTTCCTCAATCCGCTGTGCTGGGATTGTGGTCTGGTTATCCTGTTGTGCTTGAAATGCACGCGGATAATTCTGGAAAACTGGGCGCGTGGTGGCTGCGTCAGTTCTGGAAGTTAAAGGGCCGTAAATTGATGACGGTCACTACGTCAGCGTTGCGAAATGCTTTGGAACGTTCGACCAACTTGCAGTTTAAGAATGAGGCGGTGCTGCTCGCGCCGAACGGCGTCGAATTGGAAAAGTATGAAGGCCTGCCAAATCCAGTTGAGGCGCGTCGTCAATTAAATCTGCCTGAAGGTTTGACCGTTGGATTCACAGGGCATATTTATCCCGGGCGCGGCGCGGATTTGTTGTTTGAGCTTGCGAAGCAAATGCCGCAGGTGAATTTTTTGTGGGTGGGCGGCACGCCTGAGTTGGTGGCGCATTGGCGCGGGGAGTTGCAGCGCGCGCAGATGACGAACGTGACGATGACGGGTTTTGTGAAGCATGAAAGCATCCCGCTGTATCAGGCCGCTGCGGATATTTTGCTGATGCCATACAGCCGTTCCATCGAAGCCAGCAGCGGACAGGATATTGCCGAGGTCATCAATCCAATGAAGATGTTCGAGTACATGGCGGCAGGACGGGCCATCGTTTCGGCGGACTTGCTTTCGATCCGCGAGGTGTTGAATGAGGGGAGTTCTGTGTTGGTGGATGCGGGGAATTGGGAATCGGTAATTGGTAATTGGAAATCAGCGATTGAGTCTTTGCTTGTAGATGAGCCGCGCAGGCTGGCATTGGGCGCTAAGGCGCAGAAAGATGTTGCGAGGTTAACTTGGGTGAAGAGGGAGGAGATGGTGATGGAGAGAATTGGAAGATATTTTGTTGTTTAGAAAGATCTGCCATCGCCAGTTTTGAAATAACCGATCATCGTGGTATACAAAGTCTCAAGAAATCTCATTCCTAAAGTTTTGTGTTTTAGGTGCTAATCTTTGACCACTATTGTTTATCTGTGGGTTGCGGTTTCAGATTGTTTTTACCTTTCACAAAGAATATCGCTGAATTGCTCATTATTTGTCTTATAAGTTGTATAGAAAGTTAAGTATGATTGTAATGTGATATTACGAACTTTCGCTGTCAAAGATATGGTTTTACTTTTCTGTAGATCAATTGATATTGTTCCATTTGCAATAACGCTATAATGGCCGTTTGGTTTAAATTCCCAAACATTGGTTTTGTCACTAAACAATTTTTCAATCGCACCTGTTTGTTCCCCTCCCGCGGTTTTGTAATGAGAAGCTTGCAATAGTGCATTGTATCCAATGCCATATGGTGAGTGCGATGAACTACCACCTGTATTAGGGTCATTATCGGAGTCAATGGCTACACCCCACCCAATTTCCCCGACGCCTGATCTCAACTCCATTTTATTAATTGTAATTTGGCTGGGTAGTTCTCTAAGGCTAAAAACTACAGTTAGCATTACCCCATCAAGGCTTGTTGAAACTTTTGTAATATCAATATAGCCAGGAAGTAAGTCGTCAATTGCGCCTTGAACAGTAGTGCCAGGATTGCAAACTGGCGCAGGTGTTGCCATTAAAGTTGGTACAGGGGTAGATGTATCAGTGGGTATATGCGTTTGTGTACTGGTGGATGTTGGTATTGCTGTCCCTGTGGACGATGGCAGCGACGTTGTTGAAGGCTCAAATGTCTGTCCTAGGGTACAACCTGAAATAATTAAGCTCAGGGTCAAAAAATACTTTGTAAATAACTTACTGCTTGTGTGCACGATTTTCCTCCTGCTATTATGGGCGAAGAGTCTGTCATTGGTAAAAATTGGAAAAGCAGCCAATTATGTCTTAGGTATATTCTATATCAACACCTACAAACGGATTATAGCCACAATCTTTGCTGTTGTAATTATCAAAACGACCAGTTCCTCTGGCGGTAGAATTTTTATATACTCCAACAATATTATGGCTCGCGAAAATCAATATAGTTTATCCTTGCAGAAATCATTATCTTTGCCCTGCTTACATCGGTTTGGCGGAATATTTCTTTACAGAAAGACATCTATTCCTGAGCCGATACTCAAGCTTCGTTTTGTAGAGCCTACCCGGCCTGCCAAACTGTAACCTTGTTGCGCCCCAGGCGTTTTGATTCGTATAAAGCCCAATCTGCTTTGCTGATCATTTCCTCGCCGCCCGTAGAGGGATGTGCCGGGTAGGATGTTACGCCAAATGACGCGGTCACCCGGATTTTCTGGTTTTGATGGCGCAATACCGCATTTTCAAATAAGAGTCTGAATTCCTCCGCGCGTTGAACGGCTGTCTCGAGGTCTGTTTCTTTCAATACCAGCAGGAATTCTTCACCGCCGTACCGGAAGGCAACATCCGATTTTCTGATGTGGTAGTGAAGAATATCGGCGGTGGCCTTCAAAAAGGCATCCCCGGCAAGATGACCATAGGTATCATTGAGCTCTTTAAAGTGGTCAATATCCATAAGGATGATGCTCAAGGGTTGGGATTCGAATATGGTAAGCTGAAATTCCAGCTCTATGCTCTCGATCATGTAACGTCGATTGTACAGCCCAGTCAAGGGGTCACGAATGGTTTGGTGGCGAAGCTCTGCTTCAAGAGCGGTTATTTTTTCGATCTTATTCTCAAGTTGAAGGTTGGTTTCCCTTAATTCGGCTTCCGATTTCCGCAGGGCAACTTCCGCATTCTTTTGAGTGGTGATGTCTTCTTTGATGGCAATGAAGTTGACGATGGCTCCATTGCCATCCTTTACGGGCGCAATGACGGTTGCATCCCAGTAGTATTCCCCGTTCTTTTTTCTATTTAGAATTTCCCCGCGCCAGATATTGCCAGCCTTTATGGTTTTCCACATTTCTTCGTTGCTTGGGTCCGGTGTTTGCATGGAGTCAATGATGCTGATATTTTTTCCGATGGCTTCTTCACGGGAATACCCGGTCAGGCTGGTGAACTGAGGGTTGACATACTCGATAACGGCATTTGGGTTGATGATGACTACTGCTGTCGGGCTCTGGTCCACAGCCAGGGTAAGCTGCAACAAGTGCAGTTCCTCCTGTTTTCGTTCGGTGATGTTATGGAGCATGACGATTTGCCCGCTGATTTGCCCCGCACGGTCCATCAGAGGCATGGATTGGATTTCAAAGTGCTCAACCTGCCCATTGAGCATTTCCACCCTGGCTTCTTTTATAAAGATCATTTTATCCAGGCGGGTGGGAGAGAGCGTCATGAAATTGGTAAAAACCTCCCTGCTTTCCTTTCCAACAATAGTAGCGTTGACTTGTAGGAATCGTTGGGCAGACGGGTTGATATCCACAATGCGATCTTTCGCATCCAGGACCACCACCCCGACTGGTATGACTTCAACCAGGGTTGTGCGCGCCAGTGGGAGGATATCCAGCCAGCGATACCGGAATATTGCCACAGCAAACAGCCCGCCCGATACGACCAGCGCATGGGGGGTGAAATCGAATCCCTTGATCGGACTGACATCGAGGATGGTTATGGCATTAACGATGAACAGGATAAACATCGCTGATAAGATGGTGATTGTCTGCTGTTGTTTGATTTGATTTGCGCTGGAGAGGGAACGGAGCAGGAAATAATATGTAATGATGGAAATCCCCTGCAATGAAAGCATGACAGGCGTATACAGGATGCCATGTTTCTTCAAAAGCACATCCAGAGACCCGATTCTCTCCAGGGTATAGCCATACTCAAACATTTCGTTGTGCCGGGGCGTCAATACGAGTGCGATAATTACCAGCGAGGGGAGTATTAATAGTGCCAGCCGCCGCCGTGTAAGCAAATGTTCAATTCCCAAATGCTCGAATGTAAGCAGCAGGAATGCCAGCGGCCCAAAGCTAACGATGACATAAACGATTTTCACTGACGCAATTTTTACCTGTATGTCATTGGATGCGATTTCAATTCCATACGCGAGCGCCCATATAAAGCCGATCAGGAATACCAGGATCAGGGGTTTGGCGGCGGGCTCGTTCCTGCGTCCCCAAGTGTAAGCTGCCATCAGCAGTTGGAGCATGGCTGAAAACATTAAAGTGTAAACGACTAATTCGCGCATTGGGTCGTGTCTTTCGTTTAATTAACACCCTGCAGGTATGGACGATACTTTGATGGCTGATGTGCTATTCTATAATTAAATCATACTCCAGTTTGCCTATGTTGCCGGCGAATTTTGTCAACTTACATAATTGGAATCTCGAGGGAACCACAAACGACCATGCCTGATCCAATTTCTGGTGGTGGTAGAATTTTAAAAATGATTCAACAACGGTTTGCCTCGAGAAAATCGATTCTGCTGGTTCTGGCGGGGATTCTCCTGCTTGCTTTGCTTGCGCTCACTTGGCGGATCATTTCCTTGCAAAAGGAAGCATCTGAAATTGTCGCTGAAAAGGTTCTCAAACTCCGTTATTGCGGCGCAAACCCGGATGAATTGTGCATCCTTTCCTTTGGACGGGATGCGGAGGAAAACCTGGCGGTGAGTCTGTTTGTGCCAGACCGCAAATTCCCCGATTTTTATTTGAAGATCAAAAGGATTACGGGGGAAAGCGTCTATGAATGTGAGAAAAACAAGGAAGTGTCGACCAGCGTATTCTGTTACGGGGAGATGGTCAATTTGCAGGAAAAAATGGAAGTCAGTTTGTTGGCAGAGAAGGATGACCGTTTGCTGGCGGCGGGAAACCTGACCTTGAATGCGATTCTGCTTTCGACCCAATCGCAGGGATCCGACGGCACGCCAACTTTGGCGGCTGGCGCCACAGCGGAAACATTGACATCAACCGCCGAAACTCCGATTGCAGCGACATTAACCCCGCAGCTTTCCTATCCCAACCCGTCCTACCCATAGCGGCTTCAACCATGAATGTTTGGGCGGACGGCCTATCCGTTATTGTTGACCGGGCTTGGGTGGTCTTCAGCATCTTCGCCACCATCATTTGGGGGCAGGTCTTGATCGTTGCGCCGCTCAGGAAACACTTCAGATCAAGGTTTACAAATGCCGAATACGCTTCGCTCGGTATGGCGGGATGGATTTTGCCCGTCGCTTTCGGGGCTGTGTTGCTATTTGCGGGAAGTTATCTTTTTGGCGATATTGCCGAATTGATTTTTACCCTACTTGCTGTGACAGTATTTATATCCGCCCTGGTTTATGGAAAATCCTATCAGGTTATTACCCCGGCATGGATGCCCATCTTTTTGATTTCGGTCATTTTGCAGTTTTCATTTCTTGATAAAACGATCCTGCCGTTGTATTTTGATTCGGCGGAGCATTATCGAATTATCAAATTTTTAACAGGGTACTACGAACTGACAGGCAGCGGACAGCCTTTAATTAATTATTATCACGTGGGGTTTCATTTTATAAGCGCGGCTGTCGCTCATCTCTTTCAATTGGGCATTGTCGATATCATGCTCGTGTTCGGGCAGGCTGTGCTTGTGGTTTTGCCTTTTTCCCTGTTTTTTATAATCAAACAGGAGACCCAGTCAAATATGGCGGCAGCCTTCGCTTGCCTGCTGGCTGGCATCGGCTGGCACATGCCAGCCCATCTGGTGAATTGGGGCAAGTATCCTGCTTTGTTTAGTTTGCCAGGTATCCTGTTTGTTTTCAGTATCGGATATTTGCTTTTTCAAAATAAAAAATCCAGGCCATCGATTTTGTATTTGCTTATGGGCTTTGGCATTTTGATCTCCGTTTTAATTCATTCCCGTTCACTGGTCGTTTTTTTCTTTTCGGCAATCTCCCTATATTTGACTTTCTGGCGGAAACGATTACCGCCGATATATCAGCACCTTGTCTTTGGGATCGTTTTGTTCATCTTCATGATCGAAATCGGTTATGTACACAAAAGCGCCGCGCTTTCACCCCTGCTGGATGGATATTTAAGAAACGACCTATGGATGATTATCCTCGCGGCGGCCCTGACCTTATTTTCGATCCGATTTTTTACAGACTTGACCTTCTTATTGTTCGCCTCTCTTTCCTTCCTGGTGCTTGGTCTGTTCGTCCCCGTGCATTTGCCAGGCTTCGGCACGTTGACACTTCTGGATCGGCCTTATGTGCAAATGCTGTTTTACCTTCCGCTCTCCATATTTGGCGGGTTGGGGTTGGCGGGATTGTATCGATTTCTCCAGGGATTTTATTATTACCCAAAGCAATTAACCCGATTAGCGGCGTTTTTAATGTTTGGTTTTGTCATATTAAACGCCATGGTCAACCACGACTTTTACCCATCCGATTGCTGCCAGATCGTCAGCCGGGATGACCTCACAGCACTGCAATGGATGGACAAAACGCTCCCGTCCGATGTAAGTGTTCTCATCGCTTCCGCGGATTTGTTCGTTACATCGTTTGAATCTCCGGCCGCGCAGGCGGGTGTGGATGGCGGAGTTTGGATCTCGGCGTTGATTTCCCGAAAAACGTTCTCCCTTCCGGGGGAGGCGGATTTTTACCAATCCCAAACTCACGCCGAAGTCTGCAAGCTGGGCGCAGACTATATTTACGCGGGCGGAATGCCGCAAAGTTTTAACGTTCAACAGCTCGATGAACAGGATAATTGGTATCTGCCCGTTTTCTCGCTTCCTGCTGTAAAAATTTATCGAGTGAACGGATGCGAATAAGTAGGGAGCAGGGATGAATTTCATGGTAAAAGTGGGGATATGAAGAATATAAGGCAGCAAGATTTTTTGTGGATTGTCCCGTCCGCGCTTGGCTTGGGGGCGATTTTAGCTTCACTCCAGCCGGGCAGTTGGTTCATCGGCTGGTTGGGATTTTCCTTCCTCTTTCTTCTTTCATTTTTGTTGCTGACCTTGTCTGCGAGATGGGCGGGTGGGGGGAAGGCTTTGGCCTGGATGGTTGCACTCGCATTTGCGTTACGATTCGTTGGCGGCGTTGCAGTATATTTTGCATTACCCGTGTATGGCTATGTAGAGGACGAGGATCAAAGCGCCGGCTTTGTCTACACGGATGCGCACCGCCGCGACACGCAGGCCTGGGAACTGGCCGCCTCTGAAACCCCCATCATCACTGCGTTTCAGGAAAAATATGCCTATGACCAGTACGGCGGCTTGCTTGCATTCAGCGCCTTTATTTATCGTTATCTTTCCCCGGATGCGCACCGCGTCTTGATGCTGGTGTTAATGTCCGCTTTGATGGGGGCGTTGGGATTGCCTTTTTTGTGGAAGGGAGTCAACCTGCAATGGGGTGAAAAGGCGGCGCTTGCTTCTGGGTGGATCTTTGCTTTGTACCCCGAAAGTATTTTGCTCGGCGGTTCAGCCATGCGTGAGCCGTATTTGATGGTTTTCTCTGCGTTTGCGCTTTGGGGATTTGTAAACTGGTATGCCAATCAAAATAAAAAGGATTTAGGCTGGTTTGGGCTTGGGATTGCAGGCATGCTGCTCGTTTCACCCTCTGTGGCGCTGGTGACATTGGTAATTTTAGGCGGCTGGTTGTATTTCACAAGAGAGCGCGGGCGTATTTCGTGGTGGATGATCGCCCTCGCTGCTGCCGTGTTTGTTGCCGGGTTATTTATTCTCTCCTCCGCTTTGGACCGGCAGGGAAACCTGGGCGGCGGGACGCCGATTGCGGTGATCAATAATTTCGTCCGCGAAGCCTTTAAATGGAATGTTTTCAAAATTGAAGAGGGCTCAGGCTGGGTACAGAAACTTTTCGATGAAATGCCCGAATGGATGCGCCTGCCTTTTGTGATGATCTACGGCGTTTTACAACCTGTCTTGCCCGCGATATTTTTTGTGCCAACCACATCCATCTGGAAGATCATTGGCATCCTGCGTGCTGTGGGTTGGTACTCTTTACTGCCAGCTTTGATTCTCTCCTTCGTCGCTTCAACAGGCTTGGGCGGTGTCCTGAGCGTGTCGAAGGGCGGGGGGAAGAAGCGAAAAATATTCCTGTGGCTAATTCTGGTGGTGTGGGGATGGATCCTGTTTACGGCTCTGCGCGGCGGCGGCGATCAATGGGATAATCCGCGCTACCGGGCGATTCTTTTTTTGTGGCAGGCAATTCTTGCTGGGAATGTTTGGGTTTGGTGGCGGGAAACGAAAAATCCCTGGTTTCTGCGTGTGATGGCAATGGAGCTTGTGCTTGTGGCGGTCTTTGCCCAGTGGTATGCCAACCGTTATTTGCATGTTGGGTTGCAATTGCCATTTGCCTTAATGGTTGTCATTGTTTTCGGAATATGGGTTTTGATCTTTATCTTCGGCATGTGGCGTGACCGAAATCTCGCACATCGGAGATAGTGTATAATTCAGCGACTGAATTTTGATTTAGGAGAAAAAATGCCCACTGCCATTATCACAGGAATTACCGGACAGGACGGTTCCTACCTTGCCGAGTTGTTATTACAAAAGGGTTACCATGTGATCGGCGTTGCGCGCCGTTCTAGCACGGTGAATTACGAACGTATTCAACATTTTGTGGATGACATCACCATCGTACAGGGAGATTTGCAGGATCAAGGCTCCCTGCTTTCTCTGCTGGAAGAATATAAACCCACCGAGGTGTACAACCTTGCTGCGCAATCTTTTGTGCCAACTTCGTGGAACCAGCCCGCGCTGACCGGCGATGTGACTGCCCTTGGGGTTACGCGCATGCTGGAAGCCATTCGGTTCGTGAATCCAAAGATCCGTTTTTACCAAGCCTCTTCCAGTGAGATGTTTGGCAAGGTATTGGAAGTTCCACAAAATGAGAACACCCCGTTCTATCCGCGCAGTCCTTATGGGGTTGCAAAGGTGTACGGACATTGGATTACGGTCAATTACCGCGAGTCGTTCAATATGTTTGCCACATCGGGGATTTTGTTCAACCACGAGAGTCCGCGCCGCGGCATGGAATTCGTTACCCGCAAGATCTCGAACGCGGTTACAGGCATTAAACTTGGAAAAATGAAAGAATTACGGCTTGGCAACCTCGAAGCCCAGCGCGATTGGGGCTTTGCCGGCGATTATGTGGAAGCGATGTGGCTTATGCTCCAGCAGGACCACCCGGATAATTATGTTATCGGCACAGGCGAAACCCATGCTGTTCGTGAATTCTGTGAGATCGCCTTCTCACACGTGGACTTGGATTACAAGGATTATGTAGTCATGGATGAAAAATTTTACCGCCCGGCAGAAGTGGATCTGCTGATCTCGGACCCCTCCAAGGCGCGCATGCAATTGAAATGGGAACCGGCTGTTTCATTCAAGGAACTTGTGACGATGATGGTGGATGCCGACCTGGCGCGATTGAAAAAACAATAAACCCTGTTTATGAAAACGCCCGAAATTTTTAATGAGAAAATGCTGCCTTCATGGATGCCGGTCCTGCTGGCTGGCGTGGGGGCGCTTCTCTATTTAATTCAAGCGGTGATTTACGCGCATACCACGGTGAGCAGTCTCGATGAAGGTTCGTATCTGATCAAAGGGATTTTTTATCTGCGCGGGGTGTATGAACCGTTCGAACCCTATGGCCCGCTGACGAATAAAGCTCCGTTCGCATTTTTAATCCCAGGCTTTGCCGAATTTTTATTCGGCGCGGGTCTGCGCACGGGACGTTATTTCTCCATCTTCCTGGGCTTGCTGACCGTTTTAGGGGTTTGGATCACAGCCCGCCGCTGGGCGGGGAAGTGGATTGCTGCCGGAACGGTGTGGGTCTTTGCCCTCAGCCCGATGATCATCAAATTACATGCGCGCACGGTTTCCGAGGTGGTCATTGCCTCCATGCTGGCGTGGATGTGTGTGCTGGTGCTGGATGAGGAACGTCCGCTCTGGCAGATCATCCTTGGCTCAGTGCTGGCAACGATGGCGGTGCTGACCCGCCAAAACATGATTTTGATTCTGCCCCTGCTCATCCTTTATATTTTCTGGAATCACGGCAGGCAAAAAGCCATCTGGTCGCTGGCGGTCAGCGGCGCCGTGTTCATTGCCGTCCATGCATATTACTGGCCCCACATCCTCACCATCTGGGCGCCCTGGCTGCCCGATTCAATCACTCCTTTTCTGAATGCGTTTCGCCTCCCGGATGACACCGTCCCCATTTGGGATCCATCCATCGATTTTTGGAATCGGATGAACGCCTTCTTTCAGGGGATGCGTTATCACTTTATTGCCCTCGTTGGCGGACTCTTTGCTCTCATGATGTGGTCGCCTCGCACTGACGGGAAATCTGCTCCTGTCATGCGAGCGGCAGTTTTCCTCGCCCTGTCCTATTTCATCCTCTTCGCCATGCACGCCTGGGCGGCGCTGGCGAGTCAATACGAAAGTTACAGCTGCGTCTTCTGCTTTTCAAATTACCTGACATTTTTCGACCCATTGGGAATCCTGTTCTTCGTGCTCGTATTTTCCGCAGCGTGGAATCGCCGTCCATCCCGCCTTGTCCAGACCCTGGCGATTCTTTTTGTCCTTATTTTTTCGGCGGGGATCGGTTTCTCCCTGTTTGAAAGCGTCGGCCGCGGCCTCCTTGATCTGTCTGTGCCGCGGATGCGCGATGGCCAGTTTCTGCCCGGAGCAACCACCCTGGTTGACATTTTGAGATATAAATTTACTTTGGAATTGCCCGTCATCAAAAGGTTGATCAGTTCCGTTATCGGCCTGGGGGTTGGCGTGAGCATTCTGGTCGTTGCATTTTTAATCTGGCGGCGATCAAAAAATTCTCAAAACCGCGCAGGCTTTGCGCTGGTTTTGGTCAATTCCTATCTCGCAGCCGGCTTGCTCCTTTCGCCTTTGTTGAATTTGGGAGAAAGAAGTATCGATTGCAGGCGGGATATGATCCTCGCTCATGAGCAGCTTGGCGCGTACCTTTCAGAAATCATCCCATCGAATAGTCTGGTATATTGGGATGGCGGAAATGCGTTTACGCCGATGGTCTATGTGCCGGAAGCCCGTATTTTCCCGCCCCAGATCAACGACGGATATTCCTACCGCTTTGGAGGCGATGCGGATACGCTCTATCGCTTCAGCCATTGGAACGATGAATTGATCGCCGAGTGGAAAGCCAGCGCCGATGTGTTTATCATCGAAGCCAAGCGTTTCTCCGTTTGGAAGGATTTTTTGACTCCGCAGGCTTTTGAAGAATATGCTCCGCCTCCCGCTGCGCCAACCTGCTATGAGGGCGGTGAATTAAGGATATTTCACAGAATTCCATGAACTTATCGCTTGTTGTTCCGGTTTATAACGAGCAGGAAAACCTGCCCCTCTTGTTTGATGCCATCTATCAAACCATGAATGCCATGCAGAAATCCTGGGAAGTGATCCTCGTGGATGATGGCAGCTATGATAAAAGCCTTTCCGTCCTTCGGGAATACGCCCTAAAAGACCCCGAGCACATTCGCGTGATTTCCTTCCGCCGCAATTTTGGGCAGACAGCCGCCATTGCCGCCGGGCTGGATTATTCGCAGGGCGAGATCATCGTCCTTTTGGATGCGGATATGCAGAACGACCCCGCCGACATTCCCATGATGCTTGCAAAACTCGACGAAGGCTACGACCTCGTCAGCGGCTGGCGCAAGGATCGAAAAGACAATGCCTTTACCCGGAATTTCCCATCCATGCTGGCGAACTCACTTATCTCGCGCGTGACCGGGGTGCATCTGCATGACTATGGCTGCACGCTCAAAGTATATCGACGCGACGTGCTGGAAGGCTTCCGTCTGTACGGAGAAATGCATCGTTTCATTCCCGTATATGCCAGTTCGGTCGGCGCGAATATCACCGAGCTAGCCGTCCGCCACCACCCCCGCAAATTTGGAAAGACCAAGTATGGGCTGGAAAGAACCGCGAAAGTCGTCCTCGACCTGTTTACAGTGAAATTCCTGGTTTCGTATGCTTCCAAACCGATCTATCTGTTTGGCGGCGCAGGCGGTTTATTGATGGTGGTCAGCGCGTTCATCATGTTCTATCTTTTCGTCCGCCGCATCTTCTTTTTTGTCGGCATTGCCAACTCGCCGCTGCTGCAGATGAGCGCCATGTTCTTTATCCTCGGCGTCCAGTCCATGTTGATGGGGCTGATCGCGGAACTGCTGGTGCGCACCTATCATGAGTCCCAGCGCAAACCCACGTACACGGTCCGCACCAAGATCAACCTGGATCAGGACATCGATGATTAATTGGTTCCGTGAAAACCGCCAGTCCATTGCGCGGGTGTTGGGCAGTGTACTGGCGCTGGCGCTTTTGATCGTTTTGATTGAAGAGGAGGGGGACGGCGAACTTTTTTCCGCATTGAGGCGTGTTTCGTTCGGATATTTCCTTGCCGCGATCGTGGCATTGTCCATCTCGCGCCTATTCGCCGCATCCCGCTGGCATGTATTGCTTAAGTCGGCGGGGGTGAAAATTTCCTTTCTACGCTCGATCATGTTGACATTCACCGGCAATTTTTCCTCCAATTTTTTGCCGACGACCATCGGCGGCGATGTGGTGCGGTTGACCGGCGCAATGCAGCTGGGCTATGACCGGGCCATCTGTGTCGCCTCGCTCGTCGCGGACCGTTTGATTGGTCTTGCCGGAATGAGCCTGGCCCTCCCTTTGGGTTTGGTTCCGGTATTCTCGCTTAGTGATGGAACCTCCCAGGCGATTGCGGTTTCTGCTTTGTTTCAAAAAGTCGTTGATTTTTCAAAACGCACCTTTGAATCCTTTTCCATCTGGTTGAAAAAACCGCTCGCTCTGGCAAGCTCGCTCCTTTCCACACTGGGCAATATGGCTTTCATCTATCTGGCAGTCTACCTGCTCCTGCTTGGAATCGACCATGAGGTTTCCTACTGGCTGGTGGCAGGGCTGTACACTCTGACATATTTCGTCACGCTGGTTCCCATTTCCATTAATGGCCTGGGTGTGCAGGAACTTTCCATGACCTTCCTGCTCACCCAGTTGGGCGGGTTAAGTTCTTCAGAAGGCGCCACTGTTGCTCTGCTGACCCGTTTAATCTTCATCATCACCAGCCTGCCCGGGGCATTTTTTTTGCCGTCCATTCTCGCAGCCATGAATGAGAAAAAGATCAAGCCTGATTAATTGAACGGATTGGAACATGGAATCCCTCTCTTCAAAAAAATTCCTGCAAACATTTCTCTGGTCCAGCATCCTGTTGAGCGGTCTTGCCGCCGTTCAAACCGTTCAGCGAGTCGATGAGCTGGAAATTCTTCTCTGGCGATCCAAATGGGTTTTCCTGCTCGCCATTTTTTTGTTAAATATCGCCGTTGGCGCGATCCTGCTCCGCCAGGCGTACCTGGAGCGCATCACCAGCTGGCTGGATATTGTTGAATTCGACCCATCGAATAATCTCAAAAAAGTTTTGGGGATTGCCCTGCTGATTTCCGGCTTCCTGCTCATCTGGGGAATCCGTTTATTCTTTTTCGGAAATATCCTTCCCCAATTAATGCCCATCTTTTGGGTGTTCTTGTGGGCGAGCCTTGTGCAGACTTTTGGCTTGAAATTGATGACCGGCTTCAAGTGGTATCCGCTCTTTGCCGCGGTGATCCTCCTGCAGGGATTGGTCTACCAAATTTACGGCCGCCTTTCCATCATCACCGATTATCCCTTTTCCCTCGGTTATTCCGAGGCCAGCCGCCATTATTATGCCTCGCTGTTTTTCGCCAAATCGTTGTATGGAATGCAGCTCCCTTATCCCTTTTTACATCCATCGAGATACATGATCATGTCTCTGCCCTTTCTTGTGGATGGGTTGCCGCTCTGGTTCCATCGCATGTGGCAATCCATGTTATGGATCGGACTCACCTCCGCGTCCGCGTACTTATTGGTCCGCCGAATGAGTCTGAGGAACTGGATATCTTTCCTGGCCTTTGCATGGGCATTCTTGTATTTTTTGCAGGGCGCGGTGTATTACCATCTCCATGTTTGTGTCATCCTGGTGCTGGCCGGCGTTTCGGTGAAACATCCCTGGCGGTCTCTTCTTTTTGTTTTTCTCGCCTCGATCTGGGCGGGTGTCAGCCGCGTGAACTGGTTCCCGGTCCCGG
The DNA here is from genome assembly GCA_014860745.1 of Anaerolineales bacterium. Lineage (GTDB taxonomy): Bacteria > Chloroflexota > Anaerolineae > Anaerolineales > Villigracilaceae > Villigracilis. Next base: position 34,550 of record JACZJC010000021.1, read on the forward strand.
CCATGCTGGGGATCGCCATCTATGTTCTTGAAACCCCGTTGGTTGAGCGTGTCAAAGCCCCGCTGGTTGGAAAAGGCTGGCGTTATTGGGTGTATCCCTTCCTTATGGGAGTGGCCGGGCTGGGAACTGCCCTTGCAGCTCAATTTATTTACATTGAAATTTCCGGCAATGCCGACGCCCGCGCCTTCGGCTCCAGTTTCACCTCGGACCTGCTATGGAATCGATTGCTTCCCAACAGCATGTTTCCCCTGGGCATCCTGCCGGGCATCTTGATTGTCTCCGCCCCGCTCGGATATGCGCTTTATCAGATGCTGCGCGGAAAACTTGCAAACCTGCATCCCCTGCGTTCCCTTGTCCTCCTTGTGCTGTTGTTGATCTTGTTTTTCGGCGGGCTGGTGGTGAGCACCAAGATCGGCGGCGGCGGCGACCTGCATAACATGGATGCCTTCCTTGTCATGCTTGCGTTGATTGCTGCTTCGTTTTTTGGAGGCCGTGTGGATCCGGATGGTGAAACAGCTAAAAGCTGGGGAAAGATCCAATGGGGCGTGGCAGCATTCCTTGTCCCGCTTGGATTCGCGCTTCCGCAGATCGGGTTCTTTCATTCGTACGATCATGTCCAGGCGGAAAAAGATATCCAAAAAATCCAGCAGGCCGTTGCGGAAGTTGTCGCCAACGGCGGCGAAGTCCTCTTTGTCACCGAGCGACAGCTCCTGACCTTCGATGAGCTGAAAAACGTTCCCCTCATCCCTGAATACGAGCAGATCGAATTGATGGAAATGGCGATGTCGCGCAACCGCGATTATTTGGAACAGTATTATTCCGATCTCGATAACCGCCGCTTTGCGCTGGTCATTGCCGAGGAACAAAAATTCACACAGCAGAAAAAAGGCGCATTCGTTGAGGAGAACAACGCCTGGGTGCGTTACATCGGCGCGCCGCTTCTGTGTGCTTACAAACCCGTTGAGACTCTCCTATCGACCAATGTGCAGATCTTCGAGCCGCGTTCCGGGCATCCGCTCTGCAAAGACCCGTTTGCCGAATAATAAACTTCATGCGAATCCTCACGATCATTTATGAATTTCCGCCAATCGGAGGCGGTGGAGGCCGGGCGGCCTACGATATATGCAGAGAACTTGTTGCGCGAGGACATGACGTCACCGTGCTGACCGCCCATATGCACGGTCTTCCCTTTCAGGATGACGCGGATGGGATTCACATCCGGCGGATTTCATCTTTAAGGACCCAGGCATTCGGGGCGAGTTTTGCCACCATGCTGGCCTACGTTCTTGCGGGACTTTGGGCCGGGCTCCGTTTGATCTACATTCACCGCCCCGATGTCATTCACACCCACTTCGCTGTCCCTTCAGGGGCACTTGCATGGATGTTATCTGTGCTGACCGGAATCCCATACATCCTGACCGCGCATTTGGGAGATGTCCCCGGGGGCGTTCCGGAAAAAACAGGAAAATGGTTCCGCTGGCTTGAACCGTTTACAAAACCCATCTGGAAACGAGCAAAAAAAGTGGTCGCTGTCAGCGAGTTTACACGTCAACTTGCATTGAAGCATTATCCTGTGGAAATACAGGTCATCCCCAATGGCGCGGATGTGCTGCATCTCGTTCCATCCGAAATTAAATTGAACAAACCACCGCACCTGGTGTTTGCCGGGCGTTTTGTTTACCAGAAAAACCCACTCGCCATCATCCAGATTCTCGCCAGCCTCAAAGACCTGGATTGGACTTGCTCCATGGTGGGAGACGGCCCCATGTTCGCGGAAGTAAAACAGGAAATCGCAAAGCATGGCCAGACCGAACGCTTCAACCTGCCCGGCTGGGTTATCCCGCAGGAGGTTCTGAATCAATTTTCCAAAAGCGACATTTTGTTTATGCCGTCTTTTTCCGAGGGGCTGCCAGTTGTCGGCGTGCAGGCGCTTGCAAAGGGGCTGGCGATTGTCGCCAGCAAAATCGGCGGATTTTTAGACCTGGTGTCCCATGAAAGAAACGGCTACTTGATCAATGTGCACGACAAAGCCGCTTTTTCACAGGCTTTGCGCGAACTGATCTCCAGTCCCGATCTTCTCCTGCGATTCAGAAAATCCAGCATTGAAAAGTCGCGCGATTTTGATATCCAAAAAGTTGTGGATAGGTATCAAACCATTTTCCAAAATGAGATTGCCGGAAAATGAGAAAATCCCGGGAAACTGGGATTCCAACTTGACAGGCGGGAATTTCCATGTGAGAATTCAGAAACTGAATTCTCACCCATGACAGAAATCAAACAGCACGAATACGCCCTGCTAAATGAAATTGCGCAAGACTCAATGGTCACCCAGGCGAATCTCTCCGACCGCCTGGGTATTGCTGTTGGCAGCGTCAATTGGTATATCAAAAGGCTGATCCACCGCGGATGGGTCAAGGTCTCACATCTCGACCGCACCCGCTTGAAATATGACCTCACGCCGGAAGGCATGAAGGTCTTCACCCAGCGGGCGCTGTCCTATGCGCGCGATTCGCTCAAAGTGTACGGAAATTTTCGCCAAAAGGCAAAGGCGCTGGTCGCCGAGCTGCAGAAGCAGGGCGTCGAAAATGTCTATCTCAACGGCGATGATGCGACGATGGATATCCTGCGGCTGACCTGCATCGAAGCGGGGATTCAGATAAGCAATATTCCAGATGAATTAATTCTTGAATCCATCGGTGATGGATATCAAGTGAAACGAGTCAGAGCATAAAGCTGAAAGGGAAACCCATGACAAAAAACTTTGCTGTGATCGGCGTGGGCGGTTACATCGCGCCGCGCCATTTGCGAGCCATTCGGGATACGGGCAATCAACTCCTTGCCGCAGTAGACCCCAAGGATTCGGTGGGCGTGCTGGATCAATATTCATTCGATGTGAAATTCTTTACCGAGATCGAACGCTTCGACCGTCATCTCGAAAAACTGCGCCGCGGACCCGAAGAAGGGCGCATCCACTATGTTTCGATCTGCTCGCCAAACTATTTGCATGACGCCCACTGCCGCCTTGCCCTGCATTCCGGCGCGGACGTGATCTGCGAAAAACCGCTTGTCATCAACCCCTGGAATTTGGATGCCCTTGAAGAGATCGAAGCGGAAACCCAGCATCGCATCCATACGATCCTGCAATTGCGTGTGCACCCTGAATTGATCAAACTTCGAGAGTCGCTTCAAAAGCAAAACGCCGTCCATGATGTGGAGTTAACCTACATCACCAGCCGCGGACCCTGGTATCAGGTCTCCTGGAAGGGGCATGCGGATAAATCCGGCGGCGTGGCCACAAATATCGGCGTGCATTTCTTTGATTTGTTGATGTGGCTCTTCGGTTCTGTAAACGGCATCAAGGTTTATCGCTCGGACGAACAGCGCATGTCCGGGTTCATCGAGTTGGAAAAGGCGCGCGTGCGCTGGTATTTATCCGTCGATAAAAATGACCTGCCGCCTCAGGTGAAGGCTGGCGGCAAAACCACCTATCGTTCCATCACGGTGGATGGAAAGGAAGTTGAATTTTCCGAAGGCTTCACCGATCTGCACACCCGCGTATACGAAGAGACGCTTGCCGGACGCGGTTTTGGAATTAAGGATGCGCGTTCTTCTATTACTCTCACGCATGCCATTCGAACTTCGCCCATCTCAGCGGTGGATGAGTTGGTCCACCCGTTTTTGAAGAAATGAAGAAGAGAATGGCGGATTATTTCGTTCACGAATCCAGTTATGTGGATGATGGCGCTCAGATCGGCGCGGGCACCAAGATTTGGCATTTCTGCCATGTGATGCCCCGCGCGAAAATCGGCGAGCGATGCAACATCGGCCAGAACGTCCTGGTCTCTTCGGATGTGAGCATCGGGGATAATGTAAAGATTCAAAACAATGTTTCATTGTATACAGGCGTGATCGTGGAGGACGATGTTTTTCTTGGACCCTCGATGGTATTTACCAATGTCATCAATCCGCGCAGCCATGTCAGCAGGAAAGATGAATATAAAACCACGTTGGTTCGAAAGGGTGCCTCCATTGGGGCGAATGCCACGATCGTGTGCGGTACAACGTTGGGTAAATATTGTTTTGTCGGCGCGGGGGCTGTGGTAACGAAGGATGTCCCAGACTATGCACTCGTCTATGGCTCGCCCGCCCGCGTGCGCGGATGGATGTGTCAATGCGGCGAGCAGTTGAAATTCGAAGGTGACCGCGCCGTCTGCAACAGCTGCGGAGATGCTTATAGAAAACAGGACCAGGTTGTCGATCCGGAGAGAGGCGAGTGATGATTTCATTAGTCGATTTAACGACGCAGTATCATTCCATCAAGAAGGAGATCGATGCGGCTGTCCTATCCACGCTGGAATCGGGACATTTTATTCTTGGGCCGCAGGTGACAAAATTCGAGGAAAGCATTGCAACGTATCTGGGCGTGAACCATGCGATTGGCCTCGCTTCCGGGACGGATGCATTGGTGCTGGCCTTGCGCGCGTTGAATATCGGGGCGGGCGACGAAGTGATCATCCCCGCTTATACATTTTTTGCCACGGCTGGCACGGTGATGTCGGTTGGCGCGAAGCCGGTGTTCGTGGATGTGGAACCGCAGAGTTATCAAATGGATGTGAACAGGATCGCGGCGATGATTACATCGAAAACAAAGGCGATCATTCCGGTGCATTTGTATGGCCATCCCGCCGAGATGAATCCAATCCTTGAAATTGCACGTATCCATAACTTGAAAGTGATCGAAGATAATGCGCAGGGTTTTGGCGCGGAATATTTGGGAAAGAAAACAGGTTCGCTTGGCGACATTGGCTGTTTGAGTTTTTTCCCGACGAAAAATCTCGGCGCATTTGGGGATGCCGGCATGGTGTTGACGAACGACCCCGCGCTGGCGGAACGAATGCGGATGCTGCGCACGCACGGCTGGAAGAAAAAATATTATTCAGAAGAGGTTGGCTATAACAGCCGCCTGGATGCCTTGCAGGCAGCGATCTTACAGGCGAAGTTTGCGCATGTCGATTCGTGGAATGAAAAGCGCCGCGAGCTTGCGCATCGATATAGCGAGCACCTTGCTCCGCTGGGAGTGGTTGTCCCAGTCGAACGCGATTGGGGGAAGCATGTGTACCACTTGTACATCATCCGGTCCAAGCGCCGCGATGAATTGCAGGCCTTCCTGAAGCAGAAGGGGATCGCTTCGGAAGTGTATTATCCATTGCCGCCGCATCTTTCCGTGCCATGCCGCGCGTTTGGATATAAAGAAGGCGATTTTCCGCACGCCGAGCTGGCCGCACGCGAGACGCTGGCGCTTCCACTGTACCCGGAGTTGACTCTGTCTCAACAGGATGAAGTCATCGCGGCTGTGAGAGCGTTTGTTGGTTGATATTGGATTGGAAATGTGTGAGAAACCAGAAACTGAATGTTCAACCTGAAATTTGAAAATGCATGCAGGTAATTGAAAATCATGGAAAAATCGCTCGAAAATCAAAAGTGGACGGATGTTATTAAGCCCCAAAGAAACTGGCTGGACTGGCGTTTGGGCGAGCTTTGGCGCGCGCGCGACCTGGTGATGCTATTCGTGTGGCGGGATTTTGTCTCCGTCTATAAGCAGACCATCCTTGGGCCGCTCTGGTATCTGATCCAGCCGCTGCTCACCACGTTAACCTTCACGATCATATTTGGGAGGATCGCCTCCCTGCCCACGGATGAGCTTCCCGATTTTCTTTTTTATCTGGCCGGTTCCGTCATTTGGACCTATTTTGCGGAGTGCTTGAATAAGACTTCGGTTACGTTCATTTCGAATTCGAGTTTGTTCGGCAAGGTATATTTCCCGCGACTGGCTGTGCCCATTTCGATCCTGATCTCGAACCTGATCACTTTTGCGATCCAGTTTGGATTATTCCTGGTCTTCGTTGTCTATTATCTGATCGTCAGCGATGCGGTCGTTCCCAATTGGACCATGCTGCTGCTGCCGTTTTATATTTTTGTGATGGCCGGGCTGGGGCTGGGTTTTGGCATTATCGTTTCGGCTCTGACCACCCGCTTTCGCGACCTTCAATTCCTGGTCCGCTTTGGGGTGCAGTTATTGATGTATGCCACACCGATCATTTATCCACTCTCTTCCATCCCGGAGAAATATCAACTTTTGATCGTAGCCAACCCGATGACTTCCATTGTGGAAGGGTTCCGTTATTCGTTTCTCGGCTCGGGTGAATTGAATCCACTCCATCTGCTGTACAGTTTTGTTTTTATGCTGGCGGCCTTGATGATTGGCATCATGCTCTTTAATCGGATTGAAACGACATTCATGGATACCGTATGACCATTTCAATTTCTGTGGAGAATCTTTCCAAACAATACCGCCTCGGTGTGATTGGGAATCGCACCCTGTATGAAGACCTTAATCGCTGGTGGGCGCGTGTGCGGGGCCGTCCCGACCCGCTCGAGAAGATCGGTGAAGTGGACCATGGCAATCGCACCGAGGGATTGATCTGGGCGCTGCGGGATGTCAGCTTTCAATTGGAGCAGGGTGAAGTGCTTGGGGTGATCGGCCGCAACGGCGCCGGAAAAAGCACATTGCTGAAGATTCTCTCAAAGGTCACCGGCCCAACTACAGGTCTGGTAAAGATGCGGGGGCGGATCGCGAGCTTGTTGGAAGTGGGGACTGGCTTCCATCCTGAATTGACCGGCAGGGAGAATATCTACCTGAATGGCGCCATCCTGGGAATGTCACGCAATGAAATCACCAGGAAATTCGATGAGATCATCTCCTTTTCGGAAGTCGAGAAGTTTGTGGATACTCCGGTAAAAAGATATTCCAGCGGTATGTACGTCCGTCTGGCGTTTGCCGTGGCCGCTCATTTGGACCCGGAGATCATGGTGGTGGATGAAGTGCTTGCGGTGGGCGATGCTTCATTCCAGCGTAAGTGCCTCGGCAAGTTGAGCGAAAATGCGGGGGAGGGCCGTACGGTTTTGTTTGTCAGCCATAACATGGCGGCGATCAATCGTTTGTGCAGCCGCGCCATCCTTTTGGATCGGGGGCAAACGATCGCGGATGGTCCCGCCGCGGAGATTACGGCAAAATATCTGGCCGGTGCGGCTGAAGAAGACGGCGCGCGGACCTGGAATGAGGACGAAGCGCCCGGCACCGAGGAAGTACGCCTGATGGGTCTGAGTTTGTACAGTAATGATGGGGTTTCCAAATCGGTGTTCGATGTGAACGATGAGATATTCATTCGTTTGTCTTACCGGGTTGGCGTGCCGAATATAAGCTTCCGCTGTGCGCTAATTTTTAATACCCAGGGTGTGATCGCATTTGCCAGCATCGAACCTTCCGAGACCGTGCGTGCGGAAAAGGGCTTGTACACATCCACGTTGAAAGTCCCCGCCCATTTATTGGCCGAAAGTGAATATTCATTGAATATTTCAATTTTTGCCTCGGCAGGAGCGAAAAAGCATTTTGTAAACCTTAGGAATGCGATTAATTTTCAGGTTTACGATTCCATGACGAAGCCGTCCGCGCGCGGCGACTATACCCAGAACCTGCTGGGCATTGTCCGCCCCATGTTGAATTGGGACACTTCCGCGAAATTGGGCGAAATTAAGTAAATCGATATGAACACCTTTAAAAATGCTCTTGTTTCCTTGTGGACAAAACCACCCAAGCCTTACCCGGAATTGGTAAAGCTGGTGTCGAATTATGACTCACGGCGGAAGGCCGCGGAAGTCCTTTATTTGGGCGATTCGGTGCTTGAGCGAATTTCCTGGAATGACAGGGATAAAAGAACCCTGGACCGCATGGTGGCAGGCCGCCTCGCAGGACGGAAGCGTCTCTTATGCATTTCGCATTCCGCCTATCATTTGAAGGTGTTTTATCATCTCCTGCATATATTGAAACGCACCCGTCAAAAACCGGAACTGGTGATCGTCCCGATCAATATGAGGAGCTTTTCACCTCAATGGGATTTGAATCCGGCCTGGCAGTTCGATGAGGAAATTGACATCCTGAAAAAATATATCGAGACTCCCGGGATGGAAATTCCGGTGCTGGGAAAACCGGTGGATTCCGTTCCCTTGACGGAAGCGGAAAAAATGATGGAAGTGAAATATCCGTTTACAGAATTGAACCGTCTTGGTGAGTTTCACGATTTAATTAAAAGCAATCCTTCCACGGAGGATGAAAAGCGCCGGCGGAAAAAACAGATCTATATTTTCCATTACCTTCACCCCTTATCATCGACCCATCCCCGGTTGCAGGCTTTGCCGATGATCATGGAGCTGCTTCGCGAATTGAACATCGGCTTGTTGGCGTATGTCACCCCGATAAATTATCAAGGCGGGGCAAGATTTATTGGAGAAGGGTTCATTGAAGTAATGCGCGCAAATATCGGCGTGGCGCGGGATCTCATTGCCCGGTTTCACGTGCGGGATGCTTTCCATTTTCTCGACTTAAGTGAAGCATTGTCTTCTGAATATTTCTTCCACGCAGATGAAGCCACGGAGCATTTGAATCAAGATGGGCGCGCGCAATTGGCGGAAAAAATCGCCAATGAGATTTTCCTGATGGGCGTAAAAAAGAATGGAGTTCCTTCCTTATGAAATCGCGGCTTAAAGCTTTGGTCTGGGCAATTTTTCGATTGATTGGGATCGACGCCTTTTTCCGCAAGCCCGACCACCATTATGTGCGGGACTACTTTGGCAAATCTGCGCATAAACAAGGGGACATTCGGACGCTTCCCATATTTGGAGAACTGGCCGGTCAGGTCATTCGTGATGGACGATGCTCTCTTTATTACGACCGCCTCTTTACCATCCACCAGATTTTGGTTCACTTAAATTCCTTCGAAAAAAAGGGGAGGGAAATTCACCTGGCGGAAGTTGGCGTGTATAAGGGCGGGACGAGTTTTTTCATCGCCTCCCTCGCGGAAAAGCTTGATCTGCAGGTCCGCCTTCATTGCTTCGATACGTTCGAAGGCCATGCCGCGGAGGATATCAACACGGCCGTTGAAATTGCGCATACCCCCGGCGTATTCGGCGATACAAGTTTTGAATCTGTAAAGGAATACCTGGCACAGTTCAAGAATATCGATGTCTATAAAGGCCGGTTTCAGGATACGTCCCATCAGATAAAGGATGTCCCCACGCACTTTGTGCATCTCGACATGGATATTTACGAACCGACAATTTTTGCTCTTAATTTTTTTGATGACAGGCTGGTTCACGGCGGTGTAATCTTGCTGGATGATTATGGCTTTGAAACTTGCCCCGGCATCGAGAAGGCGGTTGCAGAGTTTATCGCCAGCCAGAAGCATTATTTCGGGACCTCTCTGTTGAGCGGCCAGTATATGCTCGTGAAACTATAGGAATGGAAAAGCCAAATGACCAGAGAACTTACGATCGACAATTTCACAATATCCGATGACAGTGATTGCTACGTCATTGCCGAGATCGGCAATAACCATCAGGGCGATTTGCAAAAGGCGAAGGAATTGTTCAAAGCCGCCAAGGAATGCGGCGTGGATGCGGTTAAACTGCAGAAGCGCGATAACAAATCCCTGCTGACGAGGGCCGCATACGACAAGCCGTATGATAACGAAAACAGTTTTGGTGCCACCTATGGCGAACACCGTGAGGCATTGGAGTTTGGACGCGAAGAATATATCGAGTTGAAGAAGTATGCTCATGAACTTGGCCTGACAATGTTCGCCACCGCTTTCGACATGAAAAGTGCGGACTTTCTTGCTGAACTCGATATGCCGCTTTATAAAGTCGCTTCGGGAGATCTGAAGAACACCCCGCTTCTCAAACATATTGCAAAGATCGGCAGGCCGATGATCATCAGCACGGGCGGCGGAACGATGGAAGACGTCCAACGTGCTTATGACGCCATCATGCCTATTAATTCAAAGTTATGCATATTGCAGTGCACCGCATCCTACCCCGCCGAACCGCAGGATTTGAATCTGCGCGTCATCACCACCTATCGTGAAGCGTTCCCCGATGTGGTGATTGGTTTATCCGACCATGAAAACGGCATTGCAATGGCGGTGGCAGCGTATGTGCTAGGCTCCCGTATGGTGGAACAGCACTTCACGCTCAACCATACGTGGAAAGGCACCGACCATGCCTTTTCCCTCGAACCGATCGGCATGCGGAAACTTGTCCGAGACTTGCGCCGGGTACGTGCCGCCCTTGGAGATGGTGAGAAAAAAATCTACCCCAGTGAAGTTAATCCCATCACAAAGATGGGGAAGAAACTCGTCGCTTCACACGACCTCAAAGCTGGTCATACGTTGACGATGTCGGACATCGCTGTCAAATCTCCCAGCGACGGCATCCCGCCGTATGAATTGGATAATGTCATCGGCAGAACCCTGACGAAGGATCTGCTCGAGGATGATAATTTTTCGTTCGAGATTTTGAAGTAATTTACGATTTGTCATTCTGAGCGAAGCGGAGAATCTCTCCCCATGAAAGTAGAGACCTTTCGCTATGCTCAGGGTGACATGGTGTAGTAATAAAGGCACATTATGCTTCCCACTCAAATCCCCAACTGGATCGGAATTCAGGAAAAGCCCACTCAAGCGGATGAGTGGTTCGATAAACTCAACCCCGCAAACGGACAACTCCTCTGCAAAGTGGCGCGTTCGCGTGCTGCGGATATTGCTCAAGCCATTGAAGCGGCGAAGAAGGCCCAGCCTGCCTGGGCGGAGACGCCCGCTGTGCAGCGCGGCATGATCCTGCATAAGATTGTGGTAGGGATGCAAAACCGTCAGAGTGAGATCGCTGCCATTGTCGCCGCCGAAACTGGAAAGTCTATGAAAGAGGCGTTGGGCGAAACGGGCGGAGCGATTCAATGTGGATTGTTCTACGCCAGCGAAGGTCAACGTTTGTATGGTCGCACCACTACGAGCGGCACGGCGAATAAATATGCGATGACGATTCGTCAGCCCATCGGTGTGGCGGGATTAATTATTGCGGCAAATACTCCCATTGCAAATGTGGCGTGGAAAGTTTTTCCCGCTTTGGTTTGCGGCAATGCCGCGATTTTGAAAGCTGCTGAAGATACGCCAGCCACGGCATGGATCTTTGGGCAGATCGCAAAGGAAGCAGGCTTACCCGATGGTGTGTTGAGCATCATGCAGGGTTTTGGCGAAGAGGCGGGCGCGCCATTGGTGGAACACCCTGATGTGGGCGTGATCAGTTTCACTGGCTCGACCGAGGTGGGGCGCATGATCAATCGCTCGGCGGGGGAACGCTTCGCGCGCATCTCGCTGGAACTGGGCGGGAAGAATCCGCTTGTGGTGTGTGACGACGCCGATCTGGAGAACGCTGCCAAGTGGGTGTTGCTCTCCGCATTCAGCAATGCAGGACAGCGTTGCGCTTCTACCAGCCGTGTTATCATTTTTGAATCGGTATATGAAAAGTTCCGTGACATGCTGGTGGAAAAGACAAAAAAGTTGAAAGTTGGTATCACGGATGATTGTGATTTTGGCGCTGTTATAAATGAAGGACAATTGCTCAATATGGTCTCTGCCGTGGAAAAGGCGAAAAAGAACGGCGCGACGATTTTATGTGGCGGCGAGCGCATGACCGATGACGAGCACCGCGAAGGCTATTACATGGCGCCGACTCTGATTGAAAACGTCGACCCGCATGATGAAATTTCGGAGTGCGAATTGTTTGGTCCAGTGGCATTGTTATTCCGTGCAAAGGACTTTGAACACGCATTGGCAATGGCGAACGATACGCCATATGGATTGACGGCCAGCATTCACACCAAGAGTATTCACCGCGCTACCCGTTTTTACGACAAAGTTCAAACAGGTGTGGCAGTCGTCAATGCTGGCACGCACGGCTCCGAGCCACACATGCCATTCGGCGGGCGCAAACTTTCGGGCAACGGTTCGCGTGAACCGGGCACCGAGGCGCTCAATATTTATTCTGAATTGAAAGATGTCTATATCAACATCGACCCGGCGCAGGTATGAGCAAAGAGAACCCTTCGATCATCGCCTTGATTCCCGCGCGTGCCGGTTCTAAACGTGTACAGGGAAAAAATATCCGTCCGCTGGCGGGGCATCCGCTCATTGCGTACAGCATCTGTGCCGCAAAGCAGAGCGGAATCTTTTCTGATATTCTCGTCTCCACTGATTCGGAAGAGTACGCTGAAATTTCCCGTGAGTATGGTGCGGAAGTTCCATTTTTGCGCCCTGCGGAGATTTCTGGAGATCTTGCTCTTGACATCGAATGGCTGGATTTCACGCTTCACAAACTTAAAGAGATGGGACGCGAGTACGATTGCTTCAGCATCCTGCGCCCGACCAGCCCCTTCCGATTGCCGAGTACCATTCAGCGGGCGTGGAAGGAATTTCTAGCTGAAGAAGGTGTGGACTCATTGCGTGCGGTGGAGAAGGTGAAGGAACACCCCGGCAAGATGTGGGTGATTCGCGGCAAGCGTATGATGCCTTTGCTTCCGTTCGGACCGAAGGAGCAGCCTTGGCACAGCACACCGTATCAAGGCTTGCCCGAAGTCTATTCGCAGAATGCCAGCCTTGAAATTGCCTGGTCGCGTGTGGTCTTTGATGGACGGACGATTGCGGGGGAAGTGGTCATGCCCTTCATCTCGGAAGGCTATGAAGGCTTTGACGTGAATCATCCCTACGATTGGGAGTTGGCGGAACGTCTCATTGCGAGCGGAGAGGCGGAACTGCCGAAGATAGAAAAAATTTCATAATTTTGCTCAAGCCGCCGTCCTCGGCGGCGGAGACGCCGCCGGAGCAAAACACAAAGAGGAAACATGGTTGAACTAAAATTAATCCCTGTGGAAGAATTCAAGCGTGTGCGCAATTCTTCTGCCGACAAATACAAGAAACTCCAGATCATTGCGGATATGTGCCGCGCCAACACGCTCACGGAAGTGAAGCGTGCCGGGTCAGGTCATCTTGGCTCGAGCTTCAGTGCGATGGATATCGTGGTCTGGATGTACTACGAAGAGATGAACACGCTCAAGGTTGGTTTTGACAGCCCTGACCGCGATATTTATTTTTCATCGAAAGGGCATGATGTGCCGGGCTTGTATGCCGTGCTTCATTCGCTCGGTGAAATTTCCGATGCCATGCTTATGTCACTGCGCCGCCTCAATGGGTTGAACGGTCATCCCGATATCGGCAATCGCGGCATGGAAGCCAACTCGGGTTCGCTCGGCATGGGCATCTCGAAGGGGCGCGGCATGGCGTGGGCGAAGAAGTACAACAACAATGGCGGGCATGTGTTCGTGATGACTGGCGACGGCGAGTTGCAGGAAGGTCAGAATTACGAAGCCTTGCATGTTACTGCACATCAAAAGGTCGATAATCTCACTGTGATTGTCGATGACAACAAGGTGCAATCTGATAAGCCCGTTGCCGAGATTATTGATCTTCGCAACCTTGTCGAAAAATTCACTGCGTTTGGCTGGCATGTCATTCGCATTGATGGGCATGATTTTCGTTCCATCGAAAAGGCGCTTGCCGAAGCCAAGCAGGTCAAAGGCAAGCCGCAGATCATCATCGCCGATACCATCAAGGGTCGCGGCATCTCGTTCATGGAGCATCCTGCTGCGCTTGAGATTGGAAAAGGACTCTACCCCTGGCATTCTGGTGCGCCGGATGATGCAGCCTTCGAGACGGGTTATTCTGAACTGATTCAGCGCATCCATGCGGACCTCAAAGCTGTGTCGCTCGACCCGTTGCATTTGACTCCCGTTGAGCCGGAAGTGAAAACAGCGACGCCATCAATGCTCGTAGGTGAACCTCTCAGCCAGGCGGCGCTGGATCGTCTTTCTGTGAAGCCAACAGATGAATACGTTTCGCGCGCGTATGGTCAAGCCTTGGTGGAACTTGCCGCCAAGCGCAAGGACATTGTCGTGCTCGATGCTGACCTCTCCTCTGATTGCAAAGTCCGCGACTTTGAAAATACCTATCCCGACCGCTTCATCGAGAACGGCATCGCCGAACAGGATATGGTTTCAATGGCGGCAGGTCTTGCCCGTCAGGGACTTCTGCCTGTCGTCAATTCATTTGCCAGTTTCCTTGCTTCGCGCGCCAATGAGCAAATTTATAACGCCGCGGGCGAGAAATCCAAAATCATTTATGCATTGCATTATGCGGGCTTGATTCCTGCGGGACCGGGTAAATCGCACCAATCTTTGCGCGATATTTCACTCTTCTCCGCGTTGCCGAATTGCACCATCTTGCAACCATGCAACGCCGAAGAAACCCGCATGGCAATGGATTACGCCGTGAACAAAACCGATGACGTGGTTGCGTTGCGACTCATCATTGGACCCAGTCCGCGCCGGATTGCGCTCCCGAATGGGTACGAGTTTAAGCCTGGGCAGGGCTGCCAACTCACAGTGGGGAAAGATGCGGTCATGTTCGCGTATGGACCGGTCATGTTGCAGGAAGCGCTACTCGCCAGCGAACTCCTCGCCGAGCGCGGATTCGGCTTGAGCATCATCAACATGCCCTGGCTTAACCGCGTGGATGTGAAATGGCTGACCCAAGTTCTCAAGCCTTACTCAAATATCTTCATGCTCGAAGATCATCACCCCGCTGGCGGCTTGATGGATAACATCCTCACTGTTTGCAGCGAACATGGTTTATTGAATGGCAAGCAGATGATCAAATTTGCTGTGGAAGGCTATCCCGCCTGCGGAACTCCGCAGCAGGCATTGGCATATCACGAACTGGATGGTGTGTCATTGTCCAAGCGTGTGATGAAATATTGTGGTTAATCGAATGTCTGAAATAAAAATTGGCATCCCCCTGCATGGCAAGATGGCGGCGCGCGCCTTCCATCAGCCTTCCTTCCGCCAGCGATTGACGGAAGGCGGTTTCAAGCCGATGTATTTTCTCAGCCCGGTTTATTATCGTTCTTTTGAATTTGACCCCGAACAATATTTTGAGCTGCAAGTGGAGCAGTATGATGCTCAATACAAAAAACACTTCCTCTTACAGCAGTTAAGAATGCTGCGCCGATTTGTCGTTGTCACCGAGACGACCGACCTGCGTCTCCGTGAGATGATTGAAAGCAAGCTTTTCGATGCAACCCTTTTGGGAATGGCGGTGCAAATGAGCTATGTCAGCACCCTGCGTCGAATTCCCGGCATGGGCAGGTTGTTGGCATGGCTGGAAAGACAGCTTTATATTACTCACGAACATGACAAAGACTTCAAAAAGCAGGATATTCGTTGTGTGTTGACGCCGGGGATGGGTAATTATGGCTATTGGAATGAAAACAACTTTGCGCTTGAAGCACGAAGGATGGGACTTCCTGTCTATTGTGCAATATCCAACTACGATAACATTGTGAATATGGGCTATCGCGGTTTCACTCCGGATTGCATGGCCGTTTGGAGCCGGCAAATGGCAGATGAAGCCATCCGACTGCACAAGTTCCCTGCAAAAAGGTTGGAAATAACCGGTCCCGTTCAATACGACCGATTTATGCAGCCCCTTCCTCTCAGTCGGGAGGAATTTCTACGATCCATAAATCTCGACCCCGCCAAAAAGACCATCTTATTTGCGGGTGGTGTGAACATAAACCATTATTTCGATATTTACCGCGTCTTCGTTGACCAAAGGGAAAAAGTCTGGCACGAACCGTTCAACTTTGTCGTCCGCCCATACCCGCATATCAAATTACTCGGTTCGCCCGCTTGGCAGGTCCTGGAAGATTTGTTTAGGAAAGCAGGTGCGTACATATCCAATCCCGGCTCCATCGATGCCAACGGTGACCGTACCGCCGAACTAAGCGTGGACCTTGCCTTCGATGAAGGCCCCGACGAACTCAACTACCTCCTTCGCTGTAGCGATGTGATGGTGAACTACTTTTCCACCATCGGATTGGAGGCCGCGATCTGCGATCTGCCCACTATCCATGTTGCGTTCGATCCGTATACTTTTGGCTTGCGGTTCAGCGTTACTACAAGTTTTCTTCAGCGCCAGACACATAACCGCAGACCCTTACGCCTTGCTGCCGCCCGCGTAGCAAAAGATGAGAAGGATCTATTCAAGGCTCTCGATGATTATCTTAACAACAGAACGCTTGACCGTGATGCCCGTCGTGTCTATGCCGAATCTGAATGTGGCGAGCTGGATGGCGGGGCCGGCGCTCGTCTGGTGAATATGATAAAGAGCAGATTGTAATTTTTAGGTTATTGGAATGGATATCTTGAATACGAATTATGCCCCTGAACGGTCGAGTATATGGAAAGGAAATCATGTCACCTATAGGCGCTTATGGCTTGATTCCTGCCTTCAAACATCCTCGGATGAAATTCATGGGTTCGTAATTGACCTCGGTGGAAAACGCGAGAACAAGCGCGGCTCCTTTCAGCCTCCTGTCCATCAGGCGGATGCCTGGTGGTATGTCAACCTGGATTTGGAGACCGCCCCCGATATTTTTGCCGATGTGACCGAAGTTCCCCTCATTAGCCGGCAGGTGGATTACATTATCTGCACCGAAGTGCTCGAACATCTTGCCAGACCCCAGGCCTGCGTGGATGAAATGCATCGCCTCCTTCGTGACGATGGAGTTGTATTTGTCTCTGTTCCATTTTTCTACCCCGTACATGCAGATCCGTATGATTATCAACGCTTCACCGAGGATGGTCTCAGGCACTTGTTCAAGAATTTCAAGTCAGTTGAGATCCATCGCATGGGAGGATATGCCGGCGTTTTGGGGTTGATGGTCGAGTTGGGAATGGCAGGAGTGGAGGGGAATTCCTTTTTTGATAAATTCCTGCGCAGGGCCATGAAGTGGATCTCGCGCTGGCTTTGTTGGTATGATCTAGGGAGTTTTGCCGGGGAACGTCTCCCCTGGAGAAAATTCACCACTGGATATTTTTTACGAGCTCTCAAATAGACTGCGGATTCACCTTGCAATTCAGAGAGCTTTCCGTAAAATTCAAAATCAGAAATCATAATAATTGGAGGAATGAATGAAAACAGTTTTAGGCGTTACCTTGGGTCATGATACAAGCTTTGCCTATATAGTAGATGGGAAGGTGATGGGTATCATGGAGGCGGAGCGTTATTTTCGTCAGAAGAGATATAAGCTGCATTGCCATACGCTCGAACGCGGAAAGCATATCAGCGGGTATCAATATGTGAGCCTTGACGACATGGAACTTTTCCTTGGCCTTGTTGCCAAGGAATGGGGCACAAAATTCGATGCGCTTGCCGTTCAGAATGCGGGCAGGGTTGAGGAGTTCAATAATTTCAAAAGCGTGCTTGAAACGGCCGGGTTCAAATTTGAGGCCTCGTATCAGGTTGACCATCATCTCAGCCATGCCGCCCTTGCATATTACACATCCCCCTCTGATGACGCACTGATCCTGAGCTATGACGGGGAAGGCAACGACGGGCAAACGATCCTATTCAAAGGACTCGGAAACAGCCTGACCTATATCCATAACAACCCGCTGCGTTTCGGACAAAGTTATAACAACCTTGGCTACATTGTGGGAATCAAACCTGAAGTGGAAGGGACGACTTCCGGAAAAACAATGGGTCTGACCGCCTATGGGGAAGTGGTTGATGAATGGATGCCTTACGCCCGTGATTATGTTCGAAAATATGTAAAAGCGCCTGCAAGAAAGATCGAAGGCCTTAATAATTACGGGAAGGCGCATCGGATAAACTCCGTGGCGCTGCGAGATATCCCAGATCTTAAAAAATACCTTGTACCGGATGACCGTGAAGGCAGCTTGAAAAGGACGCTTCGAAAAATCGTAGGCATGCAAAAGGATGTCCTGCTCCTTCCTGGGCCTGAGGATAAAACTGCACAGAATCTGGCGCGCACCGTCCAGGAGGCATGGACGGATGAGGTGATGGAATTGATCAAACCTTATTTTGGCCAATACAAGAATTTGTGCATTGTTGGCGGATGTGCGTTAAACGGAGTCACCAATTATGAGATCCAACAACTGGGTGTATTCGAGTCCACCTATTTTGTACCGAATCCATCCGATTGCGGGTTATCCGCTGGTGCAGCCTTGTTCGTCTATTGGAATCGCGGAGAAAATGGAACGTTCCATGGATACGGTGAGTATTTTTCACCCTATCTTGGCGCAGAAGTATTCGATAAGAACGATCTCCCAGCGCTTAAAGGGAAATATCCCCATGTCGTCCTCGACACAGAACGCGCCGCCGGGATACTTGCGAAACTCGTTTACACGGACAATATGGTTGGGGTTATTCGTGGAAGGTATGAGGTCGGGCCTCGTGCGTTGGGTAATAGGTCTA
Organism: Anaerolineales bacterium; assembly: GCA_014860745.1. Taxonomy (GTDB): domain Bacteria; phylum Chloroflexota; class Anaerolineae; order Anaerolineales; family Villigracilaceae; genus Villigracilis. The sequence goes on from JACZJC010000021.1 coordinate 52,831, forward strand.
TCCTTTGCAATCCGTTGAACAAGGATATGAAAGATATTGTCAACCGGAAAGTAAAGCATCGGGAATGGTATCGTCCTTTTGCGCCGATCGCAGCGGCGGAACGCGCAGCGGATTTTTTCACTAATACTGTGGATATCCCGTATATGTCGGTGATCTGTTATACAAAACCTGAATATCAGGAACAACTGCCTTCCATTACTCATGTAGACGGCAGCAGCCGCTTGCAAACCCTTCGGCAGGACCAACATCCTTTCATGCACAAAACCTTGATGGAATTTGAAAAGCTCGCCGGGATGCCGATCATGCTCAATACTTCATTCAATCCGGGCGGCGAACCCATCCTTAATTATTATTCCGTTGGGTTGGAGATGTTGAACTCCACGGAACTCGACTATGTCCTGATAGAGGAAACCTTGTTCTCTAAACCTGGTCGGGAAGATAAGCTTGCTTCCCTGATAGCCTAAGGCGAAGAGATACTCCCCCGATAAACATGTCGGGGAGTATCTCAATTATTCTTCTACGCAAAGCGAACAAAAAAACTCTTAATAAGTTTATTGCTCCCTGGCATGGACCTGGAAATATCAAATAAGTGTACTTGTGAAAAAAATAGTTTCACTGTATTAGTGTAATTAGGAATATTGGCAGTCTGATGTCTTTCAAACAAAAACTTGGTGTGCGATACATGGTGGATGGAATCGGGGATCTTGCTGCCGCACTGATCGCGCAATTCTCCTCCGCCGACCTGTCCATCTTCCATGAATTCGAGCCGCCACCGGCGGGTGGCGGGCATCAATTCCTGCGGGCGTTCATGCGGCAGGCGCAGGCGCGCAGCTTGCGGATAGAGAATAATACGATCTCGCATACCACCCGCGCCTGCCTGTTCAATTCGTTCAATTTCAAGGAACAGCGGCTTTCTCGAATGAAGCGTGATTCGGTATTGTATGTTCATCGCGTAGATGGACCTGTGGATGTGTACCGCGGCTGGGATGGCGGCGTGGATCGGCACATTTATGAGGTCAACCAAAAATTTGCTGACAAGACGATTTTTCAGTCGAACTATAGTTTGGAAAAACATCTTGAACTTGGAATGGAATTTCGGAGCCCGGTTGTTATCATGAATGCGGCAGACCCTGAGATTTTTCACCCGCGAGGCAGGGTTGATTTTTCACGCGAGCGAAAGATCCGATTGATCGCGGCAAGCTGGTCGAGCAACGTCAACAAGGGTGCACCGGTGTATCAATGGCTGGATGAGAATTTGAATTGGGAGCGCTTTGAATTCACTTTTGTCGGGAGCAGTCCGATTCGTTTTAGGAATATCCGCATGATTCCCCCGCTTGATTCATACAAGCTTGCCGATCTAATGAGAGAACACGATATCTATATTACCGCCAGTAAAAACGATCCCTGTTCCAATTCGCTGATTGAAGCGCTGTCCTGCGGGCTTCCGGCGATCCACCTTCAGAGTGGCGGCCACCCGGAGATTGTGAAGCAGGCCGGGGCGGGATTCGAGGCGGCGGAGCAAATCCCCGGGCTGCTGAGTCAGGTTGTGGACGGATATGAGTCGTTCCAGTCGAGCATATCCCTCCCATCCATCGAAGATGTGAGTGAGCGTTATTTGAAAATATTGGAGTTGTTATGAAGGTGATGAAAGAGGCGGCGCAGAAAATCGCAAAGGGAGTCCTGCGCGCGGCCTCATGGAATTGGAGGCCCTACTCGCGTTTGATTTTGTACGGCGAGAAAGCGGAGTGGGTGTTGGATTGGGAAATGCGCGCGCTTGCAAATACCTGCGACCGCTTGGGGGTGCGGATGGCAGACCCGATCTGGAAGAACGCCTCGCAACCGCAGTCCATTTTTTTCTCCAACCATTTTTTCCTGTTGAACGTCGACTGGCAGAGGCTTTTACCTTCACACATCGGCTTTGCCTATTTTCATGGATTGCCGCATACCGGAGATCCGCTTTTTGATAATTTTTACAAATTCTTGTGCAAGAATCATGAACATTTTACGCGTGTTCAGGTTTCTCATTCTCAGATGCGGGATGTGACGCTGGGTACGGGTATCGATCCTTCCAAGGTATTTATCATTCCGATTGGGATCAATGTGGATTTCTTTCCATTTCGGAGCGCGGAGCAGAAACAAACGGCGCGTGCGGAGTTAGGCATTCCGCAATCGTCCTTTGTGGTCGGTTCGTTTCAAAAAGATGGGGTGGGTTGGGAGGAAGGGTTGGAACCGAAGTTGATCAAGGGGCCGGATGTGTTTTTATCCACGATCGAAATGTTGAAAAGAGATATCGGTGATTTGTTCGTTTTACTTTCCGGTCCTTCGCGCGGATATGTGAAAGATGGTCTTGAAAAGATGGGGGTTCCGTATAAACACTTGTACATCAAGTCGTATCCTGACGTGGCAAAGTTGTTCCATGCTTTGGATGTGTATCTGGTGGCTTCGCGGCAGGAGGGCGGGCCGAAGGCAATTTTGGAAAGCATGGCAAGCGGAGTGCCGATTGTCACCACCCGTGTGGGGCAGGCCATGGATTTGGTAAAGCACGGCAGGAATGGCTGGATGGTGGCTGTGGAGGATTCGGATTCGCTTGCCCGTTGTATTCTTGAGGTGCGTAACATGGATCCGCAGGACCTGATGCCGATTCTGAAAAATGGGCGCGCAACGGCGGAGGCGAATACTTACGAAAGCCAGCTTCCGTTATGGGCTGATTTTATGAAAGGGTTTGTGGAGACCCGTTAACAAGATGCTTCGGAAATTTATCGATTTTTTCAAATATCGTTTTCCGGGAATCTTCCGGGCGGTCATCCGCCTGCGGGATTTCTTTCTCATTCGCATTCCGGGCCGGTTAAATATTTTGCGGATCAGGAAAAGCAACTCTGGAATTTCCGTTTTTTACCTGACAACGAACTTCCCGTATCGCCCGGCCCGGCGCGGAGAGCACGCGCACGGCGGTTCGGTCAAATTGACCTACCTTGCGGAGGAATTTCCACATGCGTTTCCCGCGGCAAATCTTGCATATATCGTTACCAGCGTCGGGCATTCCATGCAGAAGGAAATCCTTGAACGTGCAAAGCGGACTGGGTTGAAATTCGTCATTAACCATGACGGGGTTGCATTCCCGGCCTGGGCTGGCGATCAAACTATCGAGTTCAATCGCATCTCAAAAAATATTTTGGACCAGGCGGATTTTGTTATCTACCAGAGTCGCTTTTCCAAATTAAGCGCGGACCTGTATCTTTCTCCGCCCAGTGTGCCGCAGGAGATCATTTACAACCCCGTGGACCTTCGGCATTTTTCGCCCCAGATGATAACGAAACCAAAAGAGTTGACCCTTTTGCTTGGCGGGAATCAATATGAAAAATACCGCCTCCAGCTCGCATTGAAGACGCTTCAATCTTTGCTCGCGCATGTTCCAAATGCCCGGCTGATCGTCACCGGGACATTGTGGCTGCCATACCGCGAAGCGGAAGAGTGGACCGCCCGCACGCTAAAAGAAATGAATTTGACCGATCACGTGACGTTCGTTGGAACCTACACTCAGGCGGAAGCGCCGCTTCTTTTCTCACGGGCGCACATGCTCATCCATACCAAATATGCAGATCCCTGCCCGGGGCTGGTTGCGGAAGTGCTCGGCTGCGGGTTACCTGTTGTTTACGTGGGGAATGGCGGTGTACCGGAACTGGTCGAAGAGGCCGGGATTGGCGTCCCTGTGGAGCATAGTTGGGAGACCATCAACCTGCCTGCACCTGAAAAGATGGCTGAAGCTGTGATGCGGGTATATGAAAACCTGAGTGATTATTCCCAAGCCGCGCGCCGCCAGGCGCAGAAATTTTCACTGGAAACCTTCGTTGCCAGACATAGGGATATTTTCACGAAGGTATTGGATTGAAATGACGAGCTCAAGAATCAGTGTCATCATCTGCACCCGCAATCGGTTTGACGATTTTCGAATGACTGTATCTTCGTTGATGCTTCAATCCCGCCTGCCGGACGAATTGGTGGTCGTTGATTCATCCGATATAAATGAACTTGAGCCATACTTAAAATCCGCCGGCCTGCCGGTTCCAGTGAAATATGTCCATTCCAGGCCCGGCTTGACCCTCCAGCGAAACGTAGGCATCCGCAACAGCAAAGGTGACCTTGTTTTTTTCTTCGACGACGATTGTGAGCTGGAGGTGAATTACCTTGCGAAAGTGGAAGCTGTCTTCGAGCAGGATGCGCAGGGTAGGATCGGCGCAGTGGGGGGACGGCTCGAGAATCTGTTTGGTAATCAGCCCATGACTTTAAAGTTCAGCGTGGAGCGCATGGTCTTTGGTTTGATTCGCTCTCTTTTTGGTTTGGATGATTATGGAAGCGGGCGGTTCCGTTTATCTGGAATGGCAACCTTCCCTCACGATTCGATGAAGGCAAGGTATATTGACTGCCTGAGCGGCGGGTTGATGGCGTTTCGGAGGGAGGTCTTTCAAAAGGTTGAATTCGATGAGAACCTGCCGGGCTATGGGTTGATGGAAGATTGGTCCATTTCCAAAAGCACGTTGAATGCGGGGTATAAAATCTATTACGAACCATCTGCTTCGCTGGTACACAAGGAAAGCCCCCAAAACCGGCTGAATTATTTTCGCTGGGCGGAGATGATGGTTGCCAATTACGATTATCTTTTCCAAAAAAATTGGCGCCGCGACTGGTTCCGCCGCCCGTTTTATTACTGGGCTTTGCTGGGGCTGGTCGTGATCAACCTGCACAACCGGGATGCCCTGCGCGGCACGTTGAGCGGTATCAAACAGTTGAAGAAGGGTTGAGCAAATGTCCCGCGCATTGATCACTGGAATTTCTGGTTTTGTTGGCAGGCATCTCGAGCGTCGACTTGCCGAACGGGGATGGCAGGTCTTTGGGTTTGACATCCGCGCCGAACGTGAAAATGTCTTCGCGGGCGATCTGACCGACCGAGCTGCGCTTTCTTCCGCAATTAAGCAAAGCAAACCGGGCGCAATCTTCCACCTTGCCGGTGTGATCAAATCTGATTCGCCCGAAATATTTTACAAGGCAAATTTGTTGGGTACATTGGCTTTGTTCGATGCGATCATGGAGGCGGATATTCATCCGAACGTTGTGGTGGCAAGTTCCAGCGCGGTATATGGCCGAACGTCGGGTGAGAAGCCGATCACTGAGAGGATGCAACTGCGCCCGGTGACCGATTATGCGGTCAGCAAGGCGGCGCAGGAGACTGCGGCTCTTCGATACTTTGATGCATTCGGCATGCGAGTAACGATTGTGCGGATGTTCAACCTGCTCGGACCCGGTCAATCGCCTGACCTGGCTTGCTCTGCGTTTGCGCGTCAGATCGCGCTGGCGGAAAGATCTGGGCAAATGGAGATCGTCACCGGCAACCTCGATGCCAGGCGTGATTTTGTGGATGTGCGCGATGCTGTCCGCGCGTTTGAGCTGGTTGCCCAAAAGGGAAAGCCGGGTCAGGTCTATAATGTCTGTTCGGGGCGGGCGGTGGCGGTTCGAAAATGCTTGAGCGGGATGATGTCCATGTCGCCCAGGCAGTTGTCGGCTAGAATCGATGCGGATAGAGTCCAGAAGAATGATGTCCCCGTGCAGGTGGGGAGTTATCAAAAGTTGAAGAAAGCTTCAGGCTGGAGTCCGAAGATTTCGTTGAAACAATCCCTGGCCGATTTGCTGAATGATTGGCGCGAGCGAGTCAAAGAAGTGGAGTCAAAATGAATTGGAATGGCGTGAAGGTTTTAGTGACTGGCGCGGGCGGATTTATCGCCAGCCATTTAGTGGAACGATTGGTGAGCGAAGGTGCACAGGTGCGGGCGTTCGTGAGATACAACTCGCGCAACGATGTGGGGATGCTGCGGCTGATTCCCGCCGATGTTTTTTCGCAGCTTGAGATCGTGCATGGCGACCTGCGGGATGTGGAAGCCTTGCGCGATGCAGTGAAGGGCATGGATACGGTTTTTCATCTTGGCGCATTGATCGCCATTCCTTATTCCTACGTTCATCCGCGCGAGGTGTTCGATGTGAATGTGATGGGCACCATGAATGTGATGATGGCGGCGCGGGATTTTGGCGTACGGCGCGTGGTTCATACATCCACCAGCGAAGTATACGGCACCGCGCAATATGTTCCGATCGATGAAGCGCATCCCCTGCAAGGTCAATCGCCGTATTCTGCCAGTAAAATCGGCGCGGATAAAATTGCCGAAAGTTTTTATCGTTCGTTCGAAGTGCCGGTGGTTACGCTGCGTCCCTTCAATACCTATGGTCCTCGTCAATCTGCGCGGGCGGTGATTCCAACCATCATCACCCAGGCATTGACCCGCGACGAGGTGAAACTTGGCAGCCTCGAGCCTTCGCGCGATTTCACTTTTGTTAAAGATACTGCCAGCGGCTTTTTGAAAGTCGCCGAAGCCGAAGGTGTGCTTGGCGAGGAAGTGAATCTCGGCAATGACAACACCATTCGCATCGGTGATTTGGCGAACAAGATCTTTGAGATCATTGGTAGGAATCCGAAGGTCATCGCCGACCCGCAGCGTATCCGCCCTGGAAAAAGTGAAGTGATGAAGTTGTGGGCCTCGAACGAAAAAGCCAGACGCATGATCGGATGGGAACCCCGCGTCTCTTTGGACGAGGGCCTGCGTGCCACCATTGAGTGGATCTCCGCTCATCTCGACCACTACCGACCTGATGAATACACGGTGTAATTGATATGCGAGCTGTCATTCTTGCCGGAGGGAAAGGCGCGCGCCTCGCCCCGTACACGACCGTTCTTCCCAAACCGCTCATGCCGGTTGGCGATATGCCGATTCTGGAAATTGTCATCCGCCAGTTGCAGAAAAAAGGCTTTGACGATATTACTCTCGCAACCGGCTATCTCGCCGAACTGCTGATGGCCTACTGCGGCGATGGAAGCAAGTTCAATGTCAAAATTGATTACTCCCGCGAAGAACAACCCCTTGGCACGGCGGGTCCGATTGCCATTGTGCCGAACTTGAGTGACACTTTTTTGGTGATGAACGGCGATCTGCTGACAACCATCGATTACGGTGCCATGCTGAAATATCACCGTGAACGCGGCGCGCTGGCCACGGTTGCCTGTTACCAGCGTGATGTAAAAATCGATCTGGGTGTCATTCAAGTGGATGAAGAGAATTGGGTGTCCGATTACATAGAAAAACCGACCTATCATTACTCGGTGAGCATGGGCATTTATCTCTTCGAACCTGTGATTCTGAACTACATCCCGAGAGGACAGCACCTCGACCTTCCTGAACTGGTGCTGAAGTTGATGCGCGACGGCAAAAAGGTCAATGTGTTCAACTTTGACGGGTACTGGCTGGACATCGGCCGCCACGACGATTATGAGCGTGCCATCGAAGAGTTTGCGGCGCATCGTGACGCCTTCCTTTCTGATGATGAAACCGCATGATCCTTTTCTTGTTTGCGGCATCCTATCCATATGATTTTGCAGTGGAGCAGACCTTTCTGGCAGAGGAGGTTCGCATCCTCGCCAAAAAATTCGACCGGGTCATTCTTGTGCCGAAACTCAAGCGCGGGAATCGATTGTCCATTCCGGCCGGTGTGGAGGTGGATACGAGTTTCGCAGAGTCCTTTTCGTCTGCCAGGCAGGTTCGCTTTGGGATTTTGTCCATGTTCTCGCGGGATTTTTTCGAGGATATAAAGAACCGCCTGCCCAAGTCTTTGTCCTTTGTTTATATGAGGAGGTTGGTTTCGTTTTTGGCAGGCGCGCGCCTCACACAGGACTGGGTACAAAACTGGTTCCTAAAAAATAACATCCCCGACTCTTCTGCTGTTTTTTATACCTTTTGGTTCGATGATATTTCGATGGGGATTGGTCTGGCGAAGAATACCCATCCCAATTTGCGCGTGGTTTCGAGAACGCATGGATATGATCTCTACGAAGAGTTGTATGCCCTGTGGCCCTGCCGCTCCAAAGCCATTTCCCTGATGGACGGCCTCTTCGCGGATTCAGATGCGGGAGCGGAATATCTTCGCGAAAAATATCCAGCCTTCAAGGATCGTTACCAAACCGCACTGCTGGGTGTGCGCGACCCGGGCGCGGTTGCCGACCCTTCCATGGATGGTGTTTTGCGAATCGTTTCCTGCTCCATGCTTAATCCCATAAAACGGATCGACCTGCTTTTGGAAGGCATCGCCTGTGCGGCGCGCAGGCGCATAGGACAGAAGATCGAGTGGTGGCATTTCGGCGAGGGCGAACCACGGGAGGAATTAATCAAAAGGGCAGCCAATGAATTTCCACCGAATGCCAGCGCCGATTTTCCCGGATATAAGAGCCAGGCCGACCTCATCAAAAACTACATCGATAATCCGGTGGATGTTTTCGTCAATGTCAGCTCCACCGAAGGGACCCCGGTCTCCATCATGGAAGCGGTGAGCTGCGGAATCCCGGTCATTGCCGCGGCGGTCGGCGGCAACGCGGAAATCGTTTCTGAAAAGAATGGATTTTTATTGAACGAAAATCCCACAGCGGAAGAAATCGCGGATGCCCTTCTGAAAGTCTGCGACCAGCGTGAGGAAATGCAAAGGAAACGACGCGCCAGCCGAGAGGTCTGGCTGGAACGATATAATGAAACGACCAACTTTGAGGCGTTTGCCCAAAAATTGGTCGAGATAAGGAAGCGTTAATACGTCATGTGTGGAATTACAGGTATATGGAATTTGGACGGCAGGCCGGTCTCCCGCGAAGAGTTGATCCGCTTTACGAATCAGCTCGCTCATCGCGGCCCCGACGGCTGGGATGTGCACGTGGAGGATTCTGCCGCTGTGGGCTTTGGTCATCGCCGCCTCGCCATCATCGACTTGAACACCGGCGACCAGCCCATGTCCTTTGCCGACGGCCGTTATTGGACCGTCTTCAACGGCGAAATTTATAATTTTGTTGAGTTGAAAAAAGAGCTTGAAGGCCTGGGTTATCAATTCAAGACCGACTCGGATACCGAAGTGGTGCTGGCCAGTTATGACAAATGGGGCGAGGACTGCCAGTTCAAATTAAACGGCATGTGGGCCTGCGCCATCTGGGACCGGCGCGAGCAGAAACTTTTTATTTCACGCGACCGCTTTGGCGTAAAACCACTCGTCTATTTTTTTGACGGCAAACGCTTTGCCTTCGCTTCTGAAATGAAAGCTTTTCTTGCGCTTGAAGGTTTTCACGCGGAATACAACCCGACCGTGCTTGCCAACTCATTGGATAACGCGGCGCACGTGGAAGGCGCGGAAGATTGCCTGTTCTTGGGACTCAAACGTGTGCTGGGCGGCCATTGCCTGACGTTGACGGCAAACGGCGAATTGAATATCCGCCGCTGGTGGAACACGCTCGATCATCTTCAAGATGTGTCCGGACGATACGACGACCAGGTTCAGCAATATCGCGAATTGTTTCTGGATGCCTGCCGCATCCGCATGCGAAGTGATGTGCCGATTGGCACGGCTTTAAGCGGCGGCCTGGATTCCAGTTCGGTGCTTTCGTCCATGAGTTATATCCGCAAGTCCGGTGATGCGACCATGCGCATGGCGCATGAATGGCAGAAGGCTTTCATCGGGACGTATCCCGGCAAGATCATTGACGAGCGTCGTTACGCCGACGAGGTCATCAGGCACACAGGCGTGCAGCCCATATACTGTGAAATGAACGCGGATATGTATCTTGACCATTTCAACGACATTCTTTATCAATACGAGGAACTGTCCGATATTCATCTCGGTCCGTGGTTCGTGCACAAGAAGCAGCGTGAAAACGGCGTAGTCGTGACCATCGACGGCCACGGCGGGGATGAGGCATTGGGCGGGTACACCTGGCACGTCTTCGCGGCGATGCGCGATGCAAAACCAATCCGATTTTTGGAACTGGCGTTAATTCGTAACAGCATGAGTCTGACAAATAATCTCGGAACCTATGTGATCGCTGCGAAAAACCGCCTGCTTGGAAAAAAATCCGCCCTGAATCAAACCTCATGGCTGAACATACAGCCGCAGGCATTCACCTCCGCCGCGATGGAGGAGGATCTGCCGCGTATTGCAAACCGCGACTCCTTGTTCAAATCGCTTTACATCGATTTTCATTTCACGAATTTGCCGATGAACCTGCGCGACTTCGACCGCCTTTCGATGGCGCATGGCGTTGAAGTCCGCTCGCCGTTCATGGACTGGCGGCTGGTTACCTTCGCCTTCTCGATTCCATCCGCGCATAAAATCGGCGCGGGTTACACCAAACGGATTTTGCGCGACTCGATGAAAGACATCCTGCCCGAAGCGATTCGCGCCCGCACGAAAAAACTCGGCTTTCCGAATCTGGATGAAGGCTGGAACTCTCCGCGCGGACATCAATTCATCCGCGATTCGATTTCTTCATTAGACTTTAAATCGTCTCCATATTGGAACGGAACACGCATCACCTTGGACCTCGAGCCTGCTTTTCGGACCCATGACAGTTCCCGCATCTACAAGGCTTGGAAGCTCGTCCAGGCTCAATCCCTGATGCGGATGTTCCGCGAGAAAAATGAAAGGATGCAAACCGCATGATCGTTGTTGTCGATTATGGTGTTGGCAATCTCGGTTCGATTGTCAACATGTTCAAGAAGGTGGGAGCGAAGGCGGTCGCTTCCTCTGACCATTCCGTGATTCGATCTGCGGAAAAATTGATTCTGCCCGGGGTCGGCGCGTTCGATGCCGCCATGCGGAAATTCCACGAGACTGGGCTGGTTCCAGTGGTGGGTGAGCTGGTGCTGGAGAAGAAAATTCCCGTGCTCGGCCTTTGCGTTGGACTCCAACTCATGACGAATGGAAGTGAAGAGGGTCAGCTGGCAGGCCTGGGCTGGTTCGATGCGGATACGGTCCGCTTCAAATTCGACGAGGAACATGCCCATCTCAAAGTCCCCCACATGGGCTGGAACTCGGTGCACGTCCGTCGCCAGCATCCCCTGGTTGCAGATTGGGATGAAGAGTCTCGTTTTTATTTTGTGCATTCCTTTCATGTGGTCGCAAAAGAGATGGATGCCGTGCTTGCCGAAACCGAATATGGGGTGATCATTCATTCCGTTTTGGGCCGGGGCAACATCATGGGCACGCAGTTCCACCCGGAGAAAAGCCACCGATTCGGGATGCGCCTGCTGAAGAATTTCGCGGAGAATATCCAATGATCCGCCCGCGTGTGATTCCCGCTTTGCTTTTGAAGGGGCAGGGTCTGGTCAAGACAGTCAAGTTCAAGGACCCCAAATATCTCGGCGACCCTATCAATGTCGTCCGCATTTTCAACGACAAGGAAGTGGACGAGATCGTTTTGCTCGATATCACCGCCACTCCGCAGAACCGCGGCCCGCAGTTTGAGGTGCTGAAGGATATCGCCAGTGAAGTGTTCATTCCGCTGGCTTATGGCGGCGGGATTCGCTCCATGGAAGATGTGCGCACTCTGCTCGGCATCGGCATCGAGAAGCTGATCATGAATACATCCGCAGTCGAGAATCCTTCCTTGATTCGTGATACGGCAGACCATGCAGGCAGTCAGGCTGTGGTGGTTTCGATGGATGTGAAAAAGAATTTCCTCGGCAAGTACGAAGTCTTCACCCGCTGCGGACAGAAAAAGACCGGGCTCGACCCTGTGAAGCATGCTATGGAAGTGGAAAAGATGGGCGCGGGTGAGATCCTGCTCAATTCGATCGATTGCGACGGCATGATGCAAGGCTACGATATTGAACTCGTCCGTAGTGTGGCAGATGCCGTCAAAGTTCCCGTGGTAGCCTGCGGCGGTGCGGGCAACCTTGCTCATGTTGCCGAAGTCATCCAGCAGGGACACGCCTCTGCCGCCGCAGCCGGAAGCATGTTCGTCTTTCAAGGCCCTTTACGCGGTGTGTTGATCAGTTACCCTTCGCCGAAGGAATTGAAGGAATATATTTCGTAGGAGCATGAATGACCGAGTACCGAATGTGCACCCGCTGTGTCATGGACACAAGCGACCCTGAGATTGTGTTCGACGAGAACGGTGTTTGCAATCACTGCCATACCTACGACCGCATGGTGCGTGAATATGTAGTCGACGGCGAAGAGGGACTGCGCCGGCTTGAACAAATCGCGGAAAAGATTCGCAGGGACGGGCGGGGCAAAAAATATAATTGTGTGATCGGCGTTAGCGGCGGAGTGGATAGCACCTACGTGGCGTCTCGTGTGGTTCAGCTTGGCCTGCGTCCGCTTGCCGTTCATCTTGATAATGGCTGGGATTCTGAACTGGCTGTAAAGAACATCGAGGAAACCCTCAAACGCCTCGGCATCGACCTATACACCGAGGTGTTGGATTGGGAGGAATTCAGGGATTTGCAGGTCTCATTTTTAAAGGCTTCCACCCCCGATTCAGAGATTCCAACCGACCATGCCATTACCGCCATCCTAAGCAGCATGGCGGAGAAGATTGGCGTCAAATACATCATCGTCGGTCACAACGTGCGCACCGAAACGCACCTGCCGCGTGCCTGGTCGCAGGGACATTTTGACTGGAAATACATTCGCGGGCTGCACAAAAGATTCGGCGCTCATCCGCTTAAAACCTTCCCTCACTTTAATTTTTTCACCTTTTATCGCCGCATGCTCATACAGAAGCGTGTCGAAATTCTGAACTACATCGGCTACAACAAAAAGGAAGCCCTGCGCGTTTTGAAGGAGGAACTCGGCTGGCGTTATTATGGCGGCAAGCATTACGAATCCATCTACACCCGGTTTTATCAGGGTTATATTCTTCCCGAAAAATTCGGTTTCGACAAACGCCGCTCCCACCTTTCGAGCCTGGTCTGTTCCGGCGAGATGACCCGCGCACAAGCCTTGGAGGAATTAATCATCCCCACCTACGCGCCTTCCATGCAGGAGGAAGACCGCGAATATGTGGTCAAGAAACTTGGGCTGACGGACTCCGAATTCAACGCCATCATGGCTGCCCCCAAAAAATCCTACTGGGATTATCCCTCCTATGGGATTTTCATGAAACATCCATTCGTGCAAAAAATGGTGCCTTTTGTAAAACGCGCCATGAAATTATTCAGGTAAAACTTAATGCGCATTGCCTATGTCACCATTCATGTCGCGCCGCAGATCATGCAGGGCGGTGCGGGAAAGAAAATAAAAAGCCAGATGCGCATCTGGCGCGAACACGGGCACGAAGTCGCTTTGTTCAGCCTTACCCCGGCGGAGATCCCGTTTCCGGAAGAGCATCAATTTATTTTTGAATCGCGGGGAGACCTCTTCCGTCGCGAGATCAACCGCGCTTCCACTTTGAAGCGCATGCTCGCCGTTATTCGGCAATTCAATCCCGAGCTCATCTACTTGCGCTACGGTTTGTATTCCTATCCGCTGCATCGCATTTTCAAGATCGCGCCTGTTGTTTTGGAAACGAACTCTGACGACGTTCAGGAATATCGTAAACGCGGTGCATTTTTCTACTGGATGAACCGCCTCACCCGCAAGCTGACGATTGCTCCTGCGAAAGGACTCATTGTCCCATCCCATGAATTGGTGAATATCCTGCTGCCGAACCATGACAAACCCAATCGAGTCATCTCGAACGGCATCGACTTGAAGGATGTGGAGCCGCTTCCCCCCACCAAAAACGAAAAACCTGTCATCACGCTGGTCGGTTCGCCCGGCATGAATTGGCACGGCGTGGATAAATTGATCAAACTTGCGGAGGCATGTCCGGAAATCTTCGTGAATATCGTGGGATACAGCCAGAAGGATATCGGCCAGCCTGTCCCGCAGAATGTTCGCTTGCACGGTTTCCTCGATAAGCAGGGAGTCCGGGAGGTGCTCATGAAAACCGATGTGGCCTGCGGCTCGCTTGCCCTGCATCGCAATAAAATGGAGGAAGCCTCTGTGTTGAAAATCCGTGAGGCGCTTGCCCACGGCATCCCCGTCATCATCGCCTATCGCGACACGGATCTGAACGAATTATCACTGGATACTATTTTGCGGATACCCAACACAGAAAATAATGTCCTTGAAAATGCCGCGAAAATCCACGAATTCGCTCTCGGCATGATTGGCAGGCGCGTGGATATAAAAACGGTTGCCCCCCTGCTCGATCAGGGACAAAAAGAATTGACCCGGCTGGCATTTTTTCAGAAAATCCTGGATGCAAAATGATTCCGCATTCATTCCGCTCCCTGGATACCCGATAATATGAAAGTACTCACCGTCATTGGCGCCCGGCCTCAATTCATCAAAGCAGCGGCGGTTAGCCGGGTATTAAGGCGGGAAAACACCGAGATATTGCTGCATACCGGCCAGCATTACGATTACCAGATGTCCGAAGTGTTTTTCCGTGAGCTTGAAATCCCCCAGCCGGATTACAACCTGGAAGTCGGCTCAGCCGGACATTCCGCTCAAACTGGTGAAATGCTCATTCGCATGGAACCAATTTTCGAGAAGGAAAGACCGGATTACGTTCTGGTCTATGGAGATACAAATTCAACGTTGGCCGGGGCATTGGCTGCTTCGAAACTTTCCATCCCTGTGGCGCATGTGGAAGCCGGCCTGAGGAGTTTCAACCGCGCCATGCCGGAGGAGATAAACCGCGTTGTCACCGATCATGTCTCACAATTTTTGTTTTGCCCGTCTCAATTGGCGGTGGATAACCTCAGGCTTGAAGGAATTACAAGCGGCGTTCATCTGGTCGGCGATGTGATGTACGATGCCGTTCTCCGCCATACCGAGGCGGCAGAGAAGAAATCAAATATTCTGCGTTCGTTGAATTTGACTCGCGGAAAATACCTGCTTGCCACTTTGCACCGGCAGGGAAATGTGGAAAACCCAAAACATCTGTTGAACTTTCTGGAAGCCTTATCCCTCACCAAGGAAGTCGTGGTCTTTCCTGCCCATCCGCGAACTCTTAAGGCCATCAAATCGGCGGGAATCTCGTTGGGCGGGAATATTATGCTCATCGAACCTGTTGGCTATCTCGACATGCTTTGGCTGGAGAAGAACGCCCGTATGATCCTGACCGACTCGGGTGGGATGCAAAAGGAAGCCTATTGGGCGGGCGTTCCATGCGTCACATTACGCGAGGAAACGGAGTGGGTCGAAACGGTGCAAAGCGGTTGGAATGTCATTGCAGGTATGGACCAGGCAAGGATCATGGCAGCTGTGAAAGGATTTCCGCCTCCATCTTCGCATCCTTCGCTTTTTGGCGCCGGGGACGCCAGCCTGAAAATAGTCCGCCACTTGATGAATGAAAAAAGAAAATGATGAATTCTTCGAAGCCTAAATCAAAGGACAGCCTTTCCATTCTCTTGCTCGGTTCCCAAATGACCATCGGAGGAGCCCAGCGGGTCTTACTGGACCAGGCGCAGTGGTTTCACGACCATGGACACAAGGTTACAGCGGCATTTTTTTACGACAAGGATGGTTTGTATAATTCGTGGAGGGAGTCTCATGATTTTCCCATTTTCAACCTGGAGGCATATGATCCTAAAATAAATGGATTCAAACAAGCGATGCCGCTGCTACTTTCAGGCCTGGGGAGATTGTGGCGGATCATGCGCTTGGCAAGATTTGACGTAATAATTACCTATACCCATGATAGCAATATGCTTGGCTTGCCTGTCGCATGGACGGCGGGTATCCCCGTTCGCATTGGGACTCATTTGGGGGCGATCCGGGGAATGCCGCGCTGGCGCGAGAAGATCCATTCCATGTTGATCAACATCGGCTTTGCCCAGGTTTTAGTTGCAGCATCTAAAGGGACCCACCAAAAATCACTCCTTGAGGGAGTCTCCCCAGAGCGGATTCATGTCATTCCAAATGGGATTCAACCTTTTCAGATCGACCCTGATCAGAGAAGAAAAGTTCGTCTTGCATTGGGTTTGCGCGAAGAGGATGTCTTTCTGCTTTCGGTTGGAAGGCTTGTCTACGAGAAGGGCCATGAGTATCTTCTTCAAGCCATGGTGGAAGTAATTCAGAAATCCCCCAATGCAAAGGCGGGAATTTGCGGAAGCGGTCCATTGCAGGATTTTTTGGCATCCCTGATCGATCGGAATAACCTGGGCGGTCACGTGAAATTGCTTGGCAAGTGGGACGAAATTCCAAGCCTTTTGGCTGCCGCAGATATTTTTGTATTGCCTTCCCGCTGGGAAGGGCTGCCCATGGCATTATTGGAGGGCATGATGGCAAGCCTTCCCGTGATTGCCACCCGGGTGGAAGGGGTTGAGGAAGTGATTGTGGATGGTCAGCAGGGACTGCTGGTGCCGCTTGAAGATCCGAATGCCCTCGCGCAAGCTATATTACAATTATTAAATGACCCTGAAAGACGCGCCTTGATGGGTTCCGCGGCGCGCAACCGCGTCTTTGAAGGCTATACTACAGAACGCATGTGTGAACAATATCTGGCGGTAATCCTAAAATATCTTCGATAGTCGAGAGTAGATGACGAATTATCCCTTCCTTAAGTACCTTCAATATATTTTTCTACCCGCCATTCTGGCGGGGATATTGTATGGTGCGGGTTCTGAATTTCATAATATCGCCTGGGGCACGGGATCCTGGCTGGGGGGATATTCTTCCCGCTGGTTCCTTCTATTTTCTATTTTTATATTCCTCTGCCTTTCCCTTTTCATAAGTTCAATTTTTTTTACCTGGCAGCCTGAAAGGTTTGCGAATTTTTCGCCCCGTTTGGTTTTTATTCGAAATCAGTTGAAATCCATGCGCTGGCTGATCGCCATTCTGGTGATTGGTTTTCCCGTATGGTTTTTACAGTATTCAATGTGGGGCATTGTATTTCAAGGCCCTTTCATCCGCGCGTTGATTTGGATCGCCGTTGTTTTGGTTTTCGCGATTCTTGCCTCCCAGGGTGATACCCTCCTGGGCTGGGAGGAAATACTGGGCGGGTTCATCCTGACAGCCAGCGCCTTTTCGATCGCGGTTTCCTTGCAGAGTGTTTCAGATTATCCCTTTTCACTTGGCTGGTCTGAAGGGAATCGGTTGTGGGATTATTCCACACTCTTCGGAAAACACTTATACGATTATCCGCCTGACGACAATATTTATGTCCTCCTCGACAGCGGCAGGCTGTTGATCGGCGGGCTTCCCTTTCTCTTGCCGGGGCTGACGATTCAAATGGCGAGGCTTTGGGTTGGGCTGATCCTGGTCATCCCGTATTTCCTGATCGGGATCGCCGCGTTTCGAACGCGCAACGGAACCAATCGGCTTTGGCCCTTCATGATTCTTTGGCTCTTCCTTTTCCTAAAACAGGGTCCGATCCATTCCCCCCTGGTGATAGCTGCGGCATTAACTATTTTGGTGTGGGGCAGAAGCCTGTGGATTTCGATTCCTATAATTATCTATGCGGGATATTTCGCTCAGATGAGTCGCTTCACCTGGCTGTTTGCCCCTGGCTTATGGATCGGGATGCTGGAGCTGGCAGGCGTCTCACTCTTAAACGGGAAGCTGGGTCGGACCCACTGGGTTCGGGCAATCGCCCTGGGCGCTTCCGGCGTCTTTGGCGGATACTTGCTTCCAAAACTTTTACCCCTCCTCAACCGCCCCGCCATGGATGTGGCAGGCATCGGCGAGCAGATTGCAAGCAGCGGATTGAATCCAGAATTCGTTACAAATGCCGTCTCCGACCAGCCGCTTCTTTGGTATCGCCTGCTTCCCAATTCCACATACGGCACGGGGATTTTGCTTGGCTTGGCCATTGCGGTCTTGCCGGTCATCATCCTGCTTGTCTGGCTTTCTGCGGCAAAGAAATGGCCGCTCAATATCTGGCAAAAGCTTGCCATCGTCACACCCTTGCTGGCATTCCTTGTTGTTGGTTTGATCGCAAGCACCAAGATCGGCGGCGGCGGCGACCTGCACAACCTGGACATGTTTTTGATCGGCCTTGCCTTCACCGCCGTTATTGCCTGGTATCACGGCGGCAGGGAAGTTATTTTGAACCCGAATCAACTTCCAGTTTGGATGAAGATCGTCGTCATCGCAGCCCTGGTCCTGCCGGCTGTGATCCCGTGGCGGCAGATGCGTTCCCATCAGTTTGGGGAAGAGGCGTCCACGCTTATGGTGTTGACAGATGCGCCGGATGAAAAATCCCTCGATTTGCTGCCTTCCGATGAAAAAGTGGAGCATGCCCTCGTAAAGATCCGTGATGCGGTGGCGGTTGCGAAGGAAAATGGCGAAGTGCTTTTCCTGGATCAGCGTCAATTGCTGACATTCGGATATGTGACGGACGTTCCCCTTGTTTCGGAATATGAAAAAAAAGTGCTGATGAACGAAGCCTTGAGCGCAAACGCCGAATACTTCCAGCCGTTTTATAAAGACCTTGCCGCGCATAGGTTCTCGCTGATCATTAGCGAGAGGCTGTTTACACCCATCAAGGATAGTTCGTTTGAATTCGGCGAAGAGAATAATGCCTGGGTTACCTGGGTTGCCAACCCATTGCTTTGCTACTATCAGGAGGAAAGCACGCTGAAGGATGTCGGCGTGCAATTGTTCGTGCCAAGGGAAACCCCGGCGGATTGCCAGCTGCCCTAGTCTCCAAGAGGAGAAATTGATTTGCGACAGAAATTGGAAAACACCATCACGAAAAAAGAATGGCTTTTGCCCTTATTCATATTCCTGTTCTTCCTTTTGGCTTCCCTGCCGGGGATACGTTGGGGAGCCCCGGCCTTGTGGAATCCGGATGAAATGATCTGGCGGGTCGATATGGCTTTGCAGGGGCACATGCAATTCGATGTAACCGAACCCGATTTCAATTACCCGTCCCTGCCGAAATATGTAATGTACGCCATCGGCTGGGTGACCTACGGATTGGGGAAATCGAGTTTCGCCTTGATTGTCGCGGCGCGCGTATTTTCGGCTGTTCTGGGCGCGCTGGCTGGGATTCTGGTTTATTACCTTGCGCGCCTGATCGGCGCAGACAAACGCATCTCCCTTTTTGCAGGGCTGCTTTATGTCGTCAGTGGTGTGGCGGCCTCGAACGGACGTTTCGCGCACAATGATCTTTATTTACAATTCTTTACCATCCTCTCTGTTTATTTCGTCATCAAATACCGGTATACAAGGCTCGCAAAGTGGTTGTATGCCTCCTTCTTTTCGGTGGGGTTGGCAGCCTCGAGCAAATACACCGGGGGAAGTCTGATCATCCTGCCCGTCGTGATATTTGTGATTGTAAACTGGACGGAGGTTCGTCGTAGATGGCTGCCCATGATTGGGAGCCTTGTCCTGGGTGGTCTGGTATCTTTTTTTGGATATGGGCTTGGCACGCCAAAAGCCCTGGCTGAACCTGTGAATTATTTTTCGAAGGTTCTGCCTGCTCTGCAAAATTTAACTTTATATGGGTTCAATTCCGGTTCACCGATCGGCTTGTTCGGCCAATGGACGGTGTTCGAAAACGCAGTGGGGACGTTCGTATATTACCTCTTCATCTTCACCTTCCTTTGGTATGCAGTGCGTCTTGCCCTATGGAAATTTGGCAAAGCCACCATGGACCCCCGCCAGGCGCAGGCAGTGGGTATTTTTATACTCACCCTGGTCATCTTCGACCTGCCCTTCATGATCTCCATCAACTACATCGAGCGGTACTTTATTCCGTTCGTACCCTTTCTGGCTGTGATGAGCGCTCTTCTGGTGGATGAAGTTCTGCGCTTCGCCTCGCGCCGAAAATTGACCTTTATTCCCCCGGCAGTTGCCACACTTGTGGTGATTGGACTTGCGTATTCCGTGCTGCGGCTTGTGAGCATATCCCTCCTTTTCATGAACGATGCGCGCATACCGGCAACAGACTATATTGCGGAGATCCGCGGTTACCAGACCAGTATCGAATATACGTTATACCCGCCCCTGATCGAGAAAAAACGCTTCGAGCGCGCCCATAACTATCCGATCTATTTTATTGAATGGGAGGGGGATGAAGTGCCGACAGGCGGACGCTTTGAATATAACCAGGGCGAACAGGGCCTGCTCAAACGCGACACGGATTATTTCGTGGTCGACAGTTATACCTATGACCGGTTCTATACCGATACCATTTGTGCCACCACCCCTGTGGAATGTGACTTTTTCAAACGGCTGCTGGCCGGCGAGGTGGAAAACTTCCGTCTCGTTCAGGCGTTCAAGTATGAACTGCCGCCCTGCCTGCCGCAGGTTTCTCTTTCAGCAGTCAACCCCGAAGTGCGAATCTATGAGCGGGTACGCAAGTAGCCCGCTCGTAGTTATAACTTCTCGAGGACAACCATCAAGCGGGTTGCAAACAATTTTGGGAAGAGCTGCAGGAACTTTTCCAGGGATTTGATTAAAGAATATGCAGCGGCGGGATAGAGTTGGGGACCCGAATATCCGCCCGAGGCGGCATATGCCAATGCCGCAATCTGTCTGATTTCCACGATCTTCCATTGACTTAATTTATCCGAATACATTGACCTGGTGAATATACCCGTGGCGTTTCCCTGGGCGGCATAATAATCCACATGGTTCGGTGACCAGCCTTCCGGCGCAAACCAGGTGATGTTGTGCGGGCTGCCGACCGGCTCGATATGCATCCATTCGTAAATCAGTCTTCCCAATAATCCAAGCCCCGGTTCCATGAGGATGACCCGCCCGCCCGGAGTCAGGACGCGAAGGAATTCCTCCAGGGCGGTTCCGGGGTAGCGGAGATGATGGAAGACATCCACCATCAACAAATTGGAGACGGTGTCATCTTCAAAAGAAAGGCGATAGGCATTTTCAACCAGGTCGAGCCATGGGAAGTGGAACAAGTCTGTGCGCAGGCAATCGGGCATGACTTCGCTGATGCTGCCCATGCCGGAACCAAGCTCCACAGTTTTGCCCGGCGCGCCGCTTCGATATGCCTGCATGGTTCGATAGAGATCGGTATAAACCGTTCGAAGCAGGGGTTTGCGATGCCAGAGTTCCTGGTTTTTGTCGATCAGGTCTTTGTGTTGTTCGATCCCCATCCGTCACTCCGCAAGTTTCGTAAAATGACCGATCTCGTAGACGTTCCCGAAAAAGGCGGGGAAGGCTTTCATGGGATTGACGGTCACCTTTTTGAATGTTTTCTCCGCCGCTTGCATGACTTCCCTTTCTGTGGAAAAGTGATGCTCGCGAATGTTGTAGCCCAGCAGGCGGAACATAAAGACCATGAAAGGGCGCTCGACAGGCACGCCATAGACGACCTGCCCGCCCGGTTTAAGCACACGCCTGATCTCGGCAAACGCCTGCGCGAGTTCGTCCGGTTTGAGGTGCTCGAGGATGCTGATGAGCAAAACCGTGTCGAATTGGTCGTCTTCGTAGGGCATCTGAAGGACATTGCCGTTACGCAGGTCAGGGAAAATACTGCGCGATGCGAAGACTTCTCTGACCACATTCACATCGCAGGTCAGGTCGAGACCGAATATCTTTTTGTATTTGTCATTCAGGTTGAGGAAGGTTAACCCGCTGCCGAAGCCTATCTCGAGGATGCTCTCACCGCCTTTGCATTGCTCCAGGCATAATTCCACGCGGCGGCGGTACATGGCGCCGAAGACGGGCAGGTAATAAAAAATAACGGAATAGATCTTTTGAACCCCCTTGTATTCCTTGTAGGGCAGCAATCGAAGTTTTGAAGTTGTCATCTATTTTCCTGTGCCTAAACGAATTTAATTCTTCTCGCCGCAAAAGCGACCATACTAAATAGCAGGATGCCGTGCTTCCAGCGGGAGATGTTGGTGGTGCCGTAGGTGCGTTCGCGGTAGCGGATGGGAAGATCGATAATTTTTTTATTTAATTTTGCCGCGCCGAAAATCAGGTCAAAATCGCCGAAAGGGTCGAAGTCGCCGAAGTAGGAGCGGTTGGCGGCGATCTGCTCGTAGTCTTTCTTCCACATCACTTTCGTGCCGCAGAGGGTGTCTTTGATGGGCTGGCCGAGCATCCACGAGAAGGCCATGCTGAATAATTTGTTGCCGATGAAATTCAACGTGCGCATGGCTTCCTTTTCCATCGGGTAGACAAGGCGCACGCCGTTGATGAACTCGCCCTTGCCGCTGACAATGGCTTCATAGAAACGCGGCAGATCTTCGGGCGGAACGGTGAGGTCTGCGTCGAGGATCATGAGAATATCGCCGGAGGCTTTCTCGAAGCCGAGTCGAATGGCGTCCGCTTTGCCAATGCCCGTTTGACGGAAGAGCAGGCTGGGGGTTAAAGGATGAAGCGCGATTTCCTTTTCGATGGTTTCGTAGGTGTTGTCGCGGGAATGCCCTTCGACGAAGACCAATTCGGTTCGTGATCCCATCTTCGGCAGCCGTTCGAAGATCGATTGGATATTGCCCGCTTCATTGCGCGCGGCGACGACAACCGAAACGCTCGGCTCTTTTACCGGCTGCGGCATGGGACGCGCGACCACAAAATTGGACAACGCGAAATCGCGGAAAGGCCAGAGTTTGACGAGGAAACGGTCTGCGAAGCCGCCCAGCGGCAGGGGCCACAACACTTCAGTGGAGGAGCGGATGCTTTCAAAGCCCGCAAGGCGCAGCATGTTATCCACATCTTCGGCTGTCAGCCAATTTTGGGTGAGCATGGGCGCGGCGAGGTTAAAGCTTTGCGCGAAGGTGAGCGGCAACTGCCAGAGGTGGCTGTAAAAATTCAGGATGAGGCGGGTGCCGGGGGTGCAGAATTTTTTCACATGTTCAAGCGCGCGCTGCACATCCCACAGGTCGTTGACGGTATCTGAAAAAATGATGATATCGAATGTACCTTCAAGGGTGGAGAGGTCGTGCGCGTCGAGTTGGTGATATTCGATCTCTGGATGGCGCTGCTTTGCGCGCGCGATCATTTCAGGCGAGAAATCCACGCCGACACCGTGGGATGGTTTTAGTTGGGAAATTAAACTTCCCGTGCCGCAGCCGATTTCAAGGACGCGCTGGTTGGGGCTGACAAGGAATTTATAGATCTCGTCGATGCGGCGGTGATACCAGCGCCCCATGCCGCGCCAGTGATCGCGTTTTTGGGCGACCTGATTCCAATGCGTCATGCGGGTGCGTTGATAGGCAAGGCCTGCTTCGTCGAAAGGCGGGTTGATGTTCATGGCGGGATGATTTTACCTGAATATTTTCTTCGGTAGGGCTATACTGTTTGCGGAGTAACTTTATCTGAATTCACATTGACAGAATAAAATGGGGGGGGGGTAATATCTGCAACGTTTATACAAAACAGAAACCCAAAAGGAGGGACATGATGGTTCGAAAGAAAACAAATCCGTCCCAAAAGATAATAATTCCAATTTTTGTAGTATCGTTGTTGATGTTCTTTCCTCTCGACAATGACAAGGTATTCGCCGTGACAGACACGCCGACTCCTACGATAACAACGACGCCCACTCCTACTTCAATACCCATTTCATTATCTTGTCTCAATGGGAACATTGTTTGCGAGCAGGTCTCGACAACCCATATTCGTTTGTCCTCTCCCGTTCAGGTTGCGCGGCCAACGGTTCATTTTTCTTACAATGGTCCTTTCCCGCTTGATGTTCAGGTTGTCGTAGGTTTTGATGCGGGATTTTTTACATACCGCGCGGCGTGGGGCGCCTATCCCTCCCTGTTTGCTTCGGGTTCTTATGTGTATCCCGGCCAGTATCCGTATATTGGCGGCGGGGCGGCGCGCTATTATTACGTTCCCGCCGGGGAATATAGGTATGATTGGCCGGAGTCTGATTATCTTTATTATAGCGGTGGATGGGCGGGAGGTTCTTCGGGTTTCGGTGTTGGTTACATGTCTGCCAATGGCGCCATTATTGATATCTACGCAGGCACTGAGTCTGCTACGCCCACGGCGACTGTGACTCCCACTGCTACCTTGACTCTCACCCCGACCCCAACTGCGACTTTCACTCCTACGGCGACGGCGACTTTCACTCCTACGGCGACGGCTACTTTTACGCCGACAAAAACTCCCACAAGCACTATGACATCAACGCCTATAACACCTACACCTAGAAGTAACGGTAGTGGACCTTGCTGGGAGGCTGCGGGGTATTCGTGGCCCAGTTATGATGCAGTCTACAAAATTGACACAAGTATCCCAACATCTTGGATAAATTCAATAGACAGTGCGGCAAATGCGTGGACAAATGTTTCTCCAAGCCCTTTTACTTTTGTGAATTCACCAAACACTCCGAATAATAATTCAATATCACTAGGACCGGTTGCAGACTATGGTACGCCAGCATATTCAGGACAATCTTTTCAGGGATCAACCCTTCTCCAAGTCATTACCATATTTAATAATCAAAGAACATTTGATGTCAATATCCCTCCAGCAGATTCTAGCTTCAGTGTTCAGGCTTTAATGACGCATGAGTTTGGCCACTGGCTTGACCTGAAAGATGTTTATGGTTCAAGTTGTTTCCATGTGACCATGTTTGCGGGCGTAGGCACTGGCGAATTTCATCAAATTACGTTAGAGGCCGAAGATAAAAGCGGCATCAATTGGCTATATCCATAGTACTTGCAGTCATATGGTCGCACCACAGTTTATATAGGATAAAAGGTGAATAATATGAATAAGAAAGTTTTGTTGTTGGCGATTGTCCTGTTGATGATTTCAATTTCTTTGTATCTACTGAAACAAAAGGGCGATGAGCGAGCACTAGTTGTAGAACCAATTACTATCGAGTACCAGGCTTCATACGTTCGGATGTCGCTTGATGATCTCATAACTGAATCAGACTTGATTGTGATTGGCGATTTGAAAACCGTTCATGCTAGCCGTTGGAATACTCCAGATGGGAAGCGGCCAGAGGGCATCTCGGCGCGCTCGATATTGCCTGACCATGTGATTTTTACTGATTTGAATATTAATGTTAATCAGATTATAAAAGGTGATGTTCGCCAAAAAAATGCCCGCATTCGGTCTCTTGGCGGTAATGTTGACAACGATCAGATGATCGCAGATAAGATTATCCCAGAGATGGGGAAAACCTACTTGCTCTTTCTTAGTTTAGATGTACGAGGCTCAACCGCAAATATTGGTCCCGGACATTACTGGATAACGGGTGGCGGGTTTCAAGGTATGTATGAAATTGTGAGTGACAAAGCAATATCGAAGACGGATGAATGGGCGCTTGACGAGTTGATAGCATACATTCAAAAAACCCTTTTCACTGAGAGCCCCTCACCTGCATTATCTCCTGTTCCAACTGAATTATTAATCGAAACGCTCACGCCTTCGCTAACTATTACCCCAACCGAGTTGTTGACAGAAATGCCTGTTGAACT
Source organism: Anaerolineales bacterium (assembly GCA_014860745.1). GTDB lineage: Bacteria > Chloroflexota > Anaerolineae > Anaerolineales > Villigracilaceae > Villigracilis. The sequence continues at coordinate 78,093 of JACZJC010000021.1, forward strand.
GCCCACTCAAACCTCGACCCCTACCGAAACAGTCAGCCCCACACCATAACCAAACTGTCTTTTCAAATGATATTCAAAACCGCATAGCTATTTCAAGTCATGCGGTTTTGTTTTCAAAATATAGCATCTCTCGCCCCGCCTCAAATGGATTGTAATTCAGTGACTGAATTGAATTAACCCATGGAATCAACAAACGATCAACTCCGCGAACTCTCTACCGGCTTTATCGAAGGCGGGTTGATGTTCATCGATGAAATGGAATTTCATTTTGAGGCATCGGGTTTGAAAAGTTGACGGTGAATCACCAGGCTCAAGAAGAGGGCCGCCAGCGCAATGACCTGGTATCTCAAACGAAAGCGAGTGGGCCAGGCGAGGGTGTATTCCCTGCCGTTGGCGCGCGGGTCGCTGTTGTCGGAGGTGGAAAAGTACAGGAAATTTCCCTTAAGGATATGGCCTCCTCCCCCATATATGTCGATCAACGACTGACTTTCATGCTGAGGCCCCAATAAAACGCCGTCTTCATAAAGACGCGCGGGGAAATCGATGAATTCCGTGTCGCTGATCTTGTCGGTGCCCAGGTTGACCGCGTATAAATTGAAGTCTCCCGGATGGCGGACTTGTTTTACATCGATCAGGCGCTGCTCAGTGACGAGGGGAAGAATCCCAAAATGGTGCAGGAAGAAAAGGATGCCCGCGCCCGCCATTAGGGCGTTCGCAGCCCCCGCCAGCAGTTTTTTCCGGGGCAGGTTTGGAAGACGGTAAAAATCAACCAGCAGGAAAAGAAAGACCGCAGCCAAAACGAAAATTTGAATCGCGCGGAAAACTCCGTTCAACCCAAAGCGCTCGCTGACAGAAATTGGGAAAGCGGCAATTTGAGTTTGGTTCAGGTGGGCAAAGTAAAAATCATCCACCGGAGTCGGGGTCAGGCACAATGTATAGGTCCCAGTCTTCGGCAAATCCGTTGTGACCAGCGAAACGGCGGCGGGAAGTGACCCGTCCGCCTCCGCGCCCCAAGCCAGGGTGAGGATCGTCCCCGCGGGCAAGTCGTGAAAGAAGGGTTTATCTTCCTCCTGCATTTGCTGTTCGGGGCGGATGTTCTTTTTTTCGAATAACGAAACCTCGATGTTTGGGACGTAGGATTGATTCACTGCGCTTCCCAGCTTGATGCTCGACCCCTCCGCAATGGAAAGGGTGAGAACCTTTTCGTTCGCGCGGCAACCAATGGACGGGTCCGGGAGAAGCGGCTTGCCGATCCACTTGACAAAGACCGGCAAGACCAGACAGACCGTTAACAAGGAGGCGCTCATGATAAACGTCCAATCTGGTTCGGTTTCCTCGAGCATTGCCGCTGCTGTTTTATTTTTCTGAAGCAGGCTGTGGATCGAGGCGATTCCAGCGGCCAGGATGAAACCGGTCAAGGGAATGGTGGCGGCCAAGGCGCGCATTCTTTGAGAGTCGGCGGGTGGAACCAGGCTCACAGAAATGAAAATGCCCAGGAAAAACGCCAGGACGATGCTGTATGATTTTTCCTTCCTGCGCACAATTGCCCCGATTAAACCGATCCATGTCAACAACCATAAGGCCAGGTTTGCAACGTCTCCCCGGTCATGTTCGAGGATGAGAAAACTAAAGGCGCCTTTGGAACTTTCAAAATAATCCCGATACGCCCCAAAAACACCGCCCACGAAGAGCGAGGGATCGTTGATGATCTTTTGGAGCGCCAGGGAATAGATCTGGTTTGTATCCGCATTGGGGTAATCCAGCCCGGCTTGTTCCCAGCCTTTGTTGCCGGCAGCGAGTCCATACAGGGTATAGGAATAATTCGAAAACATTTTCGCTCCGGGCGAGGTTGTCACCCGGGCGATGAAATAATTTGCCGTCATGCCCAGCAAAATCACCAGACTGCCAGATAAAAATGGACGCCAAAATCCGCGTGCCTCACGAAATGAAACACCCAGCCATATCGCCAGCACAGGCAAAACCAGAAAAGCCCCCGCTCTTGCATTGAGCGCAATGGTTAGCAGGAACACGCCATAAAGCAGCTGACTGAAGCGGTTCTGAAATGCGCCGCGAATCAGGAAGGTCAATGCCAGGCTGCCGAGGCAAAAGCCTAAATTTTCCGTCAGCAGGGTTCCGCTGAAGCGCCGAAAAAACATGTAAGCCAGGATGATATAAAACGCGGCGGCGGCATTGCTTTTGAGAACCCGGCGGATTTCCAACGCCGCCAGATATGCCGCGAGCGCATTACCGATCGTCAGGAAAATTAACGTCAGTTGCAAATTACTACCCGCCGCCTTCATGAGCACAGCAAGAAAGGAGGAATAGATCGGGCGGTAGACCCCGGGCCCTGCCATGTCAAAACCGTGCATCAGGCGCTGTGCATCGGTGTAATAATCCAGGGCATCGCGCTGGGGGAAGAGACCGCCCAGGAGTAGGAAATTATCCGCAGTCTGCCATTTATAGATCAGTGAAAGAAGGAAGAGCGATACTACAGCCGTTAAACCGATGGCATTACCCCATGCGCCTCTTAAGCGCATCATCAAGGTAAAAACGGCAAGGAGAAAGATGATTTTCTCAAACCCCATTTCGTAATACTGGGCTGTCAGGTCGGCGCGGGGCGGCGTGGAAAGCAGGATGTAAACCAACCCAAGACAGATCAGGGCTATCCCCGCCAGTTGGAAGGTGTTTCCATTGAAAACGCGCTTAATGGGATCGGTTCGCAGCAATTTCATTACCGGCTTCGCTGGAAGATGGGATTGCATTCATGGCGGGATGATTTTACCTGAATATTTTCTTCGGTAGGGCTATACTGTTTGCGGAGTAACTTTATCTGAATTCATCTTGACAAAATAAAATGGGGGGTAATATCTAAACATCAACAGATAATCAAATAACCCAGCCCAGGAGGGATATAATAAGCCAAGAAAAAAACTCCGTCAAAAAATTATGCATCATCTTTTTCGCAGGATTGCTTCTGGCGGCATTTAATTTAAAAAATGTGATGTCCGCCAGCGCCAGTGAAAATGTGTCCATGCCAAAATCGGACTTGTATGCGGAGGATACGAATACGCCAACCCCGTCGGTCACGCCCACTCCCACCCTGACAGGCACGCTGACCTCCAGCCGATATATTATTTTGGATTATGTAGGCGTGCAATACCCGAACGGCACCAGCGGGATTACTGTGACGCAAAATAATACATGCGAACCCACATCCCAGGGCGGCTTGCACTGCAACTTTACAGGCTCCGGCTCCACATGGAAATCCCTGCGGGGCGTAAAACCCTATGCCCGTTTTCACTGGTCGGATACTGCCAATGCCAGGACCGTCTATAGATACCAAATTGCAACCATTTCACATACCAATACGTTCCACTATGGGAACCTTGTGCCGATGGAGTTCTTTGGGTATGGGCTGTCAGACGGCTATCATGAATGGAGCGGTATTGGCAGTTATGCGAATTGCAGCCCGTATTATTGCGATCTCAGCGCCACGTTTTATATGCTTGGCGGATATGGGACGTACACCTGGTCTGTGGACACATATGTTGCGCCGGTTGCGATAGATATATATGCCCCCACGGTGACTCCGACTTCAACTGCTACCGCCACTCCAACGCGGACAGTGACGCCATCACAGACGCCTACAAATACGCCATCTCCTACACCTACGCCACAAGATCGATGGTATACAGGAAATGATAGACAGGGAGCCTACGGCGTAAAAGCTGAGATTTCAGCTCCATGCCAACCACTAAACCTTGAAAGTATTCCGACTAGCGGTGAGTCAAGTTGGGTTTCAATACCGAGGGTTTCCGAGAGATGGATGCAAGCCGGATGGCGATACTATTGGTTTTATCCAACTGGTGGAGTAAGGCCTTATGTTGAATGGAAAACAGCAAATCCCCCGGCAGGTGAGAATGGATATTATATTCAAGAGTATCGAGATGATTTGCAAACTTGGGGAACATTTGAAACTTATTCTGTTTTCTCGACTGGGGGAACTTGGTGGTGCGGGCAATATTCTACTTTTCCAATGTACTGTTCTGATATTGGGACGCTACCACCCAAATCGGTTTTTGCACATTCTGAGGTTCATGCAAGTCCATTAAACGAACTTAATACTATTTTCAAGAATGTTCAATACATGGATTCAACAGGAAATTGGAATTTGTTTGATGAGGCAAGGTGGGTGATGGAAGCTCCTTATAGTGTTGATCAATGGTTCCTTTTTGAATTCCGAAATTACGGACCGTAGAATGAGGTGTAAAAATGAAATCTAAATTGATAATAAGACTGCTTGTAGCAATTGTCAGCCTTGGCGTAGCGGTTGGAGTATATTGGAAAGTTAATGCTCAGGAAGAGGTGATAAATTTCTTGTATGGTGAATTCGAGCAAAAGAATATTCCAGTTACTGAAATTACCATACTTGAGAGAACCCCATTAAGTATTCAAATCATGATTCGAGCAAGAAACCCATGGACAACAGCAGAAGATATACATGCTATGAGTTTAGTGGATCGTGAAATTCAGTTCTTTGCTGCTCGAGAAGGTTATAAAATAGACTCGTACACGAAAATCCTTATTGGAAGCGATGGCAAACAACTCGAAATTACAACTCAAAAGACAGATCCAGAAAGAACTCCCCAGCTAAATTTTTCTCATGCTGTTCTGCCTGATAAAGCTGTTCAGAATAATGTTGTAAAAGAGATTTCCAAAATGGCAAACACTTTTTCGGTTGGAGACGTGACTTTCGATATTAGCATATCGTCAGACGAAGGGCTCCAAACATTAACTGTCAATGCAATGGCGGAATCCTTAGATCAAGCGAACAAGATTTCTTTTTTCTTGTGGGCATTACCCGACACATCATTAATTGGGGATATTAATTCGCAGGGTGCACGAATAATATTCTATAAGGCAAAATTAATAGATGAAAATAATGAATTGTTATTCGATTACGTAATGGACTTGGAGATGGGTTCTGGTGGCTGGAATATAGATGATAGATTGCAAAATCCAAGTGGGGACGGTCCACCACCACAGTCTGAACCATAAAAAATTAGCATGTAGGTTTATTGTTGATAAACCACGTAACGAAATAGGTTGCGTGGTTTATGCATTTAATCCTCACTTGACCATCCACCGAACGGGGTTATAATTCAGTGACTGAATTTTGAATTGAATTTACCCATGGAATCAACAAACGACGAACTCCGCGAACTTTCCCTGCTCGAACAGATCGAGAGCGACCCTGATGTGAACCAGTCCACGCTTGCCACGCAATTGGGTGTGGCAGTTGGAACGGTCAATTGGCATTTAAAGCGGCTCATTGCCAAAGGCGCGGTCAAGGTCTCGCGCGCCGAGCGCAAGAAACTGCGTTACATCATCACTCCCGAAGGCATTGCCCTGCGCGCCCGCCTTGCTGTCGATTATGTCGAGCGTTCCTTTTCGGTTTACCGCCGCACCCGCCAGCGCGTGAAGGATCACGTTACCAAGATCCGCCATGCGGGCTTTGACCGCGTGCGCATCGTCGGCTCCGGCGATGTGGCGGATATTTGCAAACTCACCTGCATGGAACAGGGCATTTCTGTTGTGACTGATAAAACTGCTCCCGCTTTAATTTTGGATGGATACAAAATCAGATTGGAAGGTCTCGAATGACGGATCGCCACGTGTTGATCACAGGCGGCGCGGGATATATCGGTTCCATCCTGACCTCGGAACTGCTCCGCCAAAATTACAGGGTCACCGTCCTGGACAGTCTCCTGTTCGGCGGCGAGAGCATTGTCCCGTTTCTGAATCATCCGAATTTCCATTTTATTAAAACCGATGTTACAGAACCCCGCGTCGTACGGGATGCGGTCAAACGCGGCTGGCCAGTTCCGAATGCGGTTGTCCATTTGGCGGGTATTGTCGGCTTCCCGGCCTGCCAGGCAGTGGGGAAGCAGGTGGCCTGGAAGTACAATGTCGAGGCGACGAAACTGGTCTTCGACCAGTCAGCAGATTTGGGTGTGGAACGATTCGTCTTCGCATCCACATATAGCAATTACGGCCTGTCCGAAAACGGCAAGCCAGTTACGGAAGAGACTTCCTTAAATCCACAATCGTTGTATGCCGAGACAAAGATCGCTTCGGAGGAATTTTTGCTTTCGCAAAAAGACTCAGTTTGCGTTCCGCTGTTATTCCGCTTTGCCACATTGTACGGAATTTCCCCGCGCACACGTTTTGACCTCATCGTGAATCAATTCGTGCTCGAAGCATTTACCAAACGCGAACTCATCATCTATCAACGCGGCTATTCGCGCTCGTTCGTGCACATCCGCGATGTGGTGCGCGGCGTCATCATGGGGCTGGAAGCGGAAAAGGAAAAGATCCGCGGGCAGGTTTTCAATTTGGGAACCGAGAACGGAAATTATTCCAAAAACGATATTGTGAATTTCATCTTGAAACGCATGCCCGAGACCGTGGTGCAATACAAGGATTTAACTTTCGGCGGCGACATGCGCGACATTACCGTGTCTTTCGAAAAGATCAAGCATGTGCTCGGTTTCAATACGACCCTGGATGTGGATGATGGCGTGCGCGAGGTGTTGTTTGCATTGAAGTCTGGTTTGATTCGCAACCCTGCGGATGACCGTTATCGGAACGCGCAGTTTATTGTGCAATAAATTATGTCATTGCGAGGGCGGTGTTCTTCCGCCCGAAGCAATCTGTACTTTGATTTGGGATTGCTTACCACTTCGTGGCACACGTCGGTGGGCTAAAGTCCTCCTCGCAATGACGTACTACAAGGAGAAAACATGGCAGAAAATTTTTGGCAAAATAAAAAAGTGATCGTCACCGGCGGAGCAGGATTCCTCGGCTCCTTCGTCATTGAAAAATTGAAACAACGCGGCGCGACCGATATTTACATTCCGCGCATCGAGAACTATAACCTCGTCGACCCGAACGACATTAAACGTTTGTACGCAGAAACACTTCAAGGGGTTGATCCGAAGAACGTGGTTGTCATTCATCTGGCTGCGAACGTAGGCGGCATCGGCGCGAACCGCGAACATCCCGCCGACTTTTTCTACGACAACTTGATGATGGGCGTCGAGATGATGCACCAGGGATACAAGAATGGCATCGGCAAATTCGTTGCAATCGGAACCGTTTGTGCCTATCCAAAATTTACGCCTGTCCCATTCAAGGAAGATGACCTATGGATCGGTTATCCCGAAGAGACCAATGCCCCCTATGGTCTTGCCAAGAAGATGATGCTCGTGCAGGCGCAGGCGTATCGCGCGCAATATGGCTTCAATGCCATTTTCCTTTTACCTGTTAATTTATACGGTCCGCGTGACAATTTTAATTTGGAAACATCACATGTCATCCCTGCGTTGATTCGCAAGGCAGTGGAAGCGGGCGAGCATGGCGACAAGGAATTACAAGTATGGGGTGACGGCTCTCCCACACGTGAATTCCTGTATGTGGAGGATGCTGCGGATGGCATCGTGGCTGCCGCTGAAAAATATAACGGTGACCTGCCCGTCAACCTTGGGTCTGGGTATGAGATCTCGATCAAGGATTTAACTGAAATGATCGTGAAAATGACAGGTTTTCAAGGGAGCCTTGTCTGGCAAACCGATAAACCAAATGGTCAGCCCCGCCGCGGATTGGACGTCTCCCGCGCGAAGGAATTATTCGGCTGGGGCGCACAGGTTTCCTTTGAGGAAGGCATGAAGCGCACGATCGAGTGGTTCAAGGCAAATAGAGACAAAATAAAATAGGTCGAACGTCAAAAGTCAAAGGTCTGATATAAGGACCTTTGACCTTCGACTTTTGACAGAGCAAAAAATGACACAAATTTCCAAAGTTCCTGCCCACGAACCCACCACCGTTTACATCAAGCCATCCAAAGGCCTGGCCGCATTAAACCTGCGCGACCTTTGGATCTACCGTGAATTGATCTTTTTCATGGTCTGGCGGGATGTGAAAGTTAAATACAAGCAAACCCTGTTAGGCATGGCCTGGGCGGTCATCCAGCCAGTAATGACCATGCTGGTGTTCACCTTCCTGTTTGATCGTGTGGCAAAACTGCCGACAGAAGGTGTTCCCTATCCTATTTTCTCGTTCACAGCGCTGCTCCCGTGGGGCTTGTTTGTAGTCGCCCTTAATCAGGGAAGCCGTTCGCTCGTGGCACATAACAATATGGTGACGAAGATATACTTCCCGCGCCTCATCCTGCCCATGTCTTCCGTCTTTGCAGGCTTGGTGGATTTCGCAATCGCATTCGTCATTTTGATTGTATTGATGTTCTATTATCAAGTAGCCCCTGCCTGGAATTTGCTGTGGACGCTTCCGCTCTTCCTTTTATTGGCAATCATCACCGCGCTGGGTGTGGCGCTTTGGCTTTCAGCGATTAACGTCCAGTATCGTGACGTAAACCAGGCTCTCCCGTTTCTGACTCAGTTTTGGCTGTTTGCCACGCCCGTGGCATATTCCGCCTCTGTAATCTCCGAAAAATGGCAGGTTCTATATTTTCTGAATCCGATGGCAGGTGTGGTAAATGGCTTCCGCTGGGCATTGCTCGGCATTGGCAACGGACCTGATATCACGCTTTGGGTTTCGACGGGCATCTCAATTTTGATTTTCATTTCTGGTCTTTTCTACTTCCGTAGTATGGAAAGAACCTTTGCGGATACGATTTAATGGCTACTGCAATTTCGGTAAAAAACCTCGGTAAACAATACAAGATCGGCGCGGCGGAGACCAAGTTCCGCTACAACATGCTGCGCGATGTGATCGTGGACACCGTCTCCGCGCCTATTCGTCTGGCGAAAGCGATGATCGGAAAATCCGACCGGCGCACGAACCAGAATTATGTCTGGGCGTTGAAGGATGTCTCGTTTGATCTCGAAGAAGGCAAAGTCCTCGGCATTGTGGGGCGCAACGGCGCGGGCAAAAGCACCCTGCTCAAGATCCTCTCCCGTGTCACCGAACCAACCGTTGGCACCGTCTCCGTGCGCGGGCGTGTCGGCTCCCTGCTCGAAGTGGGCACAGGCTTTCACCCAGAATTGACTGGACGCGAAAATATTTACATGAACGGCGCAATTCTTGGGATGCGGCGCGCTGAAATCGATTCGAAATTCGATGAGATCGTTGATTTCTCTGAAGTCACACAATACATAGATACGCCCGTCAAACGCTATTCATCAGGCATGTATCTTCGCCTTGCATTTGCAGTTGCCGCACATCTCGAACCTGAGATCCTCGTTGTGGATGAAGTGCTCGCGGTGGGGGATGCGGAATTCCAAAAGAAATGTCTCGGCAAAATGGGTGACGTGGCACAACAAGGCCGCACGGTTTTATTCGTCAGCCATAACATGTCAGCCATTTTGCGATTGACCCAGGAAGCGATTGTCTTGAACAAAGGTCAAATGCTCTTGCGTGCTCCCACGCAGGAAGCTGTTGACTTTTATCTTTCCTCAGGGCAGGCGCAGGCGGGTCAGCGGGATTGGGAGGTGGAGGATGTCCCAGCGGCGAGTGCGCCGTTTAGGCCGATCAGCTTGAGGATTAAAAATCGAAGCGGGAAGGTTGTCGATACGGTCCGCTCCACCGAATCAGTCATTGTTGAATTTGAATATCAGCTGGATGCGCCCGTCACCGGCCTGCGGGTTGGTTTTTATCTCAGCACCATGCGCGGCGAATACGTGCTTACTTCGTTCGATACCGATGCGCCGAATCTTTTCGAGAAATTTGATTCGCGGCAGGCTGGGCGATTCATCAGCCGCGCAGAAATCCCCGCCGATATTTTCAACGAAGGCCGTTACACGATTGGTGTGAATGCCAGTTCGTTCGGCGTGCGCCGTTATTTCATGGACGAGAATGCAATTGCATTCAATGTGGATATTTCCGGCGCGCCCGGCACGCATTGGCCTGAACCGCGCGTGGGGCCTGTGCGTCCACGTTTGAATTGGAAGATCGAGAAAATTGATAATTAGTAATTGGTAAGTAGTAATTACCAATCTCCAATTACCAATTACTGATATGGCGAAAACAAACTCTCTCAAAGAATTCTTGGGCGACCTGCCTTTTACTGCCGAATTTGATTGGATGCTTCGGTCCAGGAATCGCGCAAGAAAAGATCACTATAATCTATCGCGTTTGCAAAAGTCGCTGCCTGCGGCGCGCGCGGTCGTTGAACCGATTGCAAAGAAAGCAAAGCCTGGCAGGAAAGTTTTGTTCTTCGCCACACTTCACTATTGGATCGAGCAATCTGCATATCTCGGTTTGACTCTTGCGGGTCTTGGACATAAAGTCACATTGTTGACATTGCCTTATTCCGAATGGCACAAGGAAAAGGATAACTTCACACAGCGGCAGCGTATCCTTCACACACGCGACGCCCTTTCAGCATTATCCCCATTAATTGAACACGCTTCGTTACTTGACCTTCGACCTGCGACCGTTCTTCCCGCCATTCTCCAAGCTGACATAAAAGAAATTTCCCTCTGGGACGCGCAATACACCCTGATGCGCGAAGAAGTGGACATGAACGACCCTTCCGACCGCGCGTTATATGACTTGCGAATCAAGCGCAACACATTTGCCGCTGAAGCTGCGTTTGAATATTTGCAATCCAACAGGCCTGATGTGGTGTTGATTCCAAACGGCTTGATTTTGGAAATGGGCATCGTCTTCCGCGTGGCGCGTTATCTCGGTATTGATGCGGTCACCTACGAATTCAACGACCAGCGCGAACAGATCTGGCTGGCGCAGAATTCATCCATCATGCAGCAGGAGACGGATTATCTTGTCGATGTCCGCTGTTCATTGCCCGTCACCGATGAAATGTTCGAGCGGGTTGCCGACCTCGAAAATGCCCGCCGCGGCGCGCGTGTTTGGGGAAAATCAAAAAGGCTCTGGCAGTATGTTTCTTCGCAAGGCGCGGCAGAGACCCGCAAAATGCTAAACCTCGACGAACGCCCTGTCGTCATGCTCGCTGCAAATGTGCTTGGCGACAGCCTTACCCTTGGACGTGATATCTTCGCCGCTTCCATGACCGAATGGATCACCAAGACCGTCCAGTATTTTTCCAGACGAACCGACATGCAACTGGTCATTCGCGTGCACCCCGGCGAGAAACTGGTGCCGCAGGCCAAGTCCATGGGGACGGTTGTCCGCGAAGCATTGACCGGGCTTCCCGGCAATATCCATGTCATCGGCGCGGAGGATAAGATCAACACCTACGATCTGATCGAGATTGCCGATGTCGGGCTGGCGTACACCACCACCGTTGGCCTCGAAACCGCCATGAACGGACGCCCCGTCATTTCCTGCGGACAGACCCACTACCGCGGGCGCGGCTTTACTCTCGATCCAAATTCCTGGGACGAATACTACGCAATCCTCGAAAAAGTTCTGGCGGATATCCCTGCCCACCAGTTGAATGAAAAGCAGATCGAATTCGCCTGGAATTATGCCTACCGTTTTTTCTTCGAGTATCCGCGTCCCTTCCCCTGGCGTCTCATGAATTTCTGGGATGATCTGGCGGTATGGCCATTGGAAAGAGTGCTGAGCGAAGAAGGTCTGGCACAATTTAAAGATACATTTGATTTTTTGGTGAATGAACCGTTTACGTGGAAATGACATGTCGTTGCGAGGAGGGTGTACTTCTCGACGAAGCAATCTCCTATCGAATCGGAGATTGCTTCGGGCAAAGAACAAGTGCGCCCTCGCAACGACATAAATGGACAGAGAACAACATATGACGAACGAAACCAAACAAAAAGTCCGTGAATTTTACGATGAGATCGGCTGGCAGCAGGAGGATGATGGCAATTATCAAAACGCCCGCTATGAAGACCTGCGCCCAGTCTCGCGCGAATATATTCATAAGACCCGCCTGCGCGTAATGAATGGACTCATTCCAACGGGCAGGCTCCTTTTGGATGCGGGTTCCGGTCCCGTGCAATATGAAGAATACAAAATCTATTCAAAGGGCTATCAGAAGCGCATCTGTCTGGATATTTCCATTCAAGCCTTGCGTGAGGCTCGTGAGCGAATCGGCTGCCATGGTTTATTCGTCGTCGGCGATTTAGCTGACCTGCCCTTCAAACAAGAATCTTTTGACGGCGCTGTTTCCATGCACGCCATTCACCACCTTGCACTGACGGAACATCCGCGTGCATACAGCGAAATCCATCGCGTGCTTGCAGGCGGGCGGACAGCCGCCATAGTCAACGGCTGGGATAATCCGCTGTTGATTCGCGCTGCTGAGCCGTTGATCGGTCTCATGCGAAGATTATCAGGCCGTGCCGAAAAAAAGAAAAAAGAATGGTTGAACGAGGAAGACCCCGCGGGTACTTTCGTTCAAAAGATGACCCCTGCATGGCTCAAACGGGAGATCGGCTCGAAGATGACTGTTGAGATCAAACCCTGGCGCAGCATGAGCACGCGCATCATGCGCTGGTTTGTCCGTCCGTTTGGCGGGCGGGCGTTCTTGAAATTCATCTTCTGGCTCGAAGGTGTCTTCCCGAAATTCTTTGCCGAGAACGGGCAATATCCGTTGATCGTGATCCGCAAATCGTAAATGAAAAAACCATTTCCTGAAATTTTATTTTTGCTTCTTATCCCGGCCTTTGTGTTTCTGCCACACATCGGCAGCCTGACCTATTTCAAGGACGATTGGTATTACGTCTACGATGGCATGGTGGGAGGCGCGAAGATCTTTCATGAAATGTTCCGCATCGACCGTCCTGCGCGCGGCTTTTTCTTCGAACTTTATTTTTATTTATTCGGCGCCAACCCGCTGGCATATCATCTCGGCGCATTTTTCTGGCGCGGGCTGAGCGCCATCGGCGCTTTGTGGATATTCAATAATCTGTGGCCGGGGGAAAGAAAATTCGCTTTCATCGCCGCCCTGCTGTTCGCCATATACCCCGGTTATTTCTGGTGGATCAGCGCCATCGAATATCAACCCATGATTGCCAGCCTTGCCTTGCAGGTACTATCGATTGCATTCACATTGAAAGCAATTCAATCGTCAAATCAAATTTCAAAAATTGCATATCTGGTTGGCGCGATTCTGACGGGTTGGGTTTACATCGCTCTTGTTGATTATGCCATCGGCATGGAATTCTTCCGCTTTCTGTGTGTGTTTATTTTGATTAACCGAACATCACAGGATTCTTTCTGGAGGAAGGCCTTCGCCTCTTTCCGCGCCTTGGGCTGGAACCTGCTTATCCCGATCGGTTTCTCCCTCTGGCGCACCCTGCTCTTCGAAAACCAGCGCGAAGCTACTGATATTGGCGGGCAATTGAGTGTGTTTCTGAAAAGCCCCATCGCCACTGCCATGGACTGGTTTTTTCAACTCTATAACAGCCTGTTAAACCTCGGTGTTCTAGCGTGGATCAATCAATTCCCCGCCTTTTTGCAGGGACTCCGTCTCCGCGAGACCGCGCTTGGATTGTTCATTGCCATCGTTGTAGTTTTGCTCCTCGTCCTTGTGGAGAGGATGATCAAAGGATCAGCGGAGGCGAATGATTGGGATGGCGGGCAGGAACAGGTACGGAAAGAGGCGTTGATGCTTGGGGGGCTGGGTATGATCCTCGGTATCCTGCCGGTCATCCTGGCGAATCGATATGTCAACATCACGGGCTTCTCCCATTATGGATTGCCCGCTTCGCTGGCTGCGGCTCTTTTCATGGCTGGGTTCCTGGAATCGTTATCCCCGCAGCGTGCGCGTTCAGTGATGTTATTTGTGATCGTTGGTTTTGCAGCCCTCGCGCATTTTGGAATTGCGGCCAGTGCGGCGGTGGAGGAGACTGCGCTTCAAAAATTTTGGTGGCAGGTGAACTGGCGTGTGCCTGCCCTTCGCGCCGGGACGACTTTGGTGATCAACTATCCGCTGCCCGGCATGGGCGATGGCGGTTACGGCCTGATGGAAGCGGCGAATGTGATCTATTTTCCGGAGCCGACGGGTCAAGTTCCTGTGCACTATCCTGTTTCAGGGCTGACGCTCAACAACGAAACGCTGCCAGAAATTTTGGAAGGTTCGCAATTCAAACAAATGCAGTATCGCAGCCACACCATTGACCTTGATTATGAGAATTTACTGCTCATCAGCCAACCAACTCTGGGCTCGTGCGTGCATGTGATTGATGGCGGCCAGCCGCTGATCTCTATGTATGACCCTGTCAATGTGTCACTTGCCGCGCCGTCTTCAAGAATCGAGAATGTGATTGTGGATGCAGAGCCTGCCCTGCCGCCTGAATATATTTTTGGAAAAGAGCCTGAACGTAATTGGTGTTTTTACTTCCAAAAAGCGGACCTGGCTTCGCAATTGGGCGAATGGAAGGATGCGGCGGCTCTTGGTGAGGAAGCCATTCGCCTCGATCTTAGCCCGGAAGACCGCTCGGAGTGGCTGCCGTTTTTAAAGGCATATGCCATCACCGGAAATGCAGAACGACTCGCGCAAACTGCCAGACGGATTACTGGTGATAGATCTCTGCGCCAGCAGGCTTGTGATATGCTGACCGCTGTTCAGGAGCCTTTGACGCCAGAGGTTCGCCAGGTAATTGCCGTGGAGTATTGCAGGAGCGCAGAGGAATGAGTATGCCCTCCATTAAGAAAGTATTTTCTCCCGATGTGCTCTTCCTATTTCTAATATCTGCGATTGTGTTTCTGCCGTATGCGATTCGGTTGACCTACTACCTGGATGACTGGTACTACATCTACGACGGAATTGTTGCAGGTCCGAATATTTTTCATTCGATGTTTAGCGTGGACCGTCCCATCCGGGGTTATTTTTTCGACGTTTTCTTTTCCTTGTTTGGACCATATCCGCTTACCTATCATCTTGGAGCGTATTTTTGGAGATTGGCTGCCGGTGTCGGGGCGTTTTGGCTGCTAAATATTATTTGGGATGGAAACAACAGGATTAATTTTTTAATTTCCCTCCTGTTTATCCTTTATCCGGGATATTCCTGGTGGGTCAGTGCGATTGAATATCAACCCATGGCGGCCAGCCTTGCCTTGCAGATATTTTCCATTCTTTTTACCCTGCTCTCCATTCAGGCGGTTGAGCCCGTCCTTAAAATATTTTATGCTTTGGTTGCGGTCATAACCGGTTGGACTTATATCGCTCTGGTGGATTACGCTATAGGGGCGGAAGTTTTCCGTTTTCTGTGCATCTATCTGCTCATTTCCCATAACGTGTCTGAACGGATTCTAAAACGGATTGGTTTTGCGTTCCGGGCCTGGATACCTTTTTCGGCGATCCCCTTGGGATTTGTCATTTGGCGGGTTTTCCTTTTTGAAGGCGGGCGCAAAACCACAGACATCGAGTTTTATGACAGCAAGTTCATAACAGCTCCTGTTGATTATTTATTGAAGATGGGGTCTGATTTCTATTATGGTATTTTGAATGCCGGTGTGAACGCCTGGTTTAAACAGCTTTATTACCGGTTGATTGAAGTTGACTTTGGAGTGCCTGCTCTGAGCGGAATTCTCGTCTTGCTGGTTGCTGCTGCTCTGGCGTGGATGGGTTATCTGTGGATGCGGCGGGATTTCTTTGGAGGGCAGGGCTTGTTGCAGACCATGCCGCGCGAGGCATTGCTGCTCGGTTTTATTTCCCTGTCGTTCGGAGTGCTTCCGGTCGTTGTGTTCGGACGTTCAATAAACCTGGGCATATATTCTCATTACGGTTTGCCTGTTTCATTTGCTGCCGCCATCCTGCTCACCGGATTAATTTGTTATCTCCCATCCAGGTGTTTGCAATTTGTTGTGATTTCAGGTTTTCTTGTGGCCGCGGCGTTAACTCATTCGCTCCTCGGCGAAAAAACCCTGGTCCTGAAAAATTCCCTCGAGTCTTTCTGGTGGCAGGCTGCCTGGCGCATTCCTGGGTTTCGACCAGATTCCACTTTGGTGACGCTCTATCCCCACGGACAGATTGTCGACGATGATCTGGGTCTCCCGGAAGCAGCCAACTTAATATATTTTCCCGAACCCCGGGAGGAGACTCCCGTGCGGTTTTTGGTATCCATCATCATGCCAACGGAGAAGAATGTTGAATATATTTTGATGGGTAAACAGAAGAAAAAACAGGGGTATCGAACACATGAGATGGTTGTGGACTATGGAAATATCGTCGTGCTTACACAGCCCAGCCCGTTTTCATGCGTTCGTGTAATTGATGGGAACAACTTTATTTTTTCTGAAAGGGACTCGAATCCTATCAGGCGGATTTTTGTTCATTCGAAAATTGAAAACATCCGCATGATCGAAGACCGGAATCCCCCGGTATTTGCATTTGGGCATGAGCCTGAGCATGGATGGTGTTATTATTTTGAAAAAGTGGATTTGGCCGTGCAGCAATCAAATTGGGCGGGCGCCGTGCAATTGGGGGATCAAGCCCTGGCGCTTGGCCTGGCTCCAGCCGACCCGGTGGAATGGTTCCCGTTTGTACAAGCCTATGCCATGACTGAAAATGTGGAAAAGCTGAAAAATATTTTGACACAGACAGAATCGAGCGGATTCTTTAATGAACAGATTTGTGAAGTGATACACCGCGCTGGTTCGAAATTCTCACCCCCTGCGGAAACGAGAGACCTGCTTGAAGAGTATAGTTGCCATTAGGATTTAAAAAGTGTAGATAAACCGGGCTTGCTCAAAGCCCTGAACAAGGAGAATTCATGGACTGGAAAAATCAAGTTGTGCTTATCACGGGCGGGACGGGCTCGTTTGGCAAGAAATTCACAAAAATCCTGCTGGATGAACATCAGCCGAAGAAGGTCATTATCTTCAGCCGCGATGAATTGAAGCAGCATGAAATGCAGGTAGGCGGATTCAACGATCCGCGCCTGCGCTATTTCATTGGAGATATTCGCGACCGCGAACGTCTCCTGCGCGCCATGCACGGCGTGGATATTGTCGTCCATGCGGCGGCGCTCAAGCAGGTGCCTGCATGTGAGTACAACCCGATGGAAGCCATCAAGACCAACATCATGGGCACGGCCAATGTGGTCGAAGCCGCGTTGGATGCGGGCGTCAAAAAAGTGATGACCATCAGCACCGATAAAGCCGTCAGCCCGGCGAACCTTTACGGGGCTACAAAGCTCGCGGCAGAGAAGTTGACGATTCAAAGCAACGCCTATGCCGCGGGGTCGGCAACCAGATACTCGTGCGTCCGATACGGGAACGTCGTCGGCTCGCGCGGCTCGGTGGTGCCGTTATTTCTGAAACAGCGCGCCAACGGCAAAGTCACCATCACCGATGACCGTATGACCCGCTTCTGGCTTTCGCTGGATCAGGGCGTGCGCTTTGTGATCGATTGCATCGAGCAGATGGAAGGCGGCGAGGTCTTCGTGCCGAAGATCCCCAGCACAAAAGTGATCGACCTCGCAAAGGCGATTTCGCCAAATGCCGACGTGGAGATCATCGGCATCCGTCCCGGCGAAAAATTGCATGAAATGCTCATCTCTGAAGATGAAGCCCGCCATACCATCGAGCTTGAAAAAATGTTCGTCGTCCAGCCCGCCGAAGCGACCTGGTTTGGCTATCAGTGGCAGTCAAAAGGAAAACTTTTGGAGGATAACTTCCACTACTCAAGCGACAACAATACCGAGTGGCTGGATGTGGAAGGCATCAAAAAATTCATTGCACCCTTCGAGGAATTGTTTGCAGAGGGTAAACTTGAAGGATAAGAAACCTCAGGCTTCATGTGCCGAATGATCATATGCCTGAAAACCTGATAACCTGAAATTTGGAACCCGAAACATGAAACTCCTACTTACCGGCGTCAGCGGTTTGCTCGGTCTCAACTTCGCACAGGAAACGATGTCTGCGCACGAAATTACCGGCGTGGATCGCGGCAAACTGCTCCATGCGCCTTTCAAGGTTTTGAAACAGGATTTGCTTGACTCAAACGCCGTAGACTCCATCCTCGATTCAGCCGCGCCTGAATGGGTGGTCAACTGCGCCGCGCTTGCGGACCTCGATGCATGCGAGGAGGACCCGGACCTGGCCAAACGCCTGAACACCGACCTGCCGCGCCGCTTCGCGCGTGCCTGCAAGGCGCGGAACATTCCCTTCGTTCATATCTCCACCGATGCCGTCTTCGACGGGGAGAAGGATGGCTTTTATTCCGAAGAGGATATGCCCAATCCACTCGGCGTTTATGCCAAAACCAAGCTGGAAGGTGAATGGGCTGTGCTCACGGAAAACCCAAAGGCCATGGTGGCACGCGTCAACTTTTACGGGTGGAGCCTGGCCGGCAGACGCAGCCTGGCGGAATTTTTCTTTAATAACCTGACCAACAGCAAAAGCATGAGCGGATTTACCGATGTCATTTTTTGTCCGATGCTGGTGAACGATACTGCCCGGACTCTGGTGGCCATGCTTCAGCGCGGTTTGAGCGGTTTGTATCATCTTGTTGGGCCGCAGGCCATGAGCAAATATCAGTTTGGCGTGGAGATCGCCCGCAAATTCAGCCTGCGCGAGAGCGAGATCTCGCCCAAATCCATCCTTTCCTCCAGCCTCACCGCCCGCCGCTCCAACAATTTGTGGCTTTCCACCCACAAATTAACCGCAGATTTGGGGCGGGATTTACCGGATTTTTCCACAGGTTTGAACGAGTTTTGCACACAATACCAGCAGGGTTATCCACAGAAACTGCGCAGTTATCAACAGGCTTAGCCAGTTTTTTCAGCTAAAACCGCCGAATTATCCACAGGTTTATCCAAAGAATCGGCAATTCTTCCACTGTCTTTGGGCGTTTCCTGGCGTACAATCCACGTTCTGAGCAAAGTTATCCACAGAATCCCAGCACTTATCCACAGATTTTTATAGGTTATTCACAAGGAACCCACATGAAAACCCTTCTCCGCCTCGAAGAATTCCTGATGTTCGTCCTGGCCTTGTTTCTTTTTTCAGAATTGGACTATTCGTGGGGACTCTTCGCCCTCCTTTTCTTTACCCCGGATTTAAGCATGCTCGGCTATCTGGCAAATCCCCGCCTCGGTGCCTGGACCTATAACCTGATCCACCACAAAGGGCTTGGCATCACGCTCTATGCTTTGGGCTCCCTACTTGCCACCCCCTGGCTAATGTTTGCTGGAACCCTGCTTTTCGCCCACTCCAGTTTCGACCGCATCCTCGGCTACGGCTTGAAGCACGAAGACTCTTTCCAGAATACGCATTTGGGCAGGATTGGAAATTCAAATAGGTGACAGTCACTTTCAAAGTAACTGTCACCTCCACTAATCTGGAGGAACAATGGAAATCAAATTCGGAAATCGCACAATTGGACTAAACCACCCCACCTACTTCATTGCGGATATTGCCGCCAACCATGATGGTGACATGGAACGCGCCAAAAAGCTCATCCGCCTCGCAAAAGAAGCAGGCGCGGATGCAGCCAAGTTCCAGAATTTCGACGCGCCGAAGATCGTCTCAGATTATGGCTTCAAATCCATGAATCGCGGACAGGTATCACATCAAGCTTTGTGGAAAAAATCTGTCTTTGAAGTCTATAAAGGCGCATCCATTCCCTTTGAATGGTCGATGACTCTCGTTGAAGAATGTAAAGAAGTTGGAATTGATTATTTTTCCTCTCCATACGATTTTGAAGCGATTGATTTTCTTGACCAGTATGTAGAAGTGTACAAGGCAGGTTCGGGTGAAATTGACTGGATCGAAGCGCTGGAACGAATGGCGAGCAAAGGCAAGCCTTTCTTTATTGCCACGGGTGCATCTACGATTGGTGAAGTGCAAAAGGCAGTCCATGCGATTTTGAAGATCAACAAACAACTGGTGCTGATGCAGTGCAATACCAATTACACCGCCAGCCCGAATAATTATGATCATTTGCATGTGAATGTCTTGAAAACGTATGCAACTATGTTTCCCGACGTAATTCTTGGTTTGTCTGACCATACTCATTCGGTTGCACCTGTTCTCGGTGCGGTGACTTTGGGTGCGCGCGTGATCGAACGTCACTTTACCGACAGCAACGACCGTGAAGGTCCTGACCACAAGTTTGCGATGAACCCTGAAAATTGGGCAAAAATGGTCGAAGAGACTCGTCTGCTTGAACGCTCTCTCGGCAGTCCCGATAAGTTTATCGCTGACAATGAGCAGGATACAAAAGTCGTCCAACGCCGCTGTCTGCGGGCGGCGCGTGAGATCAAAGCGGGCGAAGTCTTTACCCGTGAAATGATCGATGTGCTGCGTCCCGCCACTCCCGGAGCGATCAAGCCCGACCAGATTCAAAACGTTATCGGTACAAAGGCGCTGGCAGACATGCCCCTCGGCAAAGAACTGCGCTGGACGGATTTAGGTGCGTAATATATTGTAGGGGCGAGGTCACCTCGCCCCTACGTTTGCATATGAAACTTATCTATTTCTCCCTTGGTTATTCCACACACGATTACCGTTTTCTCAAAGCCATTTCAGATGGCGGGCATGAAGTGTACTTTGTTCAACTCGAAGGTAATCAGCGGCAAGTGGAAAGTCGTACCCTGTCTGAAAATGTAAATCAAGTCATTTGGAAGGGTGGACGAGAACCGTTTCGATGGAGTGATCTCCTAAAGTTAACTCTTGACTTTCGCCGTTTGACTCGCGAGATCAAGCCTGACCTCATTCATGCAGGACCCATTCAGACCTGCGCATTCATTGCTGTGTTGAGTGGATTCCGTCCCGTCCTCACCATGTCTTGGGGATTTGATCTGATGGATGATGTGCATCGCAACAAATGGTGGGAATGGGTCACACGCTACACATTGACGCGCTCCACTTTTTTTACAAGCGATGCCAATGTTACGAAAGATAAAGCCGTTTCTTATGGAATGAATCCTGAGAATACGGTAGTCTTTCCCTGGGGTGTTGATCTTGAGCATTTCTCACCGTCCACTGTCGACCGTCCACCTTCTACTTTCACTCTTTTCTGCAATCGCTCCTGGGAAACTCGCTACGGTGTGGATGTGCTGGCGCGGGCATTTGTCAAAGTGGCGCAACAAAAAGATAATATTGATTTAATTCTGCTGGGCGGCGGATCTCAAGGAACAAAACTTCGCCAGATATTTCAAAGCGGCGGGGTGCTGGAGCGGGTCACTTTCGGCGGGCAGATCTCGCAAACCGACTTGCCGCGCTGGTATCATATGGCTGGTCTGTATATCTCGCCTTCGCATGTGGACGGTTCTTCCGTCTCGTTGATGGAGGCGTTGGCTTGCGGGCTGCCTTGTCTGGTTTCGGATATCCCTGCCAACAAGGAATGGGTTGTAGAAGATGAAAACGGCTGGCTGTTCCATGATGGGGATGCGGATCATCTGGCGGAAAAGATTCTCGCGGCGATGAATCAGCGTGAGAAACTGCCTGAGATCGGCCGGTCAAGCCGCAGGTCGGCAGAGATGCGCGCGGATTGGAAAAAGAATGCCGAAACGTTGATGAATGTTTATAATCAAATGTCATTGCGAGAGCGATAGCCCGAAGCAATCCCCCATTCACAGGAGGTTGCTTCGTCGCAAAGCGTGCTTCTCGCAACGACATGAAAGGATATTATGCTCACTAAAAAAGAATTGCTGGCTGGTTTTGGAAAAATAAAAATCGAGAGCGATACGCTCGTTGTGCATACATCGTATAAATCGCTGGGCGGGGTGGAAGGCGGCGTGGATACGGTGATCGATGTGATGCAGGAGTTGGCGGGGAAGGACGGCACGGTGATGTTCCCCGCGTTCAATTTCCAATCGTGGACGGAGACGCATTATTTTGATGTGATGGAAACGCCTTCGAAGATGGGCATGATCACGGAACAGGCGCGCCTCAGACCCAACTCCAAGCGGACTCCGCATCCGATTTACAGTTTCTCCGTTTTGGGCAAACGCGCTGACGAATTTTCGAAGACCGAAGATGCGGAAGCCTACGGCCCGAACTCTGCATTTGCGTTAATGCATAAAATCGATGCGACGATTATCAGCATTGGTTTGGATTTCAATAATTCTTTTTCGATGCACCATTATATTGAATACAATGTCGGGTGCGATTACCGACGCGTGAAGGAATTCGGAGGCGTTTACATGGGCTATGACCGTGTGCCGCAGATCAAAAAGTATTCGATGTTCGTCCGCAACAATGACCGTGTGAAGACTTACATTGTTCCGGGTATGAATGACCTTCTCCATGCGGGTGTGATCAAGGAAATCCAGGTGGGCGACGCGAAGGTCCATTATATGACCGCGAATGAATTCTTTGACAACATGTCGCCCATCGTGCGCGAGCACCCTGAGAAATTGCATTATATTGAAGAGCCGAAGTATTAGATTATTGTAGGGGCGGGGTCATCCCGCCCTTTTTGTATGATATAAAACAGGGCGAGGGGACCTCGCCCCTACAAGACCAAATATGAAACCCTACACCTCCCTCAAATCCATCCTCGCGGAATTCTTCCCTCTGCACCGCACCCTCGCCTCTGACGATCACGACAAAACGTTGGAGATCGTCGGCTCGTACATGCCTGATTCATCGAACTACACCATTGAGACCTACGCCCCGCTGACTCCCGTTTGGACGTGGAAAGTGCCTGAGCGGTATGTTGTCCATGAGGCGTATCTCGAAACAGAAGACGGCGAACGCATCGTAGACTTCAAGGACAATCCGCTTCATATCGTTTCGTATTCTCTGCCTGTTGATAAGGTTCTCACATTTGAAGAACTCCAACCGCATTTGTATTTCAACGAGAAACGTCCGCACACGGTTCCATGGGTTTTCAAATACTACGAACGTGACTGGGGCTTCTGTCTGCCGAAGAACACCTTCGACAAACTTCCACGCGATAAGAAATATCATGCGGTCATCAACTGCGAATTCATCACCGACCCCAAACAGGGCTTCAAAGTCGCCACAGCAGTTGTCCATCCCGTGGGCGGACCGAATCCCGAAGCGGGTGAATTCCTTGTGCAGGCGCATACTTGTCACCCCATGCAAGCCAATGACGATGGCGCGGGTGTGGTCAGCACGATTGAGTTGGCGCGGCGGCTTGCGGAGAATCCGCTTCCCGCTGGCTCGATGAGCGTCCGCTTTTGGTTTGGACCCGAGACCATCGGCACCATCGCCTGGCTCGCGCATAACGAGTCGCTCATCCCGAATCTGCGCGGCGGGATCTTCATGGAGATGACGGGCAATCAAAATCAAATTGCGTGGCATCATACCCGACAGCAGCATCACTTGCTTGATCGAGTTACAAGTTACGTGTTACGAGATACGGATCACGACGAACGTGATTTCGCCGTCGCGCCCGCCAACGATGAACGTGTCATCAACGGACCTGGTGTCAACGTGCCGTGCATCTCGCTCAACCGTTTCCCCTACGACGAGTATCACACCACCGACGACAATCTCGACATCATGCACGAAGACATGCTCGTCGGCGCGGCGCAAACTGCCGAAGAGATCATCCGCATCTACGCCAGCAACTACATTCCGAAGCGTACCTTCCGCGGTCCCGTTTTTCTCAGCGGTCACGGTCTTTGGGTCGACTGGCGCGACAACTGGGCGCTCAACCGCGCCATCGAAAAGATCATGATGCGTTTCGAGGGTCAGCACAGCATCTTCGACATCGCCGAGCAGGTCGGTCTCGATTATCAAACTGTGCGCGATTATGTTGAGAAATTCCGCGCGAAGGGGTTTGTCAACCCATTGCCGATTCCGTTTGAAGGAGATGCGGCGTAGGGACAGGGCTTGCCCCTGTCCAAGGGCGACCGCAAGGGATTGCCCCTACGATTGGTCAATATGAAACCAAAAATTGTCGCCATCATTCAGGGACGCATGTCCTCATCGCGTTTGCCTGGCAAGATCCTCGCAGACATTGCGGGTCAACCCATGTTGCAACGCGTCTTCATGCGGACCTCGCGGTCTGCTTCTGTTTCCCAAACCTTGTTCGCCACGACGACCGATCCCTCCGACGACCCCGTCGCTGAGTATTGTGATTTCTCGGGCATTCCCTACACCCGAGGCAGTCTATTCGACGTGCTTGACCGTTACTATCAAGCCGCGAAACAAGCAAAAGCAGATGCCGTTGTCCGCATCACTGCGGATTGTCCCGTCATTGACCCAGAACTCATTGATAACGTAGTGAACACATTGCTCGCTGGCGAATACGACTTTGTCTGCAACCGCCTCCCTCCGCCGTGGACTCGGACTTATCCCATTGGCTTGGATGTGGAAGCCTGCACGTTTAAAGTTTTGAAGAAAGCATGGAAGGAAGCCAAAGAACCCCAACACCGCGAACACGCCATGCCTTACTTCTACGAAGGTGTGGAACTATCAACTGTCAACCGCCAACTACAAACGGGTCTGTCCCCACGCGGATATAATATCGCCCTGCTCCATCACACCACCGACTTCGGCGATTACCGCTGGACGGTGGATACCCCCGGAGATTTGGAATTCATGCGCCAGGTGTATGCTCGATTTAATGGACGCGATGATTTCAGCTGGAAGGAAGTTTTGGATCTGGTTCACGATAACCCTGAGTTGATGAAGATAAACTCTGGTGTGCAACATAAAACTTTGAAAGATGTTGATAAACGCGCTCTTAAATGATGTCGTTGCGAGGAACCGCAAAGCGGCAACGAAGCAATCTCCCGTTTAACTGGGGATTGCCTCGCCAAAAAGCGGCTCGCTATGACATACTGAACTGATACCTCATGCCCCTCATTACTTTGTTCTCCGCCCCAAAACCTTTCACCGATCCGCAAATCGCGATGATTCAACGCAACGCGATCAAGTCGTGGACTCTCCTCCCCGATGTCGAGGTCATCTTGCTTGGCAAGGAGACGGGTCTCGCCGAGGCGGCGCGTGAACTTGATGTTAAGCACATCCCGTATGTGGAATGTAACGACTCGGGTGTGCCATTGATCTCGTCGATGTTTCAATTCGCCCGTGAAAATTCAAACAGCGACCTACTCTGTATCATCAACGCGGACATGATTCTCATGCCAGATTTTGTTGAAAATACAAAACAGGCTGTGAAACTGAAAGACAAATTTGTATTGTTGAGTCAACGTTGGGATTTAGATATAACGCAACCACTCGATTTTTCAAGCGGCTGGGAAAGCCATCTGCGGTCTACTGTCCACGGTCAAGGCACATTGCATCGCCCTGCTGGAAGTGACTTCTTCCTCTTTCCTCTTTCTTCTTTCCTCGAAGTTCCTGCTTTCACCATCGGTCGTGCAGGCTGGGATAATTGGATGATCTACAAAGCCCGCAAAGAAGGCTGGGCGGTGATTGACTGCACACCATCCATCATAATCGTGCATCAGAACCATGATTATTCCCATCTGCCCGATGGCAAACCACATTACGAGCATCCCGACACCAACGAGAACATCCGTCTCGCGGGTGGGCAAGCCAACATCCGTTACACGATTCTCGACTCAACACATCAACTTATCAATGGTAAACTTTCCCGCCCGAAGCTGACGTCGCTGCGTTTGACGCGCAAGCTGGAATTATTCTTGCGAACCATCTTCTTCTTTTTGCCTGAGACTATGATCGAGGATTTCGCCCGCCCAAAACGATGGAAGAAGCGAATAAAGAAGATATTTCAATAATTCGATATTCGAGAATCGATCAACCGATTTCCGATGACGAGTTCCGAATATCGAATCCCGAATAACGAGTATCGATAATGCGAAAAGGTCAAAACCCTGCCAAGTTCGTCAAAGACGTTGCCAAACCCGAGCGGATCACGGTTGCGTTGCTCAACTACATCCCCTTCCTGAGCGGATTCTATGCTGAGACGTTGGATGTGCTCAAAGTCTCGTTCGAGTCCATGCGCAAGGACGCTGGCTTGCCGTTCGATTTGATGGTCTTCGATAATGGCTCGTGCGCCGAAGTGCGCGACTTTCTCGTGAAAGAAAAAGAAGAAGGGCGTATCCAATATTTGATTCTCTCCGAGAAGAACATGGGTAAAGGCGGTGCATGGAATGTGATGCTGGCGGGCGCGCCAGGTGAGATCATCGCCTACACCGATGCGGACGTTCTATTTTCGCCGACCTGGCTTTCGCGTTCTGTTGAAATTCTCGAAACCTTCCCGAATGTCGGCATGGTGACTGCGCGTCCTTTCCGTACCTCGCCGGAGTTGTATTCGTCCACGTTGAAATGGGCAAAAGAAAATGCAAAACTCGATGAAGGTCAATTCATTCCGTGGGAAACCTTCCTTGAATTCAATCTCTCGCTCGGGCAGACCGAGGAAGAGAATGTGAAAGTGTATGCCGAGACGAAGGATTGGAAGATAACCATGTCGTTGCGAGAAGGGCGTTCTTCCCGACGAAGCAATCTCCCACTAAACGAGGAGACTGCTTCGCAAAGTGCGCTCGCAGCGACATCTGATGAGATTGTTGCCTTCGCGGGCGCAAGTCACTGGCAGTTCACCGCGTACAAATCAACGCTGCAACAATTTCTGCCCTTTGACATGGACAAGCCCATGGGACAAGTCCGCCAGTTGGACAAGCGCATGAACGATGCGGGCTTGCTGCGCCTGATGGTCTCTGACCCGCTCGCGATGAATATGTCCAATACGTTGGGATATTTGCGTGGAGAGTTGGGGAAGGATAGTGGAAAGAAGAAAGAAGGGGTTGGCAAGCGTATGCTGGAAATTGGATTTATCAAGAAGTTGTTGCTGGCGGTTTATAACAAGATATTTACTTGGTACTATTCATAACAAAAGCAACTCCGCTGGTTGAGTAGCCCCGAATGTTCTTTGAGGGGCGTATCGAAACCAGCAATTAAAAGTAAACTTGAAATTCAGAGGTGTGGTTTCGACTGCTTGCGCTCAACCACCGTATGGGACAAGATTTTTTATGGCATGGATGTATATTCTTGAATGTTGTGATAACTCATATTATGTCGGTTCGACCAAAGACCTGAAACGACGAATTTCTCAGCATCAGGACGGGATTGGCTCAAATTACACATCCAAGCGACTGCCAGTGAAACTGGTTTACTGTGAAGAATATGACCGTATTGATGATGCCTTTTATCGCGAGAAACAAGTCCAAGGCTGGACTCGGCGAAAGCGCGAAGCCTTGATCAACGGCACTCCAGAGCTTTTGCCCGCACTTGCGAAGAAAATCTTTGATAGAAGTAAAATTGATAAAGTAGATTTGGTAGATGGTGAACTCGGTGGTTGAGTAGGGCGAGCGTTCTTCTCGCCCGTATCGAAACCACCCGTATATAACAAGATTTTCAGTTGGTATTATTCCTGAAGTTCCTCGGTTGTCTAGTAGCCGAAGGCGTATCGAGACCACATCTTTCATGGGAGAGCCCTATGCCCAATAGTCTCAAAAAATTGCGTATCTTTGCCGCATCACCTTCCGATGTGACAAATGAACGCGCCAAATTGGAAACTGTTGTTGACTCTCTCAAGCCAATGGCGGACTATCTCGGCTTAACTCTCGAAGTCATAGATTGGCGCTTGGTTGTGCCTGATGCAGGACGCCCTCAGCAAATCATCTTTGATCAACTCACACCAACCTCATGGGATATTTTTATCGGTATTTTGTGGCACCGCTTTGGAACACCGCCTGGAGCAAAAGATAAAACTGGGAAAGATTATTTATCGGGGACAGAAGAAGAATTCAAAACCGCCTATGAACTCTGGAAACAATTTGGCAAGCCACGCATGGTTCTTTATCGCTGTACGCGTGCATTGCCATTTGATGTTGACCCTGACCAACTAAAGAATGTCCGTGCGTTTTTCAGGCTTATCGAAGATGTGAAAGGTGATTACCCAACGCTGTATCAAGCTTTTGAAACCACCGAATCTTTTGAAAAACTTGTTCATCGGAACTTGCAAAATTTATTGGTCGAGTATGGTGATGAATTAAAAAAACCTATCAAGTATGTAGAACAAGTTGCTAAGAAAAAGTTTCCAAATAGTCTTCCACGTCGTCAAGCATTTTTTGGGCGGTATAAAGAAATGGACATAGTAATGCGTGCTCTTAACCCCGATGATCGTACGTGGGGAGTACTTGTAGATGGTATTGGTGGAATTGGTAAAAGTGCCATTGCTATAGAAGCTGCTTATCGCGCGAAGGAATCTGGTTTATTCGAAGCGTTCGTGTTTGTTACGGCTAAACAAGATATCCTTGATCCAAATGGTGTTCGTAAACTAAATCCATCGGTCTATACACTCGATGAATTTCTAAATGAATCTGCTCGTGCTCTTGGAGAACATGGAATAGTTAAGTTGCCACTCCCTGAAAAACGTCGTGGACTTATTGAAATATTGCGTTCGACTCGTACCCTTATTGTTTATGATAATCTTGAAACATTATCTAAAGAAGAACAAGAAGGAATAGCAGATTTTCTTCGCGAAATACCGCAAGGTTGCAAAGCAATCATTACGAGTCGAAGACGCGGCGGCGAAGGCGGATTGTGGTTACGTGTGGAACGGCTAGACTGGGAAGCGGCACGTGACATTATTGAGAACGAAATGGCTCGAGATGAAGCACTAGCTAACAAGCTTAGCCGATATATAGTGCGTTGGCGAAACTTGTATGATGAAACTAATGGCTCGCCATTGGCGTTGATGCATATTTTAGGTTTGATGCGTATACGCGCTGCATTAACCTTTGACGACGCGCTGAATATGTTACGACAAAATCAAGATACTGATTTGTTGAAATTCATTTTCCAAGAAGCAAAAAAAGAATTAACAGAAAATGACAAGTTGGCATTGTCGGCGCTTTCGTTCTTTAATCCGTCTGCAACTTTCGATGCTTGGATTAAGGTTGCGGATCTTTCGAAGACCTCCTTAGAAACAACAATCGATCGTTTGAGTACTCTATCTTTAGTCGATATTTTAGCAGGTGAGGAGCGCTATACATTTCATCCACTTACACGCGCCTTTGTTCGAGATGATTTTCTTTCCGATTCGATATTTGCCCAAAAAACAGGATTGCGTTTTGCACAGTATTGGACTGAATATGCTAAACGCTATTGTTCTGGTGATGAGAAAAACGATAGTGCAATCCTTTTGGAGGGAGCGAACCTAGATGAAGCAGCAAAATGGTTGATGGATTTTTCTGAATGGTGTGATTTAAACGAAAAAGTTGCTGAGGGGAAAAAGCTACAATCATTGGCAAGTGCTATCTGGGATCAGCTTTCTTTGATTGATTATTGGAAACGATCCATAACAATTGAACATGATAAGTAGCCATAGATTTGAAAAGTAAATAATGGGAAATAGCTAGGTCGTTCACGTTTGGTTATCAATAATGGAAATATCTGATCCCCAATTAAGAAAGAAGAAAAAATAACTCAGTGACCAAACGCATCTTCATCTCCGCCGACCACGGCATGGCAATCGCTGGGCTGAAGCCACATGCTCAGTACATGGAAGCGCTTCGCGCTGAGCAGCGAGTCGGCTTTTAGCCGACTTCCACGAACTGAGGCAGGACTTTAGTCTGCCGAATCTTGGAACGGATAAAATAGTCATCCACTAAACAACTACGCAACTATCAAACTATCAAACTATCAAACTACATGACCAAACGCATCTTCATCTCCGCCGATCATGGCATGGCAATCATCTACTTCCTGCAAAGCGACGTCGTTCCGACTCTGCTTTCAGCGGGCGTTGAGATCATCGTCCTCACCGACGACGACACCAAGGAGAAGATCTCACAGCGTTTCACACAACCGAATCTTATCTTCGAAGGTCTGCGTCTCAAACAAGCGAACGACTACGCCCGCAAAGTCAGCCCGCGCTGGCAGTGGCTACTTGCCTACCTGCGCCGCGTCGGCGGCTCGCGCCGCATCAACACCGAAGCCATGGACAGCCACATCTGGGAGGTCTGGGCAGAGAACGGCTGGAAATTCCGTTTGGGCATTTGGATTCCCTCCGCGCTGATGATTCTTCTCCTGCGAAATTTTTCCTTCGCCCGCAAACTTTTGATTCGGATGCAAAACCGCTTCACGCCTACCCCGGGCCTGTACACTGACCTCTTCGACAAATACAACCCTGACATGGTCATCGCTTCGACACCAGGCTGGCGCATGGACCGTTACCTCCTGCGTGAAGCTGCTCGCCGCGGAATCCCGAACATGACCGTCATCGTCGGCTGGGATAATTCATCGAGTTACAACGTCTCAGGCGCGGATGTGCAGTGGGCGACTTGTTGGTCTGAGCTACAAAAAGAGGAACTCGTCAAAGGTTCCGATTGGAACCCCGAGCATGTGCATGTGGGCGGCATCCCCTCGTATGACGGATATTTCCGCAAGCAATGGCTCATGCCGCGCGATGAATATTTCAAACTGCACGGACTCGACCCCAAGCGTAAGTTGATTTCGTACGCCAGCAGTTTTGTGCATTTCGCGCCAAACTTCCCGAATATCGAAGCGCTGGCAAAATTGGTTTCATCTGATTCACTGGCAGAACCTTCGCAGTTGTTGATCCGTTTGCATCCGAGTCACTTTCAAGATAAGCCAAAAATCTTCGCCGATGAACGCGCGCAAGTTTTTGAGTTGGAGAAGAAATATTCCAATGTGCATGTCGTCCAGCCTGTAGCGTTGGGCGGCTCGCTCGGCTACTACGGCGGCGAAGACATGGACGAGAAATCATCCATGATGGCGTATTCGGATGTGGTGGTGACCGTCTATTCGACAATGTTAGTTGAAACGGCTGTCCACGATACGCCGATGATCGCCGCGACGATCGATGTCCCTGGCGGATGGAATACCGTTCGCGCCGCGAGTAGCGACAAGTCGCTGCGAGACGGCGAGCCGAAAAAATTTTCGCTATCACTGAAAGAGATCGGCGATTGGCCCACGCATAAGCGTTTCCGCGAAGCAAAGGCAGGTCGTGTAGCCAACAATGAAAAGGAACTGCGAGACGCACTTAATCTTTACCTGAAAGATAAGTCGGTCGATTCAAAAGAACGCCGAAAGTTCATCGAGGAAGAAATCACCTTCACCGACGGAACTTCTGGTAAACGCACCGCGGAGTTTATTTTGAAGGTGCTGGGGAATTGATTCGTCCTACATGGAACATTCGACGTGGTAAGCGAAATCTGTTCTTTTTCGTGGTATCCGTGTACAAAAGTTTTAAGTCTTTGTGGTAAAAATGGGGCTACGGAGAACCTGATGAATAAGAAATACAACTATCTCATATCGACTTTGATCATCCTCGCCCTCGCGGCTTGCGGCTCCGCCGAGCCGACCATGAGCGCGGAAGACCTTGCCAACACTGCCGTAGCGAATGCCTGGATCTCGATCACCCAGACACAGGCCGCGCTTCCCACGGCAACACCCGTCC
>JACZJC010000022.1 GCA_014860745.1 Anaerolineales bacterium
GTGTTGGGTAGGGAATTTTGAGAACCTGTCCCACGCTGATTGGGCAGGTGGAAGGCAGGTTATTGGTGATGATGATGCTTTGGACGGAGATGCCAAAGTTGAAGGCGATCTGGGAACAGGAATTATCGCCAACAGCGACAGTGTAATCGAAGGGGGGCTGTGGTGTGGCGGTGGGAATGTCGGTGGCAGGCAGTGTGGCGGTCGGCGGGATGGTGGCCGTTGGAGTTTCGGTGGGTGTGCCAGTTGTCTGCGGGGATAATGCGTTTGGGTCTCTTGGCACTGCAAAGAAAGTAACCGCGGCAGCGATGATGATGACTGTTGCCACCACGCCCAACGCCGCAGGCAGGCTAAGGCGAATCTCCGGCATGCGGCTGGCTTGCACCGATTTTTCCGCTTTCTTTACAACCTTCGGCTCAGGCTGCGCATTGAATTCCGTCCCACAAACGAGACAGCGCGTCGCATTTTCACTCAAGCGCGTCCCACAGGTGGGGCAGACCTTTGTTTTTGTGCTGGAAGTAGGTTCTGGAGTCATACGGGCGAGGATTATACCATTGAACAATTACACGCCTTCGACCACCACCATCTTGGTCTGGGCGTATCGATGACGCAATTTTCTGGCAGGGGCGTATTCCGATGAATTCAGCCAATTTTTAGCCTGCTCCAGAGACGGGAATTCAAGGATGACAAGCCGTTTTACCTGCCAATCGCCTTCCAATGTTTCGTTTCGCCCGCCGCGCGCGATGTATTTTCCCCCATATAATTTGACAGTATCCGGCGCCAATTTGATATATTCCTTATAGCCCTCGGGATCGGTTACTTCGATATCCATGATCACGTATGCAGTCATTTGATCAGCCTGTTTATGCCTGCGCAGTCTGCGGTTTTGGCAGGGTGGTGACAAGCACTTTGTCCACGCGGCGCCCGTCCATGTCGATGACTTCAAAGCGCAGGTCGTGCCATTCGAAATGGTCGGCAGCCTGCGGTACGCGTCCGAGCGAGACCATCATGAATCCGCTCAGGGTTTCGTATTCGTCTTCATGAGGCAGAGCGTCGAGACTGAAGATTTCCTTGAACTCGTCCACTTCCAGCATGCCATCCAGCAGCCACGATCCATCTTGACGCTGGGTCGCCTGCGGTTCCTCCAATTCGATCTCCCCGACGATTTCCTCGATAATGTCGTTGATGGTAAGCAGGCCCTGCAATCCGCCGAATTCATCCACCACTAGAAGCAGTTCTGTCCCTTTTTCTTTGAATATTTCAAGCGCGCGCGATGCGAACATCGTTTCGGGAACGAAGTAGGCAGGTTTGAGATGATTTCGTAATTTTATCTCCTCGCCGGATAAACTTTGTACCAACAGGTCGCGCGATTTGACGATGCCCAGGATTGTCTCCAAAGAATCCTGGCGGACCGGAAATCGGGAATAAGCGCTTTCCGCAATTTTGGTGCGGATTTCCTCCATGCTGTCTTCCACATCCAGCCAGACGATCTCCGTGCGCGGGGTCATCAACGAATAGACACGCTGGTCGCTCAGGCTGAATACGCCTTCGACCATATCCTGTTCCGCTTCCTGGAAAACGCCCGCCTGCGTCCCCTGGCTGATGAGCATTTGAAGTTCCTCTTCTGTAATGGGCGGGTCTGTGGAAGGGTTGACTCCCATCAAGCGCAGAATGAAATTTGTCGCTGCGCTCATCAGTCTGATAAAGGGTGAAAAAACTCTGGAAAGAAAAAGCATGGGGCCCGCCACCACCTGTGCAATTTTCTCAGGACTATTAAGCCCCAATCGTTTTGGCACCAACTCGCCAAGCCAGATGGTCAGAATGGTGATGGAAATAACCACTACGCCCAATGCAATTGAATTGCTATATTCGCCGATAAAGGGAATGTCGATTAACACGCGCGCCAGCGATTCCGCAATGGTGGCTCCGCCGACAGCGCCTGCCAACACCCCGATCAGTGTGATTCCGATCTGAATGGTGGATAGGAAGATATTCGGATCCTCGATCAGCTTGATGGCCAGCGCCGATGCTTTATTGCCTTCGCCGGCCTGCTGCTGGAGGCGCGCCTTTCGCGACGCCACCAATGCGGCTTCCGACATGGCAAGAACGGCATTTATCAAAATCAATATAAAAATCAATAATAGCTCATTACCAATACTCATGGTTTCCTTTTACCTACAAAGCGGTCTCGGGGGATTAAAGCCATAAAGCCGCGAAAATGGATTCGCGGCGGGATACGATTTCATCGATTTGATGGATGAAGTGCTGGGGGAGTGGCTCGTGGAGAAACTTGGATCGGGTTCTATGGGAATTTCAGACATGATGTTTAGTGCAAATGAATTTTCAGCCCTTATTGTACCTGATATGTGAGCCAATTAAAGCCTCGGTTTGCCTTCGACTATTTGTGCGCAATCCGTCAGGCTCAGACCGAATTGAGCAGGTTTATTTATCCTTCTTATCCATTTGTTTTTCAATATTCTTTAATCGCCGATCGATGGTCTTGTAAAACCACACGACCATGGCAGGGATGGCCAGAATCAGCAAGCCGATGAAACAAATGACCGCCATTTCCAAAAAGCTGATGCGGAACATTTACGCCTCGATTTCCGCGCCGCTGCCTGGTTGTACGTCCCCGATCACCCATACCGGCTGATTCATTTCCCGCGCCCGCTTTTCAAGCGCCTCCAGTTTTTCCCTTGGCACACCAAATAACAGGCCGCCGCTGGTCTGCGGATCGAACAACAGCATTTGGGCAGGTTCATCGATAGTTTTGCCGAACTTGACCGATTTTTCGAAATACATTTTATTATCGAACGCGCCGCCGGGGAAAATGCCCTGTTCAGCATAACCGCGCGCTCCGTTCAAGAAGGGCAGTTTTAAATATTCAATATGCAGGGAAACTCCCGAGGCCTGCGCCATCTCTAGGCCGTGACCAAGCAAACCGAAGCCAGTGATGTCCGTCCCGCCGCGCACGCCAAATTCCAGGGCTAACTCGCTGGCGGTTTTATTTAAACGGCACATCCACTCAATCGCTTCGTTGATGTGCGCTTTCTCTACCTTTTCCTGTTTCAGGGCAGTGGTCGTCACACCCAAGCCGAGCGGCTTTGTCAGCACGAGAACATCGCCGGCTTTCAACCCGCTCTTGCTGATAATTTTGCGCGGGTCCACAAACCCGATTGCCACCAGTCCATACTTCGGCTCTTTGTCCTTGACAGTATGCCCGCCCGCAATCACCACCCCCGCCTCGCGAGCCTTCTCTGCGCCGCCTCGTAGTATTTCACTGGAGATTTCAGGAGGGAGATGATCCGGCAATGCCGCGATGTTCAGCGCGAGGAAGGGCTGTCCGCCCATGGCATAAACATCCGAAAGACTGTTTGTCGCGGCGATTGCGCCGTATTCATAGGCCGTATCCACTACGGGGGTAAAAAAATCAGTGGTGACCACGATGGCTTTGTCGTCACTTAAACGCCAAACGGCCGCATCATCCGGGGAATCAAGACCAATCAACAGGTCTGGATATGAGGCGGGGTCGAAGATATCCTTGAGGGGACGCAGAACCTGCGTCAGCGCATCCGCGCTAAGTTTGGACGCTCAACCCGCACAGGCGGAAAGAGTCGTCAGGCGGATTTCGCGTCCAGTTTGTGGAATCGGCATAATATAAAATCCAAGCGACAGTCACCTCCAAGGTGACTGTCGCTTATATTCATGGTTATTGCGGTATGGCTGTTGTATTGGGCAGCGGCAAAATGAATTGATTGCCGCTTGGGATGAAGATCGTACTCACGCCGGGCGCGAGTTTTAAAACATATTGATACTGCACTAACTGCGGCGTAATGGATTCAGCGATCAAACGGTTCGCTTCTGCTTCCGCTTGCGCTTCGATCAGGCGCGCTTCCGCCGCGCCTTGCGCAGCGATCACTGCAGCATCTGCCTGGCCCTGCGCGATCTGGCGCGCCTGCTCGGCTTCCTGCTTCTTTGACTCAACGACGAACTTTGCCTGTTGTGCCTGCTGTTCGGCGATCTGCTTCTGTTCAACCGCCAGTGCATATTCATCGCTAAAGCGGATATTGCGAAGGACAAAGTCCCGTAGCACAAGATTGTTGGCGGTAAAAATTTTTGTGAGTTCCTCCGTAATTAATAGCTGCATTTCAGTGCGCTTGGAACTGACAATTTCCTCCACGCCATATTGAGAAGCCACATCCCGAATCACACCGCGCGCTTGCGGACGGACAAGCCCATCCTCGTAGCTAAAACGCCAGGTTCGGTATAAATCTGTTGCTTTGAGCGGGTCAACCGCATAGATGACCGATGCGTCAATGTAAACCTGTTGTCCATCCTTGGTTCGCACTTGTATCGAATCTTCGCTTGCAAACTCTCCCTCATCTGCAACGGACGACATCGTGTACGTTTGATTCAGAATGGAATATCGTTCCACCCGCTCTGCAAATGGAACGATCCAATGCAGGCCTGCGGGCAGGGATTCGGAACGAATTCCCTCTCCGCCGATCACGGTCACAACAACCGCCAGTTCATCAGGCTCGATGAACACAATCGACGCACTTGCCGTCGTCAGTAAAATCGCCAGAACAACCAGCACAACCGCCGCTGTGCTCAATCCTTTTACGGCCTGGTTGCGGCTCGTACGGATAAAAATCGCCGCAAACACACCAATGACCCCGATCCACGCAAAGGATGCAATCCCTTGAAGCAAACTTGCAATATTCATGGTTCCTCCAGATGATATTATTTTGTGATTATAACCCGCTTGCTTTGACCCTCGAAGCATGTTAATATTTCTCCAATGAAACATGGTACAGGCATCATCAAGGAAGTTTTTTTGGATGGCTCCGCGCAGATCGATTGCACGACTGATTTGATCCCCGCGCCCGGGCAGTATCTTCTCGCCCATGCACCCGCCTCGGATTCACCGATCGCTGATTCTGTTTTCTTCAGCCGTTCCACAGCGAACGGGTTTATCGCTGCCGCTCCTTTGCCAGTTTTCTGGATGCCCGGCATATCTCTCAGCTTGCGCGGCCCGCTCGGACACAAGTTTGTGATTCCCTTGACAGCCCACAAAGTGGCATTGGTTGCCTTCGACGATTCCCCAGCCCGCCTGCATGGATTAATTTCCCTCGCGCTCGAACAAAAATCCGAAGTGGTGGTGTTGTGCGATTCAAAAACCAGCGGCCTTCCCGAAGTGGTCGAAATCCAGCCGCTGCAAGCCATGCTGGAAATCCTTGAGTGGGCAGACTACGCCGCTATTGATGTGGCGCGCGAGAATCTGAATCAGTTATTGGAAAAGCTTGGGGGATGGGATCAGCCAAAGGCGCGGTGCGAAGCGCAGGTTTTAATCCGCGCACAAATGCCGTGTGGAGCGCTTGCGGAATGCGGCGCCTGTGCGGTGACGATTCATCATCAATGGAGGATGGTTTGTAAAGACGGACCCGTATTCGAGTTGAATGAATTGCTATTCAAAAGCTCCCGCGAATGCGGGAGCTTTTGAATTTAGTACCAGATCCTGAACGAGGTGATGGTGGTTGCATTCAACCCGTTGGAGGCACAGGTCACATCGGTGTAGATGAGGCTGCCGTAGGGCTGGTTGGTGAAGGATAGTGAAACGATACCCACACCGTTCGTGTTGGTTGTGATGTTTGTTGACTCTGTGCGGCCATCCGGCCAGTGGACAATAGCAGTGCAGCCCGAGCCGGCGATTGGCTGTAAATTTTGATCCTGCACGATCACAAAGAACAACTGGGTGTCGGTGGCCAGCGTTACGGCTTTCCATGCGAATGCGCGGACCTGCAAACTGGTGGTGACCTGCGGGGAATTATCAATGGGTTTGACCGGAGCCAGCAAGCCGGGGTCTTCACCAAGTTTTTCGAAGTACATGCGTCCCAGATCCGAGACGACGACGCGCTGTCCTTCCGCCATCCAGGGCTGCCACTCGAGCCGCGCTTTTTGGAAATATTGCACGATCTTGTTCTCGTGATACTCGAACCCGGAGATCGGATAGCCAAATTGCCCCACACCGCCATATTCATCGAAGAACTCCAGGAATGCAAAACAAACCGAAAAACCCGTCTCGGTATAAAGCCGGCAGGCAAAGGAATTGGCCACATTTAATGGGCCGGTGGAAATATAGGTAAACTGTCCCAGTGTACTTAATTGGATCCGCTGGCCTTCGGGCAGGTTCCTATGGAATTCAAAGCGGGCACGTTGAAAATATTGAACCGTGTTTCCATCCTTGCTCGTGAATTCCTCGGTGATGGGGTATCCATACAGAAAAGTTGCGTTGGGATTGCTGCTGTAGAATTTAAAAAACTCCCCTTTTACGTTGTGGCCGGTTTCACTAAAGTATTTGGAATCCTCAGCTTGCGCGCGGACAGAACCCCAGCTTGCGCTGAGCAGACAGGTCGCGGCAATGAAAGCGAAGACTCGACGTAACATAACTCACCCATTTCATTATACTCATAAATATTTTGGACGACATTACAACCAGTTATCTGTCAAAAAAGGTAGACATTCCCTTTTGTAGCATTTTTACCTTCATTTGACAATGGGGGAAAACACTAGGTTCATTGAGTCAGCAGGGCTTGGATGATTTTCTGAGCGGCAAGGCCATCGCCATACGGGTTGACTGCCCCGGCCATCCTTGCATAGGCGGATTCGTCGTCCAAAAGACGCCTCGCTTCCTCGACGATGCGGCTGGTGCTTGTTCCTGTCAGCTTGAGCGTCCCCGCTTCGACTCCCTCCGGGCGTTCGGTCACTTCGCGCAGAACGAGAGTGGGGATGCCAAAGGCGGGCGCTTCCTCCTGGATCCCCCCTGAATCGGTCAGGATGAGTTTGGCATGTTTCATCAAGTGGACGAGCGGAAGATAATCCAAGGGCGGCAGCAAGGTAATGTGCTCCACGCCTTTGAGCAGTCGGTTGACCGTCTCCCGCACGTTCGGGTTCAAATGGACGGGATACACGATCTCCACATCCCCGCGCTTGGCCAGCTCGATCAGCGCGCGGCAGATATCTTCCAGCGGTTTGCCAAAATTCTCGCGGCGGTGGGCGGTAACGAGTACCAAGCGGCGTGGGATGAGAAACGAGTTTTTGCCTGTGTTTCGGTTCCCGTCTCTTAAACCCAATTTTTCAAACAGTTCCTGCACATCATCTGGCTCCGGCTGTTTGGATACAAATTGCAGCGCATCGATGACAGTGTTGCCGGTGACGAAGATGGCCTTTTCATCAACACCTTCGCGCAATAAATTTCCGCGTGACCAATCTGTCGGTGCAAAGTGCAGGTCGGCGGTTACGGTGGCGAGGCGGCGATTGACTTCCTCCGGAAAGGGATGCCACTTGTTATGAGTCCGTAGGCCGGCTTCCACGTGGCCGAATTTAATCCGTCGGTAGAAGGCCAGGAGGGAAGTGGTGACGACAGTTGTAGTATCGCCAACTGCCAGCACCCAGTCCGGTTTGAAATCAGCCAGCACAGGATCGAGATGAGTGAAGATGTTCGCGCTGAGCTCGGCGAGGGATTGATCATCCCGCATCAGGTCCAGATCATATTCCGGCTTGATCTCAAATAGGTTCAGGACCTGGTCGAGCATTTGGCGGTGCTGGGCGGTGACACAGACTCGCGACTCCACGCCCGGGGTTTGAGCCAGCAGGCGGACGATGGGAGCCATTTTTACGGCTTCCGGGCGTGTGCCAAAAACAGAGAGAACTTTCAATGTTTCGAGTGCCTCAACACAAGTTTGCGATTTCCGATTAACGATTTACGATTTTGGTTTTGTTATCGCCGAGGCAGTGGAACTGGAAGCCGGCTTTCTTCCATGCTTCTTGGTTCCAGCCATGGACGGTATCCACGACAATTTTTGCGTTTGTTTTCCCTGCCAGGCCTTCCGGGGTGAGGTTGCTGAATTCAGTATGCTTTACCAGTAAAACCAGCGCGTCTGCTTCTTCGATTGCTTCTTCAAGAGAGGCTGCCATGGTGATTCCCTGCAATTTTGCATCAGGCTTGAAGGGTTCCCAGGCCAGTACATTCGCCCCCGCTTTTTGAAGAAGATGAACCACTTCATTGGCGGGACTTTCGCGGAGGTCATCCACATCGGGTTTGTAGGCGAGGCCGAGGATGGCAATATTTTTTCCGCTCAAAGCGCCGAGCGCGCGGTGGACGATTTGCACCACAAATTCCGGCTGTGAGTCATTCACCTGCCTTGAGTGATAAATTAGCGGGGTGAGTTCCGGGGCGGCTTCCACAAAGAACCACGGATCCACGCTGATGCAATGTCCTCCGACGCCGGGGCCGGGGCTGAGGATTTTTACCCGCGGGTGCAGGTTGGCGATGGAGATCGCCTCCCACACATCCACGCCGAACTTATCCGCAAGGCGGGAGAATTCATTGGCGATGGCAATGTTGACGTCGCGGTAGGTGTTCTCCATGATTTTGACCATCTCTGCTGTGGTCGCGTCGGTTTTGATGATCTCTCCCTTGACGAAGATCGAATATAACTCCCTGCCTGCTTCGGCTGATTCAGGGTTGACACCGCCGATGACACGCGCATTTTCGATCAGCTCGCGCAGGATCTGCCCGGGTAAAACCCGTTCGGGAGAATATGCCAGATGAAAGTCGCGCCCAGCTTCCAGTCCGGAACGAGCGAGGATGGGTGTCACCAAATTCACGGTAGTGCGCGGCGGGGAGGTCGATTCAAGAATGACGAGATTCCCTTTCCTCAAAAAAGGCAGGATGGATTCTGCGGCCGAGACAACGGCGCGCATATCCGCAAGTTTGAAGACGGCGCCGTTGTACTCGCCGAATTTGTTTTCCTGAAATGGGGTTGGGACGGCGATGATGAAGGCATCCGCTTCTTCGGGCTGCCTGGCGGCTTTAAAATTTCCGGAGGCAATGGCATTTGCGACTGCATCGTGCAATCCGGGCTCGTGGATGTGGATTTCACCTCGGTTGAGAGATTCGACAATGTTCGGGTTGATATCCACCCCGGTCACGTTGACGCCGTGGTTGGCAAAAGTGGATGCTGTCGGCAGTCCAATGTAGCCCAGACCGATCACGCAGATTTTTTGAAATTTCACAATGTCTCCAATTCGTTGGTTTCGCCCGATTATTATACAACCTGCCCCCAGGTTTCAAGAAAACGACTTTTTGATCGCTTCGCTCGTATACTTGATTAAGCTGTGGTTTCTTGTTGTATAATCAAATGGAGGAAGAATGGACTTTTTACTCGATCCAAACATTGCGTATTTGATCCTGTTAGGCGGCGTTTTACTGGGCCTGATGGCAATTGTTACGCCCGGCACAGGGGTGTTTGAAGTTGGGGCTTTTTTCTGCCTGCTATTGGCGGGATATGCAGTTTATAACCTGTCCTTTAATTGGTGGGCGCTGATTCTCCTTGTTTTGAGCATTGCTCCATTTATTTATGCCGTTCAAAAGCCAAAACGTGAAATATATCTCGGCGTTTCCATTTTTTTCCTGGTGATCGGTTCGGTGTTTTTGTTTGCAGTGGATGGATGGAAACCCGCTGTCAATCCCTTCGTTGCATTGGCAACTTCGGGACTTTTATCCGCCTTTTTGTGGATCGTGGTACGAAAAACCGTGCAAGCCGCAGGCGTAAGACCTGTGCACGACCTTGACGCATTGACTGACTTATCTGGCGAAGCAAGATCAAGGATCCACGAAGAAGGAAGCGTGTTCGTTGCGGGGGAGATGTGGTCTGCCAGAAGTGACAAAGTCATTCCTGCTGGCAGCCCAATTCGTGTGGTTCGTCGCGAGGGTTTTATCCTCGTTGTTGAAAAAGATGCCCATTCAAATAACAACCTAAAAAAGGAGAAATAACATGGATTTTTTAGCAACTGGCGGCACTGTTTTTTGTTTCGTTGGTGCGGTGCTGGTCATCGGCTTTATCTTTCTTGCCAATGCCATCCGAATTGTGCCTGAATACCAGCGCCTGGTTGTATTCCGGCTTGGTCGTTGTGTGGGGGCAAAAGGACCAGGAGTCGTTCTGCTCATTCCTGTCATCGACCGCGCTGTAAAAGCGGACTTGCGCGAACAAGTGCGAGAAATTCCCCAGCAAACTTCAATTACCAAGGACAATGCGCCGATCTCAATCGATTTTCTGTGGTACTTTAAAGTATTGGACCCTTCTGAATCGGTTTTGCAGGTGAGCAATTTTGAAGCAGCCGCTGCGGGTATTGCGGCAACCACATTGCGCGCCGTGATCGGCGGCATCATGCTGGACGATGTGCTATCCCAACGTGAACACATCAATACCATGCTCCGCACCCGCCTCGATGAAGTGACAGGGCGCTGGGGTGTGAAAGTTACCAACGTCGAGATCCGCGAGATCGTTCCCCCGCGTGATGTTCAGGATGCAATGAACCGCCAGATGACGGCGGAACGTGTCCGCCGCGCGCTGGTGACCGAATCGATGGGTGATCAGGAAGCTGCAAAGAACCGTGCAGAAGGCACAAAGCAGGCCGCCATTCTGCAGGCTCAAGGTGAGCGCGAGTCCAACATTCTGCGCGCTGAAGGCGAAAAGCAAGCGCAGGCGTTACGCGCTGAAGGTTTTGCCGTCGCTTTGGAAGCCATCTTCAACGCCGCCAAGACTATCGACCAAAAGACGATGACCCTGCAGTATTTCGAAACGCTCAAGTCTATCGGTACGAGCCCATCCACCAAGTTCATCTTCCCGATGGAATTCACCAGCATGTTGGATAACTTCCTCGGCAAAGACAAGAAATAAAGTAATTTGTAATACAATAAGGTCTCCCAAACGGGAGACCTTATTTTTTATGGAAATCGTCAAAGCATCCATCCTCGACCTGAACGCGCTGCGTAAATTGGAAAATGAATCCTTCGCAAAGGATGCCTGGCCCTTATTCGACCTCATCGCTGTGTTGACATTCCCAGATGTGATTCGACTCAAAGCAGTGGAAAATGACCGGATGGTGGGTTTCATCGCAGGGGACCCGCGTCCGCGCGACGGGTGGGGCTGGGTTGCCACCCTGGCAGTGGATCCACGCTACCAGAGACGCGGTATTGGGCGCTCCCTGCTGCATGCCTGCGAGGTAAAGCTTGGTGTGCCGCGATCACGGCTGACGGTGCGGCCGTCCAACCTTGCCGCGATTTCCATGTACGAGAGAGAGGGGTATGTGTCCATTGACCTATGGAAGAAATATTACAACGACGGCGAGGATGCATTGTTAATGGAGAAGGAACTATGATGGAGAAAAAAAAGAGGATGCAGGAGTTCGAAGCCTTGCGGGGATTGTCCATCCTGCTGCTTTTAGCCCTGCACAGCGAAGTGTTTGATGCAAACGTGTTCGGCTTCACTGTGGATCCCCTGGCTCATGTCGTGGCAGTTTTCCTGCTGGGTTCGTTTTTCTTTTTGGCCGGTTTCTTTGCAGAGTTTTCCCGACAAAAAGCAGGCGGAACCATCGTTTCCTTTTATTGGTCCAAGGTGATACGGATCTTCCCCCCTTATTGGCTTGCGCTGGGATTGTTTGTGTTTGTGATCGGGTTCTCTCTGAAGCGTTTTGACGCCTTGATGTATGTATTAAACCTGCAATGGCTGCTGTCGCCTGTATTTATCAAGCAATTGCTCACGCTTTGGTACATCAGTGTGTTGGTGGGTTATTATCTTATTTTCGGCGTGCTGTTGTTTTGGGTAAAATCCGATCTCGGTTTGTTGATCTGGTCCATGATTTTGTTTGCAGCAGCCTATGCGGCAAATATGGCGAACGGCCTGTTCGAGCCGCGTTTTTTTCAATACTATTTTGTTTTTCTGGCGGGGATATATTTCTTCCGCTTTGAACGTCAACGGAATCTCCTGCTGGGAATGAATATTTTATACAAGACCGTCATTGCGCTGATCGTCCTGCTTGTGTTCTGGCGGGTGGCTTCTTCCGGGTATGATGTGCGCCATGGGCTGTTTATTGTCTGCGCGGGCCTGTTTATCCTCGGCTGGGATTTGTTGTTATTGTCAATTTTTCGGACGGGTGCGGGGAGCTGGAAGGTCTGGACTTTTCTATCCACAGCATCGTTTTTTACCTACCTATACCATCGCCCCATCTGGCATATCCTGGATTCGACTTTCGGTGTGGAGGCAGGGATTGGGAGGGTGTATTTCCATCTTATCCCGGGCGCCATACTTGCTTTGACCATAGGATACTTCCTCCAAATTGGCTATGACCGCCTGCTTGCCATCCTGCGCCTGAAAGGTTGAGCCTGTGTTCTTCGGGTTTATAATCGACAAATATGTCTGAATTTCTCTCTCCGCCCATTTGGGTGAATACAATCCAATCATTAGTTAATATGGCGCAGGATCTTGCCGCCCAACCCCGTGTGGCAGTGGATACTGAATCCAACAGCCTGCACGCATTTCGTGAACAGGTTTGTTTACTCCAATTTTCGTCCCGTAAGGCGGATTACCTGGTGGACCCGCTGGTCTTGAAAGATCTGAGTTTGCTTGCCCCAATTTTTGCAAACCCGAAGATCGAAAAAATATT
This sequence comes from Anaerolineales bacterium, assembly GCA_014860745.1. Lineage (GTDB taxonomy): Bacteria > Chloroflexota > Anaerolineae > Anaerolineales > Villigracilaceae > Villigracilis. The sequence continues at coordinate 12,508 of JACZJC010000022.1, forward strand.
TCATGCCGCCGAATACGACTTGATCTGCCTGCGGCGTGATTTCGGTTTTTCCTTTTCGAATTTATTCGACACGATGCAGGCGGCGCGGGTGCTGGGATATCCCGCCGTTGGGCTGGACAGATTACTTGGTGATAAATTCGGCATTGTCATCGATAAACGTCATCAAAAGGCAAATTGGGCGGCACGGCCATTGTCTAAGGACCAGATCCATTACGCGCGGCTGGATACCCATTATCTTTTTGACCTGCGGGATGTTTTGGAACAGGAATTGCGCGAAAAGGAAAGGCTGGTATTTGCCCTGGAGGATTTTTCACGCGCATGCCTCACCGATGAACAAAAACAAAAAAGCAACGGCGCTTCGTGGGAGCGCTTTTCCGCGCGCAAAGACCTGTCGCTGCGCGAGTTGACGGTCATTTCCCATCTGTGCAAATGGCGCGATAAGGAAGCCGAAAAGTTGAACCGTCCGCCGTACAAGGTGGTGATGGATGATGTATTTGTGGCATTGGCGAAGAATCCGCCGGAGCAGAGGGTTGACCTTTCCGCTGCCGGGTTGAGCGAGAAGCAGATAAAACTTTGGGGCGATCAGCTTTTAAGTGCGATCCGGCTTGGAGCGGAATCCCCGCTCGTTGAACGGAAGCAGGCCGAACGAAAGAATGATGCGGTGCTTCGTCGGCTGGAGAAATTAAAAGCGTGGAGAAAGAATGTCGGTTTAGAGATGAAGGTTGAGTCGGATATTATTTTACCCAAGCCCTATTTGGGGGTGTTATCTGAAAATCCGCCAAAATCACTGGATGAATTGCGCGACCTGATGAAGGACACGCCTTCGCGCGCGGATATGTTCGGCCCGCAAATTCTGAAAGTATTGGGAGTAAAACATGCGAATTAGTTTCCATGGCGCGGCTCATACCGTGACCGGCAGCCAGCATTTGATCGAAGTGAATGGGTCAAAGCTGCTGCTGGACTGCGGTTTGTATCAGGGCAGGCGGGCGGATACCTATGAGCGCAATTTGAATTTCCATTACAGCCCGCGCGGTGTGGATGCGGTGATTCTTTCCCATGCGCATATTGACCATGCCGGGAATTTGCCTAATTTGGTGAAGCAGGGGTACGAAGGAAACATCTTTGCGACCCATGCCACGGTGGATCTGGCGAGTTTAATGATTTCCGATTCTGCCCACATCCAGGAATCGGATGCGGAGTTTGTGAACAAGAAGCGTGCCCAACGCGGCGAGCCTCCCATCGAGCCTTTGTATACGAAACAGGATGTGGAAGAAGTCGCCGGCATGTTCAAGGGCGTGAATTATGAAGAGCCGTTCGAACCCATTCCCGGCGTGACCGTGCGTTTTTATGAGGCGGGGCATATCCTGGGCTCGGCGGGTGTTTCGTTGGAGATCGAGGAGAAGGGGAAAAAGATCCGCCTGTGGTTTTCGGGCGATATTGGCCGCTACAAACTGCCATTGCTTCGGGACCCGGTATTACCCAGCGCAGCGGATTATATGATCATGGAATCTACGTATGGCGACAAATCACATAGCAACCCAGAACTGGCGTTTACCGAGTTTCGGGATGTGGTTAAACGTACGGTGGAACGCGGCGGCAAGGTGATCGTGCCCGCTTTTGCTGTTGGACGTACGCAGGAGCTTGTCTATCACTTGAACCAAATGATGTTCCAGGACGGTGTGCCGCGTGTGCCGGTTTATGTGGATAGTCCGCTGGCGGTGAATGCGACGGATATCTTCAAACGTCACCTTGAGTGCTTCGATGCTGAAACAGCCAAGTTTGTGGCAGAGGCGCGTCATCCTGCGCTGGATTTCAAGATGTTGACCTATATCCGATCTGTGGACGAGTCCAAGGCGCTGAATGAACGCACAGATCCGATGGTTATCATCTCCGCTTCGGGCATGGCGGAAACAGGGCGCATCGTGCATCACATAAAAAATAATATCGAAAATCCGAAGAACACGATCTGCATCGTGTCATGGCAGGCTCCCAACACAATGGGGCGCAGGCTGGCAGACCGCGAGCCGCAGGTGAACATCTTTGGTGAAGTGTACAAACGCAAATGTGATATCGCCACGATTGGTGGTCTTTCCGGCCACGCGGGGCAGGATTTGCTGGTCAAATATGCGATGGGCGTAAAAGATAGTGTAAAACAAATCTTTTTGGTGCATGGCGAGGAGAAGCAGGCCATGACGTTGAAAGACTTGCTGCATGAACGAAACTTAAGCCAGATACATTACCCTGATTTACACGAGAGTGTCGATTTGTAATAAGATATTTCGGTTATAATTTTGACCGCTTCAATATTTGGGGAGGTGCCAGAGTGGTTGAATGGGACAGTCTCGAAAACTGTTGTGGGCTCCGGTCCACCGAGGGTTCGAATCCCTCCCTCTCCGCTGAAAAGCCTGACCGAAATGGTTGGGCTTTTGATTTCCACCGCTGGCCCCCATTGAGGGGATGATATTCAAATCCCTCCCTCTCCGCTGAAAGACCTTTGAGAAAGAATACTCAGGGGGCTTTTTTATTCCCCGGGGTTTGACCCCGCTTGAAATCCAGTTTGAAAGTGCTACAATGAATTTGAAGAATAAAATTCTTCCGTAACTGAACATGGTTGCTCTTCTTCTTTCTTGTAAGTCCCTTCAACAAACCGGCACACTATCCTTCCTGTTCGTGAAGGTTCGAAGTTAAATTAACAGGCGTTCCCTGATATCTTCAGGGTGCGCTTTTTTTGTTGATGTTTACCCGTCCTTGGAAAGAGAAAGGAGAATGAAAATGAATACTTCAACTTCACCCACAGGGGATGAAAAACAGAAAGAAACTCGCGTGATCGACCCGCAGAAGGCGGCATTGAACAAGAACATGGAAACCGTCGCCTGGGGCTTTTTTCTCATCATGCTTGGCGGATTCTTTTTTGTGCCCGATACCATCGTCAAGGGCGGTGTGTGGTCGCTGGGGGTGGGTGCGATCCTGCTAGGGCTGAACGCGGCGCGATATTTTAACGGCATCCGCATGAGCGGATTCACCACCTTTCTTGGTATTCTCTCAGTTGTCGGCGGTGGTTTGGAACTTGGCGGCATGAAAGGCATTGATGGCGCAGTGTTTCTCATCGTTTTGGGAAGTTATCTGATCCTCAAACCGTTTTTTGACAAGCAGAAGTTGTTTGGAAAAGCCGAGGAGAATTGACCTTCGAGCCCAGAGCGGATTCAAATACTATCAGCGCAGGAAGTACATTGTATTGGCGCGGGAGCTTCCGCCTGAAGAAGCGCCTCTCCTTATCCCCCCATGAAAGCAAAACCCTCGTGGCGACGGCTGGATACATGATTTGTTTTTCTGCGGGCTGGTGGAAGAGGAAATCGTTGTACGACTACTCCCATTGGCCGGTCGCTCCTGATCATTTTGCCGACATGTACACCAAATGGGATGACCCGGCCTGGAAACCAAAACCCGGCCAAAAGCATTTGATGTCATTGGGCTGCAGGCCCTATACAAGCGTTGTGGGTGTTTGGGCAAAGAGAATGGACCAACCCCAAATGATCCAGGGGGTGGAACACACTCAGCCCGTCGAAGCTCCTGCGGGCGCATGGTTACTTCTCGGTGCAAAGGGCTCTGCACTGGGAGCACCCTATTGGGTTGCGGACAAAACTTTCAGAGCGCGGTATATGATTGATTGAATCCCTGGGAGCCAAAGTTTTAGTGGTAAGATTCGCAAGATGAAACTCAAGCTTGCCCTCGCGCAGATCAACACAAAACTTGGTGATGTCGAAGCGAACCTTGCCAAACATCTCGATTACATCAAACAGGCCAGGTCTGAAAAATCCGATTTATTGGTATTTCCCGAACTTTCATTAACTGGATATGTATTGCAAGACCTGGTTGCCTCGGTCGCTCACAAACCGACAGAAGACGACCCGATCTTCAAACATTTGTTCAAAGCGTCTCACGATCTGGACCTGGTCGTTGGCTTTGTTGACGAGGACTCCCGCCACCGCTTTTACATTGCCTCTGCCTACCTTTCGGGTGGAAAAGTAATCCATGTTCATCATAAAGTGTATCTGCCTACCTATGGACTTTTCGATGAAGGCCGCTTCTTCGCATGGGGTGACTCCGTCCGCGCGTTTGACACGCGATTCGGGCGCGTAGGCATTCTCATCTGCGAAGACTTCTGGCACGCCTCGCCCCCATACCTGCTCTGGCTCGATGGCGCAGACATTATGCTCTTCTCCTCTGCATCTCCTGGGCGCGGATTGAACGACAAGGAAAAATTAGAATCCGCCCGCTGGGTGGAGCGGGTCAACAAGGCGTATGCCAGCATGTTCACCATGTTTGTAGCGCACGCCAACCGCGTCGGCTATGAAGATGGACTCCACTTTTGGGGTGGGGCAACAGTCTTCGACCCGAACGGGGAAGAGCTGGCACAAGGACCTTACAACGAGGAAGCCATCACCTACGCCCAACTGGATTTGAATCAGCTCCGCCGCACACGCGCCCGTTTGCCGCTTCTGCGCGATGAACGGACGAACCTTGTGCAGAAAGAACTTGAGAGGATCCTTTCCCGTGGTTGATTTAAATCTCTCCATCAACACCGACCTGGCCCGCAACATCCTGACGGGCTTCATCAAATCTGAAATTACGCGTGTGGGGATGTCTCATGCCATTATTAATCTCTCGGGCGGTCTTGACTCAGCCCTTTCCTGCGCACTGGCGGTGGAAGCGCTCGGTTCTGAAAATGTTGTTGCATTGCGACTGCCTTATCGTACATCCTCACCTGATTCGCTGGAACATGCCCAATTGGTCATCGACCAGTTCAAGGTCAGGAGTGAGACGATTGACATTACCGCAATGGTCGATCCATTGATCGAACGTGACCCGAAGATTTCCAATGTTCGCAAGGGCAATATCATGGCGCGGGCACGGATGATCGTGCTGTATGACCAATCGGAAGTATTCAAAGCCCTGCCTGTCGGCACAAGCAACAAAACGGAAATTTTGCTTGGGTATAGCACGATGTATGGCGACTCGGCCAGCGCGATAAATCCAATCGGCGATCTTTACAAAACGCAGGTCCGCCAGCTTTCGCGCGCGATGAACATCCCTGCGCCGATCATCGATAAGCCCCCGTCAGCGGATCTGTGGGAGAACCAGACGGATGAAAAGGAATTGGGTTTCACATACGACGATGTGGATAAGCTTCTTTACCTTCTGGTTGACCAGCGTTACAGTCCACAGGAGGCAGTGGAAGCGGGCTTCGATGAAAAATTCGTGAACACCGTCACCGCGCGCATTCGAAGAAATCAATTCAAACGCATGCAGCCGCCGATCGCGAAGATCAGCAATCGCACGGTTGGTTATGACTTTCTATATCTCCGCGATTGGGGCACGTAATTATCATTACGCGAGTGCGACGCACCTCACTTAATTAGAATCAACTCCCGATTCGATTCTGCTTGTGGTTAGGAAAATTCCACCCGTCTGGTGCGACGCACCCTACTCTTATTGTAAGGAACATAAATGGGTTTACATATTCCACCATCCCTCAAACATAAAAAATTTTTCTATCTCTGGCTCGGACAACTCATCTCCATCACAGGCACCCAGATGCAGATCTGGGCTTTATTTTGGCACATCAACCAATTGAACGACAATCCCATTGCGCTCGGGGGCATTGGTGTGGCGCGGATATTGCCCGTCATCATCTTTTCGTTGATCGGCGGTGCGCTGGCGGATTCGATGGACAGGCGCAAAGTCATGTTCGTGACTCAGAGTTTTGCCGCGCTTCTTGCCCTAGCCCTTGGCCTGCTCACCCAATATGGAAATGTCACCATCTGGCACATTTACTTCATCACCGCCTTGCAGGCGATTGCGGTTGCGTTTGATGGTCCCTCGCGCCAGGCATTGGTGCCCAACCTGCTGCCAAAAAAGGATTTGCCCAATGCCTTCAGCATGACGTTCACCTCATTTCAGGTTGGTTCGGTGCTTGGCCCAGCCCTAAGCGGTGTAGTGATTGCGCTGGCGGGGCAGTCGGCTGTTTATTTCTTAAATGCAATTTCCTTTGCCGCAGTGATCGTGGCCTTGATCATGATCGGCAATGTCCCCCAATCGTTCTCGGAGAGGTCGGCGGGCGTAAGCCTGGACTCCATTCGGGAAGGAGTGAGATTCATTCTTGGCAAGCCCATTATTCTTTCGTCCATGATGCTGGATTTTGTGGCCACTTTCTTTGCCTCCGCGAATACGCTCATGCCCATCATCGCAACGGACATATTGAAAGTGGGGGTGGTTGAATATGGATATTTGTCTGCTGGCCCGGCGGTGGGGGCGGTGCTGGCTGCGCTGGTCATTTCCCAGGTGAAGGAACTTCGCAGGCAGGGACCGTTATTCTTGGGAGCGGTGCTTGTCTTTGGTCTGGCAACCGTCCTATTCGGCGCGACGAGATCCTTTGTTGTCGCCTGGCTGGCCATCGCCACCACCGGCGCTGCGGATGGGGTCAGCACCATCATCCGCAACACGATCCGTCAGTTACAAACCCCCGATCAGATCCGCGGACGAATGACGAGCATCAACCAGATTTTTTTTCAGGGCGGGCCTCAGCTGGGTGAGATCGAAGCGGGCACCGTGGCGCAATTATTTGGCGCGCCCTTTGCTGTGATCAGCGGGGGGATTGGCTGTATCCTCGGCACGCTCTTGATTATTTGGAAGTGGCCGCACATGATGAAATACAACGGCGACGAGCCCATGCTCGCTGGTGCAACTGCGGATTGATTTTTGTAGGTCCGGCTTCAGTCGGTATGGATAGCAAAAGATTTAACCAAAGAATGCGCAGAGATTTCTCTGTGCATTCTTTATCTTAATACTTGTAGCAAAATATTTCCTAATCCGCTTGTTTGTTATTTGCCCAACCCAACCGACTGAAGTCGGTATTACGTTTTGTCAGGCGGATTTTCGATCAACGTTTTCATCTCTGCCAGCACAGCCCGGTGAATTACATTCGTATCATTCGTTCCCAAATCCTTTATATAAATCGGCCTGCCGATCTGCACCGTCACGGTGACGGGTTTTTCGTTGAATAGGATCATGCCGAGCAGCTGCAGGGCAGCGGCCAGTTTTTCTTTTTCTTCCCTCGTCTTTTTTATTTTCAAAATCCAATGGTTTGCATATTTAGCCGCAACCACACTCCGCACCAGCACCGGCAGGATCGCTGCATTCGGAGCCATGCGGACGAAGACTCCCACGCTGTCGGTCCATTCGTTTAATGCTTCGATGGCTCCCGGGTAAACGTCGGGGTCGGGTTCGATGTGACCTGCAGGGAAGGTCAATGCTGTGCCGCCATTCTTCAATTGTGAACTGACCTGGCGCACGAGGGTCATCCTTTTTGCAGGGTCGTCGTAGACATAAAATAATCGTTTTGTTGTGTTGGGAAGGGTATTTAGAAATGGACGGTCGAGGGCGATGATGTGCAGGTCTTTGCGTTTCAAGGCTGCAAAGAGCGCAACGGTGTCGGTCATGCCGGGGTGGTTGGATAATGCCAGAAACGCGGAATCAGGCACACGGTCCGCGCCGATGATGCGAAGCTCCTTCACATAGCGCCGCAGCAGATTCCATCCGCCTTCCGCAAGTCCATGCGAGCCGACCACTTCGTCATATTCCACCATGTGGCGGGCAAACGTTTGTGCAGGGTTGCGAAAAAAGAGTCGCAGCAGACGCGCGGGCAGCGGATAATTCTGCCAGCCAAAGGATTCAACCAGGTCATCGAGATTAATCTGTGTGAGGGCTTCGAAGTTCGAAGTCATTCAGATTCCAAGGTGAAACGAAGAGGAAATCCTTGGGCAGCCGTCTCGGCGTGCGCTTTTTGAATCCGTCTTTCCGCTTCGGGTTTTGGCAGGCTTTGCACATAAGCCGAGCCTTTGATGTGCGCCATGAGCATGATCTCGGCGGCCCGCTCGTTGGCGAGAAAAAAGATCACTTTGAGAATCTCCACCACAAAATCCATCGGTGTGACATCGTCGTTGAGGATGATGACACGATAAAGCGGTTCGAGTTCCGATTCGATTTCTTCGATGATCTCGATTTCAGGGGTGGTTTGAAATTTCATCTTTCGTTCGTCAGTTGATCGATTTCGTCCGCTGCCAATTCGATCTTCGCCGCCTCGAAATTTTCGCGGATGTGAATCGGGTTGGCCGACATGGGGATGGTGATGATGCGCGGTTGGGAGATGACCCACGCCAGCGTGATCTGATAAATGTTGGCGTGATGCGCCTTGGCTATTTCTTCCAGTTTTTTGTTCGAGCGCAGGTTGCCTTCGTCCACGGGGGAGTAGGCGGTGAAAAAAATATCGTTTTTCTGGCAGTACTCCAGCATCCCGTTTTTGACATACGAACGGTCGGATAAACTATACGGGACCTGGTTTGTGACGATGGGCGTTTGGGAGAGTTTTTGCGATTCCTTGAGAAGCTTCAAATTGAAGTTGCTCACGCCGAGATGTTTTACCTTTCCATCGCGCACCAGTTTGTTCAAAGCGCGAAATGTATCTTCGAGCTTCATTCCCGCAGAAGGCCAGTGGATGAGGTACAGGTCCAGATATTCCATTTGCAGGCGGCGCAGGCTGTTTTCACACGAACGAAGAACATCATCAAAATGAAGATGCGACGGCGTAACTTTACTTGTGATGAAGAGCGCCTCTCTCTTGACCTTTGACCTGTGGACTGCTTGCCCAAGCAATTCCTCCGCGTGACCATTCGCATACATCTCGGCCGTATCGAAGTGGGTGTAGCCGATTTCCAATGCGGTGTGGAGAGCTGTCATCGAAGCAGAATCAGTTTTCGGGTTGGCGGAAGAGCCGCCTCCGATCTTCCAGGTGCCGAATCCGATTTTAGGGAGGGTCAGGGT